>DASWMS010000109.1:0-21332 GCA_036399655.1 Allosphingosinicella sp. | reverse complement strand
CGTCCAGTTCCACCCGGAGAGCGTGGCGAGCGAGTGCGGGCATGCACTGCTCGCGAACTTCCTGGCACTGGCGGCTTGAGCGGCGCCGTCCGATCGGCGCGTCTGTCCCTCGCGCGCATTCCGATCCTGGTCTTGCGCCGGTTCGTGGCGCCCATCGCCGCCGCCACCTTCCCGGTCGGCACCCTCCTGACGCTCGTCCTGGTCGTATCGAGCGGCCTGAGCTTCGCCGACATGGACGTGTTCTACCTTTTCTTCGTCCTCCCCGCCGTCCTTTTCGGCGCCGGCATTCTCGTCGTCGGCATCCCTGCGGGCTATCTCGTCGCCCGGCTGCGCTGGCACTATGGAGCGAGCATGGCCCTGCTCGTCGCAATCGGCTTCGCGGCGGGCCTGGCGATCCCGATCGTGATCTGGGGCGCAGGCGAAAGTGCGCTCTTCGAGGCCTTCATCTGCTCTCTCGCCGGCGCCGGGGTCGCGGCCGTCTGGGCACCGATCAACCGCGACCTGTTCCGCCGCGACGACGGCGCTTGACACGTTCCGCGCCGTTTCCTACACGTTCCCCGTCCGTTCCAATGGGGGACCCCAGATGCTCACGCGCAAGCAACATGAACTGCTGACCTACATCAACGAGAAGCTTGCCGAGACCGGCGTGTCGCCGTCGTTCGAGGAGATGAAGGACGCGCTCGACCTCAAGTCGAAGAGCGGAGTCCACCGCCTGATCTCGGCGCTCGAGGAGCGCGGATTCATCCGCCGCCTGCCCAACCGGGCGCGCGCGCTCGAGATCACGAAGATGCCCGAGGTGAAGGGCGCGGCGGCAATGGCCGCGGCCCCTGCGCCGCCGCCCGCCGCGAATTCGAACGACATCGTCGAGCTTCCGCTGCACGGGCGGATCGCGGCCGGAACGCCGATCGAGGCGCTGCAGGGGACGGACACCCTCCCCGTCCCCGCCGCCCTGCTGGGGCCGGGCGAGCATTATGCGCTCCAGGTCGCCGGCGATTCGATGGTCGAGGAAGGCATTCTCGACGGGGATTTCGCCCTCATCCGCAAGACCGACGCCGCGCGCGACGGCGAGATCGTGGTCGCCCTCATCGACAATGAGGAAGCGACCTTGAAGACCTTCCGCCGCGAAGGCTCGATGATCCGCCTCGACCCGGCCAACCGCCGCTACGACCCCCAGCGCTACCGTCCCGACCAGGTCCAGGTGCAGGGAAGACTCGCCGGGCTGCTGCGGCGCTATTGATTGGTCGGTGCGATTGCGGATTGATCTGGCGCTGAATGTAGTTGGCACGCACGAGCGCAGGTGAAGGCGCGGCGCAAACCCCCTCCCCCTTGATGGGGGAGAATTGGGGTGGGGGTGGAGCCAGAGGAGACGCTGATGACTCGTTACCGTCCACCGATCGGCAGCACCGAGCGGGCAAGGTGGCTTCGACGTCGGACAACGAAGGCCGGGCAAGCCATGTGGCAAATTCTGCGGCGCGGTTTTCCAGACGCGCACGTCCGCTGCCAAGTGCCGATCCGTCATTGTTTCGCGGACCTCGCCTCGCATAAGCACAAGCTGGTAATCGCGGTAGACGGAGGCCGGCACAGCGAGAAAGTCGATGCACAGCGCACGCGCCACGTCAAAGCCGAAGGCTGTCGTATAATTCGCTTCTGGAACAATGATGTACTCGGCAATGCGGATGGTGTCGCACAGGTCGTCGATGCCGCACCGGCCTCCGTGTCCACCCCCACCCCAACCCTCCCCCATCAAGGGGGAGGGAGCAACGCGGAGCCCCCACAATGGCGCGATTGAACTACGTCGAACTGCCCGTGACAGATATCCTCGCCGCCCGTGCTTTCTACGAAGGCGCGTTCGGCTGGAGCCTCACCGCATTCGGACCCTCTTATGCCGCGACGCTGACCGGCGACACCGACATCGGGCTGCAGGCGGACGCCGCCGAAGCGACCGCGGCGCCCCTGCCGGTCATCGATGTGGAGGATCTCGAAGCGGCGCTTGCGGCTGTGGAGCGGGCCGGCGGGCGGATCGTGCGGCCGATCTTCGCCTTTCCCGGCGGGCGGCGTTTCCACTTCCTCGATCCGGCCGGCAATGAGCTTGCTGCGGTGAAGGCGGGGTCCGCGCTGCCCTGAGACAGGTCTTTGGTCGCTGGGCCACGCGGAGGGGCAGCGGCCGGCACTTGCGGCGCACCGGTGGGTCCCGGGGCGGCGGGACAAAGGCGGCTGTGCTGCTTTTCGGAAACCAAGAGAGAGCCAGCGGCCCTCCACGTCTCCACGTCTCCACGCCTCCGCGTCTCCGCGTCTCCGCGTCCCCGACTCCGCGACTCCGCGCCTCCGCGCCTCCGCGTGAGTCCCTGATCCTCAGCCGATCTCGTCGACCCAGGCGGCAAGCTCCGCGATCGTGGCGAGTTCGCGGTAGCGCGCGTGGCCGACCGGCGCGTCCGCGGCTTCGTGGGACCAGACGAGGTGGAAGGGGATGAGCGCCGCCCACGCGCCCGCCGCGAGCGCGGGCAGGATGTCCGAGCGGACGCTGTTGCCGGCCATGACGGCGTCGCGCGGCGCGGCGCCGTAGCGCTCGAAGATGCGGGTGTAGGTTTCCGGCTGCTTGTCGCTCACGATCTCGACGCCGGTGAACCAGGCGCCGAAGCCCGAAGCGGCGAGCTTCGCTTCCTGGTGGTGGAGGTCGCCCTTGGTGACGAGAACGAGCGGCGCGCGCTCCGACAATGCCGGAAGCGCTTCGTTGACGCCCGGGAGCGGCTCGATCGGGTGGGCGAGCATCTCGCGGCCGAGCGCGAGGATGGCGCGGACCGTCGCCGGCGGGAGCGCGTCGCCCGCGACTTCCGAAGCGGTCTCCAGCATCGAGAGGATGAAGCCCTTCGCGCCGTAGCCATAGGCGCCGAGATTGCGGTGCTCGACCTCGTCGACGCGGCGCTGCAGCGCTTCCGGCGCTTCGAAATCGCGCAGCAGCTCGGCAAAGCGGCCGAAGGTGGCGCGGAAGAAGCTTTCATTGTGCCAGAGCGTGTCGTCGGCATCGAGGCAGATGAGGCGGATCGGCATGGTCACATCGCTAGCGCCGGAGCGGCGGCGGGGGCAAGCGGGCGGTGCGCCAGGGGTGATCGCCGACGGTTTCCGCGACCTTCCGGACACGAGGGCGCGCGCCGAGGTGCAGGGCGAGACCGCCGGTTCCGGCGAGGAAGTCCCTGTCGGCCTTGAGCCAGCGCGGGCGGCAGCTCCGCGGCAGGCGGCGATCGCTGACGACGATGTCGGCGGCGGCGCAGGCGCGGGCGAAGGCGGGGAGATCGACGAAGCGGTCCGTCCGCGTTGCAAGGAGACGCCATATGCGCCCGGAGCGGGCGAGGTTCACCGCGCACAGATCGGCGCTGCAGGCGGCCTGGCCGAGCTGCTCGACCTCAAGGAATTCGGCCTCCTCGCCGCTATTCTCCGACAGGAGCGAGCGGACGTAGTCGCCGGCACGGCCGCGCAGGATGGCGAGCCGGCCGTCATCAGTGCGCAGCGCCAGGTGGCGGCCGTCGCCGGTAATGAGGAGGTCGGGCGCGGGCGCGGCGAGCGCGAGGAGCGCGCCGAGCCCGGCGGGTATGAGGCCGAAACGGCGCAGCTTCGTCCGCCAGAGGCAGATCCAGAGACCGCCGGAGACGAGCAGCGCGAAGGCGGCGACCGGCATGGTCGGGAGCATGGCGACGGCGCCCGGCGCGCCCGCGGCGGCGTGCGCGAGCGCGACGAGGAAGGAGAGCGCCTGCCCCGCCAGCCACCAGAAGGGCGCCCCGAGCCCGACGAGATCGAACAGGAGCGCCAGCGCTTCGAGCGGCATGACGACGAAGGTGGTGAGCGGGATGGCGACGATGTTGGCGAGCGCTCCGTAGAGGCCCGCACGGTGGAAGTGGAAGAGCGCGATCGGGGTGAGCGCGATTTCGACGGCGAGGCCGGTCAGGATGAGGCCGAGCAGGAAGCGGCCGGCCCTGGCGTGGACGGGCTCGTCGCGGCGCGAGAGCAGGGCCTGGATGCGGGGGTGCTCGTGGAGCGCGACGATCGCCATGATCGCGGCGAAGCTCAGCTGGAAGCTCGGACCCGGCAATGTCTCGGGCCAGAGGACGAGGACGACGAGCGCGCCGACGGCGAGGAGCCGCAGGGTGAGCGCGTCGCGGCCGAGCGCGAGGCCGAGGAGGATGAGCAGGGCCGCGATGCAGGCGCGCACCGTCGGCACCTCGGCGCCGGTCAGCAGCGTGTAGGCGACGCCGGCGAGCGCGCCTGCGGCGGCGGCGACGAGGACGAGGCGGACGCGCAGCGCGAGCGCGGGGCTCAGGGCGAGGAGCTTCAGGGTCAGCAGCATGACGGCGCCGACCACGGCGGTGAGATGGAGCCCGCTCACCGACAGGAGGTGGGCGAGGCCGGAGCGGCGCATCGCCTCCGCGTCCGCTTCGGGAATGCCGCCCTGATCTCCTGTGGCGAGGGCGGCGGCGATGCCGCCCTCTGCGGCGGGGAGCCGGGCGCGGATGTGATCGGCCAGGCGCTGGCGCCAGAGCGCGAGGCGCGCGGACCAGCTTTGCGAGGAGGGCGGCGCGATCACGGCGATGTCGAGCGCGCGGCCGGTGGCGCCGATCCCCTGGAACCAGGCGGCGCGGGCGAAATCGTAGGCGCCCGGCACGGCGGCGGGCGCCGGCGGCATCAGCCAGGCGCGCAGGCGAACGCGCGCGCCGGGGACGAGCGCGGCGCCCGCATCCTCCTCGTCGACATTGACGCGGATGCGCGGCGGGAGCGCGCCGCCGTCCGTCTCGAGGACGAGGCGGACGGCTTCGCGTGCCGGGAGGCGCTGGAAGCGCTCGATCTCCGCCTCGAAGGTCGCGAGACGAGGCCGTTCGAGGCGCGGCGCCGCCACCCGCTCCGCCTTCCACCAGATGTTGGCGCAGCCGAACGCAGCGGCGAGGGCGAAGACGGCGAGCGCCCTTCCCCACCGGCTCCGCGCGGCGGCGGCGGCGAGGGCGAGCGCCGCGGCGGCGGCAAGGCAGAGGAACGCCGTCCACCCCGCCGCGCCGCCGATGTGGAACCAGGCCGAGATGCCGGCGATCGTGCCGACGGGAAGCCAGAGCGGGAGCTGGTCGCGCTCGCGGTCCGCCACCGCTTCGAGAGCGGCGGACAGGCGGGCGCGCAGCCGTCCGGCCGCGCCTGCGGAGATGGAAAGGGCCAGGGTGCGGCTCGCCATGACGCAATCTTCCGCGTACCGGGCGAGGGCGCAACGATAGGTCCAACTTCCGAGCGTCCGCGCCGTTGGACCGTAGCACGCCCAGCGGCGTTGGGCTGCCATGAAGCTCTCCGCGGTCATTCTCCTTGTCGGCCTGCTCGCGGTGCCGGTCGTTCTGTTCGCGCAGTTCCGCTGGGTGCGCGCGCCCGATTTCAGGCGGCGGAGGGGGCGGTTGCTCTTGGGCGCCCTGTTCTTCTTTCCCCTCCTTGCCGTGGCCCACGCCATGGCGGTGAAGCGCGAGCGCCCGTCGGCCGAGCCGAACCTGCGCGTGTCGCCTGACGACCCTGTGCCCGGCGGCTCCGTCCCGCCGCCGCCGCCGCTGCCGCCGCCTCCGCCGCTGCCGACGCCGGGACGGTAACCGCTGTGCCGGCCGCCCCTTCCGCGCGGGCGAGACGCTATGCTAGAGGCGCGCATCCTTGGGGCCCGACCGGACCCATCCTTCGGAGAATCGCCGCGTGAGCGGAAGCCCAGTGCCCTCCAGCGTCGTCACCCGTTTCGCGCCCTCGCCCACGGGCTTCCTCCATATCGGCGGCGCGCGCACCGCGCTCTTCAACTGGCTCTTCGCGCGCCGTCACGGCGGCAAGTTCCTCCTCAGGATCGAGGACACGGACAAGGCGCGCTCGACGCAGCCGGCGATCGAGGCGATCCTCGAAGGCATGCGCTGGCTCGGCCTCGATTGGGACGGGCACGAATATTACCAGTCGCAGTTCGCGGTGCGTCACGCCGAGGTCGCGCACGAAATGCTCGCCCGCGGCCACGCCTATCGCTGCTGGACGACGCAGGAGGAGCTTGCGGCGCAGCGCGCGGCGGCACAGGCGGAGCGGCGCCCGTTCCGGACCGACAGCCGCTGGCGGGACTGCGCGCCCGATGCGGCGACTCCCGATGCGCCCTACGTCATCCGTCTCAAGGCGCCGCGTGAGGGCGAGACGGTGATCGAGGACCGGGTCCAGGGCCGGGTGACCGTCCAGAATGCGGAGCTCGACGACTTCGTCCTGCTGCGCTCCGACGGGACTCCGACCTATATGCTCGCCGTCGTCGTGGACGATCACGACATGGGCGTGACCCACGTCATCCGCGGCGACGATCATCTGAACAACGCTTTCCGCCAGCTCGCGATCGTGAAGGCGATGGGCTGGCCGGAGCCCACTTACGCCCACGTGCCGCTCATTCACGGCCAGGACGGGGCCAAGATGTCCAAGCGCCACGGCGCGACCGGCGTCATGGACTATGAGGAACTCGGCTTCCTCCCCGAAGCCGTCGCCAACTATCTCCTGCGCCTCGGCTGGGGCCATGGCGACGAAGAGATCGTCAGCCGCGAACGCGCGACCTTATTGTTCGACCTGGACGGCGTCGGCCGCTCCCCTTCCCGCTTCGACATGAAGAAGCTCGAGAATCTGAACGGCCACTATATCCGCGAAGCGTCGGACGGGCGGCTCGCCGGCCTCGTCGCGATGCGGATCGAGACGCTCGCCGGGCGAAGCCTCGACACGGACGAGATCGGCGTCCTGACCTCGGCCATGGCGGAGCTGAAGCCGCGCGCGAAGACTTTGAACGAGCTGGCCGAGGGCGCGGCCTTCCTGTTCAAGTCCCGTCCGCTGGACATGGACGACAAGGCCAGAGCGCTGCTAGGAGGCCAGGCAGCGGACCTGCTCGCCCGCGTCCACCGCCAGCTTTCTTCGCTGCCGGAATGGACGGCGGAGACGACAGAGCAGGCCGTGCGAGAGGTGGCCGAGGCCGAAGGCGTGAAGCTCGGGCAGGTCGCGCAGCCTTTGCGGGCGGCGCTGACCGGCCGGGCGACGTCGCCGGGCATTTTCGATGTGCTGGTTCTGCTGGGCCGCGAGGAAAGCCTCGGCCGCATCCAGGACCGGGTAAAGGAGCGATAAGATGGCGGACAGGGCCAGCCTCAACCTCGGCGGCAAGGAATATGGCTACGACGTGCTGGGCGGCACGGTCGGGCCGGACGTGGTCGATATCCGCAAACTGTACGGCCAGGCCGACGTCTTCACCTACGATCCCGGCTTCACCTCGACGGCGTCGTGCCAGTCCCGCATCACCTATATCGACGGCGACCAGGGCATCCTGCTCCACCGCGGCTATCCGATCGACCAGCTCGCCGAGAATTCGAGCTTCATGGAAGTCGCCTACCTGCTCCTCAACGGCGAGCTGCCGAAGCAGGAGGAGCTGGAGAAGTTCAGCTACACCATCTCGCGCCACACGATGCTGCACGAGCAGCTTTCCACCTTCTACCGCGGCTTCCGGCGCGACGCGCACCCGATGGCGATCATGTGCGGCGTCGTGGGCGCGCTCTCGGCCTTCTACCACGATTCGACCGACATCACCGATCCGGTGCAGCGCATGATCGCTTCGCACCGCCTGATCGCGAAGATGCCGACGATCGCGGCGATGGCGTTCAAATATTCGATCGGCCAGCCCTTCATGTACCCGCAGAACAGCCTGACCTACACCGGCAACTTCCTGCGCATGACGTTCGGCGTGCCTGCAGAACCCTATGAAGTGAACCCCGTCGTCGAGTCGGCGATGCGCAAGATCTTCATCCTCCACGCCGACCATGAGCAGAATGCGTCGACCTCGACGGTGCGGCTCGCCGGCTCGTCGGGCGCCAATCCCTTCGCCTGCATCGCGGCCGGCATCGCCTGCCTCTGGGGCCCGGCGCATGGCGGCGCCAACGAAGCGGCGCTCAACATGCTGCGCGAGATCGGCCGGCCCGAGCGCATCCCCGAGTACATCGCCCGCGCCAAGGACAAGGACGACCCGTTCCGGCTGATGGGCTTCGGCCACCGCGTCTACAAGAATTTCGATCCCCGCGCGAAGGTGATGAAGGCGACCGCGGAGGCGGTGCTGAGCGAGCTCGGCGTCACCGACCCGATCTTCGACGTCGCCCGCGAGCTGGAGCGGATCGCGCTCTCGGACGATTATTTCGTCGAGAAGAAGCTCTATCCGAACGTCGATTTCTATTCGGGCGTGATCCTCTCGGCGATCGGCTTCCCGACCTCGATGTTCACCGCCCTCTTCGCCCTCGCCCGCACCGTCGGCTGGGTCGCGCAGTGGAACGAGATGATCTCCGACCCCGACCAGAAGATCGGCCGCCCCCGCCAGCTCTATGTCGGCGAGGCGCAGCGCGACTATGTGCCGGTGGCCCAGCGCTGACATCGGAAAACCGCGGGGGAACCCTCGCCCGCCTCCATCGCTTCGGCTCCTGAAACGCAGGAGATCGAAGCGATGGCCGAAGACAGGGCGAAGATTTCGAACGGTCCGAACGAGCGGGCGGTGAACGAGCCGATTGCGGGCACCGCGCACGGCATTCCGGACGATGCGCGGCTGGCCGGCGAGGAATTGCCGGAAGCGCCGAGCGACGAGGCCGTGGCGCGCGCGGCAAAGGCGCTGGGTGCGCCGGTGCCGGGCTCGGGAGACCGGTCGCAGGACAAGGGCGAGCGCGCCTAGTCGCGCCGCGCGAAGCGTTGGTGCCCCCGGCCGGAATCGAACCGGCACTCCTTGCGGAACTCGATTTTGAGTCGAGCGCGTCTACCAATTCCGCCACAGGGGCAACGCTCCCCTCCCCTAACGCGCCGCCGTGGCTGCCGCAACCGGGGCGGCGGCATGACCGCTGCGCCGAGGCGGCCGCCTCAGACCAGTTCGCCCGCCTTTGGGTCGGGCCCGTAGCGGTTGGGTCCGACCGTTCCTTCCGTGCACATGAAGACGAGAAGGACGATCGCGCCCGCTACGGGCACGAAGGCGATGAAATAATACCAGCCGGATTTGTCCTGGTCGTGGAGCCGGCGGACCGTGACCGCGAGCGAGGGGATGAACAGCGCGAGGCCGAGGAGCAGGAGGAGGATGAAGGGCAATGCCACCGCCGCAGTCATCTCCCCGTCGGCCGCGATTACGGCGGCCAGGATCCAGCCGATCATCACCAGCTCGAAGAGGATGATGAAAAGGGTGAACATCCAATATTCCATGCGCCGCGAACGACCGGAAAAGTCGGCGTAGCGTCGCAGCGGCATCAGCATATATTCCATTTGTCCTTCCCCTCCGGGCGGCTGGTTCGGCGCCGCTTCTCACCTATGTGATACGCCGAGGCCCCGTCCGGCGCTACAGCCGCGCAGCCATCCGGAGTAAGACCAATGAAAGCGATGACCGAACAGCATCTGGCGATCCTGAGGCGCCACATGGTCGAGGTGATCGGAATGCATTTCGATCTCGCCAGTGACGAGATCGGCAAGGACGAGCCGGACCGCGCGCTCCAGAATGCGCTCCTGCGCGTGCCCCGCCACCTCTTCGTGCCGGGCCAGCTCGCCATCGCCGCCTATCAGGATACGCCGCTCCCCATCGGCTTCGACAAGACCGTGTCGCAGCCCTTCATCGGCGCCCTGATGATCGATCTTCTCGCGCTGGAGCGCGGCGACCGGGTGCTCGAGGTCGGGACCGGCTTCGGCTACCAGGCGGCGGTCCTGGCCGAGCTCGGCGCGCGCCTCTGGACCGTGGAGATCGTCGAGGAATTCGCGAACGAGGCGGGGCTGCGCCTGTCGACGCTGGGCTATGAAGGCATCCACCTTCGCGTCGGCGACGGCTCGCGCGGCTGGGCAGAGCATGCGCCGTTCGACCGCATCCTCGTCACCGCCGCGGCCAGGGAGGCGCCGCGCGCGCTCCTCGACCAGCTCGCGCCCGGCGGCCGGATGGTCATCCCGCTCGGGCCCCGGGACGTGCAGCAATTGAGCGTCGTCGAAAAGGGAATGGAGGGAACGGTGTCGGTCCGCGAGGTCATGGCGGTCCGCTTCACCCAGCTCGAGGCCTGACCTTCATGCCCCAGGAGAGCGCCGGCATCCTCATGTACCGCCGGCGCGCAGCGGCGCTCGAAGTGCTGCTCGGCCATTTCGGCGGACCCTATTGGGCGAACAGGGACGACGGCGCCTGGGCGATTCCCAAAGGGCTGATCGAGGCGGGCGAGACGGCGGAGGAGGCTGCCCGGCGCGAGTTCGCCGAAGAGCTCGGCACGAGCGTGGAGGGCCCGCTGACGCCGCTCGGCCGCATCCGCCAGAAAGACGGGAAATATGTCGAGGCGTTTGCGGCCGAGGGCGATCTCGACGCGGCTGCGATCGTCAGCAACCGTTTCACGGTCGAGTGGCCGCCGCGGAGCGGGCGCTTCCAGTCCTGGCCCGAGATCGACCGGGCCGCCTGGTTCACGCTGGAGGACGCGCGGACGAAGATGCTGGCGAGCCAGCTTCCGCTGCTCGACCTGCTGCTGGAGAGCGTGAAAGGACGGGGCGGCCGAGCGTGACTTCGGCCGCCTCCAGGGAAATCCTCAGCCGCGGCGGGCGGTGCCGGCGCGCGACGCCCAGCGGACGTTCGGCGCGTCGCCGGCCGTGCCGCGGACGAAGCAGCTTCCGCCCTGCGACTGGATGGACGAGCAGAGGCGGACCGCTTCGGCGCGATTGGCGAAGCCGGCGACCGAGACCCTGGTGAGCTGGCGCCCCCCCATAGAGACGGAGGCGGTGCGCATCTGGCCGCGCGAGACGCCGTAGCGGCTCTGGGCGGCGTTCCAGGCGCGCTCGGCATTGGCGGCGTCGGCGAAGGCGCCGAGCTGGACCACGAAGTTGCCGTTTGCAGCCGCGGATGCCACGGCGCTGCGCGGTAGGCGGGCGGAGACGGCGGCGGCGCGGTTGACGGGCGCCTGGCGATAGATCGGACGCGCGGTGAGCGCGGGAGCGACGGTGCGGGTGAGGACCGGCGACGGCGCCGAAAGGACGGCAGCGACGGCGGCGGGCGCAGGGGCCTCGTCGGCGACCGCGGCGGCCACCTGGACGGGCTCGGCTACGTCGACGGGCTCCGCGGCGGCGAATTGCGCCGGCGCCGGGGCCGACGCGGGCGCGGTGGTGGGCGCGGGCCACCAATTGGCGGGCTGCTCGGCGACCGGCGCAGGCGCCGGAGCGGCGGCGGCGAAGCGAACCGGCGCGGCTTCGGCGACCGGCGCGGGCGCCGGAGCGACGACGACCGGCGCTTCGGCATAGCGGATCACCTCGACGGCGACCGGCTCGGCCTGGGCAGCGGGCGCCTCGACGGCAGCAACGGCGACCGGCGCAGGCGCTTCGGCCTGTGCGAACGCATCGGTTGCGTCGGCGACCGGCGCGGGAAGCGGCGCGGGCGCCGCAGCGGCATAAGCGACAGGCGCTTCGCCGTTCAGCGCGAGGCGAACCGGCTGGCCCGCATCCTCGACCGGCGTGACGCCGAGCAGGCCGGCAACCGCCGTCGCCTGGCCCGACGGCCGCGCCATGGCGGCCCAGCTCTGCAGGCGGGAATTGAGATCGGCGGGCGAGACGTCCTGCGCCGCGACGGTGCGGGCACGCGCCCAGTCTCCGGCCAGCGCATAAGCGAGGGCGAGATTCTGGCGGGTGCGGCCGTCGGCGCCGGCGCTCCGGGCGGCGGGCTCGAGCAGCTCGATCGCCCGCTGCGGCTGGCCGGCAAGCGCATAGGCAAGGCCGACGTCGACGGCGGGTGCGCGGTCCTGCACCTCTTCCAGGCTGACGAGTGCGTCGCCGCTCCGCCCCTGCGCGATCTGCGTCAGCGCGATGCTGAGGCCGGCGCGGATATTGCCCTGGTCGATCTCGATGACGTCGGCATAGCTGGTCTCGGCGGAACGGAAGCGGCCGTTCTTCATGTAGACGTCGGCGAGGAGCATCCGGTAGCCGGCGTCGCGCGGGGCGAGCTCGACGGCGCGCTCCGCGAGGCGCAGGGCCTCCGTGAGGTCGCCGCGCTGGGCGGCGGTGCGCGCATTCTCGGCGAACCGGTTGGCCTGGCCGGCGCTGCGCTCGGCTGTGGACGCCGTGGCGGCGCTGGTCAGCATGTCGGCCTGGCAGCCCACCATCGCGAGGGCGATCACCATCGTCGAGGCGGCGAATTTGGTCGCGAACCTTTTCATCTCATCGACTCCGCTTCTCAGCTGCGCGCACGGGCAGCGGGCAATTGCCCGGCCAGAGCGTCGATTTCAGGGTAGGTCTTGAGGATTTCGTCGAGCGCGCCGGTCACGATCTGCTGCGCCGAGCGGCCGGACACGGCACAGGCGAGACGCAGGCGGAAGTGCCGGTCGGGATCGAGGCGAAGGGTGAAGGCGGCCTTGTCGCGGGCCGCCATCGGCGCGCGGCGTCGCGGCATGGCGACGACCGGCGCGGGCTCCGCGGCGAAGGTCTCCGGCTGGGCCGGAACTTCCTCCGCTTCGGCGCCGAGGCCGTCGGCGATGGCGCGCTGCTGCTCGTGGACCGGCGCCGGTTCGGCGACCGGACGGGGCGAAGGCGTCAACGCCGCGATCGAGCTCGGCACATGCTCCGGCGCCTGCTGCTCGACGTGCGAGGAATGCGCGGCGTGAGCGGCGGCGGCGGCCGCCTCGGCCTCGCCCATGTCGTTCCAGCCCAGATCGTCGAGGCTCGCGCCGATATGGCCGAAGGCCTGCGGGCGCATGGCGGGCTTGGCCGCGCCCTTGCGGGCGAGGAGCCCGGAGGAGAGCGATGCGAAAGGTCTTGCTTCAACCATATCGGCGCCCTCCCTTACTGGCCGACCACGCGGCGGCCGAAGCCGCCTGCGGGACGCGTGCTGCCGGGGTGCGCCGCGAAACCGCCGGGGGCGGTGAACACGGTGCGGCGGAAATTCTTCTCGAGCCGGTCGGCGATGTAGACCCAAAGGTCCTCGACCTCCTTGGCGGAGCGGCTCTTGGGGTCGACTTCCATGACGGTGCGGCCGTCGATCATCGAGGCGGCGAAATCGGTGCGGTGGTGGATGGTGACCGGCGCCACCGTGCCGTGCTGCGAGAGCGCGACGGCCGCTTCGTAGGTGATCTTGGCCTTGGGCGTCGCGGCGTTGACGACGAAGATGAGCGGCTTTCCGGCGCGCTCGCACAGATCGACCGTGGCGCCCACGGCGCGAAGGTCGTGCGGGCTGGGGCGCGTCGGGATGACGATCAGCTCGGCGACCTGGATGACGCTCTGGATGGCGAGCGTGATCGCGGGTGGCGTATCGATCACCGCCAGCTTGAAGCCCTGCCCCCTGAGCACTTCGAGGTCCGCCGCGAGCCGCGCGACCGTCGTCTGTGCGAAGGCCGGCATCTCCGCCTCGCGCTCGTTCCACCAATCGGCGAGCGAGCCCTGCGGATCGATGTCGATGAGGCAAACGGGGCCTGCCCCGGCCCGCTCCGCCTGGACGGCGAGGTGGCCGGACAGGGTCGTCTTTCCCGATCCGCCTTTCTGTGACGAGAGTGCCAATACGCGCATGAACTTTGCCCTCGGTTCCGATCTCGAAGCGAGGTTTGCGCCGCGGGCACCTAAAATCTGGTTAACGACGCGAAGGGGATCGGACGGTGGTTTGCGATTGTGGTGGCTGGTGCACACCCCGGTCCTTCGAGACGGGCCTCGCCGGGCTCAGTCCATCCTCAGGATGAGCGGATGGAGCAAAACTCGCTCATCCTGAGGAGCGGCTGAGTAGGCGAAGCCGTATCGAAGCGGCGTCTCGAAGGACCTGCGCGCGGGCTTATGCACCCATGCACCTGCAGAAGGATCACGCGCGCGCATGATGACCGAGTTTCCGGCTGTGTTTCCGCTAACGGCGCGTTAAGCATTCCCGTTTAGGCACAGGCTCGACAGATTTCCGCTGGGAGAAGGTTCATGACTTCGAAGGCTCGCACTCTGGCGCTCTGCTGCGCCGCGGCCGCCGCCATCTCGATCGGCGCCGGGAGCGCCTTTGCAGACGTGCGCGCCGGAATCGAGGCGTGGCGCGCGGGCAATTACGAAGCCGCAATCCGCGAATGGCGCCCGCTGGCCGACGCCGGCGACGCCGACGCGCAGTTCAACCTCGGCCAGGCCTACCGGCTCGGCCGCGGGGTTCCGGCCAACCTGCCGCTCGCGCTCGAATGGTTCGAAAAGGCGGCGCGGCAGGGCCACGGCCAGGCGGAGGCCAATCTCGGCCTCTCGCTCTTCCAGAACAATCAGCGCGAGCGTGCCATTCCATGGCTGCAGCGCGCCGCCGAGCGCGGCGACCCGCGCGCGCAATATTATCTCGGCACCGCCCACTTCAACGGCGACCTCGTCGCGACCGACTGGCCGCGCGCCTATGCCTTGATGAAGCGCGCCGCCGACCAGGGATTGCCGCAGGCGCGCCAGAGCCTGACGCAGATGGAGGCGCACCTCTCCCCGAGCGACCGCACACGCGGCACCGAAATGGCCGAAGCGATGGCTGCGCGTGCGCCGGCCACGGCGTCGGGTACTCCGATCGACGCGCCGATCCGAACCGCGCAGGCGCCCGTCCCGCCGCCGATCGCCCGAGTCTATGCGCCGCCGGCGCCCGCAGCGGAGCCGCGCCGCACGCCGCCGCCCGTCGTCCGCACGCCGGTGCCGCCGCCCGTGGTCGTGCAGCGCCAGGCGCCGCCTCCCGTCGCCCGCCCTGCCCCCGCTCCCCGCGCCGCCACGCCCGCGCCGGTCCGCGCCGCCGCGAGCGGCCGCTGGCGCGTCCAGCTCGGCGCCTTCTCGAACGAAGCCAACGCACGGCGCCAGTGGGGCTCGATCCGCTCGGTCTCGGCGGTAGGTGCGCTTCAGCATCACATCGTCCGTGCCGGGGCCGTCTGGCGTCTCCAGGCGGGGCCGCTCGGCGACCGCGCTGCGGCCGCGCGTGTCTGCGCCGCGGCGCGCTCGGCCGGCCACGACTGCATTCCGGTCGCGCCTTAACCGATTTTTTTCCCGCAGCCGCTAAGGTCGCTTCGAACGAGGTTCGTTGCAGCGGGGGTTGTTGGGCATGAGGAAGCGGAAGTCGGCCATGGCGTCACCCTGGCGCAGGCGCCGGATGTGCGTCCTCATCGACGAGCGTCCCGCGCCCGCCGCGCTGCGCGACGTTTCGGCAACCGGCGCCTTTGTCGAGACCAACGCCCGCCCAGCGCTGGGACGCAGAGTCGAGCTCCATCACCCCGACGCCGGCGCCATCTTCGGCACCGTGCGCGCGGTGGGCGCGGACGGAGTCTCGATCGGCTTCGAATGCGGCGAACGCTCGGTCGGCTTCGCACTCGCCGCCATCGCCGCAGACATGAGCCGTCCGGCGGCCTAGGCTTCCTCCCAGTCCTTGCGCGCATAACCCTGCGCGAAGAGCAAGGCCGTGAGATCGTTGTGGGCGATCCGCGCGTCGGCGGCCGCCGCCGCCGCGGGCTTGGCGCGGTAGGCGACGCCGAGACCGGCGGCCTCCAGCATCGGAATGTCGTTCGCGCCGTCACCGACCGCGAGCGCCTGCTCCGGCGGGACGCCGCGGGCGGCGCAGGCGCGGAGCAATGCGTCCTTCTTGGCGGCCGCGCCGAGGATCGGGTGGGCGACCGCGCCGGTCAGCCGGCCGTAAGCGGTGCACAGGCTGTTCGACAGCGACTCGTTGAAGCCGATCTCCGCCGCAACAGGGTTGGCGAAGCGGTCGAACCCGCCCGAGACGAGAAGGCACCAGGCACCGTTGGCGCGCATCGTCCTGACGAGCTGGACGCCGCCAGGCGTGAGCCGGACCCGCTCCTCCCGGCAGCGGTCGATCGCCTCCTCGGGAAGCCCGCTGAGGAGGGCGACCCGCGCTTCGAGCGCCGCTTCGAATTCGAGCTCGCCGCGCATCGCCCGCTCCGTGATGGCGGCGATTTCGGCCTTCAGCCCCGCATAATCGGCGAGCTCGTCGATGCATTCCACCGCAATCATCGTCGAATCCATGTCGGCGACGAGAATCGGTCGCCGGCGCAGGTCTTCGCGCTGCACGACGACGTCCGCAGTCGGGAACGCACGCTCCAAGGTCGGGGCGTCGGCTTCGCTCAGGGACTCGAAGCGGAGGTCGAAAGCGCTGCCCTCCTCGATCCAGGCGGCGCCGAGCGGCTCGATGCCGGCCGCGCGCGCCGCGTCCCCAGCCGCCGAAATATCGCCGCGTCCCAGCCGATCCGCTGCTATCACGCTCGCAATGAACAAGGATGCGCCCTCTCTGCCGAAGCTCGCGCTCATCGCAGGACCGACCGCAAGCGGCAAGTCGGCATTGGCGCTCGCCCTCGCGGAGCGGCACAGAGGCGTCGTCATCAACGCGGACAGTGCACAGGTTTACAGGGACTTGCGCGTCGTTACTGCGAGACCGTCTCAGGACGAAGAAGCGCACTCGCCGCACCGGCTCTACGGCTATCGCGACGCGGCGGAACCGTTTTCCGCCGCGGCCTGGGCCGCCGACGCCCGGCGCGAGATCGCGGCGGCGCACCAGGCGGGGCGGTTGCCGATCCTCGCCGGCGGGACGGGCATGTACATCCGCACCCTGCTCGACGGCATTGCGCCGGTGCCGGAGATCGCGCCGCAGGTCCGCGCCGAGGTGCGGGCGCTTGCCGTCGTCAAGGCCCATGCCGCTCTCGCAAAGGAGGATCCGCAGGCGGCGGCGAAGCTCCGCCCCTCCGATACGACGCGGGTCGCCCGCGCGCTGGAGGTCGTGCGCTCGACCGGGCGGGCGCTCGGCGAGTGGCAGAAGGAGCGGACCGGCGGCATCGGCGGGAGTGTCGCGCTGGTCCCGCTCATCCTCCTTCCGCCGCGCGACTGGCTCCACGCACGCTGCAACGAACGCTTCGAGAAAATGCTTTCCGAACAAGGCGTCGCGGAGGTTCGTTCGCTCCTCGCGCGAAATCTGGACCCCGCACTTCCCGCGATGCGCGCCATCGGGGTGGCGGAGATCGCCGCACTCGTGCGCGGCGAGATCGACCGCGCGCGGGCGCTGGAGCTCGGCCGCGCCGCGACGCGCCAATATGCCAAGCGGCAATATACATGGTTCTCGCGCCAGCCGCCGCCGGAATGGCCGCGCTTTACCGCGCCGCTCGATTGCGCCGGGCTCGAACATGGCTTAGCCGATTTCGATGCGCGTCTACCGTGATGAAGATGCCGACCTGACGCTCGTTCAGGCGCGGCGCGTGGCCGTAATCGGCTACGGCAACCAGGGCCGCGCCCAGGCGCTGAACCTGCGCGACAGCGGCGTCTCCGTCGTCATCGGCTTGCCCGAAGCCTCGGCAAGCCGGGCGCGTGCCGTCGACGACGGGTTCGACGTCATGACGGCAGCGGAAGGCGCGGCGCAGGCGGATCTCGCCGTCATGCTCGCCGCCGACGAGACGCAGGCGCGCATCTACCGCGACGAGATCGCGCCGAACCTCCGGGAGGGCGCCGCCCTCACCTTCGCGCACGGTCTCAACATCCACTTCAACCTGATCGCGGCGCGCGCGGACCTGGACGTCGTGCTGGTCGCGCCCAAGGGGCCGGGGACGGCGCTGCGGGCCGATTATCTCAGGGGCAGCGGCCTTATCGCCCTGTTCGCGGTGGCGCAGGACGCGAGCGGCGGGGCCGAGGCGCTGGCGCTTTCCTATGCCTCGGCGATCGGCAGCGGACGGGTGGGTATCCTCAAGACCAGCTTCGCCGAGGAATGCGAAGCCGACCTGTTCAACGAGCAGGCCGTGCTCTGGGGCGCCATTCCCGAGCTGATCCACGCCGGGTTCGAGACGCTTGTGGAAGCCGGCTTCTCACCGGAAATCGCCTATTTCGAATGCCTTACCGAGGTGAAGCTCATAGCCGATCTCATCTACGAGCGCGGCATAGCCGGCATGCGCGAAGCGATATCGAACACCGCTGAATTCGGCGCGCTGAAGGGCGGGCGGCGGATCATCAACGCCGATGCGCGCACCGAGATGCGGCGCATCCTTCGCGAAGTGAGGAGCGGCCACTTCACGAGCGATCTCATCGCCGACGCGGAAGCCGGCTATCCCCTCCTCACCCGGTCGCGCGCCGAAGCGGCCGCCCATCCCATCGAGGCAGTACGCGCGCGTTTGCAGGCGCTCGAGGACAAGGCTCCGTGATCTTCACGGAGAGCGAGCGGCTGATCCTGCGCCGGCCGCGGCCGGAGGATCTCGAGCCGATGATCGAGAGCTGGGCGGATCCGGAGATGAGCCGCTTCATCCCGAAGCGGCCCGATTACCGCGCCTTCATCGAGACCCTGATCCGCGACATGCAGGCGAAGAGCCCCGGCGACACGGAGCCCGGCGGGCCCTGGTACCAGTTCGTCATCGAACGGCGCGAGGACGGCGCGCTGATCGGCGATCTCGGCGCCGGCTTCTGGGTGCCGGGCGAGCGCCAGGTCGAGCTCGGCTACCGCGTCCGCCCCGCCTTCCACCGCATGGGCTATGCCCGCGAAGCCGTCGCCGCGCTCATCGACTATCTCATTCGCGCGCATGGCATCCACCGCTTCGTCGGCATCGCCGCCTCGCCCAACGAAGCGTCAAAGGCGGTGCTGCGCGACCTCGGCTTCCGCCACGAAGGCCATTTCAAGCGCAGCTTCCTGTGCCACGACGAATGGCTCGACGACGATTATTTCGCCCTGCTCGCCGAGGATTGGCACAGGCCGCCGGCCTGAGCGCGCCGCCTGTTCAGGCGGGCTCGCGCCGCTCCGCCACATAGATGTGGGCCGGCGCCCGCGCCGGAGGCGGGACGCCGAAGAAGAGCGCCAGCATCACGAACAAGGCGAGATCGACGAAGCCCCACGGCGAGCGAACCGGCCTCGGATCGATATCGGCGAGGATTTCGCGCGCAAGCGGCAGCTGCTCTTCGGGAATGGCGATGCGAGCGCCGCCGAGCGCGACCGTGATCCACTCGGTCCGGACATGCCCCTCGTAGAGCGTCGAAGCGACGACGCCGTTCGTCCGAAGCAGGCAAACAAGGGCGTGGAGCTCGGAATAGTTGTAGACCGAGGCGATGGTGACCAGCCTGCCCGCCATCACTTTCTTCCGAACAATTTCTCGATGTCGCCGTGCGCGAGCTTCACCCAGGTGGGGCGGCCGTGATTGCACTGGCCCGAATGCGGGGTCACCTCCATTTCGCGGAGGAGGGCGTTCATCTCGGCGACCGACAGGATGCGGCCGGCGCGCACCGAGCCGTGGCAGGCCATCGTCGCGGCGACATGGTCGAGCTTCTCCTTGAGCGAAAGCGCCTCGTCGAAGGCGGCGAGCTCGTCGGCAAGGTCTGTGACGAGGCCTTTGACGTCGCCATGGCCAAGGAGGGCCGGGGCGGCGCGGACGAGGACGGCGCGGGCGCCGAAGCGTTCGAGTTCCAGCCCCATTTCCGCAAGCTCGGGCGCGCGCGATTCGAGGCGGTCGCAGGCGGGCTCGTCGAGTTCGACGACTTCGGGGAGGAGCAGTGCCTGGCGAGCGACGCCGCCATTCGCCATCGCTTTCCTCATCCGCTCCAGCACCAGGCGCTCGTGCGCGGCATGCTGGTCGACGAGGACGAGGCCGTCCTCGGCTTCGGCGACGATATAGGTGGCCGCGACCTGGCCGCGGGCGACGCCGAGGGGATAGGATTGCGATGGCGGCACCGCGCCCCACGCAGCCTCTGCTCGGGCGGCGGGAAGGAAGTCCGAGCGCTCTTCGCCGACGCGGCCGGTCCCCTCTCCCCCGGGGGGAGAGGGATAGGGTGAGGGGGCTCCCACGTATGAGGAAGGGCGGCCCTGGTAGAGACTGGCCTGATGACTCAGAGCCCCCTCACCCCAACCCTCTCCCCCCTGGGGAGAGGGAGCATGCGGAGAGGGAGCGGCCTGCCATGCGTTCATGGCGCCGGAGTTTACCCGTTGCGCGCTGCGGAAGCCGGCGCTTTCCAGCGCGTGGCGGAGGCCGCCGACGATGAGGCCGCGAATGCCGGAGGGGTCGCGGAAGCGGACTTCGGTCTTGGCGGGGTGGACGTTGACGTCCACTTCCTCGCGCGGGACTTCGACGAACAAAGCGACGATCGGATGGCGGTCGCGGGCGAGGAGGTCCTGATAGGCCGCGCGGACGGCGCCGATCAGGAGGCGGTCCTTCACCGGGCGGCCGTTCACGAACAGGAACTGGTGGTCGGCGACGCCGCGGTTGAAGGTCGGCAGGCCCGCCACGCCGCCGAGCCGCGCAATGCCGCGGTCGTAATCGAGGCCGACGCTGTTCTCCGCCAGGCCGCGGTCGGTCAAGGCGGCGACGCGTGCCGGGCCGTCCTCGCCGGGCTGGACGGCGATGCTGCGCCGCCCTTCGTGCTCCAGGCTGAAGCCTATGTCGGGGCGCGCCATGGCGAGGCGCTTCACGACGTCGACGCAGGCGGCATATTCAGAGCGCTCGGAGCGGAGGAACTTGCGCCTGGCGGGGACGCGCGCGAACAGGTCCTCGACGACGATGCGGGTCCCCGGCGGAAGGGCGGCCGGCCCCTCCCCCGTCACCCGGCCGTTGTCGACGACGCGCGACCAGCCGTCGGCACCCCGGATCCGGCTCTCGATCGAAAGCCGCGCGACGCTGGCGATCGACGGAAGGGCCTCGCCGCGAAAGCCCAGGGTCCCGACCGCTTCGATCGCGTCGTCCGGGAGCTTGGAGGTCGCATGGCGCTCCAGCGCGAGGGCCATATCGTCCGCCGTCATGCCGCAGCCATCGTCGGCGACTTCGATCCGCTCGATCCCGCCGGCGCGCAAGGTCACCGCAATCCGCGTCGCCCCGGCGTCGATCGCGTTTTCCACAAGCTCTTTCAACGCGCTGGCGGGTCGTTCCACCACTTCGCCGGCGGCGATGCGGTTGACCAGATGCTCGGGAAGGCGCCTTATTGACATGGGGACGCTCTCTACCCCAAGCGACGGCTCCCCGCGAGGCTTGTTGACTCGACTGTGGACGGCGGCGCCGGGCGCACCCTATAGAGAAATTCGGGCGAGGCGGCCAGTCAGGGCCCCCCGCTCCTGAGAAGCGAGTTCAGCCGATATGTTTCGTTTGCCATCGTTCCTGAAGTTTCCCTCGCACGACATGGCGATCGACCTCGGCACCGCCAATACGGTCGTCTACGTGCGCGGCCGCGGCATCGTTTTGAACGAGCCGTCGGTGGTCGCCATCGAGACGATCAACGGCGTCAAGCGCGTCAAGGCGGTCGGCGACGACGCCAAGATGATGATGGGCAAGACGCCGGACCAGATCGAGGCGATCCGGCCGCTTCGCGACGGCGTCATCGCCGACATCGACGTCGCCGAGCAGATGATCAAGCACTTCATCCAGAAGGTCCACGGCAAG
>DASWMS010000108.1:0-4817 GCA_036399655.1 Allosphingosinicella sp. | reverse complement strand
ATTTCGGGCGCGAGAATTTCGCCGCTCTGAGAGAGACGAACTGATGCCCCGCCGAACCGACATCTCCTCCATCCTCATCATCGGTGCCGGTCCCATCGTCATCGGCCAGGCGGCGGAGTTCGATTATTCGGGGACGCAGGCGGCCAAGACGCTGAGGGCGGAAGGCTATCGGGTCGTGCTGGTGAATTCCAATCCGGCGACGATCATCACCGATCCCGAGCTCGCCGACGCGACTTATGTCGAGCCGATCACGCCCGAATATGTCGCCAAGATCATCGAGAAGGAGCGGCCCGACGCGGTGCTCCCGACGATGGGCGGGCAGACGGCGCTGAATACCGCGCTCGCGCTCTTCAAGGACGGCACGCTGGAGAAATACGGCGTCCAGATGATCGGCGCCGATGCCGACGCGATCGAGATGGCGGAGGACCGCCTCAAGTTCCGCCAGGCGATGGAGCGGATCGGGCTCGAAAGCCCGCGCTCGCAGATCGCGCACAGCCTCGAGGATGCGATGCGCGGGCTCGACGCGGTGGGGCTGCCGGCGATCATCCGGCCGAGCTTCACGCTGGGCGGAACCGGCGGCGGCATCGCCTACAATCGCGAGGAGTTCGTCGAGATCGTGACGGGCGGCCTCGAAGCCTCGCCGACCACCGAAGTGCTGATCGAGGAATCGGTGCTGGGGTGGAAGGAATATGAGATGGAGGTCGTGCGGGACCGCAACGACAATGCCATCATCATCTGCTCCATCGAAAATATCGATCCGATGGGCATCCACACCGGCGACTCGATCACCGTCGCGCCGGCGCTGACGCTGACCGACAAGGAATATCAGGCGATGCGCAACGCCTCGATCGCGGTGCTGCGTGAGATCGGGGTTGAGACTGGCGGGTCCAACGTCCAGTTCGCGGTCAATCCGGCGGACGGGCGCCTTGTCGTCATCGAGATGAACCCGCGGGTCAGCCGCTCCTCGGCGCTCGCGTCCAAGGCGACGGGGTTTCCGATCGCCAAGGTCGCGGCGAAGCTGGCGGTGGGCTACACGCTCGACGAGATCGACAACGACATCACCGGCGTCACGCCGGCGAGCTTCGAGCCGACCATCGACTATGTCGTGACCAAGATCCCGCGCTTCGCGTTCGAGAAGTTCAGGGGCTCGGAAGCGCTTCTGTCGACCGCGATGAAGTCGGTCGGCGAAGTGATGGCGATCGGGCGCAACATCCACGAGAGCCTGCAAAAGGCGCTTCGCGGGCTGGAGACCGGGCTGATCGGCTTCGACGGGGTGAAGGAGCTTTACGGCGCACCGCGGGCCGAGATCGAGGCGGCGCTCGCCCGGCCCGCGCCGGACCGGCTGCTCGTCGCGGCGCAGGCGCTGCGCGAAGGTTTCACCGTCGCCGAAATCCACGCGATCACGAAGTACGACCCCTGGTTCCTGGAGCGGATCCGCGAGATCGTCGACGCGGAGAATGCGATCTGCAGCGACGGGCTGCCGAACGACGCGGCGGGCATGCGGCGCCTCAAGGCGATGGGCTTTTCCGACCGGCGCCTGGCGGAGCTCGCGGTCAAGTCGGCGCACATTGCCGGCGGCATCGGCAAAGTGACGGCGCGCGGCCACGGCCTCATCCACGATGCGGTGAAAGCGATGGCCGGCGCGACCACGGAGGACGAGGTTCGGGCGCTGCGCCACAGGCTCGGCGTCCGCCCGGTCTTCAAGCGCATCGACACGGTCGCGGCCGAGTTCGAGGCGAAGACGCCCTACATGTATTCGACCTACGAGGCGCCGAGCTTCGGCGAGCCCGAGGACGAGAGCAATCCGTCGGACCGCCGCAAGGTCGTGATCCTGGGCGGCGGGCCGAACCGGATTGGGCAGGGGATCGAGTTCGATTATTGCTGCTGCCACGCCTGCTACGCGCTGGCGGATGCGGGCTATGAGACGATCATGGTCAATTGCAATCCGGAGACCGTCTCCACCGATTACGACACGTCGGACCGCCTGTATTTCGAGCCGCTCACCGTCGAGGACGTGCTCGAGATCCTCCACGTCGAGAAAACGCGCGGCGAGCTGGAGGGCGTCATCGTCCAGTTCGGCGGGCAGACGCCGCTCAAGCTGGCCGCCGCGCTGGAGAAGGAGGGCATCCCGATCCTCGGCACCTCGCCGGACGCCATCGACCTTGCCGAAGACCGGGAGCGCTTCGCGGCGCTCGTCGACCGCCTCGGCCTTCGCCAGCCGGAGAACGGCATGGCGCGGAGCCGCGAGGAGGCGATCGCGGTCGCCGAGCGGATCGGCTATCCGGTGCTGACGCGGCCTTCCTACGTGCTCGGCGGCCGGGCGATGGAGATCGTCGACGGCCCCGCCCAGCTCGACGATTATATCGTCACCGCCGTCCAGGTCTCCGGCGACAGCCCCGTCCTCATCGACCAGTATCTGCGCGACGCGATCGAAGTCGACGTCGATGCGATCTCCGACGGTGCCGACGTCTGCATCGCCGGCGTCATGCAGCATATCGAGGAAGCCGGAGTCCATAGCGGCGACAGCGCCTGCTCGCTCCCGCCCTACAGCCTTCAGCCCGACATCATCGCCGAGATCGAGCGGCAGACGCGGGCGCTCGCCATGGGGCTTGGCGTCGTCGGGCTGATGAACGTCCAGTTCGCGGTCAAGGACGGGCTCGTCTATCTGATCGAGGTCAATCCGCGCGCCAGCCGCACCGTGCCCTTCGTCGCCAAGGCGATCGGCACGCCCATTGCCAAGATCGCGGCGCGGGTGATGGCGGGCGAGCCGCTGATGCGCTTCCTCCCCATCCACCGCGACATCCCGCATGTCGCCGTCAAGGAAGCGGTCTTCCCGTTCGCGCGCTTCCCGGGCGTCGATCCCGTCCTCTCGCCGGAAATGAAGTCCACCGGCGAAGTCATGGGAATTGCGGACAATTTCGAGATCGCGTTCCTGAAATCCCAGCAGGGTGCGGGGATCGAGCTTCCGGCGGGCGGCACCGTCTTCGTGTCGGTCAAGAACAGCGACAAGGCGGTGATCACGCCTGCGGTGCGCGCCATCGTCGAGCTCGGCTTCAAGGTCGTCGCGACCGGCGGGACGGCCGACCATCTCGCCGCCGAAGGGATCGAGGTCGAGCGCGTCAACAAGGTGGCGCAGGGGCGGCCGCACATCGTCGACAAGATCAAGGACGGCGAGATCGACCTCATCTTCAACACGACGGAAGGCTGGCAGAGCCACCGGGACTCGGCGTCGCTGCGTTCGTCCGCGCTGATGTCGCGCGTTCCTTATTTTACCACGGCGGCGGCGAGCGCGGCGGTGGTGCGGGCGATCGGCGCGGCGCGGGACCGCAACCTTGAAGTTCGCTCCCTGCAGGACTATTATTCCGCTTCGAGAGCGTAATCCCCGAAATTTAGCTCTGAGCGAGGCCGTCTTCTCCAACGAAGGGCGGCCCGAAGCAGGTTCACGAAAGGCTGAAGAGAATGGCGACCGTCGACAAGATGCCGATGCTGGCCGAGGGCTATGAAAGGCTGCAGAAGGAAGTGCGCCAGCTCAAGATGTTCGAGCGTCCCTCGATCATCGATGCGATCGAGGAAGCGCGCGGGCACGGCGATCTTTCCGAAAATGCGGAATATCACGCGGCGAAGGAGCGCCAGGGCCAGGTCGAGGCGCAGATCGCCGACATCGAGGATCGGCTGAGCCGCGCCCAGGTCATCGATCCCACCACATTGTCCGGCGACAAGGTGGTGTTCGGCGCGACCGTCCACCTCCTCGACGAGAACGACAAGCCAGTGAAGTACCAGATCGTCGGCGAGCATGAGGCGGACGCCAAGGTCGGCCGGATCAGCTACAATTCGCCGCTCGGCCGGGCGCTGATCGGCCGCAACGTCGGCGACGAGGTGGAATTCTCGGCCCCGTCCGGCGACAAATATTTCGAGATCGCGAAAGTCGAGTTCCTCTGAGGCGATGCGGCCGCCGCAGGATTGGCGCCGCGCGCGGGTAACTCTCGCCATTGCGGCCGTGACGGCGATCGCCTTCCTGCTGGTTTCGGCGGCCGGTGCGGGCGAGCGCGCCGTCATGTGGGGCGGCTTCTTCCCGCACCGCTTCGGCTCGGACGTCTATGCGCCCGGCGCTCCGGTCTGGCTGACGCCGCTCACCGCCACCCTGCTCCATGCGGGGTTTCTCCACCTTCTCTTCAACCTCATCATCCTGCTGTTCTGCGGACGCTCGAGCGAGAATGTGCTCGGTCCCGCCAGCATCGCCATTCTCTATGTCGTCGGCGCCTTCGCGGCCGCGGGCGGGCAATATCTCATGAACCCGCACAGCACCAACCCGATGGTCGGCGCGAGCGGAGCGATCGCGGCGGTGATCGGCGCCTATGCGATGCTGTTCGGCCAGAACAAGGTGAAGGTGAAGAACCCGAGGCTCGCTTTGTGGCTGAACGCGCTCTGGCTGCTCGTCGGCTGGGTCGTGCTCAACGCCGTGATGGGCCTCACCATGCAGCGCAGCGCGGACCTCAACATCGCTGTGGGCGCCCATGTCGGCGGGTTCGTGGCGGGGCTGCTGCTGGCCCGGCCCCTGCTCTTGTTCCGCTATCGGAACGCTTGAGTTCCTGGCTGTCTCTCCGGCTCTGAGCTGTCGAAGGGCGGATTGCAGCCCCGCGAACCCGGGCTTCGACAGGCTCAGCCCTGGCGGGAGTGGGAGCGCCGGGTATTCGGGCGATGCTGCGCTTGATGCGGGGAATGCGCACGAACGCACAACCGCTGGCCCTGAGCCTGTCGAAGGGCGGGTTGCAGCCCCGCGAACCCGGGCTTCGACAGGCTCAGCCCTGGCGGGAGGG
>DASWMS010000107.1:0-105645 GCA_036399655.1 Allosphingosinicella sp. | reverse complement strand
CTTTCGGGCGCGGCGGGCTATATCGGCATGAACATCTCGGTCCGCGCCAACGTGCGCACCGCCGAAGCCGCCCGCGTCTCGCTCCAGAGCGGCCTCACCACCGCCTTCCGCGCGGGCGCGATCACCGGCATGCTCGTCGCCGGCCTCGCCCTCCTCGCCATCGCGATCTTCTTCTACTACCTGGTCGAGATCAAAGGCGAAGCGCCCAATTCGCGCCTCGTCGTCGATTCGCTGGTCAGCCTCGCCTTCGGCGCTTCTCTCATCTCGATCTTCGCGCGTCTCGGCGGCGGCATCTTCACCAAGGCGGCCGACGTCGGCGCCGATCTCGTCGGCAAGGTCGAGGCCGGGATCCCGGAAGACGACCCCCGCAACCCGGCCGTGATCGCCGACAACGTGGGCGATAACGTCGGCGACTGCGCCGGCATGGCCGCCGACCTGTTCGAAACCTATGTCGTGACCGTCGGCGCCACCATGGTGCTGATCGCCCTTCTCGTCGCGGGCTCCACCGAGCAGCTCACCGCCCTGATGAGCCTTCCGCTCATCGTCGGCGGCGTCTGCATCCTGACCTCGATCGCGGGCACCTACATGGTCCGCCTCGGCGCCAAGCAGTCGATCATGGGCGCCCTCTACAAGGGCTTCTGGACGACCGCGATCCTCTCCATCCCGGCCATCTACTACGTGACCGCGCAGACGGTGGGCGACATGAACGCGCCGCTCGGCAGCGCCCGCGAGGCGGCCGGTCCGGAAGCGGCGGCGAACGTCGGCGGCGATGCCCTGCCGTCGGCCTTCACCGGCATGGACCTCTTCTGGTGCATGATGGTCGGCCTCGCCGTCACCGCTTTGCTGGTCTGGATCACGGAATATTATACCGGCACCAACTACCGCCCGGTCCGCTCCATCGCCAAGGCGTCGGAAACCGGCCACGGCACCAACGTGATCCAGGGCCTGGCGATCAGCCTCGAATCGACTGCGCTGCCGACGCTCGTCATCTGCGCCGGCACGATCGTCTCGTTCCAGCTCGCCGGCCTCATTGGCATCGCCTTCGCGGCGACGTCGATGCTCGCGCTCGCGGGCATGGTCGTGGCGCTCGACGCCTACGGCCCGGTCACCGACAATGCCGGCGGCATCGCCGAAATGTCGCACATGGAGGATGAGGTGCGGGTCCGCACCGACGCCCTCGACGCGGTCGGCAACACCACCAAGGCGGTGACCAAGGGCTATGCGATCGGCTCGGCCGCGCTTGCCGCGCTGGTGCTGTTCGGCGCCTATACGACCGATCTCCAGCATTATGCCGGCGCGCTCGGCATCGGGGCAGGCGGCGTCGATTTCTCGCTCTCCAACCCCTATGTCGTCGTCGGCCTTCTGCTCGGCGCCCTGCTCCCGTACCTCTTCGGTGCGATGGGCATGACCGCCGTCGGCCGCGCCGCCGGCAACGTCGTCATCGACGTTCGCGAGCAGTTCGCGTCGAACCCGGGCATCATGGCGGGAACGAGTCGTCCCAACTATGCGCGCACCGTCGACCTCGTCACCAAGGCGGCGATCCGCGAAATGATCGTGCCGTCGCTGCTTCCGGTGCTGGCGCCGATCGCCGTGTTCTTCGGCATTTCGTGGATCGCGGGCCGCGAGCAGGGCTTCGCGGCTCTCGGCGCCCTGCTCCTCGGCGTGATCGTCTCCGGCCTGTTCGTCGCCATCTCGATGACGTCCGGCGGCGGCGCCTGGGACAATGCCAAGAAGTATATCGAAGACGGCCATCACGGCGGCAAGGGCTCGGAAGCCCACAAGGCCGCGGTGACCGGCGACACGGTCGGCGATCCGTACAAGGATACGGCGGGCCCGGCGGTGAACCCGATGATCAAGATCACCAACATCGTCGCCCTGCTCCTCCTCGCCGCCCTCGCGGCGGGCGGCGCGGCGGGCTGATCCTCAGCCGCACCGCTGACTCGACAAGAGCCCGTCCGGAGCGATCCGGGCGGGCTTTTTCGTGCCCTTGCGCGAGGCTGCCGCGTAGACGAAGCTGGCCGGCCATGACGTGGACCGCCACCATCGCAGCCGTGCTTGCGGCGACGTTCGCCGCCGCGCCGCTCAGCGCGCAGCCGGCCAAGGAAGCGGCTGTAGCGGCCGGGGGCTGGACGTCGCAGGCGATGCTGGAGGCGCTCGCCGCCGAGGCACAGCGGGCGTGCAGCGCGCCGGGCGCGAGCCCCCCTCATCTGGACTACGGGCTCGTCTCCCATGCGCGCTGGCTGGCCGGGCTCGAGCAAAGGGGCACGGGAGCGCCCTGCACGCCCCGGCCCGTGCTCGCGCTGCGCATCGCCCGCGCGGCCGCGAACAGCCTTCATCCGCGCGCGGCCGATGCCTACCGTCTCCTCGCCGAGCTCCACGAGGGCGGGCTTGGGACGCGGCGCGACCCGACCGCCGCGCGCGAGCACCGCCGCCGCGCCTGGGCGATCGGCGACCCCGCCGAGCAGGCGCGGCCTTTCGCGAGCGGCGCTGCAGCCGACGCCTGGCTTTCCGCGCCGCCGACGATCGCGTTCCTGCGCCGCTACGCCGCCGCGGAAAGCATGACCGCAGCCCGCGTCCGGCTTGCCCGCGCCCTCCTCGTTCCGCGCGCCACACTGGAGCGCGGCCGGGAGGCGCTCGCGCTTCTCCCCGCCACCACCGACGGCGGCGGCCTTTACTGGGAATCCCAGCTCCTGCGCCACCGCATCGCGATCGAGAGCGGCGACGAAACCGCGCGGGCGCTGGGGACCGGCGCGCTGCGCGCCCTCGCCCGCTACGGCGGTCCCGGCGACGTCGCCGACTATCTCGCCGGCATGGCGCAAGGCACGCTATCGAGCCCAAACGCCAAGGAGAGCCGTCGCCGCGAGGCGATCGCATGGCTGGCGGACGCCGCCTACGCGCAGGGCTCGCCCCACCGCGCCGCCTTGCTGAGGGCCGTCAGCGCGGCGAACGGCGGCTTTCCGCCGGGCACCCTCACCGGCGAAGCGGCGCGCGCGGCGCGGCGGCGGCTCCAGCTCTCGCTCACCCCCGACGATTATCCGGCGCACGCGATGCGCGCCGAAGACGAGGGGCATGTCCTCCTCCGCGGCCTGATCGATCCCGACGGCTGGCTGATCTACACCGAGCCTCGGATCGGCGGGCAGCCGCAGGACCTGCTCGACCATGTCCGCCGGCTCTATGCCGGGCGCCGCCTGCCGCCGGTGGACAGGAGCGCGGCGCCGGGTACCCCGTACGTCTGGGTCAACCTTCCCGTCTTCCAGTTTCGACTGCAGGACGAGGGAGCGGAGTAGGCATCGTACTCGCCTTCCCTTTTTGCGCCCGCTTCGCTAAAGCGGCGCGAATTTTCAGCTGGAGAGACACGGGTTTGGCCAAGGAAGAACTTCTCGAGATGCGCGGGCAGGTGGTGGAGCTGCTGCCCAACGCGATGTTCCGCGTCCGCCTCGAAAACGATCATGAGATTCTCGGCCATACCGCCGGCAAGATGCGCAAGAACCGCATCCGCGTGCTCGTCGGCGACGAAGTGCTCGTCGAGCTGACGCCCTACGACCTGACCAAGGGTCGGATCACCTATCGCTTCAAGTAAAGCCGGGCCCGCGCCGATGCGGCTCGTCCTCGCCTCGCAGAGCCCGCGCCGGCTCGAGCTTTTGAAGCGGATCGGGATCGTGCCCGACGCGATCCTCCCCGCCGACATCGACGAAACGCCGCTCAAGGCCGAGCTGCCCGCGCACTATGTCCGGCGCATCGCGGCCGGCAAGGCGGCGGCGGTGCAGGCTCCGGGCGCGCTGGTGCTCGCCGCCGACACGACGGTCGCCGTCGGGCGCCGAATCCTCGGCAAGCCCGAGGACGAAGCGGACGCCCGCGCGATGCTGCAGCTTCTCTCCGGCCGCCGCCACAAGGTGCTGACCGCCGTGACCCTCGTCGATGCAGAGGGGAAGGCGCGGCACCGGCTGTCGACTTCGATCGTCTCGTTCCAGCGCTTCGCACCGGACGAGCTCGACGCCTACCTCGCCAGCAGCGAGTGGGAGGGAAAAGCGGGCGCCTACGCCATTCAGGGGCGGGCCGAAGCTTTGGTGCGGGCGATTTCTGGAAGCTTCTCGGGCGTCATGGGCCTGCCGCTCTACGAGACCCGCGCCCTGCTCCGCGCCGCCGGATATCCCATTGCCTGAGTGGCTCTACGAAACGGGGATCGGCGAGAACCGGGCCATCCTCGTCGAGGGCGGCGAGATCCTGCACGCAGAGATCGAGCTTCCGGGCGAGATCCGGACCGGTGCCGTCGTGGATGCAAGGCTCGCGCAGATTCACGTGCCTGGCCGGCGCGGCCTTGCCCTGCTCGCGGGAGGCCGCGAAGCGCTGGTCGAACCGCTCCCGGGCCGGCTCACCGAAGGTCAGGCGATTCGGGTCGAGATCGTCCGTGAGGCGATCCCGGAGGCAGGGCGCCCCAAGCCCGCCAAGGCGCGGGTCACCGACGAGCCGCCCCGCGCCGGCCGGAGCCTTCACGAGCGCATCGGCCGCCCCCCGCCGCTGCACGAGCCGATGCGCGACCGCTTCGAGGAGGCGGGCTGGTCCGAACTGCTCGAGGAAGCGGCGACGGGCGAGATCGCCTTTCCCGGCGGGGCGCTCAGGATGAGCGTGACTCCGGCCATGACCCTGTTCGACGTCGACGGCGCGCTGCCGCCGCACGAACTGGCCCTCGCGGGAGCCGCCGCCGCGGCGCGCGCCATCCGGCGCCTCGGCATCGGCGGTTCGATCGGCATCGATCTCCCGACGCTGACCGGCAAGGCCGAACGGCAGGCGCCCGCCGCCGCGATCGACGCTATCCTCCCCCAGCCCTTCGAGCGCACCGGCATGAACGGCTTCGGCTTTCTCCAGATCGTCCGCCGCCGCGAGCGGCCGTCCCTCCCGGAAATCGTGCAGGGCGACCCCGCCGGCGCCGCGGCCCGTGCCCTCCTCCGCCGCGCCGAGCGCGCCGCGGGCGCGGGCGAGCGGACGATCCGCGCCGCACCCGCAGTCACTGCTGTGCTGGAACGCCGCCGCTACTGGCTGGACGAACTCGCCCGCCGCATCGGCGCGACGATCCGGTTGCAGGCGGATGCAGGCCTCTCCATATCCGGCGGCCATGTCCAAAGCGCCCACATCTAGACGCCGCGGCGGCGGCTGCCCCGTCTGCGGCAAGCCCGCCACGCCCGAGCGCACCCCCTTCTGCTCGCAGGGCTGCCGCGACCGCGACCTCCTCAACTGGCTCGGCGACGGCTATAGAGTCCCCGGCCCGCCCGCGGGGCTGGACAGCGAGCAATAAGCGCCTCTATAGGCACCCGACTTTCCGCGCCGCGCGGTCAGGCCCAGGTAGCTCAGTTGGTAGAGCACGTGACTGAAAATCACGGTGTCGGCGGTTCGATTCCGTCCCTGGGCACCACCTCTTCCTGAAAATCCGAACGTCCCCGCGCGGTTGCTTTTCGGCTGCTTCTGTCCGACACCGTTCGGAGCCGGACCGCCAAGGCTGGAGGACCTGCATGCACCGTTCGCTCCTCGGCATCCTGGCGCTCGCCGGGCTTGCAGCCCCCGCCTGTGCACAGCCGCAGGCGAGCTGCGCCGCGCCGCCGGCAGGGTGGGTGCGCTACGATCCCGGCCACGCGCCGGAGCACCGCATCCGCTTGAGCGCAATCCTGCGCGCGGACGGATCGGTCGCGTGGCATGGCGCTGCGATCTCCGAGGAACGCCTGATCGCATATCTGGCGCGGACGAGGTCGATGAACCCGGCACCTTACATCGTGCTGGGGCGCGAGCCGGGCGCCGATTGCCGACGGCTGCGGCACCTCCGCGCGCTCTTCGAAACCCATGCCGGCTGCGGCGGAAGCGGCGTCTGCTCGGAAGTGCCGGCGCCATAAGCGCTGGGCGTCACGGGGTGCCGCCCGATCCGGTCACTTGCGAGGGCATTTCGGTGAACACCCCGGAGAAAAGGTCCAGGCAGTGCAGCTCCCGCCTGTAGGCACAGGTCGACGAGTAAGTCGCTGTGACCACCACCGGCGTGTTTCCACTGAGCCCTCGATGCCGGCCTGCCGAAGCGTAGAGTAGGAAGGGGCTTCTCTCCGCATAGGCGCGGTCGCAAGGTTCAAAGCAGACCACGTTTGGTCCGCCGCCTAAGTCATACGGGTACAGCCGCACGGTGACGATTCGTCCATCCCACCTTCTTGGATGCTTAATGAGATCGAGGATCTGGTTCTCGGACAGAATCGCGGTGGTGGGTGGCGGCGCTGTGCTGGCACACGATGCCGCCATGAGCAGAGCCGCCAAGCCGGCCACCGTCCTGGAAACCGGCCTCATCGCATCACCACCGGGCAAGCAGTCCCCCGCGCCACTTCACCCGCTCGCATTCGCGTCGAACTGCGGCCTTCGGCGCGCGGCCATGATCGCGCCGACCAGCCCGGCGCCGAACAGCGCGCCTTCGACGGCGCCTGAAGCCGCCTGGCTGATCGGGCCGAATCCGCTCTCCCCGAACATCGCCCCGAGCTGGTCGAGGCGGAGGCGGGAGGCGGGGAAGCCTTGGGCGAGGAGTTCGAGGCTGCCGCCCATGGTGCGGCCGCCGAGGAGGGGGATGAGGAGGCCGCCCACCGCGCCCAAGGCTCCGGAGATGGCGAGTCGGTGGGGGAGCGGGCGGGCGGAGCGGGCGGCGAGCCATGCGGCGAGGCCGACGAAGGCGCCGAGAAGCGCGCCCTCCGGAGCGCCGGTAATATCGCCGGGCGAGCGGCCGACGAGCAGGGTGAAGGCGTCGAGGCCGAGAAGCTTGGCGAAGGCGCCCACGATCAGCCCGCCCGCCGCGCCGCCGAGGATACTCCACGGGCGGCGGTCGCCCGCAAAACCTGACGCGGCGATCCCGAAGGCGACTCCGGCGCCCGCGATCAGGCCGGCGAGGATGCCGACGCAGACCAGGACGAGGAGCACCGAGACGGCGCCCATGCCGGGCTCGAGCGGCTGCGAAGCGCCGCCGAAGCCGTAGAGCAGCCCGACCAGCGCACCGGCCGTGCCGCCGCCGACCGTGCCCGCGCCGCCGAGCATCAGGAAGTCCTGCCACGTGTAGCGGCCCGCGGGCGCGCTCGCCGGCTCGGCGGGCGGCAAGGGTGCGACTGGAGCGGAAGGCGCAGCCGCGTCGTCGGCCGCTTCGACCGAGGCGATAAAGCGGTAGCCGTGCTTGGGCACGGTCTCGATGAAGCGGGGATTCGAGGCATTGTCGCCGAGCTGGCGGCGCAGCGTCTTGATGCACTGGGTGAGCGCTTCGTCGGTGACGGGGATGCCGCGCCACACCTCCTCCATGAAGCGGTCCTTGGAGACGAGGCGCCCCTGCTCACGCACCAGCAAGGCGAGCGCGTCGAGATAGCGGGCGTTGATCTCGACCGGCGCGCCGCCGCGCCGGAGCTGCCGGTCTGCGGGATCGAGGTGGAAGTCTTCGAAAAGGTAGCCGCCGGATGCCATGCCCACCTCATGCCCCGATACGGCCGCGGCGTCAGTAGTCCTTGGAATAGCGGACGTTGACGTTGGTGCCGCTGTTGCCCGAGCCGAACTGCGAGATGACGCTCAGGGCGCGGCTCAACGCAATCTCGAGCTGGGTGGCGGTGAAGCCGCGGGCGTCGGTGATGATCTCGATATAGATGTCGTCGGAGAGATACATGCCGGCGGCAAGCGCGGTGCCGCGGCCCGTCGTCTCGTCGGCGCCGAGGATGCGGAGGCGATCGATGCCGGTCGCCGAGCGGAGCTGGCCGAGCGGGTTCAAGCCCCCGCCGCCGCCGCCGCGAAGCGAATTGAGGGAGGCGGCGACCTGGACGGCCTGGAGCGCGCTGATCTCCGTCACCGAGCTTCCGAACAGGATGCGCGCGACGATCTCGTCCTGCGGCAGCCCGGGGTTCGACGTGAAGGCGATCTGCGGGTTGCTGGCGCTGCCCGTCACGTTGATGCCGATCTGCACGTCGTCGATGTCGGCGAGCGCGCGGATCGTGATCTGCGGATTGGGCGGGCGCGCGCCGGTGAAGGTGACGCGGCCTTCATCGAGGTTGAAGCGGCGGCCCGCGACGCTGAGCGTGCCGCGGATCAGTTCCACGTTGCCGACGATGCTCGGCGTGGCCGATGTGCCCTGGACGCGAAGGTCGGTCGACCATTCGCTTTCGATGCCCATGCCGGAGACGAAGACGCGGTTGTCGGCGCGGACGCGCAGGTCGAGGCGCCAGATGCTGGGCACGCCGCCGGCTTCGGCGGCGGCTGCGGCGGGATCGACCAGAGGCTCGCCGCGGCGGCGCACGCCGGCGAGTTGGCGGACGTCGGCAGCGGCCTGGCGGACGATCTGGTAGCGGGCTTCGGGAAGCTCGAGCTCGCCGGCGATGAGCGCGCCCGCGGCGCGGCTGTTGGTGATCCGGATGTTGCCGGTGGCGGTGGCGCCGAGATCGTCGCCGCGGGCGAGCTGGGCGTTGTCGAAGGCGACGCGCAGGTCCATCGGGAAGCCGGCGGCGGCGGCGAGGCCGACCGTGCCGCTGCCCTGCAGCGTGCCCTCGCCGGCGCGGCCGGTGAGGCTCACGATCTGGAGCTCGGAGGCGTTGAAGCGGCCGTCCACCGCGATGTTGGTGATCCGCGTGCCGTATTGCTCGTTCACGTAGACGAGGTTGTTGGAGCGCACCACGCCGGTGAATTGCGGCGCCTGGACCCGGCCCGAGAAATCGGCGCCCACCGCAATCGGGCCGGAAAGCTGGTGCCCGGCCATGCCCGCGAGCGACATCAGGACGTCGGCCGGGCCGTTGTAGCGGATGCCGCCGGCGAGCGGCGCTGCGAAGAGGCGGGTCGACCAGCTTCCGGCGGCCGGGCCGAGCGGCTGGAGGCGGACCTGGGCGCGGCCGATCAGCGCGCCGCCGCGGCGGATGGCGGCCGCGACCTGCCCCCCTTCGGGAAGGAGGCTGCCGGCGAGCGCGATGTCGACGGGGACGGAGCGGGTGGCGATGCCGGTGCGCGTGAAGCCCGCGATGTTCAGCCGTGCTTCGGCGCGCGGGAAGACCGAGCCCGCGGGCTGGGCGAAGTCGAGGCTGCCCGTCGCGCGGCCGCCGATGCCGAGGCCGGGATTGATGGCGTTGAGGATCGCGAGATCGAGGCCGTCGAGCCGCGACTGGACGACCATTCCGCCCGGCCCGTAGCGGCCGGCGACGCGGACGTTGCCTTCGCGGAGCACGATCTGCGCGGGCGTGAGGACCCAGTCGGCGCCCTCCTTGCGGATGTCGGCGGGCTGGGCGAGCTGGAAGGGGATGTTGTTGACGACGCCCTGCAGCGCGGCCCGGACGTGGTTCGGCGCGAGGATGGCGCGGGCGCCGATGCGGAAGGGCACGGCGTTGGAGCCCTGGGCGAAGATATCGGCGGTGCCGTTGCCGCCACGATAGTTGACGCGGGCGCGGCCCGTTTCGAGCAGGAGCTGGCCGGAGCGCAGGCCCGCCACCTGAACGTCGCCGACGACCGATGGCGCATCGGGATAGAGGATCACCGTCGCCTGGACGATGGCCCGCTGGATCGAGACCGGGACTTCCCCTGGGATTTGGGCGCCGTTCGCGGTCGCGGCGACGTCTGCGCGCTGGTGGCGGCCCTCGGCGGCGAGGCGGACGGTGCCGTCTATGCCCTGTCCGGACATTGCGAGATTGCCCACCCACGGCCCGGCCGCGGTCTGCTGGACGCGGCCCGTGAAGGTGACGCCGGCGATGGTCAGGTTGTTGATCTGGATGGTGAGCGGGCCGCGGCCGGTCATGATCACGACATCAGCCGAGAAGGCCCCGTAGGCGCTGTCGCCGGTCGCCTGGATCGCCCAGCCCGCGCCGGTGCTCCGGATGGTCGCGTTGACGTTGCGCAGACCGAAGCCGAGCCCGGGGTTGGCCGCCTGGAGACGGACCTGGGGCGCCGTCTGCGTGCCGGTGATGTGGACGCTGACCGCGCCGTAGGCGTTGCTGTTGCCGCGCAGGCGGAAGTCGATCCTGCCGTTGGGCCAGTATGTGCCCTCGCCGCTGGTGATGCGCAGCAGCGGCGCCGTCAGCCGGATACCGGACAATCTTATGACGCCGGAAGGATCGAGCGCGAGATTGGCGCTCAATGTCGCCGCGCCGCCCAGGAAGTCGCGCGCCGAGGCGTTCTCGATCGATCGGGTGCGGGCGATGAAGCGGCCGCTGACTCCGAAGCCGCGCGGAGTCGTCACCACATCGAGGTCGGTCGTCACGTCGACGATGCCGACGCCCTCGATTCGATAGCCGTTGACGCGGCCCTGGAGGCCGAAGCGGTAGACGCCGCGCTGGAGATCGAGCGCCATGACGACGGTGCCGGACAGCTTGTCGGACTGGACACGGAGGTTGTCCGAGACGATCTGCATGCCGCTCACGGCAAGATCGCCCTGCAGGCGGACGTTGGTAAGGAGGCCGCCGACGGCGGGGTCGAGGCCGAGGATGCGGTTGGCGGTGGCGACGACGGGGACGTGGATGCGGTCGCTGCGCACCACGGCGCGGCCGCGGGCTTGCAGGCCTTCAACGATGGTCGTGCCGAAGCCCAGCGAAGCGGCGCGGATCTGGTAGCCGACGGTGGGCGTCAGCATCTCGCCGTCGAGGAGCAGCGACAGGCGCACGTCGCGGCCGCGCAGGTTCGGCGCGATGGCGCCGGGCTCGATCAGTCGGGCGCCGACCTGCAGCCCCTCGAAGCGGTTGCGGCCGAGATCGACCAGGCCTTCCGCCGTGATCGCTGCGACGCGGCTGTTGGCGCGAAGATTGATGTTGGCGCGGCGATTCTCCCAGGTGGTGGAGAGATTGACCATCGTCATCGGGCCGACGAGGCGCTGGACCTGGCCCTCGGTCACGAGGCCGAGGCGCATCGGGCCGGAGACGGTGTAGCGCCCCTCGCGCGCCTGCACGGCGAGATCGGCGAAGGCTTGGCCGCCGACGGCGGCGCGCGCCCGGCCGCGCCAGTCGCTCCACCTGCCACCGCCTTCGACATGGGCAAGGAGCGAGCGGTTGAGGCCGGTCACGCCCGAGAGGAAGCCGTCGGCCGGACCGCGCGCGAGGAGGGCGATGTCGAGCTGGTTCTGCGCCGGCACCGAGTTGACGCGCATGATGAGTCGGTCGCCGCCCGCCGTCTGCGCGCTGCGCACGGTTCCGAGATTGAGTCCAAACTGGGCGCGGCCGTCGTCGATCTTGATCGTGCTCCTGATGTCCATCAGGTGGCGGCGGCCCGACACGGCCGGATCGATCAGCAGCCGGTCGACCTGGACCCAGCCCACATCGATGTCGATGTCGGGGAGGAGCGGCGCGTTGGGATCGCCGGGCCTGAGCTCTGGAAGGCGCATCAGCCGCGCCTGCGGGATCTCCAGCCGGCGGATGTCGATGTGGTTCCGGAAATAGGCGAAGGGCCGGTACTCGACCGTCGCTTCCGGCGCGTAGAAGAAGGTGCCCTTCGGGTCCTTCAGCGTCAGCCCGCGGATCTTGAGATCGCCGAAGATCGAGCCTTCGATGCTCTGGATGTCGATGTCGAGGCCGGAGGCGGTCTCGAGATTGTTGATCTGGTTGACGACGTAGCGCCGGCCCGGATCGGTGTTCAGCCAGACGATGAAGCCGCCGACGAGGAGGATGAGGACGAGGAGGGTGATCCCCGCCCATTTCGCCGCGCGCTTCGCCACGGTTCGGCCGCGGCGGCGGCGGACGACGACCGTCTCCTCATGCGCGGTCTCGCCGGGTCCCTCGGCCTGCACGGTGTCTTCGCCGGCCATCAGAAGGCCTGCCCGATCGACATGTAGACGGCGATCCAGCCGTCGCCCTCGCGCCGGTTGAGCGGCGTGGCGACGTCCACCCTCAAGGGCCCGAAATTGGTGTAGATGCGCCCGCCGACGCCGACGCCGTACTGGAGCCCGGAGAGCGTCGGATATTGCCGCTCGGCGACCTGACCCGCATCGACGAAGGCGACGACGCCGTAATTGCCGAAGCGGTAGCGGCCCTCGATCGCGAATTCGGTGAGGCTGCGCCCGCCGATCGGGACCGAGATGAATTCCGGCTTGTCGTCGGGATTCTCGGGATCGTAGTTCGGGTTGGCGCGCAGCGCCCGCGGACCGATCGACTGGTATCCGTAGCCGCGCACCGAACCGCCGCCGCCGGCATAAAGCCTACGCGAGGGCGCCAGCGCGTCGCGCTCGATCCCGGCGATGGAGCCGAGTCGGAAGCGGCCGGCGATGACGATATTGTCCTGAACGGGATAGTATGCGCTGCCTTCGAACAGGTTGCGCGCATAGCGGTCGAACCCGTCGCGCAAGGACGCTTCCGGGTTGATCCGCGCCATGAGGCGGAAGCCGCGGGTCGGATCGAGAAGGCTGTTCGAACGGTCGTAGCCCAATTGCCCGATCAGGCCGCCGATGAAGTAGGCGTCGCCCAGCGACAGCTCGGGCTCGCCCTCCTGGCTCTCGTTGGTGGCGAGGACTTCGGCGCCGAAGGCGTAGGTCCAGCGCTTCTGCCAGATCGGCGTCGATTCGCGCGTGACGAGCCCCTGCGCGCGCACCGTGTAGCCGCGGAAGGCGGCGTAGTCGCGCCGGCCGGCTTCGAGCAGGGCGAGGATGGCGCGGTCGCGCTGGCCCCAATTGTTGCGCCGGAAGCGGACGCTCGCCGACTGCTCCTGCGTGCCGAGAACGCCCGCGACGCGCAGCGAACCTTCGGGCGGGAACAGGTTGCGATGCTCCCAGGCGCCTTCGATGCGGAAGCCCTCTCCGGTCGAGAAGCCGGCACTGCCGTCGATCGAGCGCGCCGGCCCCGCGTCCTGGCGGACGAGGATGTTGACGTATTGGGTGCCGTCCTCCGCCGTTTCGCCGGTCAGCACCGGCTCGGCGGCGACGGTGGTGAAGAGGCGGGTCGCGACCATCGCCTCGCGCAGGTCGTCGACCTTGCGGAGATCGAAGATCTCGCCGCGGCGGAAGCGGGCGAGGCGGCCGACATGGCGCGGTCCGAAGGCGAGGTCGCCCTCGGTCGTGAAGCCGCCGAAGCGGGCACGCGGCCCGGGGTTGAGCGGCAAGGTATAGTCGCCCGTCCCGGTCTCGGGATCGAGCAGGATGTCGCGCAGGCCGAGTTCCGGGAAGGGATAGCCCTGCTGCGGCAGGCGCAGGAGGATGTTGGCTTCCGCGGCCTCGACATCGATGGCGATGATCGGGCGGCCGGCGGTGAGCGGCAGGGCTTCGCGGGCGAGATCGGGCGGCTCCGTCGCCGGGCCTTCGATGCGGATTTCGCCGAAATTGTAGCGCTGGCCGGGCACGGCGCTGATCACGACGCGCAGCGAGCCGGGCGCGTCGCCCTCGCCCGGTATCTGCTCGATCGCATGGGCGGCGACGGCGTCGTAATAGCCTTCGGAACGCAGGAGGCGGATGGCGAGCGTCTCGTCTTCGCGGGCGCGCTGAACGATCTGGGCGCCGTTCACCGCCTCGCCGCGCGCGTCCTGCAGCGCGGAAAGGTCGCGGAAGCGGCCGGTGAGGCCGACCTCGTCGAGACCTTCGATGACCAGCGTGTAGTTGACGCGGATCTCGGTCTCGCCGTCCTCGCTTTGTCCTGCCGAAGCGTCCGCCACCGGCTGCGCCTCGAAGGTGGAGAGCGGCGGCAAGGGCTCGGCGAGCGCGGGGTCGCCGAGCGGCGCTTCCTCGACAGGGCCGGGCACAGGCGGAAAGACGCGCGCGGGATCGACCTGCTCGAGCGGCTCGAGCGGACGGGTGAGGTCCGGGTCGAGCGGCGGCAGGGCGTCCTCGAACTGGCTGTCGGGAACGATCGGGCCGTTGGGATCGACGGGCTGCTGCGGCGGCGTCTCGGTCCCCCGCGGCGCCGGGCTCTGGGCACGGGCCTGCGCGGCTGCGTTCGTGGCGAACGCAAGCGCGCCCACCGCAACGGCTGCCGACAAGAGCCTGGCTTTGTTCAACGCTACCCCACCCGAGAGGAGAGGCCGAGCATTGCGTGACATCGTGCGGAAAAGAAAGGGCTTAATTGAGCCCGGCGGCCCCTGTGGCGCGGCTTGCGGCCGCACTGTTGCGCGGGATCACCGCCCGCGCCCCGTCCCCTACGATGGCGAAGCCGGACCAGTAATAAGGATGGGAGGTTGCCGGATCGTCCATCAGCGTGCGCTGCGCCCGGCGCAGCGCGGAAGCCGTGGCCTCGCCCGGCGCCGCGGCGAACATGCCGGAGATGAGCCGCTGGGTCGCGTTATAGTCGTCGGGCACCGGCCAGTGGCTCGCGACCACCGAGCGCCCGCCGGCGCCGACGAAGGCGCGCACCAGCCCGTCCAGCGCGAAGTCGCCGCCGCCGGCCACGCCCGCCTCCCGCGTCGCCGCTGCGCCTGCGCCCGCCGCAGTGTCGCAGGCGGAAAGGATAACGAGATCGGCGTCGATCCTGAGGTCGAAGATCTCGGCGAAGGTGAGGAGCCCGTCCGAGCCCGCCCCGCCGAAGGAGGTGACGAGGGACGGCCGCGCCGGGCATTCCGGCCGGGGCGGCGCCACCAGGCCGTGGGTGGCGAAGTGCAGGACCCGGAACTGCGCCAGGTCCTCACGGGCGAGGATCGCGCTATCGGTGAAGGCGGCGCCGGTGACGACCTCGGCTTCGGCGGGCCGTCCGCCGGAGAGGGCGCGGCCGGCGGTGTGGAGCTCGGCGGCCGAGATCGGCCGGTTCCACAAAGCAGGCGACCAGGCGCAGTCGTTGGCGAGCGTGGCGGTGGGCGGGGCGAAGAAGCTCGCGGCCGGCGCGTTCTCGCCGAAGCCTATATACTCGCGCGCCGCGCGGGAGGGCGCGATGCGGCGGATGTCGCGGAAGGAGGCGGCGGAGACGGCCGTCGAGATGTCGCGGTCGCGGCCGAGCCATGCGATTCCGGTGAAGTCGAAGCCGTCGTCCCCGGCGCGGCCGGCGCGGGCGCGGTAGGCGGCGAGGCCGCCTGCTTCGGCGACTAGGAGGTTGGGCGGCAGGCGCAGCATGGCGCCGTCCGGCTCGAAGACGAGGTGGCGGACGGCGGCCATCTCGGCTTCGACGGGTCCGAACAGCCGGCGGTAGAGGGCGTGGGCACGCTCGGCGTCGAACGGGTAGGTGACGGTCTGGCCGTTCTCGACGACGGCGATCGTGCTGCGCAGCGCGTCCACGTCGGCTTCGAGCTGGGCGGGGGCGGCGCCGATCCGCCAAGCGCGCGCGGCGGTGGGCGTGACCCAGAGGGCGTAGCTGTCGTCGCCGACCACGGTCATCTTGTAATAGGCTTCGTTCGCGAGGAGCAGAGCCTGGAGCTCGTCGAGGCGCATCGCGCCGCTCGCCACCGCCCGATAGCGCGGGAATTCGGCGAGGCGCGCCTGCGTCGCCACCTGGTCGCGTTCCAGCCCGGCGAGGGCTTCGCGCAGGGTGGCCAGGCGGGCGGGATCGGCGGCTTCCTCGGCTTCGGCGCGGGCGATCTCGATGCGGGTGCGCTCGACGTCGCGGGTGAGGGAAACGGACTGGCGGAAGAGGCGCGCGGCTTCGTCCGAGCCGCCGCTCAGCTCGCGGGCGAGCACGGCCTGGGTCTGGGCGACGCCGGGGCGGACCAGGACCTGGCTCACCCGGAACATGTCGGCCACGGCCGCGGCGCTGCCGTCGGCGGCGAGAAGCTCGAAATAAGGGGCGAGCGAGCGGCGCAGGGCCGGCGAGCCGCCGCCGTCCGCGATGTTGGCATCGACGATGCGGCGGAAGAGGGTGCGGGCTTCGGCCGCGCGGCCCGAGCGGGCGTAGAAGCCGGCGAGGCGGGCCTCGGCGGCGAGCAGGGCGGCCGAGCCCGGATAGTTGGCGGTGAGCAGCGCTACGGCCTCGCGGTGGCGCGCTTCGGCGCCCGAGTGGTCGCCGCGCCCTTCGTGGAGGGCGGCGATCTCGCCGATGATCTGCGCGCGCATCCACATCACCGAGGCGACGCGGCCGCCGCGCACCGCGACGAGGCGACCGAGCGCGTCGGACAGCGCGGCTTCGGCATCCACTGCGCGGCCCTCGACGCGGTGGACGGTGCCGCGCAGATGCTGCGCCTGCGCGTCGAGGATCGCGACCTTGTCTTCGGGCGAGAGGCCGGTGCCGGCAGCGTCGAAACGGCGGGACACGGGCGATTCGCGGTTGAGGCGCGTCGCGAGCGGGCTGTCGACCGGCTCGGTGCGCGGAAGCTCCCGCGCCCCGGCGGGGAGCGGACGGTCGAGCTCGGCCATGGCGGCGGCAGGGTCGAGCCGGTTCATGAGGTGCATGGCGCGGTAGTTGCGCAGGCGCCGGGCGAGGACGGGATCGTTGGCGACCAAAGGCTCGGCCCGGTCGAACAGCGCGTCGGCTTCGCCGAGCGCGCCGAGGTTCGAGCGCTGCAGCGCCTGGTTGACCAGGGCCTCGGCCTGGCCGCCGCTCGCCGTCTCCGCGCGGCTCAGGATGGCGAAGAATTCGGACGCCTCGGCATAGCTTCCGGCATTGTTGCGCCGGTACGCTTCCTCGAGCGCGCGGCGGGGATCGAGCGCTTCGGCCTGGGCGCGGGCGAAGGAGGCGGCGTCGCCCGCCTCCGTGGTGGCGACTTCGACGCGGCCTTCGACGGGGCGGTCGGCGACGATGGTGCGCAGCGTCAGGCGCAACGCGCTGTCGTAGCCGGCGAGCCCTTCGGCGGCGTAGAGGCGGTTGCCGCGCTCCAGGAGGTAGACCCGGTATCCGGCGCCGGCGGGGGTGCGGCAGTCGAGCGTCCGCGCTGCGCCGACGCCTTCGATCCGGGCGGGTGCGCCCGGCGTGCACTGTGCGCCGCGCGCCGCCGCGAGCCGGGCCGCGGGTTCGCCGCGCCGGCGAAGGGCATAGGCGCGGCCGACCGGTGCAGAGGCGTCGCGGCAGACGATCGCATAGCCGCGGTCGAACATGTCGGTGAGGACGCGGTCGGTCGGCGCGGTCTGGGCGGTGCAGACGATGCCGGGGCCGGAGCCCACCGGAAAGGTGTCGCGCAGCGAAATCGGCTGGGCGGAGGCGCTGGCGACGCCGAGGAGCCCGGCCAGGGCGAGCACGGTCGCGGCGCGCGTGTTGAAGACGCGAGGAGTGGCGCTCACGGCCGCTCCTCCTCTTCATCGTCTTCATCCTCGTCGGGGCCGGTCCAGAGCGTCGAATCGGAGCCGCTCGTCACCGGCTCCTCGATCAGCGGCTCGGCGAGGAAATCGAGCGGCTCGAGCGGATCGCCCGGCGGCTGGAGCGGCGGCACGCGGAAGATGCCGCGCGGATAATCGGGCGGCGGAACGAAGGCGCCGCCGCAGAAGAAGCGGTTGATGATGCAGCGGTTGAACTCGGACTCGTCCGTATAGCCCGCGGAGCTGCCGCGGCTGTAATCCACCGCGCGGAAGAAGGGGATGTTGGTCGTGAAGCTGCCGTCGGCATTGAGCCGCCGCCCGAAGGCGTAGACGGAGGCGGGCGCGTTGCCGCTCGGATCGATGACGAGGCCGCCGGGGCCGACGGTGATGCCGGCGAAGGCCGCGGCGGTGCCGCTGTTGCGAACGTAGAGGGTGCGGACGGGGGCGAGGCGGACGGCGTTCGCTTCGATCTGGCCGCACGGCCGATCGGCGCCGTCGTTGGTGCGCAGCGTCTGGTCGCGGCCGGCGAAATCGGGATCGGCGGCGAGGAAGGCGAGCGTCGGCGCGTCGGCGACCCATATGTCTCCGGCGGCGATGTCGAGACTGCCGGCGGGCGCACCGGCGGCGTCGCGGACGCGAACGCTTCCGGCTTCGGTGGCCACTTCGAGCCGTCCGGCGGATAGGCCGATGGCATCGCCCGGCGCGGCGTTGGCGAGGAGCAGGGCGCCGTCCACGCGGACGGTGCCGGGCGTCGCGACTTCGAATCGGTTGATCCCCGCGGCGGCGGTGCTGCCGGGGAGGGTGAGGGCGCGCACGACGATTTGCGCCGAGGCAGGAATGCCGTTCGCAGCCGATAGCGCGGTGACGCGGACCGTATCGCCGCGGACGCGGTTCGCTTCGTCCTGGGTGAGCGTGTAGCCCGGACCGGCGCCGGTGCCGCCAAGCGTCGTCGCGCGCGCACTGGGACGGACCTGGAGCGAGACCAGGTCGGTCGCCGCATTGCCGACGCTGCCGGCGGAGGTCACGTCGATGTCGGTCGCTGTGACTCGCACTTCGCGGCCCGTGGCGGCGCCGGTGAAGCGGGCGACGGTTCCGGCATTCACCTCCGTCACCTCGTTGCTGGCGGCTTGCGCGAGCACGGCCTCGGTGCCGGCGTTGATCGTAACCCCATTGCGGCCAAGCACGGCCGTCCCGGGCGCGGCGTTGTAGGCGCCCTGCGTCGTGGCGGTGAACCGGCCGGCGTCGACGGTCTGGGCGGCGGGGGTGCGGCCCGTGTGGGTGAGCGCGATGCCGGTGCGTCCGCCGAGGGTGATGTCCCCCCCGACGAGCCGCCCGGCGCCGGTCGCTGCGAGCGCGATGCTGCCGTCCGTCGTGAAGATTCCGGCGCCGCTGACGTTCACGGTCCCGCCGGCGAGCTGGAATTCGGATGCGACGGAGGCCGGCGCCCCCGTCGCCGCCGCGCCGACATTGGCGCTGCCGAGGTTGATCGCGCTGCCGCCGGCCGCGACGAAGCGCCAGCGGCCCATGACGTCGGAAGCCCCCGCACTGCCGAGCGCATCGGCCTGGCCGCTGAGCGCTGCCCCGGAGAGGGTGCCGCCCGGGCCGCCGTCCGCCGCGACGGCGGTGACGAGGAGATCGCCGCCCTGCGCCGCTCCGCGCGCGCCGCTCGCTCCGAGCCCGCCCGTGCCGTTGGCGGCGAGGGTCGCCTGGCCGGCGATGGCCGTCACGCCGCTCGTGGCGACGAGCGTCACCGCGCCGCCTGCGCCGATACCGCCCGCCGCGCCCGATCCGCCGGTTCCGGCGGCGGCGAGGCTGGTCGGGCCAAAATCCGTGCGGCCGTTGAAGACTGGCGGAAGGATGACGTCACCGAGAGGCGGAGCGATCGTTCCCGCGATCACCGTCCCCCCGGTGCCGTTGCCGCCGTCCCCGCTCCCGCCGGTTCCGCCGGTGCCGTTGCTCTGCGCGGTGACGGCGCCGCTCTGCAGGCGGCCGTTGTGCGCGTCGGCGGTCGCTTCGGCGGTCCCGCCGCGCCCGTCGCCGCCGCGCGCCGCGAAGGCGTTGCCGCCGACTCCGGACGCGTCGAGGCTCATCGCGCCGGCGCTGACCAGGCCTTCCGCCAGGCCGCTCCGGCCGAGGATGCGCGCAGAGCCGCCCGTCCCGTCCCCGCCCGCTCCGGCCGAGGGCTTCCCCCCGAAGCCGTTGGCGCGAACCGACAGGGCGCCGGTGGCGGAGACCCGGCCTTCCGCCGCCTCGATCGCCGCCTCGCCGCCCAGCCCCGCCCCGCCGCTTCCGCCGGCGCCGCCGGTGCCGTCCGCGCTCAGCGCCGCGCCGCCGGTCGCATCGATCGTTCCGGAGAAAGCCGTCAGCGACGCGAAGCCGCCGGTGCCGATTCCACCCGCCGCCGCCGCGTTCGGAGTCGCGCCGCCGGTGCCCGACGCCGCGATCGTCGTGGCGCCGGCGATGGTGATGGCGGCGGCGCCCGTGGCCGACATACGGGCGAGCCCGCCCGATCCGTCCGCACTCGCCGCGGAGGTCGCCCCGTTCGACGCGCTCGCAGTGCCGTTCGCCGAGAGGTCCGCCCTGCCCGCGACGCGGATCGTGCCGTCGTTCCCCGCCTCCACCTCCGCAATGCCGCCATTGCCGGCCGCGCCCGATTCGGCCGGGTCGCCGCGCAGGCCGAGGCCGCCGAAGCCGTCCGCCCGCACCGCAAGGTTGCCGCCGACCGTGACCGTTCCCGCCTCCGACCGGACGGAGGCGCGCCCGCCGGTGCCGCTCCCGACGAGCCCGGCGCTGTCGGCCGCGCCGCGTGCCGAGGCGTCCACGGCCGCGTTTCCGCCGATCGCGATCGTCCCGCCGTTCGCGGCGAAGATCGCCGCCTCGCCGCCTGCGATGTCGAGCGAATCGAGCGCAACGGGCGTGAGGTTCGCAGCCGAAACCGCCGCGCTGCCGCCGATGCGCAGCGAATAGCCTTCGTCGGCCTTGAGCATCGCAAGGCGCCGCGCCGCGATCGACAGGTCCTGCTCGAAGACTACGCTGCCGGAAACAGCATCGCCGACGATGAAGTCCTGCGAAGCGCGGCCGAAGACATCGGACGTGTAGCTTCCGGACTGGATCAGGAAGTCGGCGGACGGGCTGCCCTCCGGCACTTCGGAAATGGCGAGGCCCTGGACGTCGTGGCCCGCGGAGAGGACGATGGCGCCGTTCTCGACGCTCGCGCTCACCGCCGCGTCGAAGCCGGCGCTGCCCGCGAGGAGCAGGGTGATCGGATTGTCCTGGGGCGCGGCGGCGAGATAGACGACGTGATTGTCGCCCGCGCCGCTGCTCGCCGGGCCGCCGGTCGCGCCGCGGTGGACGATCGGGTTGGGATCGTTGGTGCCGACCTGGATGTCGATGTCGAACAGGCCCTGGTCGATCCGCAGCGAGACGGCTTCGGCGGCGACATAGGCGGCCGAGCCGTTGACCCGGACGGTGCCGCCGTGATCGATCCGCGGCGCCACCATCGCGATCCAGCTTCCCTCGGCCGGCGCGTTGAAGCGGGCGCCGGCTTCCGTCACGATCGACGCCGGCGGAAACTGGCCGCCGTTGAGCTGGAAGGTGCCGGCGGTGAAGAAGTTGCCGCTCGCATCGACGGAGGGTTCGAGCGTCGTCAGCAGCAGACGGCCGACGTCGAAGACCGCGCTCGATCCGATGATCAGGCCGTTCGGGCTGTAGAAGACGATCGTCCCCCCCGGCACGTTGCCGGCGGCGGTCTGCAGCCGGCCGATCACGGTGCCGTCCATCTGGATGCGGCTGGCACCGACGGGGAGTATCCGGTTGAGAATGGCGAATTCGCCGCCGCCCGGCGCGCTCTGGAAGATGCCGGTATTGCCGGCGGGAAGGAAGACGACGGGATCCGGTGCAGGCGGCGACACGGTCAGCCGCCAGTCGACGATCGCCGAGGGCGAGGAGACGGTCAGCGTGTCGAGGCCCGGCGTCCGTTCTATGTCGACGCTGCCCGCGACCACCGTCGGCGTGGCGTTGAAGCCCTGCGCCCGCGCCTGACCCTCGAGCCCCGCGGCCGACAGCACGGCAAGGGCGCAGCCGAGCATCATGCGGGCGCGGAGGCGCGTGCGGTTCGCCGTCATCGAAGGCTCCATGGCCAGAGGCGGGTGGTGAGCGAAAGGAGGAGACGCGGGTCCGGCCGCTCGGTCTGCAGGCCCGCGCGCTCCAGCGGCACCGCGAGGACGAGATCGAGCCGCGCGCGGTTGCCCCACGCCGCGCGGACGCCGCCGCCGGCCGAGCTCAGCCGGTCCCGCGTCGGCGCAACGGCGATCGTGTCCTCGTTCCAAACCCAGGCCCGGTCGTAAAAGCCGTAAAGTTGAAACGCCCAGGCTTCCGGCGTGCGCGGGAAGGCGCGGCCGACGCGCAGCTCCGCCTGGAGGCCGAGCCCGCTGTCGCCGAGCAGGGTACCGGGGTCGTAGCCGCGGCCGACCGTATAGTTGCCGGCCGAGAATTCCTCGAAGGCGAAGAGCGGCCGGCTGGAATGCTGCGCCGTCGCGCCGAGCGCGAAGGTGACGTTCGGAACGGGGCGAAATTCGCCGAGGCCGTCGGCGCGCACGACGAAGGCGGTGGGATCGCCTTCAAGCCGCGTGGGCGGCACGGCGCCGCCGCTGCAATTCACGAAGGCGGGGCCGCAGCCGCCGCTGGCGCCGAGCACGCCGATGCCGTGGCGAAGCTGGAGCGATCCGCCCGCCCGCCAGCGCGGCTCGGCCAGCGTGTAGCGCCGCGCGTCGCCGACGCCCTGCGCATCGGCGGCGAGGCGGGCGAATGCGACGCGCAAACGGTCGCGGTTGAGGCTGAGGCCGCCGAAATCGACGTCCTGGTCGATGAGGTCGAAGCCGACGGCGCCGCGCACACTGCGCGAGAGGCGGCGGACGAATGGGTAGCTCGCCTCGACGGTGGCGAGCAGGGTGCGCGCGTCGATGTCGATGGCCGGGTCGCCGAGATCGGGGCTGGCCCAGGCGTAAGTGAGCTGGCCGGACAGAGCGAGGCCTTCGCCGCCGATGCGGAAATCGTGGCCGAGCTGGACGGTGCGCTGCTCTTCAAAATCCGGGGTGGAGAAGAGAGCGAGGGTGGTCCGGTCGCCGAGGCCGGTCAGGCCGTAGAGCTGGCCGCGCAGCAGGGCGCCCCAGCGGCCGAGCTCGCGCCCGCCGAAATTCTGGACGCTGAAATCTATGAGGCCGGGGATGCGGACCACCGTCACTTCGCCGACGACCTCGCCGCGCGCCTGGCCCGCGGAGCGCAGGGCGAGGCGGACGGCATGGCCGGGAAGGTCGCCGGCGAGGAGGAGGTAGCGCTCGGCCTCGAAGCGGTTGAACACCTCGCGGCCTTCCAGGCGCCGGAGATAGCGGGCGATGGTGCGCTCGTTGCGGCCTGCATCGCCGCGGACCCGGACGGCGACGAGCCGCGCCATCAGCACCTGGAAACGGATCTCGCCGCCCTCGATCCTTTGCTCGGGCACTTCGACGGCGGCGACATAGCCGGCGTCGCGCAGGATCGCCGCGGCGCGGTCGCGTATTTCGCAGAGAACCGAGACCGGCTGCTCGCGGCCGAGATAGGGTTCGTAGGCGGGACGGAGCGCTTCCGGGGCGAGGCCGCGCAGGTCCTGGAAGACGACGCTCGTCGGCGTGAAGCGGATGGCGGCGAATTGCGGATCGTCCAGCGCGCAGGGGGTGCGTTCGATGTCCGAGTCAATCTCCAGGCGGGCGGGCGCCTCGCGGGGCGCAGCCTGGACGGGGCGCTGGATTTCGTCGCGAGTCGGGCCGCGCGGCGGATCGGCCTGCGCCTGCGCCGCCGCGGGGACGAGCGAAGCGGCGGCTGCGGCGAGGAGCCCGGGCGCCAGGAGTCTCACGAAATCACTCAAGCCCGACCCCCCGATCGCCTCGCAGCCCGGCCAGCGGACAGCGGGAGACTAACCCAGCGCCGCCGCCGTGGGAAGCTTCCTTGGCGCGGCGCGGCGCTTCCTCTATCCCGCGCAGGGCTGAGCGGGAGAGGACGACGTGGAGGAAGGGGGATCGGGGGCGCTGAAGCAGATCTTCCGCTTCATGTCGCCCGCGCGCCGGCGGCAATTCGCCTTCGTCCTCGCATTGATGCTTGTGGGCGCAGTGGCCGAGCTGGTGACGGTGGGGGCGGTCCTTCCCTTCCTGACCCTGCTCGCCGATCCCGACGGCCTCGCCGACCTGCCGCTTGCCGGGCGGCTGCTGAGCGCCTTGGCACCTGACGACCGTCTGCTCGCCGCCACCGCCTTCCTGATGGCCGCGGCGCTTGCGGCGGGCGCGGTGCGGCTGCAGCTCGCCTGGAGCAGCCAGCGCTTCGTCTACCGGCTCGGCCACGAAGTCAGCGTCGAAATCCAGCGCCGGGTGCTCGCCCAGCCTTATTCCTGGCACGTCGCCCACAACAGCCGCGAGATCGTCGCCTCGCTGGAGAAGGTGCAGATCATGTCCTCGGCGGTGGCGCTGCAGTTCATGCAGAGCCTGACCGCCGCAATGCTCGCTTTGTTCATCGTGGCTGCGCTCGTCGCGATCGATCCATTCACCGCCCTCGCGTCGGGGGGCGCTCTCGCCTTCATCTACCTTGCCGTCTCGATCGTCGGGCGGCGCCTGATCGGCCGGAACTCCAAGACGGTCGCCTCCGCCTTTTCCGAGCGCGTCGGCCTTGTGCAGGAGAGCCTCGGCGGCATACGCGACGTGATCGTCGACAATGCGCAGGGCGTCTACCTCGAAGCCTTCCGCAAGGTGGACGCCGATTACAGCCGGGCCCGCGCCGCCAACAGCTTCATCGGCTCGGCGCCCCGCTTCGTCATCGAAGCCGCGGGGATCGTCGTCATCGCTGCCGCATCGCTGATGCTCGCCGGGCGGGAGGGAGGATTCGCCGCGGCCCTGCCGGTGCTGGGCGCGCTGGCGCTCGGCGCCCAGCGCCTGCTTCCGCTCGTGCAGCAGATCTACTTCGCCTGGACGTCGATCCGCGGCAACCGCAAGGTAACCGACGACATCCTCCGCCTCCTCTCCCTCCCGGCTCCCGACGGTCAAGCGGGCGAAGCCGCCCCGCCCCTCCCCCTCGGGCGCGAAATCCGGATCGAAGGGGTGCGCTTCACATATCCCGGCCGGGCCGAGCCGGCGCTGGACGGAGTCAGCCTCGCCATCGCGCGAGGCGCGCGCGTGGCGCTGGTCGGCACGACGGGGAGCGGCAAGAGCACGCTCGCCGACATCGTGATGGGCTTGATCGAGCCGGACGAGGGCCGGATCACGATCGACGGCGTGCCGCTCGCCGGCTCGGCTCGCGCGGCGTGGCGGCGGAGCATCGGCCATGTCTCGCAATCCGTCTTCCTCGCGGACGCCACAATCGAGCGTAACATCGCCTTCGGCACCGCCCCAGGAGAGATCGACCGCGCCCGCGTCGTCGAGGCGGCGCGCCTCGCCCGGCTGCACGACTTTATCGAAAGCCTTCCCCAAGGCTATCGGACCCGCGCCGGCGAGCGCGGAGTCGCGCTTTCCGGCGGGCAGCGGCAGCGGCTCGGCCTCGCCCGCGCGCTGTACAAGGGCGCGCCGGTTCTGGTGCTCGACGAGGCGACCAGCGCGCTCGACGCCGGCACCGAGGGCGAGGTGCTCGAATCGCTCGACGCGCTGTCCGCCTCGCGCGGGCTCACCATCGTCATGATCGCGCACCGGCTCCACCCCGCTTTCCGCTGCGACCTGGTCCTGCGCCTCGAACAGGGCCGCATCGCGTCTTGAGCAAAGGGGGCTGCGCCGTGCTATGGGGCGGCCGATGTCCTCCGTCCTGATCCTCCTCCTCTTCCTCGCCATCGCCGCGCCGGCGCTGGTCGCCTTCGTGCGGCGCGACCTCGGCTGGAAGACGGGCGGCTTCTACGGCGCGGTCGCGGCAGGCCTTCTCGCCTGGCATGTCGGCTTCTCGATCGGCGAAATGCCGGACGCCGCGGCCCTCGCCAAAGCGCGCGCCGGCGGCCCCGCCCTCCAGGGAAGCCGCTGCGAGCAGGTGCTTTCCACCGCCGAGCAGGGCCGACTCGTGCTGGACCGCCGCAACCCGAACCGCCTCGTCGTCGCCGCCGCCCTCTGGACGCAGCTGCCCGAGGAGGTGCGCACCGCAATCACGCAGTGCGCCGACACCATCCGGCCCGCTGACCAGCGCGAACGGCCCGTCGAGATCGTCACCCGCTGAACGGGGCGGATGGACGCAGGGCCGCCGCGTCCTAAATAGGGCACCGGGCTAAACCGGGGCACCGGGCGCCGCACCGGGCGTTCACCCGCAAAAGGAACCTCATGAGCTTCGTCGATCGCCTGCGCCGTCTCGTCACCCACGCCCCGCCCACGCCGCGCGGCGCCGAGGGTCGACGCGCCTACGCGGTCGGCGATATCCACGGCCGGCTCGACCTGCTCGACGCGATGCTGGCGAAGATCGAGGCGGACAATGCGCGGCGCCCGAAGCGGCGCACCTTCGCGGTGCTGCTCGGCGACCTCATCGACCGCGGCCCCGCTTCGGCCGGCGTCATCGAGCGCCTGCGCACCTGGCAGCCGGACGGCATCAAGCCGGTCTTCCTCGCCGGCAATCACGAGGAGGTGATGCTGAACGTCCTCGCCGGCCAGGAGGGAATCCTGCCGAGCTGGCTCAAGTTCGGCGGCGCCGAATGCCTGGAGAGCTACGGCCTCGACGTCGATGCGCTCAAGCGGCTCGACGAGCGGCCCGCGATCGAAAAGATCCGCGCCGCCGTGCCCCGCGCGCACCGCGACTTTCTCGAGACCTTCGGGGATACCTTCCGCTTCGGCGACTATCTCTTCGTCCATGCCGGCATCCGCCCTGGCGTCGCCGTCGAGGAGCAGCACACCAAGGACCTGCGCTGGATCCGCGAGCCCTTCCTCGGCGACGGCAAGGAGCACGGCTTCGTCGTCGTCCACGGCCACACCATCTGCGACCGGATCGAGGAGAGGCCGAACCGCATCGGGATCGATACGGGCGCCTACCAGACGGGGAATCTCACCGCGATCGGCGTCGAGGACGAAGCGCGCTGGTTCCTCTCCACCCTCGATCCGGACTGAGCGCGAGAGGCGCCGCGCGGGGGCTTCTCCATTATAATCTTGCGAAAAACGGCGTTTTGAGCCAAGCGCGGAGGTCATTCAGCGCGGGGCAAGGGCTCTTGACCCATAGGGCCCCGCTGTCACCCTGATCACGAGAGGCCCATGATCGTCTTTGGATCGTCGACCAAGCCCGCGCGGGCCATCCGTTCTTTCCTGGCCCTCGCCGTCTTCGGCCTGGTCGCGGCCTGCGCAACGCGCGGCGGCGACATTCCCTATGACGTGTCACCGGAAGTGTTCACGCAGCCGGACGCGCCGTCGCAGCAGCTCGGTCAGACGTTAGCCGAATACCGCATCTCGCCGCTCGACAAGCTTCAGGTCACCGTCTTCCAGGTGCCGGACATGTCGCGCGACGTGGACGTCGATCTTGGCGGCAACATCGCCATGCCCCTCATCGGCAACGTCCGCGCGGTCGATCTTACGACAGCCGAGCTCCAGACCCAGCTCGAGCAGCAGCTCGGCGCGCGCTACCTTCGCAATCCGGACGTCACCGTCACGGTGAAGGAATCGAGCCGCCGCCACATCACGATCGACGGCGCCGTCCGCCAGCCCGGCCAGTTCCAGATCGCCGGGCCGACGACCCTCCTCCAGGCGGTGGCGCTCGCCCGCGGCACCGACGAGACGGCCAATCCGCGCCGCGTCGCCGTTTTCCGCCAGATCGGCGGCCGCCGCAACGCCGCCGCCTTCGATCTCGCCGCCATCCGCCGCGGCAATGCCGAGGACCCGGTCATTTACACCGGCGACATCATTGTCGTAGAGGGCTCGCGCCTCCGGGCCATCCAGCGCGAGATCTTCTCGACCCTCCCGCTGCTGACCGCCTTCAGGCCCTTCTGATCCACTTCTAGCTCGGCGCATCAACCGCGTCGCACAGCCGACAGGAAGCACTTAATAGCCATGGGCAAGAACGAGATCGGGCCGACTGGGGGCAACCCAGTCTGGCAGGTGCGGGAACAGACTGCGCTGGCGGGCATCGCGCCGCAGCCTGGCGAGGCGCTCGCGCCGTCGGCGACCGACCTCAACCTCGCGAACCTGCTCCGCATCGCCTCGGAATGGCGCTGGGTGATCCTCGGCTGCGTGGCGCTCGGCCTCGCCCTCGGCCTCGTCGCCACCCTGCTCGCGACGCCCATGTACCGCAGCCAGGCGACGCTCGAGATGAACCCGCCGCAGATCGAAGTGCTTGGGGCCGGCAAGGGCGGCGGGGGAATGATGGCCCAGGATCGGGACTTCCTCGCCACGCAATACGGCCTGCTGCGCAGCCGCAGTCTCGCGGAGCGCGTGGCCCAGGAGCTGAACTTGGGCGGCAACCCCGCTTTCGTGCCGGAGGGCGTCGACCGGGGAACCGGCAACCGGATCGCCGCCGGGCGCCTCCAGGGCGGCTTCGAGGTCGATCCGGTGCCGCAGAGCCGGCTCGTCCAGATCAGCTTCGTTTCGGAAGATCCGGCGCTCGCCGCGCGGATCACCAACGCCTTTGCCGACAATTTCATCAATTCGAACCTTGAGCGCCGCTACGAAAGCTCGGCCTATGCCCGGCGCTTCCTCCAGCAGCAGATCAATCGCCTGAAGGGCGAGCTCGAGAATACCGAGCGCCGCCTCGTCGCCTATGCGCAGCAGCAGAACCTCATCGCCACGCCGCAGGGCGGCGGTGGCGCCGAAAGTTCGGCGGGCGGCGGCGGCGGCGGCGCGGGCTCGCTCGCGGGCGCTTCGCTCGGCGGCATCAACGAGGCCCTGACCGCGGCGACGACGCGGCGCATCCAGGCCGAGCAGGCCTATCGCCAGTCGCTCAGCGTCACCAACACGGCCGAAGTGAACGAGCGGATCGCGCCGCTGCGCAACCAGCTCGCCCAGCTCGAGGCCGAGTACCGCACCAAGGCGACCCAGTTCCAGGACGATTATCCGGACATGGTTCGCCTGCGCTCGCAGATCCAGTCGACCGAGCAGGCGATCCGCGCCGAGAGCCAGCGCACCGTCGGCGGCCGTTCCAACACGCTCCTCGCCGAATATCGCGCGGCTCAGAATGCGGAGCAGCAGCTCCAGGCGCGGGTCAGCCAGCTCAAGGGCGCCGTGCTGGACGAGCGCGGACGTTCCATTCAGTACAACATCCTGCAGCGTGAACTGGATACGAACCGCGGCCTCTACGACGCGCTTCTGCAGCGTTACCGCGAGATCGGTATTGCGGGCGGCGTGGGCACCAACACCGTCTCCGTCGTCGACCGCGCCGAGCCCGCGGGCGGGCCGTTCACGCCGAACCTGATCCTCAACCTGATGATCGGCGCCAGCCTCGGCTTCGCGCTGGGCTTCCTCGCCGCGCTCGGCCTCGACATCCTGAACGACGTCATCAAGAGCCCGGACGACGTCCGCACCAAGCTCGGCATGGCGTCGCTCGGCCTCATCCCGAAGAAGGCGGGCACCGATCCGCTGCTCGAGGACCTGAAGGACCGCACGTCACCCGTCTCCGAGGCCTATTTCTCGCTGTCGAGCGCGCTCCAGTTCACGACCGAGCACGGTACGCCCAAGAGCCTCCTCATCACGTCCAGCCGCGCGGCGGAGGGCAAGTCGTCGACGACGCTCGCTTTGTCGCAGAATTTCGCGCGGCTCGGCCACCGCGTGCTGCTGATCGACGCCGATCTGCGCAAGCCGGCCTTCGTGACCGGCCTCGACAACCAGGACGGGCTTTCGAAGCTCCTCACCAATACCGATCCGCTGTCGGCCCACGTGCTCGACACCGAGTTCGACAATCTGACGCTTCTCCCCTGCGGCCCGCTTCCGCCCAACCCGGCGGAGCTCCTCGCCTCCCAGCGCCTGAAGGCGCTGATCGCGGAAGCGATGCAGCAATACGACCTCGTCATCGTCGACGGGCCGCCAGTGCTCGGCCTCGCCGACGCTCCGCTTCTGTCGAGCGTCTGCCGCGGCACCTTGCTCGTCGTCGAGACCGGCAAGACCCGCACCCGGGCCGCGGTCGACGCCGTCGGGCGCCTGCGCTCGGCCGGCGCGCACCTCGTCGGCGCGGTGCTGACCAAGTACAAGCAGCGCCAGCACGGCTACGGCTACGGCTACAGCTACGAGCCCTATCGCTACGGCGGCGTCGGCAGCAAGGAGCGCGAGATCAAGCTCATCGCCCGCCGCGAAGCGCCGCAGGAAGCGCCCCAGGACGCCTGACGCCGCATCGGCGACGAAGACCGCTCCGCCTGCCCGAAGGCATAGCGGAGCGGCTCTTTTGCCGCTAATCGCAGCGGCGTGAGCGAAAGAAGACGAAGCATAAGCGGAAGCAGAAGCCGCGGACCGTCCGGCCCGGGGCTTTCGCGCGCCGGCGCGGCGAAGATCGCCGCAGGCGCGGCGCTGACCCTCGTCGGCGGCGGGTGGGTGGTGAAGACCTCCGCGGTGGACGCGACCGTACGCCGCACCCCCGCCCTCGCCGCCGCGATCTCGCCCAATCATCCGCAGGCGCAGCTCGCCTTGGCCTCCGCCCGGCTCGACATCGGCACGGGCCGCGTGCCGCCGGAAGCGCGGCGCGAGTCCCTCGCCGCCCTCTCCCGCGCGCCGCTTGCCGAGGACCCGTTCCTGATCGCCGGCCTCTCCGCGATCGAAGCAGGGCGGGCGCGCGAAGGCGAGGCGCTGCTCGAGGAAGCGAGACGCCGCAATCCGCGCCTGCGCGCCGCGCGCCTCTTCCTCCTGGACCGCTATCTGCGCACCGGCCGGATGGACGAGGCCGGCCAGGAGGTCGTGGCGCTGCGCCGCCTCGTTCCCGGCGTCGCCGAAGCGCTTGCGCCGCAGCTTTCGCAGATGGTGCGCGACGAGCGCACGGGCGCCTCGCTCATCCGCCTCCTCGGCCGCGACCCCGGGCTGCAGCAGGCGGTGCTCAGCAACCTGGCCCAGAGCGGTGCCGATCCGGACCTCATCCTGCGCATCGCCGGCAGCGCCCCCGCGGCCGCCCCGACGCCAGCCGGCCTGCCCTGGCAGCGCCAGCTCCTCGGCCTCCTCATCGAGCGCGGCGACCTGACCCGCGCGGTCCGCCTCTGGAGGCGCTTTTCCGGGCTTCCCGCCGGCCCTGACGGCAAGGCGGTCTATGACGGCCGCTTCCAGCACCTGCCCGGCGCCGACCCGTTCAACTGGGCACTCTACCAGGGAAGCGCGGGCGTTTCCGAGCGCAGCCGCGCGCCGGCCCTCGACGTCCAGTATTTCGGCCGCGAGACGGTGGACCTCGCCAGCCAGATGATGGTGCTCCGGCCCGGCCGCTACCGGCTGCGCTTCCGCGTCGAGGGAAGCGCCAAGGGCGACGACAGCCGCCTCGCCTGGCGCGTCTTCTGCCGCGGCAACAATGCCGCTCCGATCATGGACCTGACGCTGCGCGACGTCGGCGCCGCGGCGCGCGAAATGGCCGGCGAGTTCACCGTGCCGGCCTCCTGCAACGGCCAGTGGCTGCGCCTTCAGGGCATTGCCGGCGAGTTTCCGGGCACCCAGACCGCAAGCATCGGCGACGTCTCCGTCGTGCCGGCAGGTGGCGGCCGATGAACCTGCGCCACGCACTCGTCCCCGGCTACCTCCTCCTCTGCCTGCTCCTCGGCGGCGCGAGCGCGGCGGGCATCTGGGGCAACATGCTTCTCCAGCTCCTCGCTTTGCCGATCATCGCGGCGGCGGCGCTGGCCAGCCCGACCACGCCGATCCCGGCGCCGGGGCGGCAGCTTGTCGCGCTGCTCCTCGCGGCGGTCGCCGTGGTCGCGATGCAGCTCGTGCCGCTGCCGCCGTCCATCTGGACGACCATCCCGGGGCGTGAGGGCGTCGCCGCGGGCTTCATTGCGGTTGGGGCGGAGCTGCCCTGGCTCACCACCTCGCTCTCGCCCTACCGGACGATTTCCTCGGCGCTCTGGCTGCTGCCGGCGATCGCGGTGCTGCTCGCAATCCTCCGGCTGCGCGCCTTCAAGCCGGGACCGATCGCCTGGACGATCGTCGGCGTCACGATCGTCTCGGTGGCGATCGGCGCGATGCAGGTTGCCGGCGGCGAGACCAGCCGCTGGTACTTCTACGAAATCACCAACCGCGGCGCCTCGACCGGCTTCTTCTCGAATGCGAACCACCTGGCGACGTTGCTCGTCTGCACCTTCCCGTTCCTGACCGCGCTCTATCTCCACGCCCGTGACAAGGGGCGCTCGGTGCAGAAGAATTCGGGGCTTCTCGTCATCCTCGTCGGCGCCGTCGGGCTCGTCGTGGTCGGCGTGGCGGTGAACCGGTCGCTCGCCGGCGTCGGCCTTTCCGTCCCCGTGCTGGCGGCGAGCGCGCTCATGTTCCTGTCGCGGCGCGGCCGGGGCATGCCGAAATGGCTGCTTGCCCTCGTCCCGGTTCTCGTCGTCGCCTCGGTCGCGGTCGCGCTGACCGCGCCCACCGGAAACAACCTCATCGGCGAGGAAGCGCGCTCATCCCAGGAGTCGCGCTTCACATCCTTCTCGCGCAGCCTCGACGCGGCGGGCGAGGTCTTCCCGGCCGGCTCCGGCATCGGCAGCTTCCAGGAGATCTACCGCACGCGCGAGGATCCGGGGACGATGCAGCGCTCCTACATGAACCACGTCCACAGCGACTATATAGAGCTGCTGCTGGAGACCGGCCTGCCCGGGATGATCGTCCTCGCCCTCTTCCTTTATTGGTGGGCGCGGCGGACCTGGGCGATCTGGCGAGCCGACGAGAGGGACCATTATGCGCTGGCAGGCTCGATCGCGTCGGCGGCAATTCTCGCCCACAGCGCAGTCGATTACCCGCTGCGCACCGCCGCGGTGGCCGCGGTCTTCGCCCTCTCGGTCGCGCTGATGGCCGAGCCCCGGCCGGCGGGGCGCGCGCGGCGCGAGGGAAGCGAGAGCGGCAAGCCCCGCGCCCGGCACCTCAGCGCCGACTGAGCGCCTTTTCGATCGCGGCGAGATAGCGGGCCGCGACCAGCCTTTCGTCATATTCCGACTCCACCCGCGACCGCGCCGCCGCGCCCATGGCGGCGCGATCGGCCGCCGGAAGGGCGAGCATCTTCAGCATCGCGCCGGCGAGAGACGCGTGATCTCGCGCCGCGCAGAGGAAGCCGTTCACCCCCTCCTCGGCGATGTGGCGGCAGCCGGGCACGTCGGTCGCGACGAGCGGCTTGCCCATTGCCGAGGCTTCGAGCAGCACCCGCGGCAGGCCTTCGCGGTAGGAGGGGAGAACGACGCAGTCGGCGGCGGCGAGGAACGGCCGCACGTCTTCCGCGTCGCCGAGATAGTCGATCAGCCCTTCCGCCACCCAGCCTTCCACTTCGGCGCGCGGAACGGCGGTGCGGTTCACCACGTCGAGGAAACCCAGCAGCCGGAAGCGGACTTCGGGATGCCGCGCCCGCACGATCCGCGCCGCCTCGACATATTCGCGCACGCCTTTGTCCCAGAGCAGCCGCGCCACCATCAGAAAGACGAAGGGCGCCCCCGGCTCGTCCTCCCGGGGCTGCGGCGCGAAACGCACGAGATCGATGCCGGAGCCGGGCAGAAGGTCCGCCTTCGCGGCATCGACGATCCGCCGGGAGACGAACAGGTCCCGGTCCTCGTGGTTCTGGAAGAACACCGTCGATGATCGTCGGAAGGCAGCCCGGTAGAGCGTCGTCACGATCCTGGTCAGCAGGCCTTCGCGGATGAAGGCGGTACCGAGGCCCGAGACGTTGTTGATCGTCGGGATGCCGAGCGACTGGGCGGCGAGCGAGCCCCAGACGTTCGGCTTGGCCGTATAGCCGAGGAAGACATCGGGTCTGGCCGCCTTGAGCGCGCGCCGGTAGCGGGCGAGGAGGGCGAGGTCGTGGACCGGCGACACGCCGGCGCTGTCCATCGGCACCGCGACGTGGCGCGCGCCGAGCTCCGCCAGCCGCGATGCATAGGCGTCGGACGGCGACAAGGCGACGACCTCATAGCCTGCTTCTCTCAGCGCGCGGATCAGCCCCGCCCGGAAGTTGAAGATGTTCCAGGACGCGTTGATCGAGATGGCGACAATCTTGCCGGTCATCGGCGTGGCGGGCGTCCTGAAGAATGAGCGGCGGGAGGCGCGCTATGCCACGCCGCCGCTTGCTTCGCAAAGCGAAGGCCGCCGCTTGACTGGCTTCAATCCGCGTCGCCGCGCAGCCATCCGATCGTGAGCCGAGCGTCCCGCTCGGCTGCCTCGGCGGTTTCGTAAAGCCCGGACACAAAGGCGGACGACCAGAAGGTCTGCACGCCGTATCCGTAAACGGTCATGTCTTCGCTGTCTTCGAACCGCTCGGAAAATGAAAAGAGGCCGTTGTCGTGCTGATGCACCACAAGTTCGCGCTTCCCGTCGGGGCTCCTCAATGTGCGAACGTCCCGCATGCGCGGGGATTGTAGGAGGTGAGGCCAGCTTCAGGCAATCGGGGGCGGCATCGAGATGACGGCCCGGGCCGCCGCTCTGGACGAGCTGCGCCGCGGGCCACTATAAGGCGCTCCCGTTTCCGGCCGCCGACGAGGCACGGCCGGAGCGCCTGCTTCTGGAGCGAACGTGTTTCCCTACTGGCTTCTCTTCGCCCTGTTTGCGGCGGGCGCGATCCAATATAGCCGCGCCGACCGCCAGGTCCGCGTGACGCCGACGGGCCAGCTCGACCAGGCCGGACGACGCTCGCTGATGCTCGGCATCATCGGCGCTCTGGCGGCCGTGATGATCGGCTTCCGATACCAGACGGGCGGAGACTGGCAGCCCTATCTTTACATCTTCGAGGAGATGAGCCAGCTCGAGTTCGCAACGATGCTCGCCCATGACGATCCGGGCTACAACGTCCTGAACTGGGTGGCGCACCAGCTCGGCTTCACCATCTGGGCGGTGAACCTCGTCTGCGCGGGAATCTTCGCCTGGGGCCTCGTCAAGTTCGCCAACCACCAGCCCAATCCGTGGCTCGCGGTGGTCGTCGCAGTTCCCTATCTCATCATCGTCGTCGGCATGGGATATACGCGCCAGGCGGTCGCGATCGGACTCATCATGGCGGCGATCGTCGCCTGGGATCGCGGCGCACTGGTCAAATTCGGCCTGTGCATCCTGGTCGCGACGACCTTCCACAAGACGGCCGTGTTCGCCCTGCCGCTGATCGCCCTGTCGGCGACGCGCAACCGCCTCATCACCGGCGTGGTCGGCCTCATCTTCGGCCTGATCCTCTACCGCTACTTCCTGTCGGAATCCGTCGACCGCCTGATGCAGGTCTATGTCGAGGCGGAGTACAGCTCGCAGGGCGCGGCGATCCGCGTCGCGATGAACTTCGTGCCGGCCGCCATCTTCCTCATGTTCCAGAAGCGCTTCCAGCTCAGCGAGAACCAGCGGCGGATGTGGCGCTATTTCTCGTGGACGGCGATGGCGACCGTGCTCCTCCTCATGGTCCTGCCCTCCTCGACGGCGGTGGACCGGATCGCCCTCTACCTCATCCCGCTCCAGCTCTTCGTCTTCTCGCGGCTGCCGGAGGCGTTCACGCAAGGCGGCAAGCCCAACCAGCAGATGATGGCCTTCGTGCTCGCTTATTCGGCGCTGATCCAGTTCGTGTGGCTCAACTATGCGAATCATGCCGAATATTGGGTGCCGTACAAATTCTGGCCGATCACCCAGCCGGCCGAGACCACGCCGGAAGAGGTCTTCTAAAGGGCGCCGTGCCCGGCGCGCCGCCGGCGAGGCTTGCACAGGCGCCCGCCCGCCCGTAAACGCGCCAGCCAGAGGCAGCGTGCGCCCGCGCCTGTCCGCCACCATGCGCCGCCGCCCGGCCGCCGCTCGATCTGGGTGTGATCAAAAACCATGCTGCCCAAGGACACACCGGTCATCATCCTGTGCGGCGGCGAAGGGACGCGCATCGCCGACGTCTCGCGCGACGCCGTGCCCAAGCCGCTGATCCGGATCGGGGACAAGCCGATCCTGTGGCACATCATGAAGATCTACGCGTCGTTCGGTTATACGAACTTCATCCTGGCGCTCGGGCATCTGGGCTGGGAGATCAAAAGCTATTTCCTGAACCACCGGCTGATGGACTGCGACTTCCAGCTCTCCATCTCCGGCGGCGAGCCGCAGGTGAAGGTGCTGAGCCGGCCCGAGCGCACCGACTTCACCATCACCTTCGCCGAGACCGGCCTCAAGACGCAGACCGGCCAGCGCATCGCGCTGTGCCGCAAATATGTCGAGACGGACCATTTCATGGCGACCTACGGCGACGGCGTCGCGGACATCGACATCGGCGCGCTGACCCGCTTCGCGCTCGAGCAGGACCGGATCGGCACCGTGACCAGCGTCACGCCGGCGAGCCGCTTCGGCAATATCGAGGTGGAGGGCGGCACCGTCACCGCCTTCAACGAGAAGCAGGATGCCGGCGGCGGTTCGATCAACGGCGGCTTCTTCGTCTTCAAGCGCGAATTCTTCGACATCGTGGAGAAGCACGGCGACGTGATGCTGGAGCGCGAGCCGATGGACGAGCTGGTCGAGCGGCGCGAGCTCGCCGCCTATCGCCACCCCGGCTTCTGGGAGCCGATGGACACGATGCGCGAATACCGGCTGCTGAACGGCCTCTGGGAGCGCGGTGAGGCGAAGTGGAAGATGTGGTGAGCGCCGGGTTCGCCTCCGCCTATCGCGGCAAGCGGGTCCTCGTCACCGGCCATACCGGCTTCAAGGGAAGCTGGCTGGCCTTGTGGCTGACGCGGATGGGCGCGGAAGTGACCGGCTTTTCGGACGACGTGCCGACCGATCCCAGCCATTTCGATCTCCTCAAGCTCGACATGGACGACCGGCGCGGCGACATCGCCGACCCGGATGCGGTCGGGGCGGCGGTCGAGGCGGCGCGGCCGGACATCGTCTTCCATCTCGCGGCGCAGTCGCTGGTGCGGCGGGCTTATTCCGATCCGTTCGGCACCTACCGGACCAACGTGCTCGGCTCGCTCGCCGTGTTCGAGGCCTGCCGCAGGCAAAGCGGCGTCCGGGCGATCGTCTCGGCGACGACCGACAAGGTCTACAGGAACCGCGAATGGGAATGGGGCTACCGCGAGCCGGACGAGCTCGGCGGGTCCGACCCTTACAGCGCGTCCAAGAGCTGCGTCGAGCTCCTCACCAGTTCTTACCGCGAGAGCTTCCTGCGCGGCGAGGGCGGCATGCTGATCGCCAGCGTGCGGGCCGGGAACGTGATCGGCGGCGGCGACTGGGCTGAGGACCGGCTCATCCCGGACATCGTCCGCTCCGTCTATCGCGGCGAGGCGGTGCGCATCCGCAACCCCGAGTCGACGCGGCCCTGGCAGCACGTCCTCGATCCGCTCTCGGGCTATCTCGACGTCGGCGCGCGCATGCTGGGCGGCGACCGGGCGGCGGCGGATGCGTGGAATTTCGGTCCGGAAGCCAAGGCATCGATCCGCGTCGCCGACATCCTCGGCGTCATGCAGAAGATGCTCCCGCAGCTTCGCGTCGAGATCGAGCCGGACGCCGGCGGGCGGCACGAATCGGGCCTTCTCCAGCTCGACAGCGCGAAGGCGCATGCGCGCCTCGGCTGGCGTTCGCGCTGGGAAGGCGAGATGCTGGAGCGCACCATCGCCTGGTACAAGGCCTGGTACGAAGAAGGGCGCCTGCTCTCGCACGCGCAACTGGACGACTATGCGGCCAGCGCGCTAACCGCCTGACCGGCATGTTGTTCGTCCCCACCCGCATCGCCGGCGCCTATGAGGTGCGGCTGACCCTCCGCTCCGACGCGCGCGGCCGCTTCCACCGCGCCTGGTGCGACAGCGCCTTCGCCGAAGCCGGGCTGGCGGCGACGTGGGTGCAGATGAACCACAGCGTGACGCTGGGCAAAGGCTCGGCCCGCGGCCTCCATTTCCAGCGGCCGCCGCATGCGGAAGACAAGCTCGTCTCCTGCACATTGGGGCGCGCCTTCGACGTCGCGGTGGACCTGCGCCGGGGATCGCCGACGTTCCTGCAATGGGCGGCGGTCGAGATTTCGGAAGAGACCAGCTTCTACATTCCGAAGGGCTGCGCGCACGGCTTCCAGACGCTGACCGGCGAGGTCCACCTCGTCTACCTGCACTCGCACGCTTATACGCCCGAAGCCGAAGGCGGCGTCCGGATCGACGATCCGGCGGTCGGGATAAGCTGGCCGCTTCCCCTCGCCGCGCTTTCGGAGCGCGACCGCTCCTTCCCCCTGCTCACCCCCGATTTCGAAGGCCTCGACTGATGAAATGCCGGCACTGCGGCAATGGCGGCTTCATTCCGTTCGCCGACCTCCAGAATTGCCCGCCCTCCAACGCGATGCTGACGGAGGCGACGCTCTACGCGCCGGAGACCTATTATCCGCTCGTGGTCGATGTCTGCGACCGCTGCTTCCTGGCCCAGGTCGACGAGCATAAGGCGGCGGAGGAGATTTTCGACGCCGACTACACCTATTTCTCCAGCTTCAGCCGCTCCTGGCTTGCCCATTGCGAGCGCTTCGCCAAGGCGGCGGTGGAGCGTTTCGGCCTGGGCCCGAATTCCAAGGTGATCGAGGTTGCGTCCAACGACGGCTACCTCCTCCAATATTTCAAGGACGCCGGCGTGCCGGTGCTCGGCGTCGAGCCGACGGCGAACACGGCCGAAGTCGCAGTCTCCAAGGGCATCGAGACGATCGTCGACTTCTTCGGGGAGGAATTCGCCAAGGCAAATGTGGCGGGCCAGGCGCACCTCATCTGCGGGAACAACGTCTTCGCCCATGTCCCCGACATCAACGATTTCACCGCGGGCCTCAAAGCCGCGCTGGCGCCTGACGGCGTTGTCAGCCTCGAATTCCCACACCTCCTGCGGCTCGTCGAGGAGGCGCAGTTCGACACCATCTATCACGAGCATTTCTCCTACCTTTCGCTCGGCGCGACGATCTCGATCTTCGAAAAGCAGGGCCTGAAGGTGTTCGACGTCGAGGAGCTTCCGACCCATGGCGGCTCGCTGCGTGTCTTCGGTGCCCACGGCGACGATTCGGCCAAGGAGCGCAGCGCCAACGTCGATCGCGTCCTCGCCGCCGAGGAGCAGGCGGGGCTTCGCGGCAGGGAGGTGTATGAGGGCTTCCAGCCGCGCATCGACCAGATCCGCGCCGACTTCCTCGACTTCCTGCTCGACCAGCGCGCCGACGGGAAGAAGGTCGTCGGCTACGGCGCGGCGGCCAAGGGCAACACCCTGCTCAATTATTGCGGCGTCAAAGGAAACGAACTCGTCCGCTTCGTCGCCGATCTCTCGCCGCACAAGCAGGGGCGCTATTTGCCCGGCAGCCACATCCCGGTCGTCGCCCCCGAGCGGATCGCGGCGGAGAAGCCGGACTTCATCGTCATCTTCCCGTGGAACATCCGGGACGAGGTGATCGAGCAGCTCGCTTTCGTGCGGGAATGGGGCGGGCGCTTCGTGGTCGCGATCCCCGAGCTCAGGATCCTGTGACGGGGGAGCGGTTCCTGCTGACCGGCGGGACCGGATTCATCGGTCGGGCCCTGCTCGCGCGGCTGCTGGACGAGGGCCGGGACGTCCTCGCGCTCTACTCCAGCGCCGCGCCGGAGCTGCGCCACCCGAAGCTCGAATGGCGCCGCTTCGATCTCCTGCGCGCCGATGAGGAGGACATGCGCCTCACCCTCGCCGGCGAGGGGCTGACCCACTGCATCCACACCGCCTGGTACACCAACCATGCCGACTACCTCGTCCACGAGGTGAACCGGGAGTGGGTGTCGGCGAGCCTGCGCCTCCGCGACGCCTTCGCTGGCGCGGGCGGGCGGCGCTTCGTCGGGCTCGGCACCTGCATCGAATATGACGCCGCCGCCGCAGACGGCCCGTGCCGCGAGGATTCAACGCCGCTCGGCCCGGACACGCTCTACGGACAGTGCAAGGAAGCGCTCTTCCACGCGCTCGAAGCGCGCGGCGGCGATTTCGCGTGGGCGCGCATCTTCTTCGTCTACGGGCCGGGCGACCGGGGCGGCCGACTGGTGCCGCACATCCTCTCGACGTTCGCGCGTGGCAAGGAAGCGGGGCCGAAGACCGGAGGCCTGCGCCGAGACTATATCCATGTCGAGGACCTCGCCGGCCAGCTCGCGCGCATCGCGAGCGGGAGCGTGCAGGGGGCGATCAACACCGGCACCGGGGCGGCGGTTGCCATCTCAGAAATGTTCGAGACCGCGGCCGCGCTTTACGGGCGGCCCGAGCTCGCCCAAGCAAACGCCGAGACCGGCGTCGGCCAGCCGCTGCTGATCGAGGCGGACCTGACGAAATTCCGCGCCGAGGTGGGCGAGCCGGAGACGCGGAGCCTTCGCGACGGCCTCGCGGGACTGGTCGAGGCGGCGGCTTGACACGCCCGCTGAAAGACGCGCGGATCGGCTATGCCGGCTACAGCGCCGACTTCCGCCACCCCGGAGACCGGCGCCGCTTCTCGGGTTATGCCGAGCAGAAGGGCCTCCGCTACGAACGGGCGGACCTTGCGAAGGATTACGACCTCGTCCTCGTCACGCACAATGGCGACCTTCCCGGCTGGACGGCGCGCAAGCGCAGGGAGGGCGAGCGGCTGAAATTCGTCTTCGAGCTGGTGGACAGCTATTTCGTGAGCTCGGGCGGGGCGCGGCGTTATCTGAAGGGGCTCGGGCGGCGCGCGCTCGGCACCGACAGCCGGCTTTCAGCGGATTTCATGAAGACGCTGATCGGCGCTTCGGAAGCCGCCGACGCGGTCATCTGCTCGACGGACGAGCAGCGAGAGACGATCCGGCGCTACAATCCGAACGTCTTCTTGAGCTTCGACTGGTTCGGCGGCGACCTCGGCGCGCCCAAGACGGATTACACGCGAAGCGACAAGCTCAGGATCGTCTGGGAAGGCCAGGCGGTGACGCTGGAGAACCTGCTGGCGCTGCGGGGGCCGCTCAACGACCTCAAGGACCGGATCGAGATCCACGTCGTCACCGATCCGGTGCTGCGCCGCTATTTCGGGCGCTTCGGCGCCACCGATTCGCGTAATATCCTGAACGGCATCGAAGCGCCGATCATCTTCCATCCCTGGGAGCGGGCGAGTTTTTCGAAGCTCATCACCTCGGCCGACCTGGCCGTCATTCCCATCGACACGGCGCAGGCGATGATGCGCGGCAAGCCGGAGAACAAGCTCGTCCTCCTCTGGCAGCTCGGCATGCCGGTCCTGACCAGCGCCACCCCCGCCTACGAGCGGGCGATGGCGGCGGCGGGGCTGGACATGGTGTGCCGGAGCGAAGGCGAGTGGCGCACGCAGCTCGAACGGATGATCGCGGCGTCGGCGGAGGAGCTTGAGGCGGTAGGGACGAAGGCGCGGTCGCATGCCCTGGCGGCATATTCCGAGGCGGAATTCCAGGCGCGGTTCGATGCGGTATTCCGGGCGATGGGGTTCGAGCCGGCCTGACGGGCTTCGTTCGTCCCGAGCGAAGTCGAGGGTCTCGGACTCGGAGCCTGCGCCCCTCGACTACGCTCGGGACGAACGAGGCTGCGCCAGGGACCTGCATGTTGGATACGCCACACGAACGAGGTTTGTGCCAGCGATTCGCGGCTCCCTCTCCCCGGCGGGGAGAGGGTTGGGGTGAGGGGGCTCTGAGTCCGCGGGTTCGTGAGGAGTCAGAGCCCCCTCACCCTGCCCTCTCCCCGCCGGGGAGATGGTTCCCGCCCGTCAGGCTGCGGTAGACTTCGTCGTAGCGGGCGATGCCGATCTCCACGTCGAACCAGGGGAGGGCCTTTTCGCGCTGGGCTTCGGGCGCCGGGACCATGGCTTCGATGCGGTCCAGCGCTTCCCGGTAGGCGCCCTCCTCGAAGCGGTCGATCGCGACTCCGCAGCCGGTTTCCTCGACGATCCGGGCGACGTCCCCCACGCCGCCGTTGGTCACCAGCGGCAACCCCAGCGCGAGCATTTCGCCCATCTTCGTGGGCGAGCTCGCTTTCTTCGAGAAGACCGGCGCGATGAAGAAGATGCCGATGTCGGCCGCGGCCATGAAGACCGGCACCTCCTCCCGGCTCGCGCCGCGGATCACGAGCCTGCCCTCGGGAACGCCGCGCGCGCGCGCCGCGGCCAGGATGCTCTCGGGCGTGTCGTGGGTGACGAACAGGAAGACCGCCTTCGGATCTCGCTCGGCCATGACCCGGAAGAAATCGAGCATCTCGTCCAGCATGTACCAGGAGCCGAGCGAGCCGAGGTAGACGAGCACCTTTGCGTCGTCGGCGAGGCCGAGCGCCTGGCGGCCGCGTTCGCGGTCGCTCGGCGCCACGAGCGGAAAGTGGGTGAAATCGACGCAGCAGGGTATAACCGTGATCTCCGCGCCCTCGGGCTGGAGCTGCGGGCGGGTGAGGAGCTGTCGCTTGCCCTCGTAGGTGAGGCTGATGATGTGGTCGGCGCCGGTGAGGAGCTCGGCCTCCAGCGCCTTGAACCATTTGTAGACGCGGCGGAACACCGGGTTGGTCTGCGGCCAGCTCTTCCCCTCGACCTTCTCGTCCGGCCAGAAGCCGCGCATGTCGAACAGGAAGCGCACTCCGAACTTGCGCTTGAGGTGCATGCCGGCGATGCCGGGAATGTAGGAGCGGCAGTGGACGATGTCGAAGTGCTCCTGCCGGTGCAGCCGCTCGGCGGTGCGGCGGAGCAGGGCGGCGTCCCAGGCCGAAGACAGGACGGGCGGCTTCTTGTGGTAGCGGATCGGGTGCCACTCGATCCCGGCGGCGTCGCACAGGGCGCGGATGCGGGGGCCGTCCTTTTCCTCCCGGTCCGGCTTTTCGCAGGACAGGATGGTGATCCTGTGGCCGCGCTTTGAAAGGCCGGTCAGATAGGGCAGCACCTGAGAGCGGCCGAGCGGATCGGTGATCCCGTCATAGGTGATGTAGAGGATTCGGCTGCCGGCCTGCGGGTTGGGGACCGCATTCATCGCTTTCCCTCCCCGCTAGGGCTGAGCTTGTCGAAGCCCGGGTCCGCGCTCTGCAAACCGCCCTTCGACAGGCTCAGGGCTAGCGGTTTTGTGGGGTCCACCAAGGTGATTTGCTCCTTGGGCGGGAGGGCAGCCTCTTTCGCATAGTGGAGGCCGAAGTTCTTCACCGCCTTTGCCATCGGCCCGGCGGTCCAGTGCCGGGTCAGGAACAGGCGGCCCTCACCGAGATCGTCCTGGCGGACGCTCGGCAGCGTCCGGCCTTCGGCGAACAGGCGGATGCAGCGGACGTAAAGGGCGTGGGCATGCTCCATGACGGCGATGTGCAGCTCGGTCAGGCTCTCGCGGCCGGTGAGGGGCGTGCGCTCGGTGGCGATGATGGCGCCCGAATCGATGCCGGCGTCGAGCCACATCACCGTGTTGCCGATGAGATCGAAGCGGCGCAGCGTCAGGCACCAGTTGGTGCAGTTCGGCCCGCCCTTGATGTAGGGCGAGATGCCGGTGTGGAGGTTCACGACCTTTCCGGTGCGGTGGATGGCGTCGATGAGCGGGGGCTTGAGGAGGTTCGTTCCCGAGACGACGACGAGGTCCGGCGCCTCGCGTTCGACCAGCGCCAGCACTTCGGGGGCGTTGATGTCGGCGACTTCCAGCGGCTCCTCCGGAAAGGCGGGAAAGGCCGCGTCGTAATGCGCCAGCATCGCGAACCAGGCGCGGCGCAGCGGCAACCCCACCGGAAAAGCGGCCGCGCGTCTGGCGAGGCTCTTGAGGCGCTTCGGGAGACTCGGCTTCTTCGTCCAGCTGTGGCGCGGCGTCACGGTGACGATGCCGGCGAGCGGCAGGTGCCGCGCGATCCTATGGGCGAGAGCGCGCTGATTTCCCTGCGGGCTGGCGAAGAGAAGGATCTTCATGCCGCCGACCGGTCCGGCCACTTGAACGCGCCGGTCGCGCGGAAGCGGACTTCGTGCGCCGAGCGGGCGTCGAAAGTGAACCGGCGGTGGAGCGACGCGCCGGGGCTGGAGAAATCCTCGTCGACGAGGAGGATGTGGCGCACGCCCGCGCCGCGCACGATCTCGAGCTGCGCGGCGCGGTAGCTGCCGTTGGGAAAGGCGTAGATCGTCATCTCCCGCCCCAGCATCTCCGCAAACCACGCGCGGCAGCGTGCGACGTCCTCGCGCAGATAGTCGTCGCTTTCGAGCGCCATGTTCGCATGCTCGAAGCTGTGGGCGCCGATTTCGTGGATGTCGGCGATCTCGCGAAGCTCGTCGAGGGTCATCATCGGCGTCGGTGCGAAATCGGGGTCGCGGAGGAGCTGGGGGAGGAGGTGGCCGGCGATCGCCTTCTGCTCGGCGATCGGCTTCTCCTTGAGGAAGCTCGACAGGCGGTTGCCGAGATCGAGCCGCGAGCGCAGCGGACGCTCGACTGTGAAGCCGGGAACGTCGAGGCTCTCGACGAGGGCGGCAGGTGCGCGGCCGACGAAATCCTGGAGGACGACGTTGAGCGGCGGCGTGCCGGCTTCGGTGCAGGCCGGGATGATATTGTGGTTCGCGCGGACGCCGTGGTGGGCGAGAATGGGCGCCGCATGGTCGTAGAAGTCGCGGTAGCCGTCGTCGAAGCTCAGGATCAGCTTCGGCCGGGCGCCGGCGGGTGCGCTTCCGAGCTCGGCGAAGGTGACGATTTCGAAGTTCGCCTTGAGGAAGACGATCAGCGCGTCGAACAGCTTCGGGTCGAGCGGCGGGTAGGCGCTGCGATCGTCGGGTGCGACGCGGTGGAGATTGAGGATGGTGACGGCGCCCGACGCGCCGATCGCGCGGAGCTTGCGCCGAACCGCGATGCCGCTGCCGAGCGCACGCAGCGCAGCCTCCTTCACCACGGCCCGAACCGCACCAAGCACCCGTCTACCTTTCGAAGGTCCCGCCCCGTCGGCAGGCGCCGGGCTCTTGCCACGAGCATGCCGGAGAGACAAGCTTCCCAAGGGCTTGCCGCCCTTCGGGGCTTGCCTCCAGGCGCGGGCGCGGATAGGCCGCTCAGCGCTCCCATGACCATCGAAATCATCAACCCCGCGAACGGCTTCGCCCTGCGCCCGAACGGCGACGCGCTCGTCGATTCCGAGGGCAATCGCTTCCCGATCGTCTCCGGCGTGCCGCGCGTCTGCGAGGCATCCAACTACACCGAGAATTTCGGCAAGCAGTGGAATATGTTCTCCGGCACGCAGATCGATCGGCCGGAGCACGGCCAGTCGCAAAGCGAGGTGCGCTTCTTCAAGGCAACGGGCTGGCCGCGCGGCGGCATGGCGGGCGAGGACGTGCTGGAAGTCGGCTCCGGCGCCGGCCGCTTCAGCCGGGTGATGCTGGAGCGGACCGAGGCTCGCCTTTGGTCGGTGGATTATTCGAGCGCGGTGGAGGCGAACCTTCGCAACAACGCCCAGTGGGCGGACCGCCTCAACCTGTTCCAGGCGAGCATCTACGAGCTTCCCTTCCCTGACGGCAGCTTCGACCGGGTGTTCTGCCTCGGCGTCCTCCAGCACACGCCGGACTTCGAAGCTTCGGTCCACGCCCTCATCTCCAAGGCGAAGTCGGGCGGCGAGATCGTCGTCGATTTCTATCCGGTCCGCGGCTGGTGGACCAAGATCAGCGCCAAGTACGCGCTCCGGCCGCTCACCAAGCGCATGTCGCACGAGCGGCTGCTGAAGCTCATTCGCGGCAATGCCGGATGGATGATGGCGGCGTCGAAGGGGCTGCGCAAAGCGAAGCTCGGTGCGCTCACCCGCTTCCTGCCGATCGTCGACGAGCGCTACGCCGTCCCGGGCGGGCTCGCAAAGGAGCAGCACCGCGAATGGGTGGTGCTCGACACGTTCGACATGTTCTCGCCGGAATATGACAATCCTCAGCGGGTCGAGACGGTGGCGAAGATGTTCGAGCGCGGCGGCGCGGAGGTGACGTTCGCCGGCTTCGTGGACGTGGGCGACGGCGCGCAGGCGGCGGTGGTGCGCGGGCGCAAGACGCGCTAAAGGCGCCGCCGGGGCATTAAGCAGCGAAGGAAGCGGCGACGATGTGCGGCATTGCCGGCCTCATCAGCGACAGGAAGGTCGATCAGGCGGTGCTCCGCCGGATGACGGACCGCATCGCGCATCGTGGGCCCGACGACGAAGGCGGCTGGATCGACGAGGAGGCCGGCGTCGGCCTCGGCCACCGCCGCCTCGCCATCATCGACCTGTCGCCGCTCGGGCACCAGCCGATGCCGTCCAACGACGGCCGCTGGGTGCTCTGCTACAATGGCGAGATCTACAATCACGCCGAGATGCGCGCCGAGCTCGACGCCGACAGCCGCGGCCCGGCGTCGAACGGGATCGAATGGCGCGGACACAGCGACACCGAGACGTTCGTCGAGTGCATCGCCGCGTGGGGACTGGAAGCCGCGCTCGCAAAGGCGGTCGGCATGTTCGCCTTCGCGCTTTGGGACCGGAAGGAGCGGGAGCTTCACCTGGTCCGCGACCGGTTCGGCGAGAAGCCGCTTTATTACGGCTGGGCGGCGGGGAGCTTCGTCTTCGCTTCCGAGCTGAAGGCGGTCCGGAGCCTCGAAGGGTTCGACAACGAAGTGGACCGGCGCGCGGTGAAGCTGCTCGCGGCGAGGACCTACATCCCGGCGCCGCTCTCCATCTACAAGGGCCTGTTCAAGCTTCCGCCGGGCTGCATCCTCACCGCCCGCGCAGGCGCGGCGCGGGAGCGGCTGGACGACCCGCCCGCCCCGGGCACGCGCTCCGGGGCGATCGAGATCAGGCGCTACTGGTCCTACCGCGACGTGGTTGCTGGCGGCATCGCCGATCCGATCGAAAGCGAGGAGGAAGCGCTCTACCAGCTCGAGCTGGCGCTCGCCGGCGCTATCGCGGGCCAGTCCACGGCGGACGTGCCGGTCGGCGCCTTTCTCTCCGGCGGGATCGACAGCTCGACGGTGGTCGGCCTCTACCAGAAATATTCGTCCCGGCCGGTGCGCACCTTCTCGATCGGCTTCGAGGAAGCAGGCTTCAACGAAGCCAAATACGCCAAGCTCGTCGCCGCCTATTTCGGCGCGGAGCATAATGAGCGCTACGTAACGGTGAAGGAGACGCAGGAGGTCATCCCGCTGCTCCCAGCCATGTACGACGAGCCGTTCGCGGACAGCTCGCAAATCCCGACTCACCTCGTCAGCCGCTTCGCGCGCGAGCAGGTGACGGTGGCGCTGTCCGGCGACGGCGGCGACGAATTGTTCGGCGGCTACAACCGCTATTTCGGCACCGCGCGGCTGTGGGACAAGTTCAAGCGCCTCCCCGGGCCCGTGCGCCGCGGTGCGGGCTCCGCCTTCGGTGCGCTTCCGACGGGCGTCTGGAACGGCGCCGCCCGGATCCTCCCCGGCGCGCGGCGGCCCAAGCATTTCGGGACCAAGGTGCAGAAGACCTTCCGCACCATGAGCCGCGCCGACAGCCTTGAAGGCGTGTTCGACAGCTTCCTCGACGAATGGGCGGGCGAGCGCTCTCCGGCGCTGAATGGCGGCGGCTTTCCCGAGCAATGCCGGTTCGATCTGGACGCCGGCGAAGGCGCTCCGGACGCCACGCGGATGATGTATTGCGACGCCATGTCCTACCTTCCGGACGACATCCTGGCCAAGGTCGACCGCGCGTCGATGGCCGTCAGCCTCGAGACCCGCGTCCCCTTCCTTGACCACCGCGTGGCGGCTGTCGCGGCGCGCATCCCCGAGCGGATGAAGATCAAGGGCGGGAGCGGCAAGGAAATCCTCAAGACCCTCCTCTACCGCGAAGCCCCGCGCGAACTGTTCGAGCGGCCCAAGGCGGGCTTCGGGGTTCCGGTGGGCGAATGGATCAAGGGTCCACTTCGCCACTGGGCCGAGGAGCTGCTCGATCCTTCGCGCATGAAGGCGGAAGGCTTTTTCGATCCCGCCATCGTCCAGCGGCGCTGGCAGCAGCATCTGAAGGGCCAGAGCGATTCGACGCCCGCGCTCTGGGCCGTGCTGATGTTCCAGGCCTGGCACCGCGAGCAGACGTCCGAAGCGCTGGCTGCGGCGGCGTGACATGAAGGGGATCATTCTCGCCGGCGGCAGCGGCACGCGCCTCTATCCGGTCACGCTCACCATCTCGAAGCAGCTCCTGCCGGTCTACGACAAGCCGATGATCTACTATCCGCTGTCGGCGCTGATGCTGGCGGGCATCCGCGACATATTGATCATCTCGACCCCGCACGATCTGCCGCTGTTCCGCAACCTGCTCGGCGACGGCAGCGACTACGGCATTTCGCTTTCCTATGCCGAGCAGCCCGCGCCGGAGGGCCTCGCCCAGGCCTTCATCATCGGGCGCGAGTTCGTCGGCCAGGACAGCGTCGCGCTCGTGCTTGGCGACAACATCTTCTACGGCGCGGGCCTTACGTCCCACCTGCGCGCCGCCGCCAACCAGACCGATGGCGCGACCGTCTTCGCCTATCATGTCGAGGATCCGCAGCGTTACGGCGTGGTCAATTTCGATCCGGAGACCAAGGCGCCGACCGAGATCGTCGAAAAGCCCGAGCAGCCCCGCTCCAACTGGGCGGTGACCGGCCTCTATTTCTACGACAACGACGTGCTCGATATCGCCGCCGCCGTGAAGCCCTCGGCTCGCGGCGAGCTCGAGATCACCGACGTCAACCGCGAGTATCTGCGGCGCGGCAAGCTGCGCGTCACGCCGCTCGGCCGCGGTTTCACCTGGCTCGACACGGGCACGCATGACAGCCTCCACGACGCCGCCTCCTTCGTGAAGACGATCGAGCAGCGCCAGGGGATGAAGGTGATGTGCCCCGAGGAGATCGCCTTCGATCTCGGCTATCTTACCGGAGACGAGACGCTCGCGGCCGCCGAGCGGATGGGCAAGTCCGATTATGCCCGCTATCTGCGCCGCCGCGTCGAGGAAGGCCGCAACCCGCCGCCGGCTCACGTCCTCGCCGGAAAGTCCGCCTGAACTCATGACCAAGTCCCTGCTCGTCACCGGCGGCGCCGGCTTCATCGGCTCGGCTCTGTGCCGCCATCTCGTCGGCACCGGCCGCTACCGGGTCACCAACCTCGACAAGCTCACCTATGCCGGCAACCTCGCCTCTCTGGCGGAGGTGGAAGCGAGCCCTCACTACCGCTTCGTCGAAGGCGACATCGCCGACGGCGACCTCGTCCTGCGCCTGCTCCAGGAGGAGCGCGCCGAAGCGATCATCCACCTCGCGGCCGAAAGCCATGTCGACCGGTCGATCGACGGCCCCTCCGACTTCATCGACACCAACATCGTCGGCACGTTCCGGCTCGTCGAAGCGGCGCTTCGCTACTGGCAGGGGCTGGAAGGCGGCGCGAAGGCGGCGTTCCGCTTCCACCACGTCTCGACCGACGAAGTGTTCGGCGACCTTCCCTTCGACAGCGGCGTCTTCACCGAGGAGACGCCCTACGCCCCCTCCTCCCCTTATTCCGCCTCGAAGGCGGCCTCGGATCATCTCGTCCGCGCCTGGGGCCATACCTACGGGCTGCCCGTGGTCGTCTCCAACTGCTCGAACAATTACGGACCGTATCACTTCCCCGAGAAATTGATCCCGCTCGTTATCTTGAACGCGCTCCACGAGCGGCCGCTGCCGGTCTACGGCAAGGGCGCGAACGTGCGCGACTGGCTCTATGTCGACGACCATGCCCGCGCGCTGGAGCTGATCGCGACGAAGGGCACGCCGGGCGAGACCTATCTGATCGGCGGCCGGGCAGAGAAGACGAACCTCGAGGTGGTCGAAGCGATTTGCGACCTTCTCGACGAGCGGCGGCCCCGAGACCTCGGCGCCCGCTACCGCAATCTGATCGAGTTCGTCAGCGACCGGCCCGGCCACGACCGCCGCTATGCGATCGACCCTGCCAAGACGGAGCGGGAACTGGGCTGGCGGGCGCAGGAGAGCTTCGAAAGCGGCCTCGCCAAGACGATCGACTGGTACCTCGCCCGAGAGGATTGGTGGCGCCCGCTCCGCGACCAGCGTTATGCCGGGGAGCGCCTCGGCGCCGCCAGCCGGGCGTAGACCTTTTCCCACTGCGGAACGATGACGTCCGTGGTGAACTTCGCCTCCGCCTCCGCCCGCGCCGCAGCGCCGAGGCGCGCGCGCAGGGCTACGTCGCCGTAGAGCCGCTCCATCGCCGCCGCGAGCGCCTCATCGGAGCCGCGCGGGACGATGAGGCCGGTCTCGCCATCCTTCATCACTTCGGCGTGCGGATCGATGTCCGAAGCGATCGAGGGCAGGCCCGCGAGCATCGCTTCCAGGAGGCTGACCGGCAGGCCTTCGAGCAGCGACGGGAAGACGAAGACGTCTGCCAGCGCCAGAAAGGGTGCGATGCGCGGCGCCGAGGCAACGAAGCGGACGCGGTCGGCAACGCCGAGCGCCTGCGCCCGTGCCTTCAGCACCGTTTCCAGCGCGCCGTGGCCGAGGAGGACGGCGAAAGCGTTGGGCTGCGCCGCCGCCGTACGGGCGAAGGCGCGGAGCAGGGTGTCGTGGTCCTTGGCCGCGTCCATCCGTCCGACGGTGAAGTAGACGTAGGCCTCCACGGGCAGCGCGAGTGAGCGGCGCAGCGCTTCCACCTCTTCGGGCTCCGCGCGCACCGTCTCCGGATCGACGGGATTGAAGATGACGTCCATCCGCTCGCGCGCGATGCCGAGCTGCTCCTCATTCGATCGCCGCACCGAATCGGAGCAGGCGACGAAGCGCGCGCCGGCGAGCTTCGCCGTACCGGTGTCGATCCACTTCCTGACGAGGTTGCTGCGGCGGGGCCAGCCGGCGGCGCGGACGGACTCCGGATCATATTCCATGCTGACCAGCCAGGAGAGCTGCGGCGTTCCTGAGCCGAGCCCCGCGAGCCGGGCGGTCAGATGCCCGTCGAACGAGACCGTCTGGATGAGATCAGGCTTCTTCTCGCGCAGGATCGGGCGGAGCGCCCTTGCAGCCGCGATCCAGCCTCGGTGCGTCGGCGCGTTCAGGCACACCGCCCCCGCGCCGCTCTCGCGAAGCTGATCCGCAAGCTCGTGCGGCGGATGGAGATAGGCGACGGTATGGCGAAAGCGGGTGCGGTCCGTCCGGGCGACGAGATCGCCGATCACCCGCTCGGCGCCGCCGAGGCGCAGCGAGGTCAGGACGTGGAGGATGTGGATCAAGCGCGCGGCCTCAGGCGCCGATGTTGAGCTGCGGACGGACGCTGGCGAACTCTTCGTTCGCGGCGGCATATTCGTCCATCGTGCCGATGTCGCGCCAATAGCCGTCGAAGCGGAAGAGGTTCACCGTCTGGCCGTCCGCGATGAGCCGCTTGACGAGATCGGGCAGGTCGAAGCGCTGGCCTTCCGGAATCTGGCTCAGAACGCTCGGGCTCATCGCGTAGATGCCCATCGACACGCGGTACGGGATGACCGGCTTTTCGACATAGTCCACGAGCCGGTCGCCCTCCGTCTCGAGCACGCCCAGCTCGATCCGCACCTCCTTGGGATAGGAGGCGATCGTCACCATCGCGCCCGACGCGCGGTGCTGCGCGATGAGCTCGGCATAATCGATCGAGCAGAGGAGATCGCCGTTCAGGACCAGGAACGGGTCGGACAGGCGCTCGACGAGCGCGATCGGGCCCGCAGTGCCGAGCGGGTCGGCTTCGTGGCTGTAGTCGATGCCGACATTCCAGGCGCTGCCGTCGCCGAAATGCGATTCGAGCAGGCCGTGGAGGTGGCCGACCGAAAGCGTGAGGTCGGTGATTCCGAAGTGGCGGAGCTGGCGGACGATGATCTCGAGGATCGGCAGGCCGCCGACCGGCACCAAAGGCTTGGGCAAATTCTCGGTCAGCGGCATCAGGCGGGTGCCCTTGCCGCCGGCGAGGATGACGGCGCGCACGCCCCCTCTGCCGGAGCCCGTATCAGACATTGTAGATCTGCGGCTTGTAGCGCGCGGCATTGGCGCCGATCCACTCGACCGTGCGGCGCAGGCCCTCTTCGAGAGGCACTTCCGGCTTCCAGCCGAGCAGCGCCTCGGCCTTGCGCGTATCCGCCAAGAGCAGGCCGACTTCGCTCTTGCCGGGCCGAATTCGGTCTGGGTCGGTGACGACGTTCAGCGTCTTTCCCGTGATCCGCCCCACCTCCTCGATGACGTCGGCGATGCTGACGGTGCGGCCGGAGCCGACGTTGATCACTTCGCCCAGGGCCGCGTCGTGCTCGGCGACGGCGAGGAAGCCGGAGACCGTGTCGTCGACATAGTTGAAGTCTCGCTTCGTATCGGTGGAGCCGATCCGGATCGTGTCGCCGACGAGCGCCTGGCTGATGATGGTCGGGATGACGGCGCGGGCGGACTGGCGGGGGCCGTAGGTGTTGAACGGGCGGATCGTGGCGACGGGCAGGTCGTAGGACAGCCAGTAGCTCTCGGCGAGCTTGTCGGCGCCGATCTTGGAGGCGGAATAAGGCGACTGGCCGACGAGGGGGTGCTTCTCGTCGATCGGCTGATACTGGGCCGTGCCGTAGGTCTCGCTGGTCGAGGTGTGGACGATCCGGCGCGTCTCGTATTCGAGCGCGGCGTTCAGCACGTTTGCCGTGCCGACGACGTTCGCCTGCACGAAATCGAACGGGTTGCGGTACGAATAGGGGATGGCGATCAGGGCGCCGAGGTGAAAGACCGTGTCGCAGCCCTTGACGGCCTTGCGGACGCCGTCGCCGTCCTTGAGATCGCCGGGGAAGATTTCGACCTGGGCGAGCACCTCCTTTGGAAGCACCTCCAGCAGGCCGTAGTCGCTCCGGCTGTTATAGTGGACGAAGGCGCGGACATCCGCGCCCAGCGCGACCAGCCGCTCGGTGAGCCGGCTGCCGATGAAACCCGTGGCCCCGGTGACGAGGACCTTCTTTCCCGAATAGTTCATGATTGCCCCTATACGCGGCGGACGGCGTGCCGCCAGTATACAAGAAGATCGGCCAGCGTGCGCTCGAACGGGATTTCCGTCTCCCAGCCGAGTTCGCGCTTCGCCTTTGACGGGTCGCCGACCTGCACCGGCACGTCCGACGGACGCATCCGATCCGGATCCTGCTCGACGGCGATCGTAGCGGACGAGAGCGACAGCAATGTGTCGACGATCCACTGGATCGAGACGGCCCGGCCCGAGCAGAGATTGTAAGCCTCGCCCGCTTCGCCCCTGGTCGCGGCGACCCAGTAGCCGCGGACGATGTCGCGCACGTCTGAAAAGTCCCGAAGGGTGTCGGTGCGGCCGATGGCGATCCGCGGCGCGCGGCGGCCGGCTTCGATCTCGGCGATCTGACGGGCGACGGAGGAGGCGACGAAGCTGTCCTTTTCGCCGGGGCCGGTCTGGTTGAAGGCGCGGGCGCGAATCACGGGGAGGCCGAGTTCGCCGCCGAGCTGCTCGGCGAGGCGGTCCTGCTCCGCCTTGGCGGTTGCATAGGCACCGCCGGGCGCCAGCGGCGCGTCCTCGGGGATGGGAGCGCCGGGGGCCGGGCCGCCGCCGTAGACGGCGCTGGAGCTTGCGACGAGGATGCGCGGCCGGTTGTCGAGGGCGGCGGCGGCTTCGAGCAGGTTGCGCGTGCCTTCGACATTGCTGCGGCGGAGCTGCGCTTCGTCGTTGCCGCTGGTCTGCGCGGCGAGGTGGAAGACGAGGTCCGGCCGGGCATAGCCGACGGTGCGCCGGAGCGCCGCCACGTTGGCGAGATCGACTCCGGTGCTGCGCGATAGGCCGGTGACCTCCGCCCCCTGGGCCCGCGCATAATCCGCGAGGTGGGTTCCGGCGAAGCCGGTGATGCCGGTGATCAGCACCTTCACTTGCGCTTCCCCTTGCCGGTGCGCGCGAACAGGCCGGGCGCGGTGCGGGTGAGGATGAGCAGCACGGTTGGGACCGCCATGGTGACGAGGAGGTCGCGGACCGTGCCCGGCCACATTGCCCTGTCCGTCCAATCCTCGCGGGCGAGGTCGTAATATTCGTTGGCGAGCTCGAACAGGAGCAGCGCGAGCCACAGCACCGGGTGGGCGAGGCTGCGGCGGATGACGAGGGCGACGAGCAGCTGCCCGGCGAGGCCGAAGAAGATGTGCAGCGCATCGCGGCTGAGGTTCGTCTGCTCGACCACCGCCAGCTTGACCGAATACCAGTCCATCAGCGCGCCGCCTTTTTGCGCAGCCGCCGGAGCGCCCCGCCGATCAGGAAGCTCGGGCTCACGCCGGCGATCGCCTTGAGCGCGCCGAGCGGCTGCTTCTCCTCCGTCCGCATCCTCGCAATGGCGAGCCGGTAATCGTCCACGCGGTGGCGGACGTGGCGCATCGGGAAGCCGTAGAAGTCGCAGGCGATCTTCCAGTAACGGATCGCGCCTTCTAAAAACCTGATGCGCTCCGGCCGCGGCTTGGTTTCGAGATCGACGGTGAAGCTCGTCGCATGGGCGATGCGGTAGCAGATGGTCGGCGCAGGATCGTAATAGGCGCCGCCGCGCCGCGCGCCGGAGAGGATGATGACCGGGTCGCCCCAGGTCCAGTCGCCGTAGGACGGCGGGAGGTTGCGCAGGGTCTCGGCGCGGAACATGAGCGAGGCGGTGGGCGCGATCCAGCCCTGGCCGGCGAACAGCTCCGGCAGCTGCACGATCCGCGCCTCCTCGCCATAATCCCATTCCAGCGCCCGCTCCCCGTCCGCATAGAAGCGGTAGCCGCGGGTGAAGGCCATATCGACTTCGGGGTGGCGGTTCAGCGCCGCGACCTGGCGAGCAGCCTTATGCTCGTCGACCCAGAAATCGTCGCCTTCGCAAAAGGCGATCAGCGGCGCCTTCGCGCGGCTGACGCCGAAGATCATGTTGAGCGCGCCGCCCTTGTTCTTCTCGGTGAAGACGATGCGAACGAGGTGCGGGTATTTCGCCTGCAGCCTCTTCGCGACTTCGCGCGTGTCGTCGGGACTGTTGTCCTCGCAGATGACGATCTCGAACGGGAAATCCGTCTTCTGCGCCGCGAGGCTGTCGATGCACTGCTCGAGGTACGGCGCGTGCCGGTAGGTGGTGGTGACGATGCTGAGCGCCGGGGCGACGGCCAAGCGCTCCGCGTCGCCGATCTCGCCGGCATCCGGGAATGTCCAGCTCAACGCGCCTGCGCTTCCTCGCGCGCTGCGCCGAAAACGCCGTCGATATGCTCCTGCCGCGGGAAATCGGGCGTCAGGATCTGCGGCTCGGGCCGGTAGAGATAGGGGTGCGGGTAGCCGCGCTCCACGAAGGTCGCTTCGGCGAGGTTGTTGTAGCGGAAATGGCAGGACCAGCGGAGGCGGTCCGAGACGTTGGTGCCCGACTGGTGGAGGAGGAAGGTCGAGAAGAAGAGGGCGTCGCCGCGCTCGACCTCTACGGGCACGAGCTCCGACGGGTCGATCGCTTCATTGGCTTCGCGGCTGATATGGCCGTAGCCGTCCTCGAGATCGGCTTCGAGCAGGCCCCTTTTGTGGCTGCCGGGAATGACCTCCAGCGCACCCACCGAGACGTCGATGTCGACGAGCGGCAGCCAGACCACGACCGAATCGAGCGAGCCCTGCATGCTGCGCCAGTCCTGGTGGAGCGAGAGGCGCCAGTAGACCTCCTTCTTCGCCAGCTTGGGATGGTTGAAGTAGAGGACCGGCCGGGTGCTGACGTTCGGGAATTCGAGGCCGAGGCCGGCGAGCATGCCGACGATCCGCTCGTCGAGCGAGAGCCGGTGCAGCGAAATGAGGTGCTGCGCCTGCTTGCCGCAGTTCGTGAACGCCGGAAGATCCGCCTCGAAGAGCGCGAACATCGCCGACGCAAACTCTTCCTCGCTGGCGTCCGGCCCCGGATCGATGCCGTGGCGCCGCATCTGGGTCGCGAAGACCGCCTTGGCCTCGTCCTGGATGCGCTTCACTTCGGTAGGGTCGAAGAAGCGCTTCATGAGCAGGTAGCCCTGCTCGCGGAAGAGGGCGGCGTCGGTCACCGGCGGACCCAGAGGTTGCCGTTGGTGGGCGTGTTGGCCCACTCCTTGGTGACCTTGAAGCCGTGGCTGGTGAGGAAGCGCTTCAGTGCGGCGAGGTTGCGCTCGCCTTCGTCGAGATCGTGATATTCCATCCGGATCTCGCGCACCTTCTCGAAGCAGGCGGGCGGTGCCTTGTAGAGGAATTCGTACTCCGCGCCCTCGATGTCCATCTTGAGGAGGTCGACGCGGTCGAGCTTGTTGGAGGTCAAAATCTCCTCCAGCGTGGTGCAGTGGACGGAGATATGCTCCGCCTTGCCCTTGCCGTTGGGCCCGAGCAGGGTGGGGAAGAAGAAGTCGGTCCCGCCCACGAACAGGTCGCGCTGCCCGGCTTCGCCGCCGACGGCATAGTTGAAGGCGGTGATCGCCTTGTCCTGGCCGTTGAGGCGGATATTCTCCTGCACAAGCGCGAACGACGCGGGCATCGGCTCGTAGGCGAAGATGCGGGCATTGCGTGCCGTCGACGCCGCATAGACCGAGAAGACGCCGACGCTGGCGCCGAGATCGACGATCGTCGCGTCGGACGGCATGTCGCCATAATCCTTGCGGAAGAAGATTTCGATCACCGGCACGTGATCGACGCCGCGGCCGATCCTGAGCTTGGCGCCGTTCCTGAAGCGATAGGGCTTCGGAGACACGTGGCCCCACGCATAGTTGAACAGGAAGCGCGGCCAGTTGCGCACGTGCCGCCTCACTTCGGGCAGCATCTTCAGGCGGCGCGCGACCTTGGCCGGCGTGCGGAAACTCTCAGCCATCTTGTTCCTCAATCATCCTCGACCAGCACGGCATAACCGATGCCCGTCTCGCCGAAGCCGTTGCCGTTGTAGAGCATGTGCTTCACGCCGCGATGCTCGTAGACGAAGGGATATTCCATCATCTCGCTGTCCCAGCCGGTCTCGGACCTGTCGATCCCGACCCGCTCGTCCATGCGCGTCCAGTTCACCCCGTCCCGCGATTCGGCATAGCCGAGACGGTAGCTGGCGCTCTTGTCGCTCCGATAGTCGACCGAGCCGCGAAAGCAAAACCACATGCGGTAAAGTCCGTTCTCCTTGACCACCGTCGGGCGGGCATTGGCCTCTCCGTCGAACGTGTAGGGAAGGCAGACCTTGTTTTCGCGCACCCAGTTCACGCCGTCGTCCGACTCGGCATATTTTACCTGGTAGACCGGCTCGGGCTTGCCGTGGACGACGAGGAAGCCGGTCGCCGAGGCGTACCACAGCTTCCACTTCCCATCGTCCTCGTCGAACATGGCGAAAGGCGAGGCGCAGAAATAAGGCTCGATCCGGGTGCGGTCGACCACCGGGCCGTCGAACATCCGCTCGAAGGTGCGGCCGCCGTCCTCGCTGACGGCGATGCCGACCGAGTTGCGGTAGGCGACGGTCACGCCCTGGTTCCACCCGATGTAGAAGAGATACTTCCTGTCGCCGCGCGTCACGATCGATGAGGGCATCACCCCGCTGTCGTCGAACGCGCCGAGCTTGCCGGGTGACAAAAGCGGCTTGTCGTGGACGTAGAGGACGTTCTGCGGATTGTCCGCTTCGACCTCGATATAGGTCGCGTGGGACTTGCCCTTCGTGTCGCGCGGCGAGAAATAGATGCGCAGGCGCTCGTCGTCGATCCGGTCGGCGACCGGGACGCAGGCATGGTGCGCCATCCACTCATACTGGCCTTCGGCGTTGAAGATGATTCCGCGCTTTTCCCAACGCATGATGCGCGCCTCAGCCCTTCGACTTGTGCGAGAGCGAGCGCATCTCGTCGCTGCGGAAGCCGGCGGGCTGCGTGCCGATCGCCTTGTAGACTTCGAAGGGCTGCGTGTCCTTGAGGATCGTGCAGCCCATGCCGACGAGCGTGTCGTTGCCGATCGTCGTCTCGTCGCGCACCGTCGCGTTGACACCGAAGAAGCTGTAGGCGCCGATCAGGCAGCAGCCCGAAATGACCACCTGCGAGGTGATCATCACGTGATCCTCGATCGTCGAATGGTGGCCGATATGGTTGCCCGACCACATGACGACGTTGGAGCCGATCTTCACGAAGGGCTGGATCGTATTGTCCTCGAAGATGAAGCAATTGTCGCCGCACTCGAAGCCCGGGAAGGTCGTCGCCTTCGAGCTCACGTAGGAGACGAGGCTGTAGCCCTTGTCCTTGGCCGCCTGGTACTTCTCGGCGCGCAGGTGGTTCATCTTCTTGAAGCTCAAGGGGATGAACATGCTGAACTCGGAGGGCGGGAAGTGCTGCTCCACCTCCTCGAAAGGAACGACCGGAAGCCCTTTGAACTCGGTCTCGCCGAGATAGTCGCGATCGAGCGTGAAGCCGACGACCTCATGCTCCGAATCGTGGGTGAAGTAGAAATGGGCGAGCTCCGCCCACTGGCTGACGCCGAACACGACCACTTTCGCCATCTTACTCTCCCAAACTCAGTGCGCCGGACCTGGGACCGGCGAGATTTTCCGGATTGAGCGGCCCGAGCTCCGGAAGGACGAACCGCCCGTTCTTGCTCACAAGGACGTCGTCGAACCAGATCTCGCCGCCGCCCGCCTCCGGCGTCTGCAGCAGGATCAGGTCCCAGTGGATCGCCGACCGGTTGCCGTTGTCGCTGATATCGTAGGCGTTTCCCTGCGCGAGATGGATCGATCCTGCAATCTTTTCATCGAACAGGATGTCCTGCATCGGCTTCACGATGCCCGGATGGACGCCGAACGCGAACTCGCCGACGTAGCGCGCGCCCTCGTCCTGATCGAGGAGCTCGTTAAGCCGCTTCGTGTCGTTCGCGGTCGCCCGCACCGCCTTTCCGCCTTCGAAATCGAGGCAGACGTCGGAGAAGGCGGTGCCGTAATAGATGGAGGGGACGTTGTAGCGGATGCGGCCTTCCACGGACTCGCGCACCGGCGCGGTGAACAGCTCGCCGTCGGGAATGTTGTGGAAGCCCGCCGATTTGTAGCTTGGAATGCCCAGAATCGAAAACGACAGGTCCGTGTCGTTCGGGCCGAGGATCCGCACGCGGTCGGTGCGGTCCATCAGCTCGGCGAGCGGAACCATGGCGGCTTCCATGCGGGCGTAATCGAAGGTGCAGACTTCGAAGAAGTAATCCTCGAAGGCTTCGGTGCTCATCCCGGCGCGCTGCGCCATGGCGGGCGTCGGCCAGCGCAGCGCGACCCATTTCAGGTGCGTGGAGCGATATTCGTGGTGCACCGGCTTCACATAATGGTCGAGCAGGCGCCGCATCCGGCAGGCGGGCACGTCGGAATATTCCTGGGCGTTGGCACCGCCGCGAAGTCCGATGAACGCGTGCGCCTTTTCGAGCATGTGGAGCTCGCACTCCGCCATCAGCTTCACGTCGGCTTCGTCGTAGATCATCGCCAGCTCGCGGATGACCTGGTCGTCCTTCAGGACCACGAGCGGCGTGCCGCCCGCCTTCTTGGCCGCGCGGGCGATGGCGCGGACGATTGCAGAGGGGACGTTGATCCCTTCGATCACCACCGTCTCGCCCGGCTGCAGCTTCGTGCTGTGGCCGATCAGGAGCCTGGCCAGCGCCTCGATTCGCGGGTCCTTCATGCGCCGCGCCTTAGCCGAATTCGCCGGCGCGATAGGCGGGGAAATAGGCTGCGTCCGCGAGCCCCCGCGCCGCAGTCAGCGCGGCGTAGCGTTCGGCGTCGAAGATGCGGCCGCAGAACCAGACGGGCCGCGTGCCCGAGGCCCAGCCGCGCTTGAAGCGGGTGAGGCCGTCGTCCGCGTCGGTGCTCGTCCCCGCCCCGGCGCCGATCTCCAGCCAGCGCACCCGTTCCCGGAAATGCTCGATTGCGAACCAGTAGAGCGCGTAGGAGCCGTTCAGCGCGTAGCCCCGGTCGCTGAGCGCCGCGAGGTGGCTGTAGGCGACGTCGCCCTGCACGTACCAGAGATGCGCACCGACGACCGTCTCCCCTTCCCGCGCCCGGAGCACGACCATGCCGGGGATGCGAAGCTGGGCGGCGAACGCGTCGCGGGAAAATGCCTTGATGCCGGTGAGGCCGTGGCGCTCGGTCAGCGTGCCGTAGAGCGCCGCCCAATCGTCCAGGAAGTCCGCCGGATCGCCGGGGAACACGTCCACCTCGACGTCGCGCATCGCCTTGCGGGCGTAGTAGCGGTGGTGCTTGGAGAGCGTCTCGGGGCGCACTTCCCCGAGGTCAGCCACGAAATGATCCTTGAAGCGGATCAGACGGTCCGGGAAGCAGCGCTGGAGATCGTCTTCGCTCCAGTCGCCGAACGGGTCGGCGACGAGCCCGAGGCTGACCAGCCCCGTCTCAGCGAGCGCATCCAGGTCGCGGTGGAGCGCCGACCAGTCGCGGCAGGCGAAAATCGGGTAGGGTCCCATCGCGTCGGCCGCGCCCTCGCCCGCCTCGCGCTCCAGGATCCAGCCGTCCGACAGCGGCAGGTGGCGCGGCCGTCCGAAGCCCGCGAGCGAGGCGGTATAATCGGGGTGGAGATACCCGTTCGCGGCGGCGTCTTGAGCGGTCATGGGAGCCGGCGCTTCCTAGAGCGCGAGGGCTCCGCGGTCCAGCGTCGGTCCAGCGTCACGGGGCCGCCGGGCCGCGGCGGACGATCGAAAGCCCGATCTCCCGCGCTTCGGCGAAGTTCGCGCTGCGCAGGATCAGGCCGACGGCGAGGTAGGTCAGCCCCCCTGCGGCCGTGAGGATCAGCAGGCTGACCGGCGGCGAGTAGGTGAGCATCGGCTTGAGGAGGAACAGGACGGCCGTCATCGCTGCCGCCGGAACGGCGAGGCCGCGCAGGTCCCAGAGCTGCGCAAGCGGGCCGTAGCCGATCGACGCCTTCACCGGCGAGACGTTGATCGGCACCGCGACGATCGAGAAGAGGACCACGCTCCACGCCAGCCCCTCGATCCCGAAGAAGCTCCCCACCACCACGAAGACGAGGCCCCCGCCCTTCTTGATCAGCTCCAATTGGAAGAAGCGGCGCGACTGGGCGCGGGCGAGGAGAACCTGGAGGTTGATCACGTGGATCGGGACGAGAATCCCCGCCACGGCGAGGATCGAGAGGATCGGCGCGGCGGGGCGCCACTGGTCGCCGAACAGGGTGACGATGGTGAGGTCCGAGAGAATGGCGAGGCCGAGCATGGCCGGCAGCGTCACGATCATGGCGAGGCTGTTCGCCATGCGGACGCCGCGGCGCAGGGCCGCTTCGTCGTCCGAGCGGGTGGAGAAGAGCGGGAAGGCGGTGCGCGCCACCATCGAGGAGAGGATGTTGGAGGGCAGGGCCTGCGTCGAATGGGCGCGGTTGTAGAGGCCGAGGTCGGCGACGCCGTGGAGCTTGCCGATGATGAGGGCGAAGCCCTGCGTGTAGAGGACGTCCAGCGCGCTCGAGAGGCTGAGATAAATGCCGAAGCCGAACAAGGAGCGGATCGTCGAAAAGCGGAAGTGGAAGACCGGGCGCCAGTCGCAGACGAACCACAGGACGAGGCTCGAGATGAGCGCGAGGCTGGCCAGCTGCCAGGCAAGCGCCCACAGGCCCCAGCCGGCGAGCGCCGCGCCGATGCCGATCGCGCCGGAGCCGACCGAGGCGATGGCCCCTGAAATCGTGAGCCGGTCGAAGCGGAGCGCGCGGGTGAGGAGTGCCGTCTGCACCGCGCCGAGAGCCGCGAACAGGATCTGGGCGGCGGCGACGATCATCAATGGCTGGATGATCGGGTGGCCGTAAAAGCCGGCGACCCAGGGCGAGATCAGGACGAGGAAGCCGGCGAACAGCGCGCTTCCGCCGAGATTCCACCAGAAGACCGCGCTCTCCTCCTCGCGAGTCGTCTGCTGGCGCTGAATCAGTGCCTGGCTGAGCCCGCCCTGGACGAAGACGATGGATATGCCGGCGAAGAAGCTGACGAGCGCGACGATGCCGAAGTCCGCCGGCGTCAGCAGCCGCGCCATGATCATCAGCACGACGAAGTTGACCGCCTGCCGCATCAGAACGTCGATTGCGCTCCAGGCGCCGGCCTTTGCGGCCTTTTCGACGGTCACGTCGGCGCCGCCTCAGCCGCCGCGGGCGGCGCGCGCGACCGCGTCCACCACCCGGTCCTGATCGGCGTGGCTGAGCTCGGGATGGATTGGGAGGCAGAGGATCTGGTCGGCGGCGCGGTTCGCGACCGGCAGCCGCTCGCGCGCCGCGGACGGCAAGTCGCGGTACATGGGAAGGTTGGAAAGCAGCGGGAAGAAGTAGCGCCGCGACTTGATGTTCTCGGCATCGAGACGGTCGTAGAGCTCGTCCCGACCGACGGCGAAGCCTTCGCGCACCAGCAGCGGAAAGTAGCTGTGGTTCGGGACCACGTCGTCCGGTATGGCGAGCGGCTCCAGGCCTTCGAACCCGGCGAGCAGCTCGCGGTAGCGGCGGTCGACGGCCGCGCGGGCGCTTCGCACCTGTTCGAAATGATCCATCTGCACGAGGCCGACCGCGGCGTTGAACTCGCTCATCTTGGCGTTGGTGCCGACGACCGGGATGGAGATCTCGCTTTCGATGCCGAAATTGCGCTGGCGCTCGATGGCGGCGCGGTCCGCCTCGGCGCGGGTGACGATGGCGCCCCCTTCGAAGGTGTTGAAGGCCTTGGTCGCGTGGAAGCTCAACGTCGCATAGTCGCCCCAGCCGAGCACGCCGCGGCCCTTCCAGGTGACGCCGAAGGCATGCGCCGCGTCGTAGATGACCTTGAGTCCGTGGCGCTTGGCGATGGCGTCGATCTCGTCGAGCGCGCAGGGATTGCCGTAGCAATGGACGGCGACGATCGCCGTGGTGCGGGGCGTGATCGCCGCCTCGATCTGCGCCGGATCGATGTTGAGGTCGCTTTCGCGCACGTCGACGAAGACCGGCTCGAGCTGGCCGCGCTTCACCGCGTGGGTGGTGGCGACGAAGGAATAAGGCGTCGTGACGATCTCGCCTTCGAGTCCCGCCGCGTCGATCACCGCTTCCAGCGCGACCATCCCGTTCGTCACCAGCGACACGTTGTTCACCTGCAGGAACTCGGTCAGCCGCGCCTCGAGCCGCTGGTGGAACGGCCCGTTGTTGCTGAGGACCCGCGTGTCCCAGATCTGCTCGAGCATCGGCATGAGCTCGGCGAGAGGCGGCAGGAACGGGCGAGTGATGTAGATGGGATCGGGCAAAGTCGCAGCTTTCGGTGTTCGCCGCGGTCTTTAAGGCCGGATGGCCGCCGCCGCTAGCGCTAGCGCTGGAGCGGCGGCCTCGGCCATTCGCGGTCGGTCGGGGCGCCGCCGAAGCGGGTGCCGCTGCGGTGGACGGTGCCGTTCACCGTCAGCGTCCCGTCCACGATGATTCCGGTCGGGTCGATCGGTCCGCGGATCGTGTTGGTGCCGATGTAGCGGCCCTTGGGCATGGCGGTGACCGGGGAGGCCTGGGTCATGTTGACGTCGATGTAGATGGCGCGCCAGCTCCACGGCATGAGGCCGCCGCGGATCAGGCGGAACGTGCAGCGGTGGAAGGTCGTGTTGTCGCCGACGGCCACGTCGCAGATCGTGCCGACGCGGCCTTCGGGGAGGTAGACCTGCCCCGTTTCGGAGAGCGCCGGATCGTCGGTGAAGGTGCAGTCGAAATATTGAGTCGCCTTGGTGGGGTCCGGCTCGCCGTGGCCGTAGCTCCTCACCACTGCGCCGACGAAGGTGCAGCCGCGGAAATGGAAGTTGGGCTTGGAGGGCCAGCAGGACCACATGGTGTTGCCGATGAAGGTGCAGCGGATGAACTGCGCCCCGTCCGTGTCGCCGCTGTCGGCGACCATGCCGCAGCCCGCATTGTCGGCGAACGTGCAGTTCTCGAAGCGCAGGTCGCGGATCTGGCGCCCGTCCTCCGCCTCGATGTCGACGCCGGCGGCGGGCGGGCTGTTCGATCCCGCCTTGCCGGTGTGCGCGAAGCGGCAGTTGGTGAAGGAATAGCCGCGGCCCGCGACCACGCTGCAGCCCTGGCGGGCATTGTACTCGGCCTTGAAATTGTCGATCCGGCGGGTGCGGCCGGCGAGTGCGCGCTCCCAGAGGCCGTCGATCATCATCCCGTCCTGGGGATGATGATGCGCGAAGACGTTGCGGACGATCTCGTCATGGCGGTTCTTGTAGAGGATGACGCCGCTTCCCGGCCCCTGGATGCCGGTGTCGCCGAACGGGCCGCCCTTGTTCATCCGGCGGATGTTGCCGTCGAGCTCGACATTCTCGATGGTGATCGGCCCGGAGCATTCCGCAAAGCCGATCATCGAATGATAGGGGACGGCGAGCTCCGCGATGTCGGTGAACGGGAGGCGGTGCTGCGTGGCCGCGCCGGTCGCCGGGTTGAAGGTTCCGAACCGAAGGCCGGGCGCGGCCCGCAGCTTGGCGCCGTTGCCGCGCACGACCAGAGGGCGGGTGGCGCCGCGCACGCCGATGATCGTCTCCGGCATGTAGCCGTAGGGTTCGCCCGGCCGGCTGCGGCGCTGGGCGCCGACGATGTAGGTCGCGCCGCGCCTCAGATCGACCGTGCCGCCGCCGAGCTGCTGCAGCCGCGCCGAAAGCGCTACGAAAGCGGCGGTGTCGTTGGTCCGGCCGTCTCCCCTAGCGCCGAATTGCTCCGGTGTGAGCACGGTACCCGACGCCGGACTTGCGGTCTGCGCGAGGAGGCTACCCCAGGGAACGAGGCCCGCGCCGACCAACGTGGCGCCGTAGGTGAGAGCGGTTCTGCGATCGATCTGCATGGGAGCGCTCTAGCGGACGCGACGTGAACCGTCTCTGTCGCGATCCGCCAGAGAGCGCCGCTCAGCGCGCCCCGAAGCCGCTGGCCACCGTCTTCACGGTGGCGGCGACGATCAGGAGATCGAGCCAGACCGAGAAATTCTTGATGTAGTAGAAATCGTAGTGGAGCTTCCAAAGGACGTCGTCGACTTCGGCGACATGGCCCTGCTTGACCTGGGCCCAGCCGGTGATGCCCGGCCGGACGATGTGGCGGTAGCGGTAGAAGGGCAGCTCCGCCTCGTACCACATGGAGAGCGGCACGGCCTCGGGCCGCGGGCCGATCCAGCTCATCTCGCCCTTCAGGATGTTGATCACCTGCGGCAGCTCGTCGAGGCGCAGGCGCCGCAGCGTCCGGCCGATGCGCGTCACGCGGTGGTCGTCGTCGCGAGTCATCGCGCTCGCCCGCGCGTCGTCCGCCTTGTCCGCGTGGCCGTGGACCATCGAGCGGAACTTGAACATTTTGAACGTCTCGCCGCGATAGCCCATGCGCTGCTGCGTGAAGAAGACGGGGCCTTTCGAATCGAGCTTCACGGCAAGGCCGATCAGCGCGAGGAGCGGGACGAGGACGGGAAGGAGGAGGATGGTGACGATGAAATCGATCACCCGCTTCACCCGTCCGTAGATGATGCCCGGGATGAGCGACCCGAAATTGTTCTCGGACAGATGCTCGATGGCGACCCGGCCGGTCAGCGACTCCTGCATCTGCTTGTGGTGCATGACGAGCATGCCTTCCAGCGCGCGGTCGGCGAGGAAGCGCTCCCAGCGGGCCGGGATGTCGGCGCGTAGGTCGGCGACGATCGAGTCGAAATCGCCGGCGAGCGGCTGGTTCTCGTCGAGATAGATCCAGTTGATGCCGGGTATGTCGCGCAGGCCCTGGACGTCGCCGAACGGCACGACTGCGATGCGGAGGCGATGCTGCCGCTGCAGCTTGAAGTAGACGACGTAGTACCAGATGACGCAGATCGCGAAGCTGACCGCGAACTGGAGGCGGCTGTAATCGAGGCGCGCGAAGAAGAAGAGCGCCAGGACCGCACCGTAGGAGGCCGAGAAGAGCGGCAGGATGTGGTAGGACGCACGCACGCCGGGGTAGCGGGTGAACTTGCGGAAGCTGTAATAGCCGATGACGAGCGCGGCGAAGGTGCCGGCCACCGCGGCGCCGAGACCCACCAGGTCGGCGCCGCTCGACAGCTGGATGCGGACCAGCCAGGGGATGAGCACGGCAAGGAGCAGCCCGCCGCCCAGCTGCAGGCGCGTGCGATTCCAAAGGCTCGGCCGGGCCGCTACGAATCTGCCGGTTTCCAACAACATGCCTCGTTTGGCGTCCGCACCCTGTTACGCGAGAGCGGCGACGCCCTAACGCCAAAGCGGGGCGAAAGTCCACCTTTTGCAGTGCAGCAAAGGTTGGACCGGCCCTCCCTTGCCCGGCTCCACCCCCTCGTCTAAGCGCCCCCGCTTATGGCAAGTCTCATCACCGGCGCGGCCGGATTCATCGGCTTCAACGTCGCCCGCCGTCTCATGGACCGCGGCGAGAGCGTCGTCGGCATCGACAATGTGAACGATTATTATTCCGTCAGGCTGAAGCGCGACCGGCTGGCGAAGCTCGCCGCCGATTACGGGGACCGGTTCCGATTCATCGAAGTGGATTTTGCCGACGCCGCAGCGCTGAACGGGGCGCTTGGCAATGAGGATTTCGACCGGATCGTGCATCTCGGCGCCCAGGCGGGCGTGCGCTACTCGATCGAGAATCCCGGCGCCTACGTCCAGTCGAACCTCGTCGGCCACCTGAACGTCATGGAGGTGGCGCGGCACCGCACGTCGTCGCACCTCGTCTACGCGTCCTCCTCCTCGGTCTACGGCGGCAACAAGGAACTGCCCTTCCGGGTCGAGGAGAGGGTCGATCATCCGCTCTCGCTCTATGCCGCGACCAAGAAGGCGGACGAGCTGATGAGCGAGACCTACGCGCATCTCTACCGCCTGCCGCAGACCGGTCTTCGCTTCTTCACCGTCTACGGCCCGTGGGGCCGTCCCGACATGGCGATGTGGCTGTTCACCAAGGCGATCTACGAAGGGCGCCCGATTGACATCTTCGGCGAAGGCAACATGCGCCGCGACTTCACCTTCATCGACGACATCGTGACCGGCGTCGTCGCCTGCCACGACAATCCTCCGCCCGACGACGGCGAGGAGAAAGCGGGCGGCAGCCGCTCGCCGCACCGCCTCTACAATATCGGCAACCACCGCTCGGAAGAGCTGACGCGGATGATCGACCTCATCGAGCAGGCGTGCGGCCGCAAGGCGGAGCGCCGCCTTCTCCCGATGCAGCCGGGCGACGTGCGCGACACCTATGCCGACATCTCGGCGATCCAGCGCGACCTCGGCTTCGAGCCGACCACGAGCATCGACGAAGGCGTGCCGCGCTTCGTAGAGTGGTACCGCGACTATCACGGGCTCTAAGTCCTCCCCATGCATGGCATGGGGAGGGGAACCATGCGAAGCATGGTGGAGGGGTAGAAGGCCCCGGCTTATGAGACTCCCGCGCGCCAGTCGCTGACGCTTGCGCTAGTACCCCTCCACCACCCTTCGGGTGGTTCCCCTCCCCATCTTCGACGGGGAGGATTTTAGAGGGTCCAGCGCCTCACGCCGGGGAGTTCGCGGTCGCGGTAGACGTTTTTCAGGTCGGCGAGGAGGCCGTCTTCGGCGACGAGGCCGGCGAGCGTTTGGTCGCCCAGCGCACGATAATCCTCGTGCGCGACGGCGACGACGACGATGTCGTAGGTGCCGGAGAGTGCGTCCGCCGAAAGCTCGAGGCCATATTCGTGCTTCGCCTCGGCGGGGTCGCTCAGCGGATCGTGGACCGTCACCTGATGGCCGAGCGCGGCGAGCCGGCGGATGACGTCGATGACCTTCGTGTTGCGCAGGTCCGGCACGTTCTCCTTGAACGTGAAGCCCATGACGAGGACGCTGCCCGGCCCGTCTCGCCGCGCATGGACCTGGTCGGCGACCCAGGCGCCCATGCCGTCGTTGGTCGAGCGGCCCGCCAGGATGACGTTCGGGTCGAGGCCGATCTGCTGGGCGCGGAAGCTCAGATAATAAGGATCGACGCCGATGCAGTGGCCGCCGACGAGGCCGGGCTGAAAGGGCAGGAAGTTCCACTTCGTGCCGGCGGCGTCGAGCACGTCCCAGATGGAGATGTTGAGCTTCGAGAAGATCTGCGTGATCTCGTTCATGAAGGCGATGTTGATGTCGCGCTGGGCGTTCTCGATCACCTTGGCGGCCTCGGCGGCCTTGATCGAAGCCGCGCGAAACGTGCCCGCGCTCGTCACCTTGCCGTAGACGTCCGCAAGAAGCGCGGTGACGTCGTCGTTCTCGCCGGCGATCACCTTCACGATGCGGTCCACCGTATGCTCCCGGTCGCCCGGGTTGATCCGCTCCGGGCTGTAGCCGAGGAAGAAGCCTTCGCCGCGCTTCAGGCCGGAATGCTCCTCGAGGAGGGGTCCGCAAATATCCTCGGTGACGCCCGGATAGACGGTGCTTTCGTAGACGATCACCGGCGCGCGGGCGCCGTCCAGCATGGCGGCGACGGCTTTGGTCGCGCCGATGACGGGGCCGAGGTCCGGCTCGCATTTGTCGTCGACGGGGGTGGGCACCGTGACGATGTACATGTCGGCGCCGTGCGCGTCCGCGGCGCGCGCGGTCAGCGCGAGGGAGGAGCCGAGCAGCGCGGCTTCCTCGACTTCGCGGGTGCGGTCGTGGCCGTCCTTCAGCTCCGCGACGCGGCCGGCGTCGATGTCGACGCCGGTGACGCGGAAGCTCCTTGCCAGGGCGACGGCGAGGGGCAGGCCGACATAGCCGAGGCCGATCACGACGATGTGCAGGTCGGCTGAGGCTTTCATCTCTTCGGGCTCGCGGAATCGTGGGTTGGGAGGTCCGGGGCGGGAGGGCCGCCGGGCCCTTTCCTCAGGCTCAGCCGCGCGCCAAAGTCAATCCCGCTCGCCCCCGGCGTCCGCCGGCACGCCTTCGCGATTGCGCCCGCGCCGGCGCTCCTCGCGCTCCGGCCCGGGCTCCTTCAGGATGCGCGCGTCCGGACGCGCCGCGAGCCAGGGACGGTTGCGCCGAATCAGCGATTCCGTCCAACCGGTCGGGCGCCGCGTCAGGTTGCGCGGCACCTCCGCCTGCATGCCCAGCGCCGCTGCGATGTCCGCGATGAAGTGGACGCAGTTGCGCCGCGCGAGGCTGTAGGAGGGCTGGCGGGCATCACGCCAGCGCGCCACCGTCTCCAGGACGCGGTCATATTCGGCGTCGGTCAGGGTGAGCGCGAAATGCGCCTCGCTGTCGCGTATGTAGCCCGCCCCCACCGCTTCGACCTTGCCGCGCACCGAGCCGAAGAGAATCGCAGGCGAGACGGCTGTTGCCGTAAAGCCATAGTTGGTGTCGATTCTCTCCCCGCCCCGGTCGGGCGTGCCCTGGAGCACCACGAAGCCGTGCGGGAACTGGCTCCCGAACTCGCGCGAATAGAAGGTGATCTCCACCGCGGCCGGCGCCGCCGCCGGCGCGAGGAACGCGATGGCCGCGGCGGCAAGCGCCGCGAAAGGCCGAAGGAAACGCCGGTCGAACATGTCCCGCTCCACTGCAAAAAGGCCGCAACACCTTGAAACTAGGCGGTTTACCCGCTGCCGGCCAACTCCGGACCAGGCTTCGCGCGTTCCGCGCGCCGGTGCAAGCGCTTTGCCGTTGAAAGGGCTGAACTTTTCGGTGCGCGCGGCGTTCGGGCGGTTCAGACTTCGTAAAAGATGGTTTGGTTAAACGAACGCTGTGAGCTTGGCGTGGAAGCGATTCTGGACTGGACAGTCCGGGGCGCCTTCGATATCAGGATCGAGAAATCACAACCAGACGTGTTGTTTTCGAAGGGAGAAGCTGACGTGGTTTTCAATAAAGTTATCACTGCGGCCGCGACGGTCGCATTGATGGCGGCGCCGACGGTGGCCGCCGCTCAATCCGCACCGATCGAGCCGGCGAGCGAGTCCGTTGACGGCAGCGAGCTGCGCGGCGGTTTCATCATTCCGCTGATCGCGCTCATCGCGATCATCCTCGGCATTCTCGCCGCCACGCACGGCGACGGCGATCCGCCCGAGAGCCCGTAAGGGTTCAGCCTGAAAAGGCTGTCTGCGAGAATATTCGGCCGGGTGAGATTTCGTTCTCGCCCGGCCATTTTCTGTTGTGCGCCTGACGGGTGGTCCGCTCGGCACGGCATGACCTCCCCATCCCAGCGCCGAAGGCGGCAGGCGCGATTCGTGACCCCGATAGAGGCTCGTCCGGTTCCAGAACGCCGTGCAGGAACAACGCCTTCGCCGGCCCGGCGAATCGGACGGTTGCCATTCACCATCGCGGGTCCAACATGCGGGCGATGACGTTTCGCATCCTGTTGCTCGCTGCGCTTGCGATGGCCCCGCAAGCGGCTTCCGCCGCCCAGGCCCCCGCGACGGCGCGGGCCGCGGCTGCGCCGGGGAGCTTCCTGCGCGCGCCCGATCACCGGATCGTCGAAATCGTCTACCGGCTCGGCATCGGCGGCTTGGCGCACTGCCCCTCGCGCTTTCCGCTGACCGGCATCGCCTTTCATCATCTCGCCGACTATCGCCCGGAGGATCGCGCCGCCGCCGTCGCGCGCTACGGCCTCGATCGCGGGCCCGGCATCCTCTCGGTCGTCGAAGGGAGCCCCGCGGCGGTGGCCGGGATCGCGGCGGGCGACGTGCTCGTCTCGGTGAACGGCAGCGCCTTTCCGCCGCCCGCGGGCATCGCGGCGCAGAGCAGAGTACGCGACCGGCGCGCGATGATTCGCACGGCGGAGGAACTGTTCGAGGATCATCTGCGGCGGGGCCCCGCGACGCTCGAGGTCGCGCGCGGCGGTCTCGTCCGGTCGGTAAGGCTGAGCCCGGTGCCGGGCTGCCCGGCGCGCGGGCGGCTCGCGCGATCGGACCAGGACAGTGCGTTCGCCGACGGGCGCTACGCGATCATGACGACCGACTTCCTCGATTACTTCCGCAGCGACGACGAGCTGGCCGTCGCCCTCGCGCACGAACTCGCCCACAACATCCTGGAGCACCCGCAGCAGCTTCGCGAACAGGGCGTGCCGAACTCATTCCTCCGCCATCTCGGGCGCAATGCGCGGCTCGTGCGGGCGACCGAGGTGGAAGCGGACCGGCTTTCGGTGCGGCTGCTCCACGGGGCCGGCTACGATCTGGACGCAATTCTGCCTTTCTGGCGGCGTCTCCTCGGCCGGCTCGATTCGCGGCTCATGGTGGTCAGCGCCCACCCCGGGATGGCGGCGCGCGAGCGCTACCTCGCCGAGGAGATCGCCTCGATTCGCGCCTCGGCCGCCGCTGCGCCCGCGCGCTGAGGCCATGCTCGAGGCTACGGTCTTCCTTCTGGCGGTTCTCTCCGGCGTCACCGCCTACCGCCTCGGGCGCAGCCGCACGACGGGCGAGCCGCCGCACCCCGCGCTGGTCCGGACCGGGACCCTCCTCGCCTACGCCTGGCTGGCGCTGTCGGCGCTGCTCTTCGCCTGGGCGGCGGCGCGTATGCTTGCATGAGCGGTGCGGGCAAGGGCGACGAGGCTGAGCATTGCCGCCAGCGCCGCCGTATCCGCCACCCAGTCGATCCAGTCGCCGTCGCGGTGCAGGCGCGGCACCGTCTGCACGATCTCGATCAGCGCGCCGAACGCGGAGAGGAGGAGCCCGATCCGGAAGAGCGGCGCGGCGCGGTAGGCGAGCGGCGCCATGAGCGCGAGCACGCTGAAGGCGGTCACGTGAAGCATCTTGTCGGATGGGTCGCCGGGAATGTGCGGCGGCTGCGGCAGGATCGCCATGACGAAGGCGAAAAGAAGGGCCGTCCAGAAGGCCAAGCGGAGCAGACGCGTCATGCGCCTTATTCGGCGGCGATGGCGGCGGCGTCCAGCGCGTTCGAGCGGCGGCGAAGATCGGAGACGCAGCGCGCGGCGGTGCGGCCGTCCCAAAGCTGGGGCCGGCGGCGATTCGAGGCGGGCTCGCGAAGGGCGTGGCGCAGCGCGTCCGGCAGGGTTTCCGCGCAGACGAGGCGGTTGGTGCCTTCGGTGATGGTGATCGGCCGCTCGGTATTGCGGCGAAGCGTCAGGCAGGGGATGCCGAGATAGGTCGTCTCTTCCTGCACGCCGCCCGAATCGGTGATCGCGGCGGCGGCGCCGGTGACGAGGCTCATGAACGCGACGTAGGAGAGCGGATCGACGAGGCGGACGCCCGCTTCTGTGAGGCGGGCGTCGAGCTTGGTCTCGGCAAGGCGGGCGCGGGTGCGCGGATGGACGGGGAAGACGAGCGGTAGGCGTGCCTGCACCTTGGCGAGCGCGGCCACGAGGCGGGCGAGCTCGTAGGGATCGTCGACGTTGGACGGGCGATGGAGGGTAACGACGCCGTAGCTGCCGCGGGTCAGGCCGAGGCTTTCCGGGACGCCCGCGGCTTCGATGGCGGGACGGACGAGCTCGAAGCTGTCGATCATGATGTTGCCGACATGGCTGATCCGGTCCGGATCGACGCCTTCGGAGATGAGGTTCGTGTCGGCGTCGGGCGACGGGGTCCAGAGCACGTCGGCGAGGACGTCGGTGACGAGCCGGTTCACCTCCTCCGGCATCGCCTTGTCGCGGCTTCGAAGGCCCGCTTCGAGGTGGACGAGCGGGATGCAGAGCTTGGCGGCGACGATCGCGCAGGCGGCGGTGGTGTTGACGTCGCCGACGACGACCAGCCAGTCCGGGCGCTCGGCGAGCGCGATCTTCTCATAGGCGACCATGACGCCGCCGGTCTGCTCGGCGTGGGAGCCGGAGCCGATGCCGAGATGATGGTGCGGCGCGGGAAGGCGAAGGTCGCTGAAGAAGGCGTCCGACATGTTGACGTCGTAATGCTGGCCCGAGTGGATCAGCACCGGCGTGAAATCGGCGGCGGCCTGAAGCGCGTGCCAGAGCGGCGCCACCTTCATGAAGTTCGGCCGCGCGGCGGCGACGAGGTGGACGAGGCGGGTCATGGCCCGACGTGTAGCGCGGGGAGGTTACTTTCCCCTTTAGCTCCTCCCGGTGCCTGCGCGCTGCAGCCCGCCCTTCGACAGGCTCAGGGCTAGCGGTCTTCAAGCTGTTCGATCGCCACAACACCGCTAGGGCTGAGCTTGTCGAAGCCCGGTTCGCACCCGCTACAGCTTCGTCCGGAGGCTCCACAGCTCGGGGAAGGCACGCTTGGCGATGGTGGACTGGAGGTAGGCGACGCCCGCCGTCCCGCCCGTCCCGCGCTTGGCGCCGATGATTCGCTCGACGGTGAGTGCGTGCTTGTGGCGCCATGTGGCGAGCGAATCGTCGAGGTCCACGAGCTTTTCGGCAAGCTGGTAGAGCGGCCAGCGCGCTTCGTGGTTGCGGTAGACGTCGGCCCAGGCGTCCTCGACCGCCTCGTTCGGCACGTAAGGGAGACTCCAGTCGCGGTCCGTCACGCTCTCGGGCAGCGCGAAGCCGGCGCGGGCGAGGGCGCGGTTCGCTTCGTCCCAGAGGCTGGGCTCGGCGAGCGCAGCGGCCAGCGCGCGGTGCGGCTCGGAACCCTCCTCATGATATTTGAGGAAGCTCCCTTCCTTGAGCCCAAGGAGGTATTCCACTTCGCGGAACTGGGCGGACTGGAAGCCGGACGAGCCGCCGAGAACGCCGCGGAACTGCACGTAGTCGGTCGGCGTCAGCGTCGCGAGCACGTCCCAGGAGAGGGTCATCACCGCCTGTATCCGCGACACGCGCGACAGGATCTTGTGCACTTCGACGAGGCGATCGGCGGCGATCAGGCGGCGGGCGAGCTTGAGCTCCCGCACCATCTGCTTCAGCCACAGCTCCTTGGTCTGGTGGATGACGATGAAGAGCATCTCGTCATGATGCCCGGAAATCGGGTGCTGCGCGGAGAGGACGGACTCGAGGGCCAGATACTGGCCGTAGGTCATCGACTTGGGGTTGTCCGCATCCGCCATCGCCGCCGCCTCAATTGTGGGTGGCGTAGACCGAGCGCTGGCCGCCGGGTGCGAAGGCGAAGACCTGGTAGCGCTGGCGCTGGCCGCCCGCTTCCATGCCCGGCGATCCCAGCGGCATGCCGGGGACGGCGAGGCCGCGGATCGCGCGGCTGCGGCTGGCGATCAGGCGCTGGATATCCGCCGGGGGCACGTGGCCTTCGGTCAAATAACCCTGCACGTCGGCCGTGTGGCACGACCAGAGGTTCTGCGGGATGCCGCGCGCGCGCTTCAGCGCCTGCATGTCGGCGACCGGCACGATCCGGACGGGCTGGCGGAAATGCGCCTGCATGCGCTCGGCCCAGGCGGTGCAGCAGCCGCAATTGGGGTCCTTCCACATGGTGATGCCGCGCGCCTGGGCGAGGGCGGGGCCGGGAAGCGCGAGGCATGTCGCCGCACCCGCGGCGCCGGCGAGGAAGGTCCGCCGATCGAGCAAATCCATCTTCTTCTCCATCAGAGCCGTTCGGCCGTCGAGACGACCTCGGTCGCCCGAAGCGCCGCGAGGATACGCATGAGATGCTGCACGTCGTGCACTTCGATGTCGAGGTGGAAGGTGTGGAAGCTTCCGTCGCGGCCGACCTGATCCATCGAGACGATGTTGGCGCCGTGGCTGCCCATGATGCCGGCGATGACCGCCAGCGATCCCGGCTCGTTCTTGATCACGATGCACAGGCGCGCGGTGCCGCCGTCCGTCTCGTCGCCCCAGGCGAGATCGACCCAGTCGGCATCGACTCCGTCGGCCAGCCGGTCGCAGCCGATCGTATGGACTTCGATCCCCTCCCCTTCGCGGCGCAGGCCGACGATCCGGTCGCCCGGGATCGGGTGGCAGCAGGTGGCGAGCTGGAAGGCCACGCCGGGCGTCAGTCCCTTGATCGAGATGGCACGGCGCTGGGGCGGCGGCTTCACCCCGTCCTTGCCGGTCGAGCCCGGCATCAACGCCTCCATGACGCGGACGTCATCGATGCGTTTCAGCGCGATCGCTTCCATCATCTCGTCGTCATTGTGGAGGTGGAGACGGCGCAGCGCCTCGGCCATCGCCTCCCACCCGAGCGGCGTCGGCAGGCGCTGGACGATCTCGTCGAAGATCTTGCGGCCGAGCGCGACGGTCTCCTCGCGCTCCTTGGATTTGACGAAGCGGCGGATCTTGGCCCGCGCCTTGCCGGTCACGACGTAGGACAGCCAGGCGGGCTGTGGATGCTGGGCCTTGGAGACGAGGATCTCGACCTGGTCGCCATTGTCGAGCGGGGTTCTGAGTGGCATCACCCGCCCGTTGATCTTGGCGCCGACCGTCTGGTCGCCGAGATCGGTGTGGACAGCATAGGCGAAATCGACCGGAGTCGCGCCTTTGGGGAGTTGGATCAGCTCGCCCTTCGGCGTGAAGGCGAAGATCCGGTCCTGGTACATCGCCATGCGGGTGTGCTCGAGGAGCTCCTCGGGGCTGCCGGCATGTTCGAGAATCTCGACGAGGTCGTCGATCCACGGGTGCTGCGCTTCGGCGGCTTCCTTGCCTTCCTTATAGGCCCAGTGGGCGGCGAGCCCGTGTTCGGCCTTGGCGTGCATTTCGCGGGTGCGGATCTGGATCTCGATCCGCATCTGCTCGTCGTGGATGACGGTGGTGTGGATCGAGCTGTAGCCGTTGCGCTTCGGCGTCGAGATGAAGTCCTTGAAGCGCCCCGGCACCACCGGCCAGCGCTGGTGGATGAGGCCGAGCGTGCGGTAGCATTCGTCCGCGGAGTCGACGATGGCGCGGAAGGCCATGACGTCGGAGAGCTGCTCGAAGCTGACGTGCCGCTCGGCCATCTTGCGCCAGATCGAATAGGGATGCTTCTCGCGCCCCTGGACCTGCGCGTCCACGCCGTGCGCTTCGAGATGCGCCTTGAGGCCGCGTGCGATGCGCTCGATGAGATCGCCTTCGTTGCCGTGCAGCTGCTCGAGCCGCTTCGAGATCGAGGCGTAGGCGTCGGGCTCGAGCTCCTTGAAGGCGAGCGACTGCATCTCGGTCATGAATTCGTACATGCCGATGCGCTCGGCCAGCGGAGCGTAGATCTCCATCGTCTCCCGGGCGATGCGACGACGCTTTTCCGGATTTGCGATGAAGTGGAGGGTCCGCATGTTGTGCAGGCGGTCGGCGAGCTTCACGAGGAGCACGCGGATGTCGTCCGACATGGCGAGGAGGAACTTGCGCAAGTTCTCCGCGGCCCGCTGGCTCTCGCTCTGCGCTTCGATGCGGGAGAGCTTGGTGACGCCGTCCACGAGCCGCGCGACGTTGGCGCCGAAATGCTTCTCGATCTCCTCGGGCGTGGCGACCGTGTCCTCGATCGTGTCGTGGAGGATGGCGGTGACGATCGTCTCGCCGTCGAGGTGGAGATCGGTGAGGATGCCCGCCACTTCGATCGGGTGGCTGAAATAGGGATCGCCCGAGGCACGGGTCTGGGTGCCGTGCTTCTGCATCGAGAAGACGTAGGCGCGGTTGATCATCGCCTCGTCCGCGTCCGGGTCGTACGACTTGACCCGCTCGATCAGTTCATACTGCCTGAGCACCGCACCACCATGTGGTGCGGCGCCCCCGTGTTGCAATGCAAAAAGCGGCAGTCGCGGCTTTAGCGCGCGCGGCGGTTGCAGTCCTCAAGCGCGGCGGCGTCGAACGGACGGCCGGCGGCGCTGAAGCTGGCGAGCGCGCCGACCTCGCGCACCAGCGCGGCGCAGACATGCTCGGGCCGGCTCGACCCGCGCGGCGCGACGCATCCGGACGCTCCGCAGCGGAAGACGGTGTCGCGCACGACGAGGCGGACGGCTTCGGACGCGGCGAGCGGCTGGGCGCGGAAGTGGGCCTCGCTCGCCGCAGCCGGGGCGGAGAGCAGGGCCAGCGCGAGTGCTAGGGCGAGGGTGGATGCTGGCGAAGTTGCCGCGGAACGTGCCGTCATGGGAGCCTCCTGGAACCGGTTGCGATGTGCAACTTATCGCGTGACCGGTTGCATTGTGCAACTGAAAAATCCATGCTGGTGCGCGGCTGGAAACAGGTTAGGCTAAATGCATGGCACAAGGGGACAATCTGAGATCGATCCTGGCCGAATGCGGCATCTCGGCGGCGCTCGAAGTGGTCGGCGAGCGCTGGTCGTTCCTGATCCTGCGCGGCGCCTTCAACGGGCTGCAGCATTTCGAGGAATTCCAGTCGACGCTGGGGATCGCCCGCAACATCCTCTCGAACCGCCTCGGCCGCCTCGTCGAGCACGAGATATTGAAGCGGCAGGCCGATTCCGCCGACCGCCGCAAGATCGTCTACAAGCTCACCGACAAGGGGAAGGCGCTGCTCCCCGTCCTGATCGCGCTCAGGCAATGGGGGGAGCGCTGGGTCTCGGGCGTGCCGAGCAACCCGGTGCTGGTGGACCGCATCGACCGTATGCCCGTCGAGCAGATCGCGGTCCGCGCCTCCGATGGCCGGCCGCTGCAGCTCGGGGACCTCGACTGGGTGGACGCGTCGCAGCTTCCCGCGGGCGAGCAGGCCGCCTGAACACCCGTCATTCCCGCGAAAGCGGGAATCCAGCACGGCGTCTCCATCCTCGCTGCCCCCCGAGGACTCCCGCTGGATTCCCGCTTTCGCGGGAATGACGGCTCAGGTGCGGGGCTTCACGGCGAGCGGCAGCGTTTCGAACAGCCCGCCCTCGCCGGCTCGGCGCGCGCCTTCGATCTCGAGGATGCGGAACTTGGTGCGGGTGCCGCCCGGGGCGGAGAATCCGCCGCTGCGGCCGCCGGACGCGAGCACGCGGTGGCAGGGGACGAGGATCGGAATCGGGTTGCGGCCGAGCGCGGCGCCGACGGCCTGGGCGGCGCCGGGCGCGCCGATCTCGCGGGCGATGTCGCCGTAGGTGCGGACCTCGCCGCAGGGAATGCGGAGCGCCGCTTCCCACACCTTGCGCTCCAGGTCGGACGCGGCGGCGAGATCGAGCGCGACGCCGGCGAAATCGACCTTCTCGCCATCGAGCATCCGCACGACCAGCGCCGCGGCTTCGGCGACGAAGGCGGGGGGCTCGGCTTCCTGCGCGCCGGGCCAGCGGCGCTCGATGCCGCTGCGCAGGGCCGCGTCGTCCTCGCCGGGGAGCGCGGCACCAACGACAAGGCCGCCGCGCCACAGGAGGGCGCAGCGGCCTATCGCCGTTCCAAACAGGACGAAGCGCGGCGGCTTATTCGTAGTCGCCGCCCGTATTGGTGTTGCGCGGCGGGGCGGCCGCGGTGAGGCGGAGCGCTTCGGCCGACTGGGAGAGCGAGCCGACTTCGTCCGGCGCATCGTCGTCGTCCATCTGGACGCGCTGCAGCGAGGAGACGAGCGCCTCCTGGAGGAGCTTGGGCTTCACCGTTTCTTCGGCGATCTCGCGCAGCGCCACGACCGGATTCTTGTCACGGTCGCGATCGATGGTGAGCTCGGCCCCGCCCGACACCTGCCGCGCGCGCTGGGCGGCGAGCAGGACGAGGTCGAAACGGTTCGGAATCTTGTCGACGCAATCTTCGACGGTCACGCGCGCCATGGCTGGGCTCTCCGGAAATTCAATGCTGCGGGCAAGCGCGAACGCCTACGCGCCGCACCCTTCCCTGTCAATGTAAGCGCTCGTTCGGCGAAGGGAAGGAGACGGGAGGAAAGGAAGGAAGGGATTGGCTTCGCAAGCCACAAAGAAGGGAAGCCACGAAGGGAACGCCCGCGCCTGAAGATCATAGCGGCGGAGCCGCAAGAATGTCACGCAGGGGCGAGGTACCGCCCCCGTCAACGAAGCGACCGAGTCGGGGCCATTCGAGGCTCCTTTGTGGCTTCCCTTCTTTGTGGCTTGCGAAGCCAAAACTTCCTTCCCGATCTACGCCCCGTCGCCGTCACCGGAGCTGCAAGGAAGGGATGGCTTCGCAAGCCACGAAGTAGGGAAGCCACTAAGGGAGTTGGGGATTGCCCACGCGGCGGATGCCCTCTCGGAAGCTTGCGGTGCCGAAGTTGATGAGGAGGCCGAGCGGGAGCTCCATCAGCTTTATGTAGGTGAGGAGCTGCTTGACGTGGACGGGCGCGGTTAGCTCGGTCGACTTAAGTTCGAGCAGCAGCCGGTCTTCGACGAGGAGATCGGCGGTGAACGCGCCGCGGAAACGAACGCCCTCGTAGATGATGTCGATCGGCTTCTGCCGATCGACCTTGAGACCCAGCCGCTCCAGCCTCATCGCGAGCAGCGTCTCGTAGACGCTCTCCAACAATCCGGGACCTAGATCCCGATGGAGGTGGAACGCAGCATCCACCGCCAACTTTGCGAGTCGTTCGACGTCCTCCGCAGGCTCGCCCGACACGTCACACCCGCATTGGCATCAGGACGTAGAGGGCGGCCGCCTTGTCGTTTTCGCGGAGCAGGGTGGGGGCGGCGGGGTCGGCGAGGTGCATTTCGACGAAATCGCCTTCGATCTGGCCGAGGATGTCGAGGAGGTAGCGGGCGTTGAAGCCGATCTCGAGGCCGTCGGAGGCGTAGTCGCCGGCGACTTCCTCGGCAGCGGTGCCGTTTTCGGGCGAGCTCACCGAGAGGGTGACCTTGTCGCGCTCCAGCGTCAGCTTGACCGCGCGGGTCTTTTCGCTGGCGATGGTCGCGACGCGGTCGACGCCTTCCTCGAAGCTGCGCGGATCGATGCGCAGCAGCTTGTCGTTCGCGGTCGGGATGACGCGGCTGTAATCCGGGAAGGTGCCGTCGATCAGCTTGGACGTCAGGATCGCATTGCCGAGGCCGAAGCGCACCTTCGATTCGGAGAGCGAGACCGAGACGCTGCCGTCGACCTCGTCCAGGAGCTTCCTCAATTCCGCGACGCACTTCCTCGGGATGATCACGTCCGGCATGCCCTCGGCCCCGGCCGGGCGCGGCACCGTGACGCGGGCGAGGCGGTGTCCGTCGGTGGCGGCGGCCTTCAGGACCGGCTGGGCTTCGTCCGATACGTGCAGGAAGATGCCGTTCAGATAGTAACGCGTCTCTTCGGTGGAGATGGCGAAGCGCGTCTTGTCGATGATCTGGCGCAAAGTCGCGGCGGGAAGCTCGAAGCGGGTCGGAAGCTCGCCCTCCGCGATCACCGGGAAATCGTCGCGCGGCAGCGTCGAAAGATTGAAGCGGGCGCGGCCGGCATTGACCTGCATCTTGCCGTCCGCGGCGGAGAGCTCGACCTGCGAGCCTTCCGGAAGCTTGCGGGCGATCTCGAACAGGGTGTGCGCCGCCACCGTCGTGGCGCCGGGCTGCTGCACCTGCGCTTCGATCGTGTCGTTGATCTGGAGATCGAGATCGGTCGCCATGAGGCGCAGCGAGCCGTCTTCGCGCGCCTCCAAGAGGACGTTGGAGAGGATGGGGATGGTGTTCCTGCGTTCCACCACCGAATGGACGTGGCCGAGGCTCCTCAGGAGCGTCGCCCGTTCGATCGTCGCCTTCATGCATTCCCCCGGAGAAACAGGTGTCTTTGGGCGGAAACAGTAGAGCGGCGAGGGGCGGCGCGCTAGGGGGCGCCCGATTTACCCACAAAAAAGGGGCCGGAGCGCAATGCCCCGGCCCCTCTTTGTCCGGACAGCCGGCTTAGAAGCGGAGGCCGATGCCGCCGACGACCTGGTGGCGGTCGAAGCCCTGCTCGTAGTTCGAGTAGCGATATTCGGCCTTGGCGAAGGCGTTGCGGCCGATGCCGAGCTCGACGCCGCCGCCGACGCGGACGCCGTCGAGATTGGTCGACTCGCTGTCGAACGCGTCGGTGCCGCCGGTGCCGTCGTCATAATCGACGTCGACGCGGGCGTTGGTGTAGCCGGCATGGGCATAGACGAGGGCGTTGGAGCCCGCGACGAAGCCGACGCGGCCGCCGACGGTGAGCTCGCGGCCGAGCTGGACGCAAAGCTCGTCGCCGGTGACGACCGCGCCCTGGACGCACTCGTCGATCGTCGACTTGGAGGCTTCGGCGCCGATGCCGAAGACCATGTTGCCCGACTGGATGTCGTAGCCGGCGCCGACGCCGTAGACCGCGCCGTCGCGGCCTTCGCCGTCATCCTTGGTGGTGTCGTAGCCGACGATGCCTTCGACGCGCACGCCCGAGAAGCGGCCGGCGTCGGCGTCCTGAGCGAAAGCGGGGGTGGCGGCACCGGCCGAAAGAAGGGCGGCGAGGATAAGCTTACGCATACTGGATACTCCTTGAAAGATGCGTTGCGAATGAAGACCCACCCAACATGGTGCACCGCAGCGAAGTTGCATGAACCTCATATAAACAGCTTTTTTCGTTGCATTTTTGCCACAGCGCTCGGATCAGGAGCGGGTGCTGCGTCCCGCTTTCCTCGCCCTCCTCTGCCTCTCGGCTGCCGCGACTCCGGCGCTCGCCCAGCGGCGGCCGCTCGGCACCTGGTTCTTCTGGGGCGCCTTCCAGGACAATGAGCGCTGCTTCGCCATCGCCGAGCCGCAGACCGCCTCGGCGGACGACGGGCAGCGGCCGTTCGCGTCGGTGGCATGGTGGCCGGGGCGCGGGCTCGCCGGCCAGGTCCATGTGAGGCTCGGGCGGGAGAAAAGGCAGGGATCGGCGGTGCTGCTCAGGATCGACGGGCGGACCTTCCAGCTCGTCTCCGGCGCGCGCGACGCCTGGGCGCCGGATGCCCGCGCCGACGCGGAGATCGTCGCCGCGATGCGCTCGGGGATCGACCTCACCATCGAGACGCGCAGCGCCCGCGGGCTCTCGATGCGCGACAGCTACCGGCTGCGCGGCGCGGCCACGGCGATCGACGCCGCCGCCATCGCCTGCCGCCGGCGGTGAGCGAGGAGGTGAAGGGCCGCTTCTACATCGCGCGGCACGGCGAGACCGTGTTCAACGCCGTGCGGCGCATGCAGGGCGAGGCCGAGCATACGCCGCTGACCCGCGCCGGCTTCGCCCAGGCGGAGGAGATCGGCGCGGCGCTGGCGGCGACGCTCGGGCAGAAGCCGCCGCTGGCGCTCTGGGCTTCGCCGACCGGGCGGGCGCTGCAGACGCTTGCGGTCGCCGCCGAGCATCTCGGGCTCGACTGGCATGAGGCGCGCACCGACCGGCGTCTCAACGAGATGGACATGGGCGGCTGGGGCGGGCGCTTCTATGCCGAGATCGACGCCGAGACCGGCGGCTTCGTCGACCGCAAGGCGGGGCTCTTCACGCGCTGCCCGCCGGGCGGCGAATGGTACGATGCGATCGCCCGGCGGCTGCGCTCCTGGCTCGACGACACGGCGCACGAGCCGGGCGACCGGCTGATCGTCATGCACGGCATCTCGTCGCGCGTGCTGCGGGGCATGCTGACCGGCGCGCCCGACCGGCCGGAGTGCGGCGCGCCGGTCGCGGACCCGCTGCCGCAGGGATCGGTGGTCTGCATCGAAGGCGGGGTGGAGACGGTGATCGGGCGGGGCAGCGGCGACCTCGGCGCGTCGGGCACCGCCTGAACCGTCGTCGTAGGCCGCGCCGTGCGGCCTCAATCGTCGATCATGCCCCGCACCTTGCGGGCCAGCGCCTCGTAGCTGAACGGCTTCCTCAGCATCGCGGGATGATCGTCGGCGAGCGTCTCATGCTCGCCCTCTGGGGCGTAGCCGGTCGTGTAGAGGATCTTGAGGTCGGGCCGCTGGCGCAGCGCGCGCTCGGCGAGCTGGCGCCCGTCGAGACCCGGCATGACGACGTCGGTGAAGAGGAGGGTGACGGCCGGATCGCTGGCGAGAATGGCGAGCGCGTCGATGCCGGTGCGCGCCTCGCGCACGCCGTAGCCGAGCTCGGTCAGCGCCGCGACGGTGGTGCTGCGGACCTGCTCCTCATCCTCGGCGACCAGGATCACCTCGCCCGGCGAGCCGCGCGGCGGCGGCGCCGCCTCGCCGGGCGCGGCGCGGTCCGTCACCTGCCCGCCTTCGTGGCGCGGAAGGTAGAGGCGCACGACCGTCCCTTCGCCCTCCTCGCTTTCGATCGAGACATGGCCGCCCGACTGGCGGACGAAGCCGTAGACCTGGCTGAGGCCGAGCCCGGTGCCGCGGCCGACCTCCTTGGTGGTGAAGAAGGGCTCGATCGCCCGCGCCGCCACCTCGGGGCTCATGCCGGTGCCGGTGTCGGCGACGGTGATCGCGACATAGTCGCCCGCTGCGAGTTCGCCGGCGGCGGCCGAGTCCGATTCGCTGCCGATGCTCGCATTCTGGGTCTCGATCCAGAGCGTGCCGCCCTTCGGCATCGCGTCGCGCGCGTTGATCGCGAGGTTGATGAGCGCGCTTTCGAGCTGCGCCCGATCGACGCAGGTCCGCCACAGCCCCTCGCCGTGGGTGGCGGCGATCCTGACCTTTTCGCCGATCGTGCGGGCGAGGAGATCCGCCAATTCGCCGAGCAGCGTGTTGACGTCGGTCACCGCCGGCTCGAGCGGCTGGCGGCGGGCGAAGACGAGGAGGCGGCGGGTGAGCGCCGCGGCGCGCTGGGCGCCGTCCATGGCATTGTCGATCTGCCGCTCGACGTCGCTCCGCCCCTGCCCGAGCCGGCGTTTGGCGATGTCGAGATTGCCGACGATGATCGCCAGCATGTTGTTGAAATCGTGCGCGATGCCGCCGGTGAGCTGCCCCACCGCCTCCATCTTCTGCGCCTGAACGAGGCTCGCCTGCGCGCTCTTCAGCTCCTCCGTGCGCTGCGCGACGCGGCGGCCGAGGCTGCTGCTCAGCATCCGGTAGCGCCCGATGGCGACTCGTGTCGCACCCGCGATCGAAACGATCATCAGCGCGGTGAGCAGGAAGAGGAGGATGGCGAGCGCGTCTTCGTTGCGGTGGAGCGCGAAGGAATTGCGCGGCTCGACGATGAAGTACCAGGCCGCGGCGGCGGCGACGAAGGCCGAGAGCAAGGCGGCGCGGTAGCCGCAGACCAGGGCGACGAGGATGAGGAGTGGGAAATAGGTGATGAACTGGACGCCGGTCACCCAGGGATCGATGGCGATCCTGAGCAGCGTCGCGATGCCTGGGACGACGATGGCGATCAGATAGGCGTTGAAGCTGCCCGGGCGCGCGACGGGAAGGTCGATATAGAGCCGGTCGACCCTCCTCCACCTGCGCATCTCTTATCGTCCCCCGACGCCGCCGAAGCACGCGCTTTCCCCAAAGCGCCCGTTTCCCCGGCGCGGAGACTAACCCAGCGAACAGGCGCCGCCTAGTGCCGCCACCTTGACCAGGATCAAGCCGGCGAAGCATGGGGGAGCGGACAAAGATTGTGGGAGAGTAACGATGCGCCGCCTGCTGCTTATCGCCGCCCCATTGCTGGCCGCCCCGCTGGCCGCACCCCTTGGCGCCCAGCCGCCGGTGGAACCGGGCGCCCGCTATGCCCATGACGAGATGCTGGTGATCGATACCCATCTCGACATCGCCGCGCGCTTCGACAGCGGCGAATGGGACTTCGCCGAGCGCCACCGCTTCGAATGGGACGGGAGCCAGGTCGATCTGCCGCGGATGATCGAAGGCGGGCTCGATGGCGGCTTCTTCGTCATCTACACCGCGCAAGGGGAGCTCAACCCCGCCGCTTATGCCGAGGCACGCTCGGTGGCGCTGAACCGCGCCGCCGCGATCCGCCGGGTGATCGGCGAGAACCGGGACCAGATGGGCCTTGCGCTGACCGCCGACGATGCCGAGCGCCTGCACCGCGAGGGCAAGCGCATCGCCTTCATGAGCATCGAGAACAGCTGGCCGCTCGGCGAGGACCTGACCCTGCTCCAGACCTTCCACCGCCTCGGCGTGCGGATGGCGGGGCCGGTGCACAGCCGCAACAACCAGCTCGCCGATTCGACGACGGACACGCCGCGCTGGAACGGCCTCTCGCCGATGGGCCGCAACTGGGTCAGCGAGATGAACCGGCTCGGCATGCTGATCGACGGCAGCCACAGCTCCGATGCCGCCTTCGACCAGCTCCTGCAGCTCAGCCGCGTGCCCATCGTCCTCAGCCATTCCGGCCCGCGCGCGATCAACAACCATCCGCGCAACCTGGACGACGAGCGGATGCGGCGGCTCGCGCGCGCCGGCGGCGTCATGTTCATGAACACCATCTTCCTCGCGCCGAGCGACAGCGGCGCGGCGCGGGACAGCATCGAGGAGCGGCAGAAGAACTGGCAGCGGCTGAGCTCGGCCGAGCGCCGCCGCCTTCTCGCAGATCGCACCGCCCGCGAGGCCCAGCAGCCATTCACCGCCGCCACCTTCGATCTCTTCATGCGCTCGATGCTCCACACGATCTCGATCATGGGCATCGACCATGTCGGCCTCGGCGCCGACTGGGACGGGGGCGGCGGCGTCCAGGGGATGGAGGACATCTCGCTCCTGCCACGGATCACCGAGCGGCTGCGGCGCGAGGGCTTTTCGGATCGCGATATCGCCAAGGTGATGGGCGGCAATCTCATCCGCGTCATGCGCCAGGCGCAGGCCTTCGCCGGGCGCCAGCGCTGAGGCGAGGCCGAGCGGAAAGGCTATCTTCCCGCCCCCGCCGCGGCTAGGCTCGGCAGCGCGGGCGGGGGCCACGCCAGAGGAGCTCCCGGCACCCGATGCCCGCCGACCCCGACCCGACCAACACCACCGCTCCCACCGCCAACCAGGGCGGCGAGACCTTCCTCGCCGGCGGCGGCGAGATGGGCGCCGCCATGCGCGCGTTCAATTGGAGCGCGACGCCGCTCGGCCCGCCGGCCCACTGGCCGCAGCCGCTCAAGACCACGGTCGGCATCATGCTGACCTCCAAATTTCCGATGTTCCTCGCCTGGGGACCGGAGCTCACCTTCCTCTACAATGACGGCTATATCGACGTGCTCGGCGGCAAGCATCCCGCGCTCGGCACGCCGATGGCGGAGGTCTGGGCGGAGATCTGGAGCGACATCGGGCCGCTCGCCGTCCGGGCGCTGGCCGGCGAAGCGACCTATTTCGAGAATCTGCCGCTCACCATGATGCGGCGCGGCTATGCCGAGCAGACCTGGTTCACCTTCTCCTACAGCCCGCTCGCCGACGAAGCCGGGACCATCCAGGGCATGTTCTGCGCCTGCGTCGAGACGACGGCCACCGTTCTCGCCGACCGCCGCCGCGCCGGCGAGGCCGAGCGCCTGCGCCAGCTCTTCGACAATGCGCCGGGATTCATGGCGGTGCTGAGCGGCCCCGACCACGTCTTCGATCTCGCCAACAGCGCCTATCTGCGACTCGTCGGCCACCGCGACATCATCGGCAAGAACGTCCGCGAGGCGCTGCCCGAAGTCTCCGGCCAGGGCTTCGTCCGCCTCCTCGACCAGGTCTACGAGACCGGGCGCCCGTTCAGCGGCGTCTCCGTCGACATCATCCTGCGGCGCGAGGAGGACGGCGTCGCCGAGAAAAGGCTGCTCGACTTCGTCTACCAGCCGATCGTCGACGAGAGCGGCCGCGTCAGCGGCATCTTCTGCGAAGGCTATGACGTCACCGGCCGCCATACGGCCGAACTCAAGCTGCGCGAAAGCGAGGAGCGCTTCCGGCTGATCGCCGATTCCGCACCGGTGCCGATGTGGGTGACGAAGCTCGACAGGAAGCGCGCCTTCGTGAACCGCGCTTATGCCGACTTCCTCGGCGTCTCCTACGAAGAAGCGATCGACTTCGACTGGCGCTCGCGAATCCACTCGGACGACGTCAACGATATCGTTCGCCGATCCCTCGCCGGAGAAGCGACGCTCGAGCCCTTCACGCTCGAAGGCCGCTATCTGAACGGCAAGGGGGAGTGGCGCTGGCTGCGCTCGGAATCGCAGCCGCGCTGGGGCCCAGACGGGGCGCATGAAGGCTTCATCGGCCTCGCCTTCGACGTCACCGACGCCAAGCGCGCGGAAGCGGCGCTGCGCGAAGTCAACGAAACGCTGGAAGGCCGCGTTGCCGCCCGCACCGCCGACCTTTCCGCCGCGCTGGAGCGCCTGCGCGCCGAAGTCGCCGAACGCGAGCGGGCCGAAGAAGCGCTGCGCCAGGCGCAGAAGATGGAAGCGGTCGGGCAACTGACCGGCGGCATCGCCCACGACTTCAACAACCTCCTGACGCCCATCCTCGGCGGCCTCGAGATGATCTCCACCCGGATCGACGACGTGCGCCTCAAGCGGGTTGCGGAAACCGCGCTCGAAAGCGCCCGCCGCGGCGCCAAGCTGACCAGCCAGCTCCTCGCTTTCTCCCGCATCCAGCGCCTCGCGATGAAGCCCGTGGACGTCAACGCCGTCATCGCCAACATGCGCCAGATCCTGAAGCATTCGATCGGAACCGGGATCGATATCCGCACCGAGTTCGATCCGGCCGCTGGCCGCGCCGTTTGCGACGAAAACCAGCTCGAGAACGCGATCCTGAACCTCGCCATCAACGCCCGCGACGCCATGGACGGCGGCGGCGTGCTCACCATCTCCACCGCCTGCACCGGCGAAGAGAAAGGCGGCCCGGATCTCGAGCCAGGCGACTATGTCTGCGTCACCGTCGCCGACACCGGCTCCGGCATGGCGCCCGAAATCCTCGCCCGCGCCATCGAACCCTTCTTCTCGACCAAGCCGATGGGCAAGGGCACCGGCCTCGGCCTTGCCCAGGTCTACGGCATCGCCCAGCAATCGGGCGGCACCCTGCGCATCGAGAGCCGGGAAGGCGAGGGCACGACGGTCTACATCCTCCTCCCCCGCGCACCGGCCGACCCGGCCTCGGCGGGCGAGCCGGCGCGCGAGGCGCCCGCACCGCCGCCGGAGCCGCAGGCGCCGCGCGCGCGCATCCTCGTCGTCGACGACGATCCGGACGTGCGCGGCTTCATGGAGGACGTGCTCGATGACCTGGGCCACGACGTTTCCGCCTGCGACGGCGGCCGCGCCGCCCTCGCGGAGGTCGACCGCTTGTGCCCCGACCTGCTGCTCCTCGATTTCGCGATGCCCGGCATGAACGGTGCCGAAGTCGCGCGTGAGGTTCGCCTCCGCTGCCCGAAGCTGCCGATCGTCTTCGTCACCGGCTATGCCGAAAGCGAGCAGCTCGAGGCCGCCCTCGGCAGCGACGTCAAAGTGCTCCGCAAGCCCTTCAGCGTCGACGAACTGGCGGCAGCGATTGCGGAGAATTCCTCCTCATCAACCTGAGCACTGCAAGCCGGGCTTCGACAAGCTCAGCCCTGGCGGAAGGGACGAACGCGCTCTCATGCCGCCAGCCCTGAGCCTGTCGAAGGGCGACATCGCAGGCTCAGCGTCAGTAAGAAAGAATTGGCTTCGCAAGCCGCAAGGAAGGGAAGCCGCAAAGGCGCCGCGGCCTTCAACTAGCCCGCGGCAAAGCCGCAATGCGGTTAGCCGCTCCGCGGCAGGGGGCTCGCACGGCGGACGTCATAGAACCCGACCCCTTAGCGGCTTCCCTCCTTTGCGCCTTGCGAAGAACGGTGCCGAAGTCGCCCGTGAGGTTCGCCTCCGCTGCCCGAAGCTGCCGATCGTCTTCGTCACCGGCTATGCCGAGAGCGAGCAGCTCGAGGCGGCCCTCGGCAGCGACGTGAAGGTGCTCCGCAAACCCTTCAGCGTGGACGAACTGGCGGCAGCGATTGCGGAGAATTCCTCCTCATCCACCTGAGCACTGCAAGCCGGGCTTCGACAAGCTCAGCCCTGGCGGGAGGGACGAACGCGCTCTCATGCCGCCAGCCCTGAGCCTGTCAAAGGCGGATCGCAGGCTCAGCGTCAGTAAGAAAGAATCGGCTTCGCAAGCCGCAAGGAAGGGAAGCCGCAAAGGCGCCGCGGCCTTCAATCAGCCCGCGGCAAAGCCGCAATGCTGCTAGCCGCTCCGCGGCAGGCGGCTCGCACGGCGAGCGTCATAGAACCCCACCCCTTAGCGGCTTCCCTTCTTTGCGGCTTGCGAAGCCAAAACTTCTTCTTCCTTTCTCCTCCCGCCGGCGCTCGCGGCCCAGCCTTGCGCGAATCTGAAAGGGGGTTCAAATCTGCCCTTGGGGAGAGCGCATGTCCGACACCGTCCAGGCCGCGAGCGAGAAGACTCCGCGCACCGAGCGCGGGCGCAAGACGCTGCGGCGCCTGATCGAGGCGGCGGCGCAGGAGTTCGGCGAGCGGGGCTTCCACGAAGCGGCGATCACCGGCATCACCCAGCGCGCCGGCGTCGCGCTCGGCACTTTCTACACCTACTTCCAGTCCAAGGAGGAGGTGTTCCGCGCGCTCGTCCGCGACATGAGCGACGCGACCCGCGCCCATGTCGCCGAAGCCGCGCGCGGCGCTCCCGACCGCCTCACCGCCGAACGCCGCGGCCTCGCCGCCTTCATCGCCTTCACCCGCGAGCGCCCCGAACTCTACCGGATCATCGAGGAAGCGCAGTTCGTCGCCCAGGACGAATATCGCCGCCATTATCTCACCTTCGCGGAAGGCTACCGCCGCAACCTTTCCGCCGCCCGCTCCCGCGGCGAGATCGCGGACGGGCCGGACGAGCTTCGCGCCTGGGCGCTGATCGGCATCTCCGTCTTCCTCGGCATGCGCTACGGCCTCTGGGACCGCGACCTCGAACCCGCCGAAGTCGCGGATTTCGCCATCGATTTCGTGTCCGAGGGCCTTCGGATGCGCGGCCCCTCATGACCGGCGACCTGCCCGACCTCACCGCAAAGCGCGCCGCCCTCTCCCCGAACGCAATCGCATTCGAAGAGCCGGCGAGCGGCCGCACGCTGACCTACGCCGAGCTCGACGCGCGCGCCGCCCGCGCGGCGTCACTGCTCCAGTCACGCGGCATCCGCGAAGGCGACCGCGTCGCCATCCTCTGCCGCAACCGCGTGGAATTCTTCGAACTGCTCTTCGGCTGCGCCAAATTGGGCGCCATCCTCGTGCCCCTGAACTGGCGCATGCCGCCCGCCGAGCTCGACCTCCTCATCGCCGACGCCGAACCCAGCCTCATTCTCTACGCCGCCGAAGATGCTGCAGCGGCCGCGCGGCTCAATGGTGCGATGCCGAGGCTCGGGCTGGACGAGGAGTATCCGGCGCTGCTTGCCGCCGCGCCGCCGGGGCGGTTCCGGGCCGGGTGGCCGGCGGGGGGGACCTGGTACCTGCTCTATACGTCCGGCACGACGGGCCGGCCCAAGGGCGTCGTCTACACCTTCCGGATGGCGCTCTCGAACTACGTCAGCCTTTCCGCCGCCATCGGCCTTCGCTCCGGCGACGCCACGGCGTCCTTCCTTCCGCTCTTCCACACCGCCGGCATCAACCTCCACGCTTTGCCGACCCTGATCGCCGGCGGCCGTGTCCTGATGCTCCCCGCCTTCGACGCCGATGCCGTCGTCGCGCTCCTCGAGCAGCGCCGCCTCGATGCCTTCTTCGCCGTCCCCACCGTCTACCAGGCCCTGCTCGATCACCCGCGCTTCGCCGCCGCGCCGCTGGACCACGTCCGCCACTGGGCGTGCGGCGGCGCGCCGCTCCCCGACGCCGTCGTCCACCGCTGCCGCGCCCTCGGCCTTCGCGTCTGCAACGGCATGGGCATGACCGAGACCGGGCCCACCGCCTTTCTCCTCGACCCCGCCGACGCCTGGGACCGGATCGGATCGGTCGGCAAGCCGCAGCTCCTGTGCAGCGCCCGCATCGTCGACGCCGCGGGCCGCGACGTCCCCGCAGGAGAAGTCGGCGACCTGCAGTTCTCCGGCCCGGGCATCACGCCCGGCTATTGGCGCAACGAGGAAGCGACCCGCGCCGCCTTCACGCCGGACGGCTGGCTCCGCTCCGGCGACCTCGCCCGCCGCGACGAAGCCGGCTTCTTCTACATCGCCGGGCGGCGGAAGGAGATGTTCATTTCGGGCGGCGAGAACGTCTATCCGGCCGAAGTCGAGAACGTGCTCTGCGCCCACCCCGCCGTCATCGACGTCGCCGTGCTCGGCCGCCCCGACCCGCGCTGGGGCGAAGTCGGCCAGGCCTTCGTGCAGCTCTCACCCCTGGCCCAGCGCCCCCGCGAAGACGAGCTGCGCGCCTTCTGCCGCCAGCGCCTCGCCCCCTACAAGGTGCCCGTCAGCTTCGCCTTCGTCGCCGACTTCCCGCGCACCTCCGCCGGCAAGATCCAGAAGCACCTCCTCGCATGAGCGTGCTCGACGAGGCGGGCCGCCTCGCCCAGGCCGGACGCCGGGGCGACGCCGTCGCTCTGGTCGAGCGGGCGGCGGAGGCGGGCGACGCTGAGGCCCTGTTCGCGCTCGCCAACTGGCGGCTCTACGGCATCTTCGTGCCGCGCGATGCGGCGGCCGCCCACCCCCTGCTCGCCCGTGCCGCCGCCGCCGGCCAGGCCGAAGCCGAACTTCAGCGCCTCAACCTCCTCGCCAACGGCACCGGCTGCCAAGCCGATCCCGCGGCCGCGGCGGCGCAGCTCCGCGTATTCGACCACCCCGCCGCCCGGCGCCAGATCGCCGTGCTCAAGGCCATGGACGAAGCCGAGCGCACGCCGGAAATCCTCTCCGACGAGCCGCCGATCCGCCTCGTCCGGAGCCTCTTCTCCGCCACCGAGTGCGAATACCTCATCGCCCTCGCCGCGCCCGCGCTCCGCCCCTCCGTCATCGTCGACGCGGCGACCGGACGGCCGAAGCCCGACCCGGTCCGCACCTCCGACGGGATGAACTTCGGCCCCGCCCAGGAAGACCTCGTCGTCAACGCGCTGAACCGCCGCCTCGCCGCCGCCACCGGCACTGCCTGCGAATGCGGCGAGCCCCTCCACGTCCTGCGCTATTCCCCGGGCCAGGAGTACAGGCCGCACCTCGACGCCCTCCCCGGCGTCGCGAACCAGCGCACCGTCACCGCCCTCGTCTACCTGAACGGCGGCTACCAGGGCGGCGAGACGATCTTCCCCGAACTCGGCCTCTCTGCAAAGGGCGAACCCGGCGATTGCCTCATCTTTCGCAACGTCCTCCCGGACGGACGCGGCGACGGGCGCACCCGCCATGCCGGAACGCCGGTCACCGGCGGCGTCAAATGGCTCGCCACCCGCTGGATCCGCCAGCGCCCCTTCGACCCTTTCATCCAGCGCTGAAGGCTGCGATGGAGGGGCGATGAAGACGATCACCGTCCCCACCATCATCGCCGCCGCGCTCGCCGGCTGCCAGGCCGCGCCGGAAGGTGCCGAACCTGCCGCCGCCCAGCCCCAGGCCGCGCCCGCGGCCCCGGGTGCGCCCGCGCCCTGCTCGCTCGAAATCGAGTTCGGAAGCTACGCCATGGGCATCGACGTCAGGACGCTGGAGCTGGTCGAGCAGATCCTCGCCCGCGATCCGGCGGTCGGCTCGGTCACGCGCCGCGCCTGGGGCCGCGAAGGCGAAGTCACCCTCTGCGCCACCGTCCGCCGCCCCGCCTCGCGCGACAGCCTGTTCGACTCCATCTCCTCGATCTTCCCCGCCCGCCCCCGCGGCCCCCTTTCGATCACCTCGGACACCGGCCGCGTCTTCCGCGCGAACAACGACAACCCCTAGCGCGCAGCCGGAGGCGCGCTCGGGCGCCACGGCCAGTCCCGGCGGCGATCCGAACGCAGGAGCCGGTCGATGTGCCGCGGCAAAGTGTGCAGCCTCGCCGCATAATGACCGGGGCCGCCGATCAGGCTCAGCCGCAGCCGCGCGCCCTCAGCGGTGAGCAGGACACTGCAGCTGTCGTCGCTCCACGCAATCTCGAAGAACGCCTGCTGCGGCCCTTTCAGCACGCGATGCGCCCGGATCAGCGCCGGCTCGCGGCCGGGGCCGTGGGGCCGGACGACCTCCGCATCCACGATCACTGCGGCGCTTTCGACCTCGCGGCGCGCCGCCGCGCGCTTGTCAGCCAAGCCGAAGCCGGCGGGCACGACGACCGAGCAGGCGAGAGCAGGCGCGGCCGGCGCCAGGCAGGCGAGAGCGGCGCCGATGCAGATAACCCGGATCATCGGGCGACGCTCGCACGGCCGCGCCGCAGCGGCAAGGCCGAGGCTCGCCAACGGCAAACGGAAGCAGGTGAAGATGCCCAGCGTCGTCGCGATCGAAGGCGACGTGCCGACCAAGGTGGCGGGCCACGTTGCCGTCGCGATCGGCGTCAGCGGCGCCAGCTCCGAACAGGACGGCGAAGTCGCGGCGGTGGCGCTGGCGGCGCTGCAGCGGCGCTGATGCACAGAAGCCGTACCTGAGCGAGACCGTCATCCCGGCGAAGGCCGGGATCTCAGCGGGTGAAAGGCTCTGCCGCCGATGCAATGCTCACCGGTGCGCTGCACAAGCGCGTCAGCCCTTCACCCCCTGAGGTCCCGGCCTCCGCCGGGACGACGTGCCGGGCAGCGCGGCTGACGCACCAAAGGCCGTCATGCCGGACTTGATCCGGCATCCACCTTCTTCTTCAGGGCGTCGGCAAGAAGGTGGACCCCGGATCCAGTCCGGGGTGACGCCTCATCGGTGAAGAGTCCGTGCCCTCAAGCCGCGCGGATGAACTTCTCCAGCGCGTCGTGCGCCTCGTCGTCCGTCGACTGGATCGGCGGATGCTTGCAGAAATAGGCGCTCGCCGGGTGAATCGGGCCGGAGAGGCCGCGGTCCTTGGCGAGCTTGGCGCAGCGGATCATGTCGATCGCGACGCCGGCCGAATTCGGGCTGTCCTCGACCGAGAGGCGAAGCTCGAGATTGAGCGGCACGTCGCCGAACATGCGGCCTTCCATGCGCAGGAAGCAGACCTTGTTGTCGTTCTGCCACGGCACGTAATCGGATGGTCCGATGTGGATGTTCTCGTCGTCGAGCCGCTGGTCGGTGACCGACTGGACGGCTTCCGTCTTCGACACCTTCTTGGAGGCGAGGCGCTTCCTGTTCGACATGTTGAGGAAGTCGGTATTGCCGCCAGTGTTGAGCTGGTAGGTCCGGTCGAGCTTCACGCCGCGCTTGGCGAAGAGATCGGTCAGCACGCGGTGGACGATGGTGGCGCCGAGCTGCGCCTTGATGTCGTCGCCGATGATCGGGACCCCCGCCTCGACGAAGCGCTGCGCCCAGACCGGGTCGCTGGCGATGAAGACCGGGATGTTGTTGACGAAGGCGACGCCCGCTTCGAGCGCGCATTCGGCGTAGAATTCCGTCGCCTCCTGGCTGCCGACCGGCAGGTAGTTGAGGAGCACGTCCGTGTTCGTCTCCTTGAGGCGCCGGACGACGTCGGCCTTGTCAGGCTGCGGCGCGTCGGACGGCAGGAAGGTCCGGTCGTCGCGCATTTCAGTCATGTGCTCGGAAAAGCCGTCGAGGGTGCGGCCCATCTCCACGGTGACGCCGCTCTCGGGGACGTGATCGCAGAAGACCTGGGTGTTGTTCGGCTTCTCGAAGATGGCGGCGGCGACGTCCTTGCCGACCTTGCGGCGGTCGATGTCCCAGGCGGCGACGACGCGGATGTCCTTGGGGCGGTAGCCGCCCAAGTCCCAGTGCATCAGGCCGATCTGCTCGTTGGCGCCGCCATTCTGATAATAGGCGATGCCCTGGACGAGCGAGCTCGCGCAATTGCCCACGCCGATGATGGCGATGTTGATGTCGTTCCGGACGGGATCGTTGAGGCTCATGTTTTCAAACGGCTTTCAGGCGACGGCGGCTTTGCGCTCGACCGGTGCATAGCGATCTATCATCCGGGCGCAAAAGTCCGCAAATTGCGACACGTCTATAGGCGCGCTCGTGTGGTGCGGCGCAAGCCCTAAATGCTCGGGCGTAAAGCAGAATGTCACGGTAACGTTGAAATCCTGCAACATCTCCATCTGCCGGTCGAACCATCCGATGGCGTCCTCGCGGAAGCTGTCGGCCCAGGAAAGGCCGGTCCTCAGATGGGTGACGCCGAGGCGTTTCAGCCACATGACGGCGTCCTCGAGGCGCGGGTCCTGGTAGTGGAACCACTGCATGATGCCCATGTCGGGCGTGTGGCGGGCGAAATGATCGAGCGCGAGCTTGGGCGTTCCGTCGGCCTTGATCAGGCCCATGTAGAAATGGCGGTAGTAGGACGAGCCCTCCGCCTCGCGGTGCCGCGTCGTCGCGCCCCAGGCCTGCGGGAGATCGAACAGCGAATACCAGAAGAGGCGCGGCACGCGGCCGATGAGGAGCTCGGCCGTCCGGTCGACGCCGAAGACCTGCACCTCTTCCGCGCCGAAGCTGCCGACGCCGACTTCGGTGGCCCAGATCTCGTGATTGGGGGCGACAGCCTCGATGTCGGCGATGCGCTGCGGCCATTCGTCGATCGGCCAGAGGTTCCAGTCGAGCGGGAAGCCGTGGACGGCGACCACTTCGAGGTGATCGAGGACGCCGTGGCCGTCGAGCGTGCGGATGAAGTGCGGGTCGATCGGCGAGATGCCGCCCAGCACGCGCTTGATGCCCGGATTGACGGCATGGATCGCCTTGGCGGCCTCCTTCACCAGGGCGGCGTACCGGCTCCAGTCGGGATCGAGCACCGGGTCCCAGTGGGACTTGTTGTTCGGCTCGTTCCAGATCATCGCCGCTTCGATCATTGGGCACTCCCCCGCGCCGGATAGACGGCGCTTTCCCCGAAGTGCGCATAAGGCATTTCGCCGCGGCGGCAAATGTAGACCTCGTCCTCCGCCCGCGTCTCGATCGCAAAGCCCGAGGCCCGCAGCATCGCCTCCGCGCAGGCGCGGTTCGGGACCCACCAGTTGGTCCAGTCGCGCGCATATTCGCGCTCGACGAAGTGGAGCTTGGGATAGGCCGGATCGTCGAAGATCGCCGTTTCCTCGAACGGATAATCCTCCGCAAGCGCCGGCACGTCCATCGATCCGCGCTGCATCGACTGGAAGATCAGCATGTCGCCCGCGACATGCTCGCGGATCAGGTCGAGCGCGAGGAGGGGGTGGCGCAGGTGATAGAGCACGCCCATGAACACCACGACGTCGAACCGCTCGCCGAGCGCTCCAACGTCGTAGACCGAGAGGTTGCGAAACTCGATGTTGGCGTAACCCAGCGTCTCCGCGGCGAAGCGGGCCTGCGCCAAATAGCGGTCGTCGCTGTCGATACCGACCACGCGCTCGGCGCCGCGCCGCTTCATCTCCATCGAATAGAAGCCGGCGTTGCAGCCGATGTCGAGCACGCTCTTGCCGGAAAGGTCCTCGGGGAGGTGCGGCGCGAAGCGGCGGAACTTGTCGCCCGGATAGTCGCCGAGGAAATGGTCAGGCGCCGTCCAGATGCCGCCGAGATCGATGTTGTGGAACCAGGGCCCGAGCGCGTCGATGCGCGTCCGGAGCGCGTCGGAGCTGGCCGGATCGGCACGGTTCATTGGTAGAGCCTTTCGTTGACGCTCATCACGCGCGCGCCCCAGTCGCCGATGACGAGCCGGGAGACGGACGCGGGGTCGATATCGAAGCGCAGCAGATTGTCGAGCGGAAGCCCGAGATAAAATGAGATGAGTCCACGGATGATGTCGCAATGCGACACGGCCGCGACGGTCTGCCCCCTATGTTCGGCGGCGATCTCCGCGACAGCGGCGACGGCGCGCTCCACCGCCTCGGCCATGCTCTCGCCGCCGGGCGGGCGGGCGATGCTCCGCGCGCTGTTCCATTCGTCCCAGCCGGGATCGCCTTCGAGCGCGTCGAACGACAAGCCCGTCCACTCGCCGAAATCGACTTCGTCGAGGCCGTTTGCGGCGGCGACATTCTGCTCCAGCCGGTCGGCAAGCTCGCGCGCCGTGTACCAGGCGCGCTCCCGCGGGGAGGAATAGACGGCGGTTATCGGCTCCACGGCGAGCAGGTCCGCGACAATTTCGGCCTGCTGCAGCCCGTCATTGCTGAGCGCCACGTCGCGGCGGCGGCCGGACAGGGTGCGGCCGAGCTCGACATGGGCGGCGTGGCGGATGAGGAGGAGGGTCAAGGTCATCGGAAGCCGTCGCAGTGGCACGGGTAGGCGGGGAGGAACAAGGCTGCCGATACGCGGTTCGGGTCCGCGTGCAAACCATCGCCTCGTCGCCCGCCCCGGCCGCCGCCGCCGCCGCCGGCCTCCTCCGCGGCTGACCGGCTGCGGATGCTCGTCTACGGCGATCGCTCCGAGCAGGTTGATCCCGCCGCCTTGCTCTCGGAGCTGCGGAGCGAGCTCCGGCACCTTGCGGAGGCGCCGCCCGGCCTCGCCCGCCACGGCCGCCTCGTCGCCGCGCTGGTCGAGGCGGGGCGGCTCCACCAGGGCCTTGCCGACGCCGACTTCGCCATCTGCGGGGCCGATCGCCGCTGCGAGGCCGCGGATGAAATCGGCCGGTTCGTGTTCCGGTTGGCACACGCCGTCTGCGCCTCATGGGATCGCCGCTTCGGCAGCGACCTCGTTCTGCCGCAAGCGCCGGAGACGAAGCTGCCCCCGTCCATCGAAGTGCGCGAGGTCGAAGGCTACGCCTTCTACGCCGTCTATCCCGAAGCTTATGCCGACGCCGCCCGCGCGCTGGTGCTCGAAGGCCTCCCGCGCGTGATCGGCATAAGGAGCATCGGAACCAGCCTCGCGGCCGTCGCCGCCGCCGCGCTCGGCGCGCCGCCGCCGGTGACGGTCCGCCCCACCGGACATCCCTTCGCCCGCCGCCTTTCGATCGCGCCGGACCTCGCCGCCGAGATCCTGGCCGAGCCCACTGCGCATTACATCGTCGTCGATGAAGGCCCCGGCCTTTCCGGCAGCTCCTTCGGCGCCGTCGCCGACTGGCTGGAGGCGCAGGGCGTTCCCTTGAGCCGCATCGCCTTCCTGCCCAGCCACGGCGGCGCACCCGGCGGCGAGGCGAGCGCCGTGCACCGGGAGCGCTGGAAGCGCCTCCAGCGCATCCCCGCCGATCTCGGACCCCGCCTCAAGGACCTCGTCGCCGAGTGGATCGAGGACGCCATCGGCCCCCTCGACGCCCCGCTCGCCGAGATTTCGGGCGGCGCGTGGCGCAGCCACGTCTACCGCGACGAGACCGACTGGCCCGCGGCGGACCCGCAGGGCGAACGCCGCAAGTTCCTCGCCCTCACCTCCGGCGGCGAAACCTGGCTCGTCAAGTTCGCCGGCCTCGGCCGGACCGGCACGCACAAGCTCGAGCGCGCCCGCGCCCTTCACGCCGCCGGCTTCGCCGCCGAGCCCCGCGCCCTCGTCAACGGCTTCCTTATCGAGCGCTGGCACGGCGGCGCCGGGCGCGGTCGCCCACCGCTCGACGCCGTCGCCCGCTATCTCGGCACCCGCGCCCGCCTGTTCCCCGCCGCCCCGGGACGCGGCGCCTCACTCGGCGAGCTGCTCGAAATGAGCCGCCGCAACATCGGCCTCGCGCTCGGCGAAGACGCCGCCGCCCGTCTCCAGATCCCCGATGCCGTGCCCCTGCCGGTCGAGACCGACAACCGCCTCGACCTCCACGAATGGATCGAACCCGAACCCGGCCGCTGGCTCAAGACCGACGCCCTCGATCACCACGCCGCCCACGACCTCGTCGGCTGCCAGGACATCGCCTGGGACGTCGCCGGCGCCATCGTCGAATTCGATCTCGGCGACGAAGATGCCGCAGCCTTCGCCGAGCAGGTCGCCCAAGCCTCCGGACGCCCCGTCGATGCCGCCCTCATTGCTTTCTCGATCACCGCCTACAGCGCGTTCCGGCTCGGTCAGGCCAGCCTCGCCGCCGACCGAAGCCCGCCCGGCGAACGCGCGCGTCTCGGAGCCAGAGCCGCCGCCTGCATCGCGCGAATTCGCCGGAACGTTGGGTGCCCATAACGAACCGTCTGCGGAACCAAAGGGGACATCCGCCGTTTCGAGGGTTGAAGAAGAAGCTGCGGCGTGCCTAGTCTGCACGTACAAGCCACAACAGTTATAACATAGATCAAGTAACGGGGGACAATTTGACAGAAAAGGTGCTGATCACCGGCGGCGCTGGATTCATCGGGCGCCAGGTGGCGCGCGAGCTTCTCGGCCGCGGTCACGAGGTGCGCGTGCTCGACTCGATGATCGAGCAGGTTCACGGCGACACCGAACGCCCCGACGACCTCGATCCCCAGGTGGAGCTGATCCGCGCCGACGTGCGCAACGGCGATGCGGTGGTGAAGGCGCTGAAGGGCGTCGACAGCGTCGTCCACCTCGCCGCGGAAGTCGGCGTCGGCCAGTCGATGTACGCGGTCGAGCGCTATACGTCAGTCAACGACGTCGGCACCGCCGTCCTGTTCGAGAAACTGATCGACAGCCCCGTCCGCCGGGTCGTCACCGCCTCTTCGATGAGCATCTACGGCGAAGGCCTTTACCGCGATGCCGACGGCGCCCTCGTCCAGGAGGCGAAGCGCCAGCCCCGGACCAGCGACGACATGAGCTGGGATCCGACGGACGCCCATGGCCGCCCGCTCGTCCCCGTCGCCACGCCCGAAACCAAGCGCCCCGACCTCGCCTCCATCTACGCGCTCAACAAATATGTGCAGGAGCGCACGACCTTCATCATGACCGAAGCCTACGGCATGGAAGGCGTGTGCCTCCGGCTCTTCAACGTCTACGGCCCCGGCCAGGCGCTCTCCAATCCTTACACGGGCGTCCTCGCCATCTTCGCCTCGCGGCTCCTCAACGGCCAGCAGCCGATGATCTTCGAGGACGGCGAGCAGCGCCGCGACTTCGTCTACGTCGGCGACGTCGCCCGCGCCTTTGCCGACGCGCTGGAGCTTCCGCAGGCGAAGGGCGAAGTCTTCAACATCGGCTCCGGCCACGACCGGTCGGTCACCGAAGTGGCGCAGGAGCTCGCCAGGGCGATGGGACAGGGCGGCGTCCAGCCCGGCATCGTCGGCAAAAGCCGCACCGGCGACATACGCCACTGCTTCTGCGACGGCTCCAAGGCGGCGGAGAAGCTCGACTTCCGCGCCACGAAGGACTTCCAGGAAGGGCTCGCCGAGCTCGCCGAATGGGTGGCGGTTCAGACCGCGGACGACCGCGTCGAGCAGGCCCGGGCCGAGCTCGAAGCACGGGGCCTCGTCGCATGAGCGGCCGCGCGAAACATCCTCCCCTCGATTTCGAGGGGAGGGGGACCGCACGAAGTGCGGTGGAGGGGCCGCCGTCGCAGACGGCGGACTGCGTCCGCCGCCCCTCCACCATGCTTCGCATGGTCCCCCTCCCCTGCAAAAGCAGGGGAGGATTTCAATGAGCGTTACCTCCTCCTCCCGTCCCATCCTCGTTACCGGCGGTGCCGGCTTCATCGGATGCAACATCGCCGACCGGCTCGCGTCGGACGGTCATGAGATCCTCGTCTACGACGCCCTCTCCCGCCCCGGCGTCGAAACCAACCTCGCCTGGCTGCAGGAACGCCACGGCAGCCGCGTCACCTCCATCGTCGCCGACATTCGCGACGAGGACGAGCTCGCCCGCGCCGCGCGGGAATCGGAAGCCGTGTTCCACATGGCCGCCCAAGTTGCGGTCACCACCTCGCTCGTCGATCCGCGCGAGGATTTCGACATCAACGTCCGCGGCACGCTCCACCTGCTCGACGCCGCCCGCCTCGCCGGCCGGCCCCAGCCGGTGATCTTCGCCTCCACCAACAAGGTCTACGGCGACCTCGTCGACATCCCCTTCCGCCTGGAGGGCGAGCGCTATGTCCCCGAAGACGCCGAAGTCGCGGCGCACGGCATCGGCGAAGCGCGCCCGCTCGATTTCCACACGCCCTATGGCTGCTCCAAGGGCGCGGCGGACCAGTATGTCCTGGATTATGCCCGCAGCTTCGGCGTGCCGGCGGCGGTCGTGCGGATGAGCTGCATCTACGGCCACCGCCAGATGGGCACGGAAGACCAGGGCTGGGTCGCCCACTTCCTGATCCGCGCGCTCGGCGGCGAGACGATCACCCTCTACGGCGACGGCCACCAGGTCCGCGACATCCTCGACGTCTCCAACGCCGTCGAAGCCTATGTGAAGGTGTGGCAGCAGATCGACCGGATCTCGGGGCGCGCCTTCAACCTCGGCGGCGGCCCCGCCAACGCGGTCAGCCTGCGCGAACTCCTCGCTTTCATGTCCGAGATCCTCGGCCGCGACGTCGACGTCCAATTCTCGGACTGGCGTGCCGGCGACCAGCGCTACTTCGTGGCCGACACCCGCGCGATCCGCAGCGAGCTCGGCCTTTCCCCCGCCATCCCCTGGAAGGACGGCGTGGCGAAGCTGGCGAACTGGCTGTCCGAAACCCGCACTCCCCGTCATCCCCGCGAAAGCGGGGATCCAGCGGGAGGCTCCACCGGCTCCGCCGCACCCGACGCCGCGCTGGATTCCCGCTTTCGCGGGAATGACGGGGTAGGGGTCCACGCGTGAGCGTCACGCCGCCGATGCTGCGCGTCCTGGTCACCGCCGATGCGGTCGGCGGCGTCTGGCAATACAGCCTCGAACTCGCCCGCGGCCTGTCGCGGCTCGGGGTCGAGACGGTGCTCGCCGTCATGGGCCCCTCGCCCTCCGCCGAGCAGGCGGCCGCCGCCGCAGCGGTCGAAGGCCTGGAGCTGGTCGACACCGGCCTCCCCCTCGACTGGCTGGCCGACAACGCCTCGTCCCTGCGCGCCGCCGGCGAGGAGATCGCGAAGCTCGCCAAGCGCCGCGGCGCCGACGTCGTCCAGCTCAACACCCCCGCGCTGGCCGCCGAGACCGACTTCAAGCGTCCGGTCGTCGCCGTCCAGCATAGCTGCGTCGCGACCTGGTGGGAGGCGGTCCACGGCACCGCCCTTCCCGCCGACTTCGCGTGGCGCACCGAGCTGGTCCGCGCCGGCCTCCGCGCCGCCGACACAGTCGTCGCGCCCACAGCCGCCTTCGCCGCCGCGACGCAGCGCGTCTACGGCCTCGCCGAAGCGCCGCGTACCGTCCACAACGGCCGCTCGCCCTTCCCGGTCTCCGCCCAGGCGCCGCACGATTTCATCTTCACCTGCGGCCGGCTTTGGGACGAGGGCAAGAATCTCGGCACTCTCGACGCCGCGGCGCAGCACATTCCGGTGCCCGTCCGCGCCGCGGGCCCGCTCGCGGGGCCCAACGGCGCCAGCGTGGCCTTCGACAACCTCCACTGTCTCGGCACGATCGAGGAGGCCGAGCTCGCCCGCTGGCTCTCGGCGCGGCCCGTCTTCGTCTCGGCCGCCCTCTACGAGCCGTTCGGCCTCGCCGTCCTCGAAGCCGCCGCCGCCGGCTGCCCGCTCATCCTCTCCGACATCCCGACCTTTCGGGAGCTTTGGGACGATGTCGCCATCTTCGTGCCGCCGCGCGACGAGGAAGGCTTCACCCGCGCGATGGCGAAGCTGCTCGGCGACGATTTCGAACGTGCCGTCATGGGCCGCGCTGCGCAGGAGCGCGCGGCGCTCCTCACGCCGGACGCCATGGCCGCGCAGATGGCCGCCATCTACCGCGCCCTCCTTCCCGCCATCCAGCGCCCCGTCCTCGCAGCGGCCCAGACCGGGTCGAAGGCAGCGGCGTGAAGATCGTCTATTTCACGCATTCTCTGGCGAGCTGCTGGAATCACGGCAACGCGCACTTCCTGCGCGGCGTGCTGCGCGAGCTGATCGCGCTCGGCCATGATGTCGTCGCCTACGAGCCGGCAAAGTCATGGAGCCTCGAGAACCTGATCAAGGACCATGGCGAGGAGGGGCTGGAGCCCTGGCGCGCCGCTTATCCGGAGCTCGGCTCCGTGCGCTTCAACAAGCGCGCGAGCCTGTCGGCCATGGTGGAGGGCGCGGACCTCGTCATCGTCCACGAGTGGAACGACCACGATCTCGTCGCGAAGCTCGGCCGGCTGCGCGCGCGCGGCGGCCGCTTCACCCTGCTCTTCCATGACACCCACCACCGCGCCGTCTCCGAACCCAAGGAGATGAAGGCCTACGACCTGTCCGCCTATGACGGCGTGCTCGCCTTCGGGGAGACTTTGGCCGAGGTCTATCGCCGCTGGGGATGGGGCGGGCGGGTCTTCGTCTGGCACGAGGCGGCGGACCTTCGGCACTTCCACCCACCCGCCGAGGAAGGGGAGCGGGAAGGCCTCGTCTGGATCGGGAACTGGGGCGAGGGCGAGCGAACGAAGGAGCTCAAGGAATATCTCTTCCGCCCGGCGCGCGCCGCCGGGCTCAAGCTCGACGTCTGGGGCGTGCGCTATCACCATACGGCCAAGGCGACGGTGCGCCGCTACGGCGGCACCTATCACGGCTGGCTCGCCAACGCCGAGGCGCCGGACGTCTTCGCCCGCTTCCTCACCACCGTCCACGTGCCGCGCCGCTATTATACGAAGATGCTCCCGGGCATCCCGACCATTCGCGTCTTCGAAGCCCTGGCCTGCGGCATTCCGCTCCTCTGCGCGCCCTGGGACGATTCCGAGAACCTGTTCCGTCCGGGCGAGGACTATCTCATTGCCAGGGACGGCGAGGAGATGACCCGCCTCCTCACCCAGGTCCGCGAGGACCCGGACCTGCGCCGCTCGCTCGCCGCCAGCGGCTATGAGACCATCCGCGCCCGCCACAGCTGCGCCCACCGCGCCGAGGAGTTGATGACCATCTACGCGAAGCTCAATCCCTCTCCCGTTCAGGGAGAGGGGGGGACCCGCGATGCGCCAGCATCGTGGGGGGGTGAGGGCACGCAGCCCGGCCTGGAGTCCGTGCCCTCACCCTCCCAGCCTTCGGCTGGGGCCCTCCCTCTCCCTGAACGGGAGAGGGGACTTAGCGAGACAAGCGCATGAAGATCGCATTCTACGGCTCCAGCCTGCTGTCCTCCTACTGGAACGGCGCTGCGACCTATTATCGCGGCCTGCTGCGCGATCTCGCCGCGCGCGGCTACGACATCACCTTCTACGAGCCGGACGCCTTCGACCGGCAGAAGCACAAGGACATCGAGCCGCCCGAATGGGCGAAGTCGGTGGTCTACGACGCCACGCCGGAAGCGCTCGCCAGGGTCCTCGCGGAAGCGCGCGGCGCCGACATCGTCGTCAAGGCGAACGGCGTCGGCGTGTTCGACACCGAGCTCTTGGAAGGCATCGTCGCCAACAGCCGACCCGATGCGATGCGCATCTTCTGGGACGTCGACGCCGCCGCAACGCTCGAGGAAATGCGCGGCGACGAAAGCCATGCCGTGCGCCGCATGCTGCCGCAGCTCGACATGGTGCTGACCTATGGCGGCGGCCCGCCGGTGATCGACGCCTATCGCGGCTTCGGAGCCCGCGAATGCGTCCCCGTCTACAACGCGCTCGATCCCACGACCCACCATCCGGTGGAGGCAAACGAGCGCTTCGCCTCCGACCTCGCCTTTCTCGGCAACCGGCTCCCCGACCGCGAGGCGCGTGTCGAGGAATTCTTCCTCCGCGCCGCCGCCGCGCTCCCCGAGCGCCGCTTCCTGATCGGCGGCAACGGCTGGGAGACGAAGGGCATGCCCGCCAACGTGCGCCACCTCGGCCACGTCTACACGCATGAGCACAACGCCTTTAACTGCACGCCGCTCGCCGTCCTGAACGTCGCCCGCGACTCCATGGCGAACATCGGCTTCTCGCCCGCCACCCGCGTCTTCGAAGCCGCCGGCGCCGCCGCCTGCCTCATCACCGACGAATGGGAAGGGATCGAGCTCTTCCTCAAGCCCGGCGAGGAAGTCCTCGTCGCCCGCGACGGCCAGGACGTCGCCGACCAGCTCGCGTCGCTGACGCCGGAACGCGCCCGCGCGATCGGCGAAGCGGCGCTCCGCCGCACGCTCGCGGAAAACACCTACACCCACCGCGGCGAGCAGGTCGACGCCCTCTGGAAAGCCACATCAGGCCGCGCCCCAGCCCCACGCTCCTCCGTCGCGGGTGGTTCAGAACCTGGCACCAGCCAAGCCCCCCACTCCGTTCGGGCTGAGCCTGTCGAAGCCCTGCCCTTCTCCCTTTCGGCGCAAGAGCAGAATGAAGGACAGCCCCCTTCGACGCCGCCTGCGGCGTCGCTCAGGACAGGCTTCGACAAGCTCAGGGCGAACGGAGAGGATGTCTCCGCATGAAGCTCGTTGTCCTCGGCCTTTCGCTCTCCTCCTCCTGGGGCAACGGCCACGCCACCACCTTCCGCGCGCTCCTCAAGGCCTTCGCGACACGCGGCCACGACATCCTGTTCCTCGAGCGCGATGTCCCCTGGTACCGCGACAACCGCGACGTCACCGATCCCGATTATTGCCGCCTCGAATATTATGCGGACCTGGCCGACCTCGAACGATGGAACGGCGAGATATCGGGGGCGGACGCGATCATCGTCGGCTCCTACGTCCCCGAGGGCGTCGCGGTGGCGCGGCACGTGCAGCGCACGGCCCGCGGCGTGACCGCTTTCTACGACATCGACACGCCGGTCACGCTCGCCAAGCTGGAACGCGGCGACTTCGAATATCTCTCGCCCGAGGTCATCCCCGGCTACGACGTCTATCTGAGCTTCACCGGCGGCACGACGCTCCGCTACATCGAGCGGCATTACGGCGCGCCGGCCGCCCGCCCGCTCTTCTGCTCGGTCGATCCCGACGCCTATCCGCCGCTCGACGTTTCGAAGACCTGGGCGCTCTCCTATCTCGGCACCTACAGCCCGGACCGCCAGCCCGTCCTCGAACGCCTGCTGATCGAGCCCGCGCGCCGCCTGCCGCAACTTCGCTTCGTCGTCGCCGGCCCGCAATATCCCGCCGGCATCGACTGGCCCGAGAACGTCGAACGGATCGACCACCTCCCGCCCGCCGAGCATCCCGGCTTCTACTCGGCCTCCCGCTTCACGCTCAACGTCACCCGCGCGGACATGGTGAAGGCCGGCTGGTCGCCGTCGGTGCGCCTGTTCGAAGCCGCGGCCTGCGCGGTGCCGGTCATCTCCGACAGATGGGAAGGGCTCGCCGAGCTGTTCGCACCCGGGCGCGAGATCCACCTGGCGGACGGCAGCGACGATGTCGTCCGCATCCTCTCCGAAGCATCGGAAGCCGACGCGGGTGCGATGGGCCGGGCGGCGCGCGGGCGCGTGCTCGCGGGCCACAGCGCCACCCACCGCGCCGAAGAGCTGGAAAACCATCTCGTCGAGGCGCAGGCGAAGCGGGCGGAACGGCCGATGCTACTTACAAGTTGATGATCTGGATCAACCCACCGGTTTGCGGTGAAACTATGCGTGCCGAGTTGGATTAGGACATCATAGCGGACACGGAACGATCCGCCGGGGCTGATAAAAGGGAGCCATCGTGAGGAAGAACGAGAAGACTGCATTGGTGACCGGCGGCGCGGGGTTCATCGGATCGCACATCTGCGACGCCATCCTGGCGGAAGGCGGCCGGGTGTTCGTGCTCGACAATCTGATGACCGGCCGGATCGAGAACCTGCGCCACCTCGAGCGCGAGAGCCGCTTTGAATTCGTCGAAGGAGACGTGATCGACGGCGTCCCGTCCAGCCTCGAGGGCGTCGGCTTCACCCACGTCTACCATCTCGCCTGCGCCGCCTCGCCGCCCCACTACCAGGCCGACCCCGAGCATACGATGCTCACCAACGTCGTCGGGACACGCAACTTCCTGCGCCTGGCGGAGGACAGCAAGGCACGCTTCCTCCTCACCTCCACCAGCGAAGTCTATGGCGATCCCGAAGTGCACCCGCAGCCCGAAAGCTATCGCGGCTGGACGAGCTGCACGGGCCCGCGCGCCTGCTACGACGAGGGCAAGCGCGCCGCCGAGACGCTCACCTTCGATTACAGCCGCGCCGGCCGCGCCGATGTCCGCGTCGCCCGCATCTTCAACACTTACGGTCCGCGCATGCGGCCGGACGACGGCCGCGTCGTCTCCAACGTCATCTGCCAGGCGCTCGCCGGCGACGACATCACCGTCTACGGCGACGGCTCGCAGTCGCGCAGCTTCTGCTACGCCTCCGATCTCGTCGCCGGGCTGATGCGGCTCATGGACAGCGACGTGACCGACGGGCCGGTCAACCTCGGCAATCCGGTCGAGCTCACCGTCTGCGACCTCGTCGACCGCGTGCTGGCGCTC
>DASWMS010000106.1:0-24144 GCA_036399655.1 Allosphingosinicella sp. | reverse complement strand
CCCGTTCGGTCCGAGCGAAGTCGAGGACCGCTGCCGAGCGAAGTCGAGGCACTTCTTCTTTTCACCGGCTCCCGGGTTCTCGCTGCGCTCGAACGCGGTCCTCGACTTCGCTCGGACCGAACGGAGTGGGCCTCGGAACCCTCAGCCTCTCCTACGAGCGCCCGTCCGCCGCGCCGCCTTCCAGCACGAACCTCTTGTCGCAATAGCCGCAGTCGACGAAGCCCTGTTCGTCGATCTGGAGGTAGACGCGGGGGTGGCCGAGCGCCGGGTGGGTCGCGGCGGCGCCGTCGCAGGCGACGCGCGGCGTCGAAACGTAACTGATCTCGGGCGTGTAGCGGTCGGTCTCCATGGCGGCGCTGTAGCAATGCGCCGGGTGGGGCACAATCGCCTGAACTCCTCCCCGGAACGGGGAGGGGGACCATGCGAAGCATGGTGGAGGGGGCCCAGCGGCGGTGCGGCTCGCTTCGCTCGCGACCCCTCCACCGCACTTCGTGCGGTCCCCCTCCCCGTTCCGGGGAGGAGCATCGGCTTCCCGCTTCGGACATTCGCCGCTAGAGCGCGGCCCATGAGCGAAGCCGCGATCTCCATCCAGAGCCTCGAAAAGACCTATGCCGGCGGCAAGCGCGCGCTGGACGGCGTCAGCCTCGAAGTGCCGCGCGGGCAGATATTCGGGCTGCTCGGCCCGAACGGCGCGGGCAAGTCGACGATGATCAACATCCTTGCCGGCCTCGTCAACAAGACGGGCGGCGAAGCGACGATCTGGGGCTTCGACGTCGACAAGCATCCGAGGAACGCCAAGGCCTCGATCGGCATCGTGCCGCAGGAGATCCTGTTCGATCCCTTCTTCACCCCCGCCGAGACGCTGGAGATCCAGGCGGGCCTCTACGGCGTGCCGAAGGGCGCGCGGCGGACGGCCGAGCTGCTGCGCGCGGTCAGGCTGGAGGACAAGGCGAACGCTTATTCGCGCACGCTCTCAGGCGGCATGAAGCGGCGGCTGATGGTCGCGAAGGCAATGGTCCACTCGCCGCCCATCCTGGTGCTCGACGAGCCGACGGCGGGCGTCGATGTCGAGCTTCGCCAGCAGCTCTGGGACTATGTGCGCGAATTGAACCGGAACGGCGTCACCATCGTCCTCACCACGCACTATCTCGAGGAAGCCGAGGAGCTTTGCGACCGCATCGCGATCATCAACCACGGAACGGTGATCGCCAACGAGACGACGCGCACCCTCGTCGGCATGGCGCAGGAGAAGGTGGTGGTCGTCACCGTCGACCGCGACGTGGCGGCGGCGCCGGTCGCGCCCTGCTTCGACAAGATCGAGATGGTTGGCGAGCGGACCATCTCGATCACCTTCCGCAAGGACAAGGTGAATGCGGGCGAGGTGCTGGCGGCGCTGCAGAAGGAGGGGCTCGGCATCGTAGACGTGACGACGCGCGATCCCGATCTGGAGGACGTGTTCCTGAATCTGACGCGGGCCGCGAATGCTGAGTGATCGGGCTGGCACGGGGCACATGAAGAACTCCGTTCGCCCTGAGCTTGTCGAAGGGCTGTCCTTCCCATCTTCCGGCTTCCAAAGGAGGGCAGGGCTTCGACAGGCTCAGCCCGAGCGGTTTGGGTGGGGGGCGTGAGCGTCACGCGCGATTACGATGTGCTGGTCATTGGCTCCGGCGCGGCGGGCCTCTCGGCTGCGCTGGCTCTCGACCCCAGCCTCCGTGTCGCCGTCCTGGCGAAAGGCAGCGTGTCCGAAGGCTCCACCGTCTACGCGCAGGGCGGGATCGCGGCGGTGCTGGAAGCGGGCGACACGTTCGAAAGCCATGTCGAGGATACGATCGTGGCCGGCGCGGGGCTCAACCGGCGCGAGGCGGTGGAGTTCGTCGTGGGCAGCGCCCCGGCGGCGATCGAGCGGCTGGCGAAGCTCGGCGTGCCGTTCGACGACGGGGGCGAGGCGCGCTGGCACCTGACGCGGGAGGGCGGGCACAGCCACCGCCGCATCGTCCACGTCGCCGACGCGACGGGGCGCGCCGTGCAGCAGGCGCTGGAGCAGGCGGCGCGGGCGCATCCCAACATCACCCTCGTGCCGGACAGAGTCGGCATCGACCTGATCACCGGGCGCCACACAGTCGCGGGACACGGCGAGAAGCGCGTCCACGGCCTGTATGCGCTCGACCGCGCCACCGGCCGCGTCGAGACGCTGACCGCTCGCGCCACGATCCTCGCCACGGGCGGCGCGAGCCGGGCCTGGCTTTATTCGACCAATCCGCGCGGCTCGACCGGAGACGGCATCGCCATGGCCTGGCGGGCAGGGTGCCGGGTTTCCAACATGGAATTCGCCCAATTCCACCCGACCTGCCTGTTCCACCCGGAGGTGAAGAACTTTCTCATCACCGAAGCCATGCGGGGGGAAGGCGCACGGCTCTCCATCCCCGGCACCGGTCCCCAGGAATCCAGGCGCTTCATGCCGGACTTCGACGCCCGCGCCGAGCTCGCGCCGCGCGACATCGTCGCCCGCGCGATTGACCATGAGCTGAAGCGGCTCGGCATCGATTTCGTCCACCTCGACATCTCCCACCGCGACCCCGACTTCGTGCGCGCCCACTTCCCGACCATCGCGGCCCGCCTCGCCGAGCCGGACATCGGCATCGACATCACGAAGCAGCCGATCCCCGTCGTCCCCGCGGCGCATTACACCTGCGGCGGCGTCGTCGTGGACCTCGACGGCGCGACGGACGTCCCCGGCCTCTATGCCGCGGGCGAAGTCACCCAGTCCGGCCTGCACGGCGCCAACCGGCTCGCCTCCAACTCCGTCCTCGAATGCCTCGTCTTCGGAGTCGCCGCCGCCGAGGCGATCAACGCCCGCCTCGCCGATCTCCCGCCGCCGCCGGCCGTGCGCGCGTGGGACGAGAGCCGCGTGACGCACTCCGACGAAGAGGTCGTCGTCCAGCACAATTGGCGCGAGATCCGCCGCTTCATGTGGGATTATGTCGGCATCGTGCGGACCACCAAGCGGCTGGAGCGCGCCCGCAACCGCGTCGAGCTCCTGCGCCAGGAGACGCAGGATTATTACGGCCATTTCCGCGTGACGCCCGACCTCGTCGAACTCCGCAACCTCGTCGAAGTCGCCGACCTCATCGTCCGCTCGGCGCTGGAGCGCAGGGAAAGCCGGGGCTTGCATTATACGCTCGATTACCCGGACATGGCGGACGAGGCGGTGGATACGATCCTGACTCCCGCCTGAGGAGAGCCGCGATGCGCATTTGGATTGCACTTCTTGCAGCGCTCGGCGCTCAGGCTCCCGCGCGCGCGGCGGACCCCCCGGCATTGACGATCGAGCAGGCCCGGAGCCTGCCGCTGGACGATCTGGTGGACATCGTCATGCGCCAGCTCGGCGCGAACATCCGCGAGGTGACGCGGCCCAATTACGACAGCCCGCTCGAGCCCGGCCTGCCGCTGAACCACCTGACATTCGCGACGGCGCCGCATTCATCTGGGTTCGGCGGGCTTTGCGCTGCAACGGCGATCCACGTTTCCTTCTATGACGGCAGCGCGCCTCACGAGCCGGGGCGAAACGTGCCCAGGCGCGCGCGCGCGATCCAGACTGTCGAGCGCTACAAGGTCATCGGGGATGTCGAACTCTCCTACAACCTTGGTGCGGAGCGGCGCCCGCAGCAGGAGGCGCAATGCGCGCGCCTGGTTCAGGTCATTCCCCCGGGTGACGAGCATATCGCGCAACGCGCCTTCTTCACTTTCGACGGGGAGCTGCGGCCTGCGGTGGCCGCGCACGTGCTGCAGCGGCTGCTTCGCGACACGCGAAGCGGCGTTCATACCGACCATGGCTGCGGCCAAAGCGTGGAACGCTGCACGGATCCCGCAGCCTGGCTCCGCGCGCTTTCTCTCGACGACTTGCTGAGCGTCCGGGTCGAGCGCCTTTCCGACGCGGACCGGTACAAGATCATCGGAACGTTCCGGATCGGCGGGTCGGGTAACGCGCTGACGATGGACACCGTCACCGTCGAAGCGACCTATCGCGGCGACCGAGCCGCGGTGACCCAGCTCGGCCCGGTAACGATCGGCAGGGGCACGCTCATCCGCGACTGACAGTCACCCAGCGAGGAAGCTCCGCACCGCCTGGTGCAGCGCACGCGGCTGGTCGTACATGATCATGTGGCCGCTGCCGTCGATGCGGACAAACGCGGCACCAGGCGCGGTCGCGTAGGAGCGGGTGTAGGCCGCGTCCGTGCGGGCGCGAGTCCCTGCGTCGGCGTTCGCGTAGACGATGGTGAGCGGCGCGGCGATGCGGGGGAGCTGCGGCGTGAGATCGAGGCGGGAGAGCTCGTGCATCGCGCGGGCGACGACGTCGGGATCGCTGTCGCCGCTGGTGCCGAGCGTGCCTATGAGGTCGGCGAAGAGGCGGCGGCCGCCCGGCGAGGCGGTGAGATCGCGGAGGCGATCGGCGAGGCCGCCCATCTGCTGCGCGCTGCCGCCGAGCAGGCCGGCGGGCTGCGGGAGCATGTCGACGACCATGACTCGCGAGACGCTCTCGGGGTGCGCCGAGGCCACCATCATGGCGAGCGTGCCGCCCATCGAATGGCCGACGAGGGCGGGGCGGATGCCGCGCGATGCGATATAGCGGGCGAGCTCGTCGGCGACGCCGGCGACGACCGCGCCCCGCGCGTTGGCGCCCACCGGCGCTCCGGCCATGCCGCGCACGTGGACGAGATGGTAGCGATAGCCGGGCACCGACGTGACGGTGCCCGCCCACACGTTCGGGCCGGCAGTGAGGCCCGGGATCAGGATCACGTCCGGGCCGGAGCCCTTCACTTCGACGGTGAAGCGGGTCGGCTCGAACGGCGGCTCGGCCGGCGCCGGAGTCGGCGTGCAGCCGATGAGGATGGCGGCGCCGAGGCCGGCGAGGAAATGTCTGCGTCGCATGCACCGGCTTTTGGCGGAGTGCGCTTGAACCGCGCCTGACCCGCGTTGCGCCGCGGCTGCGCCCTGACTGCGGTTGTGTCGCACCGCGAATGGGCTAAATCCTCTGGATGCCCCATCTCTATCTCGTCGACGGCTCTTCCTACATCTTCCGCGCCTATCACCGGCTGCCGCCGCTCACCAACCGGCACGGGCTGAACGTCGGCGCGGTCTACGGCTACACGACCATGCTCTGGAAGCTCGCCGAGAGCCTCCACAAGGAGGAGGGCCCGACCCACCTCGCCGTGATCTTCGATGCGGGCTCCAAGACGTTCCGCAACGACATGTACGACGGCTACAAGGCGCAGCGCCCGCCGCCGCCGCCCGACCTCGTGCCGCAATTCCCGCTGATCCGCGACGCGACCCGCGCCTTTTCGCTGCCCTGCATCGAGGAGGACGGGCTTGAAGCGGACGACATCATCGCCTGCTACGCCAAGGCGGCACTGGCGCAGGACTGGAAGGTGACCATCGTCTCCTCGGACAAGGACCTGATGCAGCTCGTCGAGGACGGGCGGCTGGACCTCTACGACACGATGAACGACCGGCGCATCGGCCGCGCCTATGTCGAGGAGAAGTTCGGAGTCGGGCCGGAGAAGCTCGGCGACGTGCTCGCGCTGATGGGCGACAGCGTGGACAATGTCCCCGGCGTGCCCGGCATCGGCCCTAAGACGGCCGCGCAGCTCATCCAGCAATATGGCGACCTGGAATCCGTCCTCGCCAGCGCGGAGGAGATCAAGAAGCCGAAGCTCAAGCAGAACCTCATCGAGCATGCCGACGCCGCGCGCCTGTCGCGCGAGCTGGTCCGGCTGGTCTGCGATTCCCCGCTTCCCGAGACGCTCGAGTCGCTGGAGATGAAGGGCATCCCGAAGGAGCCGCTGCGCGAATTCCTCGCCGATCAGGGCTTCAAAGCGCTGATCGCCCGGCTCGACGGCACGTCGCAGGTGAAGGCGCCCTCCACCGACCCGACGGTGACGCCGCGCCAGCTCGAGGTCAGGCCGGAGCCGAAGATCGACCGCTCGGTGTACCAGACGGTCACCACCGAAGAGGCGCTGGACCGCTGGATCGCGGAAGCGCGGGCGAACGGGCTCCTCGCCCTCGACACCGAGACGGACGGCTACGACTGCGTCACCGCCAAGCTCGTCGGCATCAGCCTCGCCACCGAATGCGGCAAGGCCTGCTACATTCCGCTGGAGCATGGCGGGCACGATTTGCTCTCCGAGCGGCCCGACCAGCTCCCCGCCGACCTCGTGCTGGCGAAGCTGAAGCCGCTGCTGGAGGACCCGGCGGTCCTCAAGGTCGGGCACAATTTCAAGTTCGACTGGATCGTCTTTTCGATGCGCGGGATCGAGGTCACGCCGATCGACGACAGCCTCGTGATGAGCTTCAACCTCGATGCGGGCGGGCTGAACAGCCATTCCATGGACGATCTCGCCAAAAAGCATCTCGACCACGATTGCCTCACCTTCAAGGAGGTGTGCGGATCGGGGCAGAAGCAGATCACCTTCGACAAGGTGCCGCTCGAGCGCGCCACCGAATATGCCGCCGAGGATGCGGACGTGACGATGCGCCTGTGGCGGCGCCTGCGCACCCGCCTCCCGCACGAGCGGGTGGCGCGGGTCTACGAAACGGTGGACCGGCCGCTTGTGCCGGTGGTGGCGCGGATGGAGCGTGAGGGCGTGCTCGTCGACCGCGAGGAACTCTCCAAGCTCAGCCAGGAATTCCAGACGCAGATCGCGGCTCTCGAAGGCACGATTTGCGCGGAGGCCGGCTGCCAGTTCACCATCGGATCGCCCCAGCAACTGGGCGACGTCCTGTTCAACCAGATGGGGCTGAAAGGCGGGCGCAAGGGCAAGTCCGGGATCTGGTCGACGGACGTCAACGAGCTGGAGCGCCTGTCCCGCGAAGGCGTGCCGATCGCCGCCATGGTGCTGGAATGGCGCCAGCTTTCGAAGCTCAAGAGCACCTACACGGACGCGCTGCAGCAGCAGATCAACAAGCGCACGGGGCGGGTGCACACCTGCTACTCGCTGTCGGGCGCGCAGACCGGGCGGCTGTCCTCAACCGATCCCAACCTCCAGAACATCCCGATTAGGACCGAGATCGGCCGCCGCATCCGCGACGCCTTCGTCGCCGCGCCCGGTTACGTCATGCTCTCGGCGGACTATAGCCAGATCGAGCTCCGCCTCGCCGCCCACATGGCGGACGTGCCGCAGCTTCGCGACGCCTTCACCCGCGGCGACGACATCCACTCGATGACCGCGCAGGAACTGTTCGGCGAAGTCACCCGCGACACCCGCGCGTCGGCCAAGACGATCAACTTCGCCATCCTCTACGGCATCTCGCGCTGGGGCCTCGCCGGCCGCCTCTCGATCACCGCCGACGAAGCGCAGGCGATGATCGACCGCTATTTCGACCGCTTCCCTGGCATCCGCGACTACATCCACGCGCGCCTGACGGAAGTTCGGGAGACCGGCTTCACCACCACCTTGTTCGGCCGCAAGACCCACTTCCCGAGCATCCGCTCCAAGGTCCAGCACGAGCGCCAGGGCGCCGAACGCGCCGCGATCAACGCGCCGATCCAGGGCACCAGCGCCGACATCATCAAGCGCGCCATGGTCCGCATGGTCCCGGCGCTGGAGGCGGAAGGCCTGGGCAGCACGCGCATGCTCCTCCAGGTCCATGACGAACTCGTCTTCGAAGTCCCCGAAGCCGACGCGGAGCGCGCCAAGGCGGTCATCCGCCGCGTGATGGAGACCGCCTCCGAGCCGGCGGCGAAGCTGTCCGTCCCGCTCGGCGTCGATATCGGCACCGGGCCGAACTGGGGCGCCGCGCATTGAGCCAGGCGCCCGCAGAGGCGACCCCCGGACCGCCTGGCGACGACCTTGCCGCGCTCGCCAAGGGCGGGCGGACCAACTTCTTCGGCTTCGTGCTCCGGCTGGTCGCGCGGCTCCCCTTCCTGTTCATCGCCGGCCATTATTACGGCGCGGAAATCCTCGGGCGCTTCGCCTATGCGACTTTGGTCGTCGAACTCGCAGCGCAGCTCGCGACCATGGGCCTGAAGCGCGGCCTCGCCGAGCAGCTCACGCGCACCGACAAGCCGCACGTCTGCATCGTCTGGGACGGCCTGCTCGCCGCCTTCATCGCCTCGGCCTTCGCAAGCGCCGTGCTGATGATCTTCCCCCAGGCCATGTTCCCGGGGAGCGAGATACACGGCGCCGACTGGCTGCTCCCGCTCGTCATCTTCGGCATCGCCGGGGCGGACGTGGCGCTCGCGGCGCTGGCCTACCGCCACGACGTCGCCGCGACCGTGCACGTCCGCGCCATCGTCGAGCCCTGGACGATCAGCATCGCCGCGGGCGCGATGATCTTCCTCTCGTCGCGCGACGGCCTGATCATCGCCTACGTCATCTCGATCGCCGCCGGGTTCGCCGCGGCGATCTGGAGGCTGCTCTGGAGTTACGGCAAGCCGCGCGGCTGGAGCCCCAACCCGGCCGAGATCCTGCGCACCGCCCGGCGCAATGTGCCGCTCGCCGCCGCGGACGCCATCGAATGGGGCTCGCGCCGCCTCGACATCGCCATCCTCGGCCTGTTCGTCTCGCCGGCGGCGGTCGGCATCTATTATATCGCGCAGAACGTCGCTTCGCTGCCGCAGAAATTGAAGACCAGCTTCGATCCGGTGCTCGCGCCAGTCATCACCCAGAAACTCGCCGAGAACGACCGCAAGGCCGTCGCCCGCCAGGTGCGCCAGGTCGGCTTCTGGATCATCGCGGCGCAGGCGGCGATCGCGCTCGCGCTGGGCATACCGGGCGAGGCGATCATGGGCCTGTTCGGATCGGGCCAGACCTTCGAGACGGGCACCGCGGCGCTCGTCTTCCTGCTCGCCGCCGAAGTGGTCGCGGCGACCGCCGTGGTTTCGGAAGCGGCGCTCGTCTACGTCGCCAGGCACCGGAACCTCCTCATCTCGCTCCTGATGCTGGCGGTACAGGCGCTGCTCACAATCGCCTTCATCCTCGCCATCGAGCGGCTGCCGGTGCGGGCGGACCGGATCGAGGCGGGGCAGGCGGCGGCGGCGGCACTTGCCCTGATGCTGGCGCTCGGACTCGCCTCGATCCTGAAGGCACGGCTACTGCGCAGCGTGCTCGGCGCGCCGGTGCTGGGCTGGCGCTGGTCCCTCGGTTGGGCGACGGCGGCGGCGACCGTCGCCGGCTTTGCCGTCCTGCAGCTTCCGGAATGGCTCCAGCTCGCCGCCGGCGTGCCGGCAATCCTGGCCGCCTTCGGCGTGACCGTCTGGTACCGCAGCTTCACAGAGGAGGACCGCGCCCTCTTCCGAATGCAAAGCGGTGAAAAGCCGACCTTGCCGCCCCCGGGAACAGGGCCGCGGGTCGGGTAAGCGGGAGAAATCCTCCCCATGCGCGAAGCGGATGGGGAGGGGGAACACCCGCAGGGTGGTGAGGGGTATGTGGCTCGGCCCCGCCTTCTACCCCTCCACCATGCTTCGCATGGTCCCCCTCCCCAAGCGCGGCTTGGGGAGGATTTCTAGTGCCTGAAGTGGCGCATGCCGGTGAACACCATTGCAAGACCGGCATCGTCCGCGGCGGCGATGACTTCGTCGTCGCGGATCGAACCGCCGGGCTGGATCACCGCCGTCGCCCCGGCTTCCACCGCCGCCAGCAGGCCGTCGGCGAAGGGGAAGAAGGCGTCGGACGCGACGGCCGAGCCGATGGTGCGCGGCTCGGGCCAGCCGGCTTTCTCGGCGGCGTCGCGCGCCTTCCAGGCGGCGATGCGGGCGGATTCGAGGCGGTTCATCTGGCCTGCGCCGATGCCGGCGGTGGCGCCGCTTTTGGCATAGACGATGGCGTTCGACTTCACATGCTTGGCGACCATCCATGCGAAGAGACAGTCGCGCAGCTCCTGCTCGGAGGGTTCGCGCCTCGTCACCACCTTCAGATCCTCGCGCGAGACCCGGCCGCTGTCGCGCGACTGAACGAGGTAGCCGCCGGCGATCGACTTCAGCGTCAGCCCAGCCCGATGCGGATCGGGCAGCTCGCCGGTGAGGAGGAGGCGGAGATTCTTCTTCTTCGCGAAAATGGCGCGGGCGTCCTCGTCCGCGTCGGGGGCGATGACCACTTCGGTGAAGATTGCAGTGATCGCCTCCGCCGCGGCCGCGTCGAGCGGGCGGTTCACCGCGACGATGCCGCCGAAGGCCGAGACCGGGTCGCAGGCCAGCGCCTCGGAATAGGCGGCGAGGAGGTCCGGCGCGCTGGCGACGCCACAGGGGTTTGCGTGCTTGACGATGACGCAGGCGGGACCGCCGTCGCGGAATTCGGAGACGAGCTCGAGCGCGGCGTCGGCGTCGTTATAATTGTTGTAGCTGAGCGCCTTGCCCTGGACCTGGCCGGCCTGGGCGATGCCGCGCGTGTGCGGACCGGCGGGGACGTAGAGCGCCGCCTGCTGGTGCGGGTTCTCGCCGTATCGCAAGATATCGCCGAGCTTCATGGTGAGGGGCAAAGTGTCCGGGAACATCGCGCCCTGGTCGGCGAAGGCGAACCACTGGGCGATGGCGCCGTCGTAGGAGGCGGTGGCGGCGAAGGCCTTGGCGGCGAGGCGGCGGCGGAAATCGAGAGAGGTTGCGCCGTCATTCGCTTCGAGCGCTTCGATCAGCTCGCCGTAATCGCCCGGATCGGTGAGAATGGCGACGTAGTGGTGGTTCTTGGCCGCCGAGCGCACCATCGAGGGGCCGCCGATGTCGATATTCTCGATCACCTCGTCCCGCCCCGCGCCGCGGGCGACGGTCTGGGCAAACGGATAAAGGTTCACCACGACGAGATCGATCGCGCCGATGCCGTGCGCTGCCATGGCGGCGGCGTGCTCGGGATCGTCGCGGACGGCGAGGAGGCCACCATGGACCCTGGGGTGGAGCGTCTTGACCCGCCCGTCCATCATCTCCGGAAAGCCGGTGAGGTCCGAAATGTCCTGCACATCGAGCCCCGCCTCGCGCAGCGCCCTCGCGGTGCCGCCGGTCGAAACCAGTTCGACGCCGCGGGCGGCGAGGGCGCGGCCGAGTTCGGCGAGACCCGTCTTGTCCGACACGGACAGGAGGGCGCGGGCGATCTTCACGTTCATGCGTCGGGCCTTCTTGCGGAAACTAGCTGGCGCGCTTGAGCTGCCAGCCGATCGTGATGCCGTCCGGCGGGGTTTCGCCTGTGACGACGAGCTGGAGGGTGGAATGGGGCCGCGCCTCGCCGTCGAGCCACAGGCTGTCCTCGACCGACAGCGCGCCGCCCCGGCAGCGGAACTGCCACAGCGTCTTGCCGCGAATGCGCAGGAGCGCGCCCTGCCCGTCGGCGGTGGTGGTGACTTCGACGGTCGGGGCGAGGTGGAAGCGCACGGCGAAGGGCGTCGCGGCGGGGCGCTTCTTCTTGCCTTCCGGCGAGAGCAGGTCCTCACCCTTCAGCTCCTTGCCGTCGGGGCTGAGGATGAGCTGGCGGCGGTGCGCGAAGCCGAAGCGGCGGACATAGCCGTCGTGAGTCGCTTCGACGCGGACGATGCCGGCGGTCTCGTCGCGGGCGAGCTCGACCTGGTCGACGCCCTTGCCGAGCGAACCGTCCTCGTGGATCGCCGTCGAATTGCGGTCGCCGAGGGTGAGGGTCGAATGGGCGGCGGTGGTGCGCAGCGCCTGGACGAGGTCGTCAGGGAGCGTGTCGCCGGCTTCCGCAACGCCGCCGCAATTGACGACCAGCCGGTCCTTGCCGTCGCTGAGCTCGAAGGCGAGCGTCGAGGCGCAGCCACCGGACAAGGCGCGCGTCGGCGGCGGCGGCGCGGCGTCGAAGACCAGGACGGCGTTCTTCGCCTGCGCGCGCTGATAGCCCCAGCCCCGCGCCTGGCGGAGCGGGCGGGCGTCGACGCCCGAGCCTTCGATGGCGGCTGCGATCCGGCGGGCGTCGAACATGTTGCCGCCCTGCCAGCTCGACAGCGCCTCGTCGCCGAGCGTCACGCCAAGCAAAGCGGCGACGGCGCCGCCGAGCGCGTCCTCCACCGCTTCCGGCATGTCGCGGGCGGCGGCGATGTAGGCGGTGCGGAGCTGGGACAGGGTTTCGACGAGGGCGAGCTGCTCGGTCGGCGAACGGCTGTGGAGGCCCCCGTCGTCGTGGAGCGAGGCGGCGAGGGCGCGGGCCATGCCGGCTTCGCCGAGCCGGAGGCGCGCGGCGCCGCCCTGGACGACCAGTCCGGCCACGATGACGCCGGCCCAGGCGGTGATCCGCGGCAGGCCCGGCGGCGCCTTGGCCGCGCCGCGCTCGATGTGGCGGGCGCCGCGGGCGAGGGTCTTGAGCACCGCGGCGCGGTAGTTCGGATCGCGGCTGGAGAGGATGTAGGGCGCATAGGCCGTCCAGAAGAGGATACGCCGGCCCCACAGATCCGCGCGCCACGCGCGTTCCGTGACCTGGCCGGCATAGCTCTCGATCCAGAGAGCAGTGAGCTTCTCGGCGAGCTTCGATGCGCGCTCGCGGGTCGCGGCGGCGGCGATGTCGCGCAGCCAGGCGAAGCTTTGGAGATGGTCCGAGACGTCGCGCGGCAGCGAGGGGTCGGCGAAATCGAGCCGCTCCACCGGAATGGAGATGTGGCGGCGGACGAACAGCCCGCGCAGCAGCGCCTCGCCCGCCGCCTTGTCGCCCGCGATCGGGTCCTTGGGCACGGCGAGGAGCTTGAGCGGTGCGCGGCCGCTGAGCCGCAGCGCATGAAAGGGCGTCCGCCAGGCGAAGCGGTGGAACAGATAGGCGACCTTCTCGGCGAGCGACGAGCCGCGCCCATCGCCGACCCGGATCAGGCGCTTGCCCGGTTCGATTTCGTCGTCGGACCGAGTCGGCTCCGCCTGGCCCACGGCGCTCACCCGCGCAGCCTGGCGATATTCCCGGCATAGGCGCCCGGGCCGCCGCGGAAGGTGGCGGTGCCGGCGACGAGGACGTCGGCCCCCGCATCGATCGCCAGGCGGGCGGTCTCGGCGTCGATTCCGCCGTCGACTTCCAGGTCGATGGCGCGGCCCGTCTTGTCGATCTGCTTGCGGATCGCCTCCACCTTGCGGAGTTGGCTCGAAATGAAGCTCTGCCCGCCGAAGCCGGGATTGACGCTCATGACGAGGACGAGATCGACCTCCTCGATGACGTAGTCGAGCATCTTGGCGGGGGTCGCCGGGTTGAGCGACACGCCGGCGCGCTTGCCGAGTGCCTTGATCGCCTGGATCGTGCGATGGAGGTGCGGCCCCGCTTCCGGGTGCACGGTGATGATGTCGGCGCCGGCTTCGGCGAAGGCGGCGAGGAACGGATCGACCGGCGAGATCATCAGGTGGACGTCGAACGGCTTGGCCGTGTGGGGCCGGAGCGCCTTCACGACGGCCGGGCCGATGGTCAGATTGGGGACGAAATGGCCGTCCATGACGTCGACATGGATCCAGTCGGCGCCGGCCTCGTCGATCGCGCGCACCTCCTCGCCGAGCCGCGCGAAGTCGGCGGAAAGGATGGAGGGGGCGATACGCACGGACACGGGCACCGGATTAACCGGGCGCCGCTGCGATGTCACCTGCGGCGGAAGCGCGCGATGAAGAAGCTGTCGGCGCCGCCCTGCGCTTCCAGCGCGCCGGGGAGGATGCGCAGCCAGCCTTCCGCGGTGGGCACGACGCCGGCGGGGAGCTCGTCCGCCGTGATCGGCGCGGTTTCGAAATCGATACGGTTGGCGAGGAAGTCGCGCACGACCTTTTCGCCCTCCTGCGGCTCCAGGGAGCAGACGGAGTAGACGAGCGTGCCGCCGTCCCGCTTCACCCACTCGGCGGCGCGGCCGAGCATCGCCTTCTGCACCTCGGCAAGCTCCAGGATTGCGCGCGGGCGGACCCGGTGGAGGACGTCCGGGTGACGGCGGTAGATGCCGGTCGCCGTGCAGGGCGCGTCGAGCAGGACGGCGTCGGCCTGCTCCGGCGCCTTCCACTCCATGACGTCGGCGGCGACGATTTCGGCTTCGAGGCCGGTGCGGGAGAGGTTGTCGCGAAGGCGCCCAAGCCGGTCTTCGGAAACGTCGACCGCGGTGACGCGGAAACCGGCGGCGGCGAGCTGCATCGTCTTGCCGCCGGGCGCGGCGCAAAGATCGAGCGCGGTGCGGCCTTCGCCGGGGCCGAGAAGGCGCGCGGGGATGGAGGCGGAAATGTCCTGTACCCACCATTTGCCCTCGCCGAAGCCGGTCAGCCCCGCGACGGCGGTGCCCCGGACGAGGCGGAGGTGACCGGGCATCAGGCTGACGCCTTCTTCGTCGGCGGGCGGCTCGCCGATGAAGTCGAGCGGCGGCGGGACGGCGATGAGCCGCGCCGCTGCCGCCGTGACGTCGTCGCCCCAGGCCTCGCTCCAGCGCGCCAGGACGCCGTCCGGCAGCGAGGGCGGCGACGGCAGGGTGGCGCCGCTGCGCATTAGCGCACCGAAGACGCCGTGGACGAGGCGGCGCGGGCCGCCGTCGACGAGCGGGAGCACGGTCGAGATGGCCGCGTGCGGCGGCGTGTTCAGCGCCAGCGCCTGGACGAGCGCGATGCGGAGCGCAAAGCGCGCCTTGGCGTCGTCCGGGAGGCGGCTCTTGGTCGCGCCGTCGATGAGGGCGTCGAGATCGGGGAGGCGGCGCAGCGCTTCGGCGGCGATGGCGTGGGCAAAGCCGCGATCGTCGGCGCGCTCGAGGTCGCGCGCGGCCACGTCCAGCGCGGCTTCGAGCGGCAGTCCCTTGCGCAGCACCGCGTCGAGCAGGCGCAGCGCCGCGCGCCGCGAGGCGGTTCCGGCGGCGTCGCCGCGCTCGGGGTGGTCTTGTCTTCGGGCCATCGCGTCGCGACATGTGGGTCCAAGCACCGCCAGTCAACCGGAACCCGCTTATGCCCGGCCAGCGCCCGCCCCACGTCAAAGCGCCCGAATATCTCAGCGAGAGCCCTCCCGTGCCTACGCCGGATCCGAGCACCCCTGCGGAAGAGCATGGCGGCCCAAAGGGCAAGGAACCGACGCGCTACGGCGACTGGGAAGCCAAAGGCATCGCCTGGGACTTCTAAGTGCAATGCGTCATCCCGGCGAAGGCCGGGACCTCATGGGGTGAAGGGCTGGGGCGGTCGTGCAGCGCTGCATTGGCGCCGCGCTTTTCACCCGCTGAGATCCCGGCCTTCGGGTTCCCATCAAAGTACTACTTTGATGGGGTCCCTCCCGGGATGACGGTCTGGCTCAGACCCCCTCCGGCCTGAGCGGCCTCGCCAACAAGCGCTCCATGACGTCATCCACTGTGACTTCGCCCGCCAGCAGCGCGCAAACGGCGGCGACGATCGGCATGTCGACGCCGAGCGCGTCCGCGGCGCGCTTCAGGACGGGGGCGGTGTAGGCGCCTTCCGCGACGGTGCGGCGGTCCGCAAGGAGATCGGCGGCGTTTGCGCCTTCGCCGATGCCCTTCCCCAGGCTGAAATTGCGCGAATTGGTTGACGAGCAGGTGAGGACGAGGTCGCCGAGGCCGGCGAGCCCCGCCAGCGTTTCCGGCCGCGCACCCTTGGCAAGGCCGAAGCGGGTCATCTCCGCGAAGCCGCGCGAGATGAGCGCCGCGCGGGCGTTGAGGCCGAGCCCGCGGCCGTCGACGACTCCGCAGGCGATCGCGAGCACGTTCTTGACCGCCCCGCCGACTTCGGCGCCCGCCACGTCGTCGGAGAGGTAGGGCCGGAAGAACGGTCGGGCGAGGCGGCGCACGAGCGCTTCGCCGGTGGCGGCATCCTCGGCGGCGAGCGTCACCGCGGCGGGGCGCCCGGCCGCGACTTCGTGCGCGAAGGTCGGGCCGGAGAGGACGGCGAGGCTGCAATGCGGCTGCGCCTCGTGGGCGACCTCGTGCATGAGCTGCCCGGTCGCATCCTCAATGCCCTTGGAGCAGAGGACGAGCGGCTTTCCGGCCGCGTCGATGCGGGCGAGGACGGCGCGGGTGTGCTGGGCGGGCGTGACGATGAGGAGGGCGTCGCAGGCGGCGAGGTCGGCGACGTCCGCCGTGGCGCGCAGCGATCGGGAGAGCGTCACACCCGGAAGGAAAAGCACATTCTCATGCCGGGCGTTGATGCTCTCGGACACCTCCGGTTCCCGCGCCCAAAGCAAGGTCTCCTCGCCCCCGCACGCCGCGACCTGGGCCAATGCGGTGCCCCACGCCCCTCCTCCCACGACGCCGATCTTCCGGATACGACTCAGAATACCCACTCCGTTCGGGCTGAGCTTGTCGAAGCCCTGCCCTTTCTATCGGCCTCGGAAAGAAGGAAGGACAGCCCTTCGACAGGCTCAGGGCGAACGGTGCGGGGCAACAACGTCACGCTTTCACTCCCGCACCGCGCGCTTTTTCCGCATTCGGATCGAGCGGCCATCTTGCCCGCGCGGGCGCATCCAGCCCGTCCGTCAGTCCCTCCTCGAAGCGCAGCGCGCCGGCCCAGGCAATCATCGCGGCATTGTCGGTGCAGAGCCAGAGGGGCGGCGCGACGAAGGGGAGGTCGTGGCGCGCGGCAAGTGCGGTGAGGGCGCGGCGGATGGGGCCGTTCGCGGCGACTCCGCCGGCAACGACGAGCGCCGTCGCGCCGGGCGCATGGGCGAGGGCTCGGGCGGTGCGGTCGACGAGGCAGTCGATCACCGCCTGCTGGAAGGAGGCGGCGATGTCTTCCGGGCGGTGGGTGCCGGCGTCGCGGGCGCGCAGGACGGCGCTCTTGAGGCCCGCGAAGGAGAAGTGGGGCTCGGCCGAGCCGAGGAGCGGGCGGGGGAGCTTCACGGCGCCCGCGTCGCCCGCTTCGGCTGTGCGTTCGATGGCGGGGCCGCCGGGATAGCCGAGGCCGAGGAGCTTCGCCGTCTTGTCGAAGGCCTCGCCGGCTGCGTCGTCGATCGTGGTGGCGAGGCGCGTGTAGCGGCCGACGCCTTCGACGAAGAGCAATTGGCAATGCCCGCCCGAGACGAGGAGGAGCAGATAGGGGAAGCGAAGGTCCGGCTCCGAGAGCATCGGCGACAGGGCATGGCCTTCGAGATGGTTGACTGCGACGAGGGGCTTGCCGCTCGCCAGCGCAAGGCCCTTGGCCGTCACCAGGCCGACCATCACGCCGCCGATGAGCCCCGGCCCGGCCGTGGCTGCGATCGCGTCCACTTCGTCCAATTTGACCCCGGCGTCGGCCAGCACCTCCTCGATCAGGCGCGGCAATATCTCGACATGCGCCCGCGCCGCAATCTCGGGAACGACGCCGCCATAAGGGCGGTGCGCTTCCTCCTGGCCCGCCAGCCGGTGCGCCAATATGTGACGGTCCGACGTCACAAGCGCCGCCGCCGTCTCGTCGCAGCTGGATTCAAGGCCGAGGATGAGGGTCACGCCGCTTCCCTGCCAGAGGCGAAGCCGCTAGTTCAAGCGCCCTATGTTCGACCTCCTCCGCATCGGCACGCGCGGCTCGCCGCTCGCCCTCGCCCAGGCGCGCCTCGTCGCCGAGGCGTTGCGCGAGGCGCATGGCTGGGGCCCGGAGCGGATCGAGATCGTCGCGATGACGACGACGGGCGACCAGATCACCGACCGGCCGCTCGCCGAAGTCGGCGGCAAGGGCCTCTGGACCAAGGAGCTCGACCGGGCGCTGATGGAAGGGCGGACCGACATCTCCGTCCATTCGATGAAGGACGTGGAGACGATCCGCCCGCCCGAGCTCGAAATCGCCGCGATGCTGCCGCGCGCGGACTATCGCGACCGGCTCGTCGGAGCGGAGAGCATCGAGGCGCTGGCGCAAGGGGCGCGCTTCGGCACCTCGTCGCCGCGCCGCGCGGCGCAGTTGCTGCGGCGGCGGCCGGACCTCGAGATCGTCAGCTTCCGCGGCAACGTCCAGACGCGGCTTCGCAAGCTCTCGCTCGGCGAGGCGGATGCGACCTTGCTGGCGGCCGCAGGGCTCGACCGGCTGGAACATCCGGAGATCGGCGTCCCGCTCGATGCGCTGCTCCCGGCGCCCGCGCAGGGCGCAGTGGGAGTCGAGATCCTGACGGAGAACCGCCGCCTGCGCCCGATCATCCAGGCGATCGACGACGAGGCGACGCATCTTTGCGTCTCGGCCGAGCGGCGGCTGCTCGAAGGGCTCGGCGGAAGCTGCCGCTCGCCCATCGCGGCGCTGGCGCGGATCGAGGAGGGCCGGATGCGGCTCCAGGGCGAAATCCTGACCACCGACGGGCGCCACTGCCAGGATCTCGACACGACCTTCGACGTCGGCGACCGGGAAGCGCCTCTGGTCCTCGCCCGCGAGCTGCTGCGCGTGGCCGCGCCGCCGCTCCGGGCATTGTTCTCCGGGTGATCGGACGAGTCCTCGTGCTTCGGCCGGAGCCGGGGGCGAGCGCAACCGCCGCGCGGGCGAAGGCGATGGGGCTGGAGCCGGTGCTGGCGCCGCTCTTCACGATCCGACCGATCGCATGGGAGGCACCCGATCCGGCGAGCTTGGATGCCATCCTCCTCACAAGTGCCAATGCGGCGCGCGAGGCGGGGCCACGGCTGGCAGCCTACCTGCACCTTCCCTGCCGCACCGTCGGCGAAGCGACCGCCGCAGCCGCAGAGGCGGCTGGCTTCGCCGATGTCCGGACAGGCCCCGGCGATGGCGCTGCCGCCCTTGCCGCGATGTCGGGCCGCGTCCTTCACCTTTGCGGGCGCGAGCATCTCCCGCTGACCCACGATGGGGTGAACGTCCAGCGTCGCATCGTCTACTCGGCCGATGCGGTCGCCTGGCTCCCCGCCGCTGCACACCACGCGCTCGGGGCAGGCGCGATTGCCCTCCTCCACTCGCCCCGCGCCGCGGCGACCTTCGCGTCCTTCCTCCCCGAAGACGCGCGCGCCGGCGTCACCGCGGCGGCGATCAGCGCGGCGGCCGCGGCAGCGCTCGGCCCCGGCTGGCGCCGCGTTGCGGTGGCGGCAAGGCCGCGCGACGAGGCGCTGCTGGAGCTTGCCGCCGAGCTGTGCCAGAAGAGCCAGGCGTTGAAGAGTGAGGACGGACATGGACTATGACCCGGTGACCGGCGTCGAGCGGAGGCGCTCCGTCTGGTCCTGGCTTGCGCTCCCGCTCATCGCCTTTCTGCTCGGCCTCGCCGCGATGGGCTGGCTGCTTTCCCGCTGGGAGCAGGGCGCCGTCTTCCTCGGCATCGCCGACGCGCCGGCCGAGATCGCCGAGCCGCAGCCGCTCGAGCCCGCCGCCGCCCAGCCGGCGCAGCCGAGCGAGGCGGTGGCCCCCCTCCCCGGCGACCAGGCGCGCTTCGTCATCGATCCGGAAACCCAGCAGCGCGTCAGCCGCCTCGAACAGCGCCTGACCGAGCTGGACAGCGCCTCGCGCGCCGCCGTCGGCAATGCCGACCGCGCCGAGGGCCTGCTCGTCGCCTTCGCCGCCCGGCGCGCGCTCGATCGCGGCGTGGCGCTGGGCTATATCGAGCATCTCCTTCGCCAGCGCTTCGGGCAGAACCAGCCGCAGGCCGTGGGCCTCGTCATCACCGCTGCCCGCCAGCCGGTGACGCTCCAGGAATTGCAGCGCGAGCTCGAGGAGGTCGGACCGCGCCTCGCCGCGAGCGGCACCGACCGGAGCTGGTGGGAGGGCCTCAAGCGCGAGCTCGGCAGCCTCGTCACGATACGCCGCGAAGGCACCCAGTCCACCATCCCCTCCGAGCGCCTGCGCCGCGCCCGCGCCCATATGGCGGGCGGCGAGGTCAATCTGGCCCTCGTCGAGATCCTGCGCATGCCGGGCCGCGATCAGGCGCGGACCTGGGTCGAGAAAGCGCGGCGCTACGTCGCCGCCCGCTCGGCGCTCGACGCGATCGAGACGGCGGCCCTGCTCGATCCGATCAACCCGCCCCAGGCGCCGGCCGGCCGGCAGCCGCAGCCGCAGCCGGCACAGGCGGCGTCTCAGCCCTCGCGTCCGGCCCGTCCGGCGCAGCCTCAGCCGCAGCCGAAAGCGCAGCCCCAGCCGCAAACGCAGCCGGCGCCGGGCCCGACCCGCTAGATTTCGAGAAGCGCGTAGGGGCGGCCCAGCTCCGCCTCCACCACGAAGCGCGCGCAATTGTAGACGGGGACGCCGCGCGGCGTGGCGCCTTCGTAGCGGCCGCGATGTGCGTGTCCGTGGACCACCGCCTTGACGTTGTCGAAGCGGTCGACCGCATTGGCGAGGCGCGAGGAGCCGAGGAAGGGATAGATTTCGAGCGGCTCGCCTTCGACCGTCTCCGCGATCGGCGCGTAATGAAGGACGGCGACGACCCGCTCCGTGCGCAGCGAGCGCAGCGCGTTCTCCAGCTTGCGCGCCTCGTTGCGCGCTTCGTCCACGAAGGCCTTGATCGCCTCCTCGCCGAACGCGCCGAGCTCGCCCCTCCCGAAGCCGCCGAGAAAGCCCTTCACGCCCGCGAAGCCGACGCCCTCGATCACCACCGCCTGCTCGTCCAGTATGGTGACGCCCGCCTGCTCCAGAATCCGGATCACCTCCTCCGTGCAGCCCGCCTCGACGTCGTGATTGCCCAGCACGGCGACGGTCGGGATGGTGAGCGACTTCAGGTCCTCCGCAAGAATCTCCGCCTCGCGCACCTTGCCGAAATTGGTGAGGTCCCCGCACAAAGCCGCGACGTCGGCCGAGTCCGACATTTCCGCGAACAGGTCGCGGAACTGGTTCTCGGTGTGCTCGCCGACATGGAGGTCGCCGATCGCCGCGACCCTGATCGTGCGCGCGGTGTCCGCATCCTCAGTGCTTGGGTCGTTCATGCTTCTCGTCCACTCCCTTGCCGACCACGTCCGCAAAGCCCCAATCGGTGACGTCGACGACATAGTCGGTCGGGCTGATCAGGCGGCCGCGGCAGATCTTGATCGAGGCCGGCGGCATCTCGTCCTGCGCCTTCAGCCGCTCGATCAGCTCGGAATAAAGCCAGCGCGGGATGAGGTCGCGCTCCGTCGGGTAGACGAAGCGGAAATTGAGGACGTTGATGAGGAGCACCTCCCAATAGAGCTCCATGTTCGAAAGCAGCCACTGCCAGTCGATCTCGTCATGCTTGATCAGGATCGTGTGGACGATGTCGGCGCCGTCGTAGCGGTAGCGCGTCTGGAGGAAGAGCTTGGAGAGGATGAACTGCGTCGGCGGCGTCACCCGCACGTTGGTGCCGTAGACCTCGGCCTCGTACACCTCCTGGAACCACTCGTCGGTGATCGGGATGGAGGCCGAGGAGATGTTGAAGATGACGTCGAAGAAATGCTCGCCACGCCAGACCTTTCCGATCCAGCGCTCGTCCTCCATCTCGATCTCGTAACCCTGGCTCTTGAAGAAAGCGAGGATCTTGGGCGCGTCGGACGGCTTGCAGAAGACGTCGAGGTCCTTGGTGGGCCGGGTGATTCCGGTGAAGCAGGAGAGCGCATAGGTTCCCGAAAGGAGGAACGGGATTCCGCTCTCCTTGAGGAGCTTCAGGCTCTCCGAATAGAAGCCCACGGCCTCGGGCGGCGGCTCGAAGGCCGACGAATCGAACTTGTCCAACTGGGTGCTCACGCCCCGAGAACGGGGCCGGAAGGATTGCGTTCCGTTGCCGGGGGGTGCGCCGCTCTCTACCGGAGGAGAGATGAGCGGCCCCGACTGGATCAACAAGGCCGAGCGCGTCGCCCGCACCTTCAAGGCGGCGACGGCGGGCACCAGGGGCGCGTCCCACAACGTCTACGTCATCCTGCTCCACGACCCGTCCCGCGCCGGCCGCTGGGGCCTCTACGTCGGCCAGACCTCGCGCGATCCGGATCTCCGCTTCGACCAGCACAAGGCCGGCCACAAAGCGAGCCGCGCCGTAAAGCGCTTCGGCGTCGGCCTGCTCCCCCACCTGGTAGAGCATCTCAACCCGATGACCCGCGAAGAGTCGCTCGAATTGGAAGCCGCGCTCGCGGATGCCTTTCGCGCCGCGGGGATAGCGTGGATCGAGGGCGGACACTAACTCCAGCCCCCACCGTCGCTGGGATTCGAACCCCCAGCGAAGCCCGCAGGGCGGAGCGCACAAAGGACTCGAGGGTTCGATCGCGCTGAGTATGAAAAATGGAGCGGGCGAAGGGATTCGAACCCTCGACCCCAACCTTGGCAAGGTTGTGCTCTACCCCTGAGCTACGCCCGCTCGGCGGATCGCTCGAAGAAGGAGCGATCAAGGCGGGGCGGCCAATAACGGACAGCGTGCGCCGCGGCAAGGCCTTACTTGGGCTTGGCAGAGCCCGGCACGATCCCACATAGGGCGCGCATAAGCTGGAGGAGTGGAAAGATGGCGTCACTGGGCATGAGCGCGGCCGAACGCGAGGCGCTGGAGACGTTCCGGCGCGACGTGATCGAGCCTTCGCAGACCGCCCTCGTCCTCGTCGATTTCTGGGCGGAATGGTGCGGGCCGTGCAAGCAGCTCACCCCCGTCCTCGAAAAGGTCGCCGCCGATTATGCGGCGCGCGGGGTCAAGCTCGTCAAGGTCAACGTCGACGAGAACAAGCTCATCGCCGCGCAATTCCGCGTCCAGTCCATCCCCACCGTCTATGCGATCTTCCAGGGCCAGCTCGTCGCCGACCTGACGCCGGCGCGCACCGAAGGCCAGCTCACCCGCTTTCTCGACGAAATCCTGAAGCAGCTCCCGATCGAGGGCGAAGAGCAGGCGGTCGAAGCGCAGATCGAGCCGCTCATCGCCATGGGCGAGGACGTGCTCGCCGGCGGCGATGCGGAGCGGGCGGTCAGCATCTTCGCGCAGATCATGGACATGGCGCCGGACAATCCCGCCGTCGTTTCCGGTCTCGCCCGCTCACTGATGGCGGCGGGGCGCACCGACGAGGCGAGGGCGCTCATCGACTCGCTTCCCGAGAAGCTCGCCGCCGATCCGGCGCTTGCCCAGGTGAAATCCGCGCTCGCCATCGCCGAACTCGCGCCGGCCGACGCCGAGACGGCGGAATATGAGCGGCGCATCGCAGCGAACGGCGCGGATCACGAGGCGCGCTACGAGCTTGCCGCCGTGCTGATGGCGCGCGGCGATCGGGACGGCGCCGCCGACCAGCTCCTCGCCTCGATCGCCGCCGACCGGGCCTGGAACGAGGGCGCGGCGCGCAAGCGCCTCCTCCAGTTCATCGAGGCGGTTGGGCTCGAGGACCCGTGGGCCGGAGCGCAGCGGCGTCGGCTGTCCGCGATCCTGTTCGGCTGATGGAGGGCGGCGCGCTCCTCCGGGTGCCGGTCTTCCCGCTCGCGGGCGCGCTTCTCTTCCCCCGCGCCCAGCTTCCGCTCCACATCTTCGAGCCGCGCTACCGCGCCATGGTCCGCGACGCGATGGCGAGCGACGGCCTCATCGCAATGGTCCAGCCGCGCGACGGGAATGAGCCGCCCGGCCTCTTCGAAGTCGGCTGCATCGGCCGCATCGCGGCGTCGGACGAGCTGGAGGATGGGCGCTTCAATATCGTCCTCGACGGCCTGACCCGCTTCCGCATCGCCCGCGAAGCGGAGGTCGAGACGCCCTACCGCCAGGTCGATGCCGACCGCGGCGGGTTCGAGGCCGACGATGCGGAGCCCGAACCGCTCGGCATCGCCCACCGCGCCGATCTCGAGCGCGAATCGCGCCGCTATGCAGATGCGCTCGGCTACCACGTCGATTGGGACGCAGTCGGGCGGCTCGACGACGAGATGCTGGTCAACGGCATCGCCCAGATCGCACCGCTCGATATCGGCTCGAAGCAGGCCCTGCTCGAAGCGCGCGACATTGCCGACCGGGCCGAGCTCCTCGTCCAATTCATGCAGTTCCAGCGCATGGCGCCCGGCGGCGCGGACGGGCCGGAGACGCTGCAATGAACGCGGCGTTCGACCCGCGGCTGCTGGAGGTGCTCGTCTGCCCCGCGACGCGGACGAAGCTGCGCTACGATGCGGAGGCGCAGGAGCTGGTGTCGGACGAAGCGGGCGTCGCCTATCCGATCCGGGGCGGCGTCCCGGTCATGCTCATCGAAGAGGCGCGGCGTGTGCATCCTCCCCATGCCCCGCATGGGGAGGGGGACCCGCCGAAGGCGGGTGGAGGGGTAGAAGGCTCGGCGTCGGAGGGTCAGGTACCGGGCGACTGAGGCCTCCGCCCTTTACCCCTCCACCACACTTCGTGTGGTCCCCCTCCCCATCTGGCGATGGGGAGGATTTAGACCGGCAACCCTCTGAGC
>DASWMS010000105.1:0-68021 GCA_036399655.1 Allosphingosinicella sp. | reverse complement strand
GGTGGCACCAGAAGTACGTATCAGGGGCACGACGCGAACGAGACCGGGAAGAACCCGGCGGGGGACACCAACCAGGAGAGGGAGGCTATTTTGGCCCGCACCGTCAAATCGACTTTTTCCGCGACTGCATCCGCGGGCGCCATCATCGTCGCCGGCCTGTTCGCCGCGACTCCCGCCTCCGCTCAGACCATTGAAGGCACCGCTGCGCAGCAGCCGGTCGCGGCGGCTTCCGCGCAGCCGACCAACCGCAATGCCCCCGCCCAGCCCGGCGCGCAGCAGGGCGAGCCCGCCTCCGAACCCGGCGCCATCGAAGCACCCGAATCGGACGAAGTGCAGCCCGACGACGCCGCCGGCAGCCAGGAAGCCGAAGCGATCGTCGTCACGGGCTTCCGCGCCTCGCTCCAGAACGCGCTCGGCCAGAAGCGCCGCTCCGACCAGATCATCGATGCGATCACTGCCGAGGACATCGCCGACTTCCCCGACGCGAACCTCGCCGAATCGATCCAGCGCCTGCCGGGCGTCTCGATCGACCGCGACAATGGCGAAGGCCGCTCGATCACCATACGCGGCCTCGGCGGCGACTTCCAGCTGACCCGCCTGAACGGCGCGGACGCGCTCTCCGTCGCCGGCGGCAACTCGTCCGACGCAGGCGCGAACCGCACCCGCGGCTTCGATTTCAACACCTTCGCGTCCGAGCTGTTCTCGAACATCCGCGTCACCAAGACGGTGGCGGCCGTGAACGACGAAGGCTCGCTCGGCGCGATCATCGATCTCACCACCGGCCGGCCGCTCGGCTACCGCGAGAACCGCTACCTGATCGGCGTCGAAGGCGAATATCGCCAGAACGGCGGCACCTGGAACCCGCGCCTCACCGGGCTGATCTCACACCGGATCACCGACAATTTCGGGATCCTCGCTTCGGTGGCCTATCAGGAGAACAGCCAGCAGATCGACGCCTACCGGCGCTCGATCGGCGCGTTCGAATATCTGTACCGCAACTCGCTGATCAACGGCACCGTGGCGCCGAACCTCACCTACGGCTTCGCGCGGCCCGGCGGCACGGGCCCGACGTTCGGCTCGGATCCCGCGGCCTATGCGCTGCTGAGCCCGACGACGATCATCCCGGCTCTGCCCTCGATCACGCGGCAGGACCTCGACTACGACCGCCTCGGCGCGACGGCGACGGCGCAGTGGCGCCCGACGCCCCGCACCGAGATCGTCCTCGACGGCGTCTATTCGCGGTACCGGCAGAATTCGACGGTGAGCGGCATCACGCCGATCGGCCTCAACCGCAACGGCACCAACGCCCGCGTCACCCAGAACACCCTGCGCGCGCCCAACACGGCGAACGGCCTCGCCGACCGCCTCGCCCTCTATCCGCGCTGCATCCCGAGCGCGACCGCGGACTGCGGCGGGACGACGCTCGTCCCCGGCACCCGCGACAGCTTCAATCCGCGCAACCTCAATCCGTTCGATTATTACAACAATCCGGCCTCGCCCGGCTTTGTCGCGACCGCCAACCAGACCGGCTTCTACGAGCAGCTGATCGGCCGCCCGAACACGCAGGTCCGCCAAGCCCATGTCAACGAGGCCGGCCAGGCCGATTATCTGGTTCTCGACAACGTCGACTGGCGCAGCTCCGCCGACGCCCAGTTCGGCGAGACCAACTTCTACCAGGGCACGCTGAACGTCACCGAGGAGTTCAGCGACCGCCTCTCCGCCGAAATGACCGTCGGCTGGTCGCGCTCGGAATTCCGCGGCACCGGCCTTCTCGCCGAGTTCAACGCGATCGACCGCGACAATTACACGTTCGACGAGCGCGGAGACGGCATCATGCCGGTCTTCAGCCCGGGCTTCGACGTCTCCGATCCGAACCAGTGGTCGCTGGTCAAGGGCCTGAGCACGATCCGCTACTTCAACAACGAGGTGAACAACGAATTCCGCGTCGCTCGCCTGAACTTCGCCTACGAGCTCAGCGACCAGTTCACCTTCCGCTGGGGCGGCACCGCCAAGCAGTTCAACTTCGACAGCGACCAGGGCCGCCGCAACCAGGACATCGAGGCGGTCAATCCAACCCTGCTCGAGGCCGGCCTTTCGATCACCGATCTCGGCCGCACCATCGGCTTCGGCCAGGGGCTCACCGTGTCGACCGGCACGCCCACCCAGATGTACGTCCCCGATCTCGACGCCTTCCGCACCCAGTTCGGGATCGACTGCAACTGCGTCAACCAGTGGGGCGACTTCCGCGCCGTCGTCGACGGCCGCCAGCGCAACGCGGTGCGCGAGCGCGACCTCTCCGGCTTCGGCCAGCTCGACTACAACATCGATATCTTCGGCCGTCCGCTGCGCGGCAACGTGGGCCTGCGCGTCGCCCGCACGGGCGTCAACGGCCGCGGCAGCGTCGGCGCGACCGACGGCACGCTCGGCATTCCCGTCACGGCGCGCCACAGCTATTGGGACGTGCTGCCGTCGCTCAACGTCAATTACGAAGTGGCGAGCGACTTCCTGATCCGCTTCGCCGCGTCGCGCACCATCTCGCGCCCGCAGCTCGCCAGCCTCACGCCGGGCACGACGTCGTTCCCGACCGGACTCAACGCCGCCGGCGCGGCGCCTGCGATCACCGTCGGCAACCCCTATCTCAGCCCGTTCCGCTCGAACAATTTCGACCTGAGCTTCGAGCGCTATTTCGGGCGCAGCGGCCTGATCGGCGTGACCTTCTTCTACAAGGACCTCGAATCCTTCCCGCAGCAGATTGCGGGCGAGGCGCCGCTTTCGACCGTGTTCGAGCCGGCCATCTACAACCAGATCGTCGCTTCGATGACGAGCCCGACGCTCCGTGCCTACACCGAAGCGGGCGGCGTCTACGCCATCCGCCAGTTCCAGGATGCGCCCGGCGGCACCATCAAGGGCGTCGAGATCAACGTGCAGTCGGACTTCGGCTGGATCAGCCCGGCACTCGAGAATTTCGGAATCACGGCGAACTACACGCACATCGAATCGACGCTCAGCTACCTGACTTCGACGGTTCTCGCGACCCGCCAGGGCCAGACCGGTTCGACGGCCGCCAACACGTTTGCGGAAGGGCCGTTCCTCAACACCTCGCCGGACGCGTTCAACGCGACGGTCTATTATGAGGACCAGGTCTTCTCGGCGCGCGTTTCGGCGGCCTACCGGGAGCGTTACGTCAACCGCTTCCCGCTCGCCAGCGGCACCTGCGCAGTCGGCACCACCACGAACGGCGGCGCGGCCTGCAACTCGCCGGTGATCGCGGACTTCGGCTATACGGAGAACACGCTCAACCTCGATTTCGCATCGTCGATCAACATCACCGACTGGGTCCGCCTCACCTTCGAGGCCCGCAACCTGCTCAACGAGACGAGCCACCGCACGATGTACGAGGCGAACCCGGTCACCCAGACCTACCAGTCGACCGGCCGCGTCTTCACCGCCGGCGCGCGCGTGACTTTCTAAACAACTCGCAAGGGCCGCTTCCGTCCCTGGCGGGAAGCGTCGCGAGCGCTGCGGCGGGTCTTCGGACCCGCCGCTTTTTTTTGCGGCAGCGGCCGCGCGCGGAATGGGACGTGGCTCCTGGCGCGGTGCTTTTGCAGGACGAGGCGGTGAAGGCCCTCCGCTCGTTCGGGAGGGAAGTGCGCTGCGGCACTTCAGCTCGGTCGCCAGTCTCCGAACATGGCGTGGCGTGAGAAGGCGCCGGCTTGCTCCGCGGAGTGCTGGGGCCGGGTCGAACCCGGACGCGCGCCCGGGCCGAGGCTGCCGCGTTCGCCGAAGCGCGCGTCGCCCGGTTCGAAGCGCATCTGCGTGCCGTCGGGAAGGCGGTAGCCCATCGACGTCCAGCCTTCGGGATGGATGTGGGCGTCCATCCAGCAGTCGAGATAGGCCGCGGCGCCGCGCAGCGCGGTGTTGCCGCCGGCGCGCCAGGGGCGGCCGAGATACACAGAGGCATCGGGAACGCCGCGTTCGCGCTTGAGCTGGCAGCGATCGAAGACGAGGCCGGCATGCTGGTCGCGGTGCGTGCTGGGCGCGGCGACATAGCCCTGGAGCGACTCGCCTGGCCGGTGGCGGGAGCGGATGTCGCACGTCTCGAAGCGCGCCGCGGCGCCGCCGAAGATGAAATCGATGCTGCCCATGATCAGGCTGTCGCGGACGAGGGCCCGGCCGGCGCGGAGATAGAAGGTATCCTGATGGCCGATGAGCACGACGCGCTCGATCAGCGTACGATCGGCCTGGTTGCCGAGCGCGAGGGCGACCGCCTGCGCGTCGGCGACGCCGCGGGTGCGCAGGTTCGCCAGATAGTCGAAGCCGTTCTCGACCATCAGGTCGCTGAGGTGGAACCCGGCCGCCTCGACCGTCAGCGTCGCCGATCCGTAGGTCCCCCAGGTGCCGCCGCCGGGCTTGCGATGGCCGGATGCGATCGCGGCCCGAAGGATGGTCTTGAAAGTTCCTGCCCCGGCGATGGTGACATTGGGACGGGAGACCGTGACCTTCTCCTCCCAACGGCCTTCGCTGAGGAGAATCCGGAACCGCTGCTCGTTCGCGGGCGCAGCGGCGAGGGCGGCCGCAACGGTCGGGTGATCGCCGCGACCCGACCCGACGACCGCGTCGAAGCGAGCGTCGGCCTGCAGCGTCGCCCCGGGCGTGGGACCGGCGAGGGCAGTGGCGGCGAGACCGCCGCAAAAGGCGCGGCGGCCGAGGCGCATCACCGCGCGGCCGGCGCCCGGGTGAGAGCGTCGAGCCAATTTTCGAGTTGCGTGTAGCCGTCGCCGTCCGTGTCGCGGGCGCCGTCCGAGGCGTCGCGCGGGTCGAGGCGGTTGGCGCGCTCCCAGGCGTCGGGCATGCCGTCGCCGTCGCTGTCGACCCAGGCCGTACCCGCCTCGAGCTCCGGCCAGCCGCCGACCTCGCGCTGGCTGTCGATCAGGCGGCCTTCGCGGGCGCGCACCGAGGCGACGACGCGGGCGTCCACGGGATCGCGGCGGAGCGAATGGCCGGCGCCGGCGAGCACGCGATCGAAGGCGCAGCAGGCGGCGTCGGTGGTGACCGGCGGCATGTCGACGGGGACGGCGAGGCGGTAAGTCGCGGCATCGACACCTTCGGCGAGGCGCACGAGGCTCCAGGGGTCGGCAGGGACGGTGCCGTCCATGCTGTTGCCTTCGAACCAGGCGCGGGCGACCGGATTGCGTTCGTCGAACGCGATCGGGCGGGTGGAATCCGGCCCCCGCACGTAGGCGTTCGAGACGAAATTGTAGCGGACGTTCGATTGGCGCTCATTGTCCGCATTGTAGCCGGCATGGTTGCCGCCCCAATTGTAGAAGACGTTGGAGCGGAAGTCGTAGAAGGCGCCTTCGGGATCGTCGGCGGCGGAAAGGTAGTTGCCGGGGCGCGGCATGCGGGCGGCGTGATGCGCCCACAGATTGTGGTGCATGCTGATCCGGGCGCCCCGAGCGCCGCGCAGCAGGGAGCCGTAGCCGTGCTCGCCCTTGGCGTGCCCGCCGCGGCGCAGGGATTCGGAGATGATCGACCATTGCACGGTGACGTCGCGCAGGTCCTCGCGCTCGCTGCGGTAGGCGGAGCCGACCGACAGCGTCTCGTCGACCGACCAGCTCGCCGAGACATGGTCCACGATGATGCGGGCGCCGCGCGAGACGGTGAAGGCGTCCGATTCGACGCCGCTCTCGTCGCCAAGGCGGGTGCGGATGTAGCGCACGACGACGTCGCTGGCGGCGACTTCGAGCCGCTGGTCGCGCAGCGTGATGCCGCCGCCGGGCGCGGTCTGGCCGGCGAGGGTGACCTGCCCCTTGCGGATCACGAGGGGCGAGCGGAGGCGGATGTTGCCTCCGACGTCGAACACGATGGTGCGCGGCCCGTCCGCCTCGATCGCAGCGCGAAGCGAGCCCGGGCCGGCATCATCGAGATTGGTGACGCGGATGACGCGCCCGCCGCGTCCTCCTGCGGCGAAACGGCCGGCGCCCTCCGCTCCCGGAAAGGCGGGGATCTGAAGCGGCAGCCGGCCTGCTGGCGGCGCAGTGGCGGCGGGCGCCTGGACGGCAAGAGCCGCGAGCAAAGTCAACATCATAGGCGCATCATAGCAGTGCATGACAACGGTGTCATGGACAATCAGGCCGCTCAGGTGGTGCCTTGCCCGGTTCGAAGAGGAAGCGCTACGCGCCTCGCACGCGGCGCTTCCCCCTCCGGGCTTAGCGCCTGCGACTGCGCTCGTACGTCTGGATGCAGCTGTCGGTGACGGCGCGCGAGCAGGGCGGATAGCTGCGCGCACCCTGGCCGCCGGCGGGGCCGCCCTGGCCGCTATAGGATCCGGCGCCCGTCGATCCGGCCGTGCCGCTGGACCAGCCGGTTCCGTTCGCGCCGGATGCTTGGGTGCCGGTGCCGGTGCCGCTCATCTGTCCCTGCTGACCGGTCTGGCCGTTCTGCGAGGACTGGCCGGTCTGGCCCGTCATCCCGCTTTGGCCGGACTGGCCGCTTTGCCCGGCCATGCCGCTTTGGCCCGTCATTCCGCTCTGGCCCGACTGGCCGGTGCCGGACTGACCCGTCGCCTGGCGGCTGTGGCCGCTATGCTGACCCGCTTGCTGGCCGGTCTGGTCGGACTGAGCGAGGGCGATGCTGCTCACGCACAGGGCTGCGGCGAAAACGATCTTCTTCATGCTGCTCTCCTCATTCTTTCGAAGATTTTGAGCCGCGCGACTTCAACCGTCGGATCGTGCGGCAAACGGGAAACCCGGCTGCCGCCGCAATGCTCCTGACATTACGGCCTGGGCTCAACTGGATCAGTCACTTTGTCGTAAGCGGGCGCCCGCGAATAACGAAGGTTAGTGCCGGGGCGTGCTTTTCGGAGTAAAAGCAAGGGACAAGGCGCAGTAACGGCGCCGCGAGTCCTTGTGTATTGCGCGAGTGCGGCTCCGACGGGGCCGGCGCGGCAGAGGGCGATTTGTACGCTTCCCTTGTTTTTTGGCGCGTCCCGGGCGGACGCGAGGAGAGGATCGATGAGCGCTTCGGACGTCGAGTTCTTCGCACAGCGGGCCGCGGAGGAGCGGGCTGCCGCCGCGAGGAGCGCCGGACATGTGGCGAAGGCCATTCATGCCGAGCTTGCCGACCGCTACGAGGCCGTCGCCCGCGCCTATCGCCCGCTCGTCACGCGCGGCGGTCGCTAAGGAAGAGCGCGGACCGCCTCCTCTCACGCGCGGCATCGAGCCCACCCCCGACAGTGGGTCAGCCGAGGCCCAGTCCATCGAGGAGCAGCTTCGCGCCTGCGACGATCATCAGCCAGTAAACGATCTTGTAGAAGCGCTCGGCTGGAACTCGGCGGACGAGGCGGACGCCGGCGAGGCTCGCGGCGAGCGCGAAGGGGAGGAGGATGGCGGTAGCGACTGCATTCCCGGCCGTGAACTGGCCCAGGGCGAGATAGGCCGGCACCTTTATCCAATTGACGATCGCGAAGAAGATGGCGGACGTGCCGACGAAGACGTCGCGCGGAAGCTTGCGCGGCATCACCCACATCTGGAACGGCGGGCCGCCGGCATGGGCGATCTGGCTGGTGAAGCCGGTCGCGATCTCGAACAGGGAACCGACCCAGCCTGGGGAGCTCGACGCCGCTTCCATCGCCCCGCCGCGCTCCGCCCAGAGGCGGTAGCCGCCGAAGAGGATGGTGATGGCGCCGAGCACGGCCATGACGGCTTCGGTTGAGATGCGCGTCGCAAGGAGCCAGCCGAGCGCGATGCCGACGACCGCGCCCGGGAGCATGGCGGCGAGGACGGAACGGTCCCAGCTATTGCGGAAGGCGGCGACTCCGATCACGTCCTGCGCGATCAGGATCGGGAGGAGGATGGCGGCGGCCCGGACCGGATCGTCGATGCCGATCGCCATGAGCGGCGTGCCGAGCGCGCCCAGGCCGGAGAAGCCGCCCTTCGCCAGCCCGATCAGGAGGACGGCGGGGATGGCGAAGAGATAGAAGGCGGCGGTCTCGGGCATGGCTTTTGCTCGCTCAGGCTCAGCAAAATTACGAACCGGTCAGGGCCTCGTTCGTCCCGAGCGACGTTGAGGGGCGCTGGCGCTGAGTCCGAGTGTGCGCCCCTCGACTACGCTCGGGACGAACGAGTCAGAGTTCGAGCATGAGCGGGTTCGGGAGGCGTGACGGTCTCCCCTCAGCCTCAATCCTTGATGTCCACCTTCGCTTCTTCCATCCGCGGCACGAGCAGGTGGATGACGAGCAAAGCCGCAAGGTAGGCGAAGCCGGCGATGGCGAACATGGGCATGTAATTGCCGTTGAAGGTGTCGAGGACCCACCCCGTAAACTTCGCCATGAACATGCCGCCGACCGCGCCCAGCGTTCCGCCGATGCCGATGATCGCGCCGACGGCTTTGCGCGGAAAGAGATCCGAGGGGAGGGTGTAGAGGTTGGCGGAGAAGCCCTGGTGGGCGGCGGTGGCGAGGCCGATCAGGAGCACGGCGCCCCAGACGCTCTCCACGCCCGGCGCGAGCATGACCGGCGGCACGCACAGCGCGCAGACCAGCATCGCCGTCTTGCGCGCCTTGTTGACGCTCCAGCCGCGCTTGATGAGCTTCGACGACAGCCAGCCGCCGCCGACCGAGCCGAGATCGGAGATGATGTAGATGGCCGCGAGCGGGAGGCCGAAGGTCGAGAGATTCAGGCCATGCTCGGCCGCGAAGAAGCTCGGCAGCCAGAAGAGGAAGAACCACCAGACCGGATCGATCATGAACTTGCCGAGCGCATAGGCCCAGGTCTGGCGATGGCGGAGGAGGGGGAGCCACTTGACGTCGCCGGGGGCGTCCGCCGGGTCGCTCTCGATGTAGGCGAGCTCGTCGGCAGTGAGGTTCTTCTTCTCGCGCGGACGGCGGTAGTTCGTCCACCAGAAGAAGAGCCAGATGAAGACGATGGCGCCGGTGAAGAGGAATGCGACCCGCCAGCCGAACCAGAGGACGAGCCACGGCGCCATGAGCGGCGTCAGGATCGCGCCGATGTTGGCGCCGGCGTTGAAGATACCGATCGCGAAGGCGCGCTCCTTCTTCGGGAACCACTCGGCCACCGCCTTGACGCCCGCCGGGAAGTTGCCCGACTCGCCGATGCCGAGGGCGAAGCGAGCCATCATGAAGTGGGTGGCGTTGGTGGCGAGGGCATGCGCCATGGCGGCGAGGCCCCAGATGCCGGCCGCGAGCGAATAGCCGAAGCGCGCGCCCAATTTGTCGATCAGCCGGCCGAAGGCAACGTAGCCGATCGCGTAGGCGAGCTGGAAGGAGAAGACGATGTTGGCGTAGGTCGATTCGTTCCAGCCATATTCGGCCTGGAGCGTCGGCTTCAGGACCGAAATCATCTGCCGGTCGATGTAGTTGATCGTCGTCGCGAAGAAGAGCAGCGCGCAGATGCCCCAGCGTACCCGCCCGGCGGTGTTCGCGGGCGCGGCCCCGTCGCCGCCTTGCGTCAAAGTCCCGGCCATATCCTCACCCTCTCCTGATGCCCTCTTGGCGGGGCTTCGGACCCGCCGTCAGCGGCGGATCCGTCTCGAATAGATCATTGCGCCTCTGCGGCGACGAGCCGGCAACGCACCGGCGGCAGCGAGGCGAAGCGCGCCTCCACCGTCTGGCCGACCGCCGCGTCGTGGACGCCGCCCACGGCGCCGCTCGAAATCCACTGGCCCGGGCGCAGCGCGATGCCGCGCGCGGCCATCAGCTCGAACAGGAACTTGGCAGAGCCGATCGCGCCGTTCGCAAAGGCGCGCGCTGTGCCGCGGCCCGTCGGTGCGCCGTCGACGAACAGGGAGACGTCCCAATCCTCGAACCCGGACGTGCGCCAGTCGGGCACTTCGGCGCCGACCAGGAGCCCGTTATTGTTGCCGAAATCGGAGATGACGGCGACAGGGCCGATCGCATTGATCGTGGCGAGCGGCGAGCTGGCGATCTCGATTCCGACGAAGACCGCGTCGATGAGCGCCGCGGCCTCCTCGAGCGTGTAGCTGCTCTTGGCAGGGTCGGGCGCGGCGCCGATGCGCAGGAGGAACTCGGCCTCCCCGGCCGCGAACCCCTCCGCGAAGACAGGCATGTCGGCGGTTTCGTCCGCGGCGACGCGGCGCTCGGCGAAGATCGGGCCGGCGAGGCGGTCGGCGCCGAAGCGGGCGGCGAGCGGCTCGTTGATGCGGCCGACCTTCCAGCCGACGACAGGGCGGTCCCAGGCGGCGATCGCTTCATCCTGGATGCGGTAGGCGGCGTCGAGGCTCTCCGGAAGCGCGCCCGGATAGGCGCCGAGGCCCGCGGCGCTGCGGCGCGCGGCAAGGAAACGGCCGGCGATCGTCGCCGCGTCGTCAGCAACCAACGTCACTTCAAGGCTCCCCTCACTCTTATTGGGGGAGCCCTACCGGAAACCGGTGTCATAGGCAACCGCCTCTCCACCTCCTGCCGCGATTTCAGGCGCTTGGCCGCAGCGCCGCGGCGATCCGGGCGCGGGCTTCGATGGCGGTGCGGTCGACCGGCTCGCCGGCCGGCGCAAGCCAGGTGCCGCCGACGCAGGCGACGGCGGGAAGGGCGAGCCAGTCCGGCGCGTTCTGCGTGGTGATGCCGCCGGTGGGGCAGAAGCGGACCTGGCCGAAGACGGAGGCGAGGCCCTTCAGCGCCGGAAGGCCGCCCGAGGCCATGGCGGGGAAGAATTTCAGCCGGGTGAAGCCGAGATCGAGGGCCCGCATGACGTCGCTGGCGTTGGAGACGCCGGGAAGGAGCGGGACGGGCGAGTCCGCCGCCGCTTCGCCGAGGCGCTGCGTCAGGCCGGGGCTGACGAGGAATTCCGAACCCGCGCCGATGGCGGCGGCGAGCATGTCCGGGTTGAGCACGGTGCCGGCGCCGACGATGGCGCCGGGCACCTGCTTCATCGCGCGGATCGCGTCGAGCGCCGCGGGGGTGCGCATCGTCACTTCGAGGACGGGCAGGCCGCCGGCCACCAGCGCTTGCGCGATCGGGAGCGCGTCCTCGACATTTTCAATCACCAGCACTGGGATGACCGGCGCGGCGCGCATGATGGTGTCGATGTCAGCCAAGGGAAGCTCCTTCGTTGAGGCGGGCGCGCGGACCCTCCTCGCTCATCGCGCGCACGGCGCCAAGCACGGCGCCGCGGAAGCGCGGGTTCTCGGCAATGCGCGCGGGGAAAATCTGGCGCAGCGCCAGGAGGCGTTCCGCCGTTTCGTCGGAAAGCCCGGCGTCGGCCAGAGTGCCGGCGAGCGGATCGACGATCTCGGCGCCGGCGCGGGCCTGGCGGCGGACGAAGAGCATCCAGGCGGCGACCGGCACGGCGAGCCGGTCGATCGCGCGGCCGGCGACGAGCGCATCCTGGGCGGTGTCGAGCAGGCGGTAGGGAAGCTTCTGCGAACCATCCCAGGCGATCTGCGAGAGGCGGTGGCGGATGGCGGGGTTGCGGAAGCGCTCCAGTATCTCGCGGGCGTAGGCCTGGAGGTCGATGGGCGAGGGCTCGAGGGTGGCGGCGATGTCCTCGCGCACCATGGCTTCGACGAACGCGGCGAGCGCGGCGTCGGCCATGGCGTCGGCGACGGTTTCGTGGCCGATCAGAGAGCCCAAATAGGCCAGCGTCGAGTGCGCGCCGTTCAGGATGCGCAGCTTGGCTTTTTCCCATGCGCCGACGTCGGCCGCCATGGTGACGCCCACGGAGGCGAAATCGGGGGAACCTTCGGGGAGCACGTCCTCGATCACCCAGGCGGCATAGGCTTCGCGGCTGACCGGGATGTCGTCCGCAAAGCCCTGCTCCGCCACGAGGGCGCGCAGGCGTTCGTCGGTGGCGGGGGTGATCGAATCGACCATCGTGTCCGGGAAGACGGCTTCGGCTTCGATCCAGCGGGCGAGCTCGGGATGGAGGCGGGCGGCGTAGGCGAGGACGGCGGCGCGGAGCTTCCTGCCGTTTGACACCATGTTGTCGCAGCAGAGCGGGGTGAAGGCGGGAAGGCCCGCTGCACGGCGGTCGGACAGGCCGAGCGCGAGCCAGCCGACGATGCTGACCGGCTGCTCGGGATCGGCGAGATCGCGCACGATGTCGGGATGGGAGAGGTCGACCGTGCCGTCGCCGGCGAGGCAATAGCCCTTCTCGGTGACGGTGGAGGAGACGATGCGGACGGCCGGATCGCGGAGGAGGGCGCGGACGGCCTCGCCCTCGCCGGGGCCGAAGAAGGCTTTGTGCGCCGCTAAGGTGCGGAAGCTGGTCTCGACGTCGAGTATGGCGAGGGTGTAGCGGCCGTCCTGCTTCTTCAGCGCTTCGACGGTGCCGGGGGAGCGGAGGGAAACGGCGGCGATGCCCCAGCGCGGATCCTGCTCCAGGAGGCGGTCGATGTAGTCGGCCTGATGCGCGCGGTGAAAGGCGCCCGGGCCGAAGTGAACGATGCCCACCTGGTTCACTTCGGCGCTCACAAGGTAACGCCGCGCTTCCAGATCGCGATCTCGCGCTCGCCGTTGCGCTCGGCGGCGGTCGCTTCGCCGCCGGCGACGGCGAGGATGCGGGCGGCGAGCGAGTCGGTGGCGGCGTCGAAGCCGCGGGCGAGGACCTCGCCGGCATCGAAATCGATCCAGCCCTTCTTGCGCGCCGCGAGGCCGCTGTTGGAGGCGATCTTCACGGTCGGCACCGGAAAGCCGAGCGGCGTGCCGCGGCCGGTGGTGAACAGGATCACGGTCGCGCCGGCCGCGGCGAGCGCGGTCGAGGATACGGCGTCGTTGCCCGGCGCTTCGAGCAGCGTGAGCCCCTTGCGGCGGACGCGCTCGCCGTATCGCAGCACCGAGGCGACCGGCGCCTGGCCGGCTTTCTGGACGGCACCGAGGGACTTCTCTTCGAGCGTGGTGATCCCGCCCTCGATGTTGCCGGGCGAGGGGTTCTCGGAGACCGGCTGGCCCGAGGCGAGGAAGTAGCGTTTGAAGTCGTTCACGACGCCCACGATCTGGTCGAACACACCGCGGTCGCGGGCGCGCGCCATGAGCAGGCGTTCGGCGCCGAATATCTCGGGGATTTCGCTGAGGATCGCCGAGCCGCCGGAGCCGACGACGCGGTCGGCGATGCGGCCGACCAGCGGGTTGGCGGTGAGGCCGGAAAAGCCGTCCGAGCCGCCGCATTTCAGGCCCACGACCAGCTCGGAGAGCGGCGCGGGCTGGCGGACGGCCAAAGCGGCAGTGGCGACCAGCGCGTCGACCGCGGCGAGGCCCGCTTCGGTTTCGTCCTCCTCGAACTGGGCCTTGAGCGTGCGGACGCGGCCGCGCAGCGCTTCGGGGACTTCGGCCATCAGCGCATCGAGCTGGTTCGACTCGCAACCGAGGCCGACGAGGAGGACGCCGCCGGCATTGGGATGGCAGGCCAGCGAGGCGAGCAGGGAGCGGGTGCCGTTCAGATCGTCGCCGAGCTGCGAGCAGCCGTGCGGGTGGGTGAAGGCATGGACTCCGTCCACCGCACCGGCGTGGCGGGCGCTGGCGATGCGGGCGATCCGCTCCGCGGTGCGGGCGACGCAGCCGACGGTCGGCAGGATCCAGATCTCGTTGCGCGTGCCGACCCGCCCGTCCCCGCGGCGATAGCCCATGAAGCGCGCCTCGCGGTCGGCGGGCAGGGCGTCGCCCCGCACGGGCTCATAGGCATAGCCTTCGACGCCGGTGAGAAGCGTCTCGACATTGTGGACGTGGATATGCTCGCCGGGCGCGGCGTCGGTGCGCATCCGCCCGATCGGCCACCCGAATTTGCGCACCGTCTCCCCCGCCGCGAGCGGGCGGAGCGCGAATTTGTGGCCCTTCGGGATGGCCTCGGCGATCGTGATGTCCGCGCCCGCGGCACCGACGCGGTCGCCCGGTTCGAGCGCCGTCAGCGCCACGGCAACGTCGTCGCTCGGGTGGAGCTGGAGCACATCGGCCGTCGCCGGCGGTGCCTCGAGGAGGTCGGCTTCTGTCATGTGGTAACCGGTGTCATGTACGTGCTCCTGCACCGTCCGGCAAGGGCGCGACGACACGGTATCTGATTGTGGAACGCGCCGCGTTTGCAGACTAGGGTGCGCGGCGAACGGAGGGCAGCTTGGCGACGAACAAGGACGAAGGGCGGCGCGCGGCGAAGCCGACGATCAACGACGTCGCGCGGATCGCGGGCGTGTCCAAGAAGACGGTGAGCCGCGTCATCAACCGCTCGCCCCTGCTCAACGAGGAGACTCGCGAGAAGGTCGAGAAAGTCATCCGCGAGCTGGGCTACGTGCCCAATCCGCAGGCGCGGGCGCTGGCGCTCCGCCGCAACTTCCTGGTCGGCCTCATCCACGACAATCCGAACGCGCAGATGGTCCTGAATGTCCAGCAGGGCATATTGGAGGCGCTGCAGGGCACCGAGTTCGCGATGGTGATCCGCCCGGTGGACCGCAACAGCGCCGCCATGCTGGACGACGTGCGCCACTTCCTCGAGCAGCAGCGGCTCTACGGCGTCGTCCTCCTCCCGCCGATCAGCGAGAACGACAAGCTCGCGCGCCTTTGCGACGAGCTCGACGTCAAATATGTGCGCATGGGCTCGGCCGAACTCGACGACCCGGATCACATGGTGGCGTCGAACGACCGCGAGGCCGTGGCGGACGCGGTCAAATATCTGATCGCGCAGGGGCATCGGCTGATCGGCCTCATCGAGGGGCCGGACGGCTTCCGCTCGGCCAAGGAGCGGCGGCGCGGGTTCGAGGATGCGCTGGCAACGGCCGGGATCAAGCTGCCGCGGAGCCTCATCGCGCATGGCAATTACACCTTCGAAACCGGCGTCGCGGCGGCCAACCGGCTGCTCGATCTGTCGCCGCGCCCGACGGCGATCTTCGCGTCCAACGACGAAATGGCGGCTGGCGTGGTGCATGCGGCGCGGGACCGGGGGATCGACATCCCGTCGCAGCTTTCGGTGCTCGGCTTCGACGACACGCCGATCGCCGCGCACATCTGGCCGCCGCTCACCACCGTGCGCTGGCCGATCGTCTCGATGGCGCGCGCCGCCGCGTACAAGCTGGTCGGCACGCTGACGCCGGAGCCGGAGCCGCCGGAGCCGTCCCTGTTCATCTCCTCGCTCGTGCGCCGCGCCTCCGTCGCGCCGCCGCCGGAGCGCTGAGGTGGCGATCGTCGCGGCCGCGACTGCAGCGGCGGCCGCGCGGCGGCGGCAGCGGCCGCTCGCGACGTGGCGTGATGGGGTGCTGGCCTTTCTTACCGCGCCGATGCCGCCGGAGACGTTCCTCGCCGATCATTATGAGAAGGCGCCGGTGGTCGGCCTCCACGGTGAGCCGGAGCGATTCGCGTCCTTGCTGACGCTGGCGCGGGTCGACCGCTTCCTTGCCGAAGCGGATCTGCGCGGAAGCATGGTGCGCCTCGCCAATCATCATTCGCCCGTTCCGGAGGAGCGGTACGTCGATGCGGACGGTCGCATCGATGCGACGGCCGTGGCGCGTGAATATCAAAGCGGATCGACGATCGTGCTCAACGAGCTCCATGAATCGATCCCGGAGCTCGGCGCCTTCTGCCGCGCGGTGGAGGAGGCGTTCTCGTCGCAGGTCACCACCAACGTCTATCTGACGCCGGCCGGGAACCAGGGCTTTCCGCCGCATTACGACAATCACGACGTGTTCGTGATGCAGGTCTCCGGACGCAAGCTGTGGCGGCTTTGGGAAACGCCGGTGGAAACGCCCTATCGCGGCGAGCGATTCGAGCAGAGCGGCTTCGTGGCCGAGACGGTGAGCCGCGAATTCGTCCTGGAGCCGGGCGACTGCGCCTACATTCCGCGCGGCGCGATGCACGATGCCGAGAATGTCGGCGAAGAGCCGTCGCTGCATGTGACGGTCGGCCTGTTCACGAAGAAGTGGGCGGAGCTGGTGCTGGAGGCGGTGTCGGAGCTGGCGCTGGCGGAGCCCGCCTTTCGCCGCGCGCTGCCGCCCGGCTTCGCGACGCGCGACTTCGACCGTGCGGCGGCGGAGCGGCATTTCGAAGCCTTGCTCGCCGCGGTGGCGGAGAAAGCCGAGATGGACGGAGCGTTCGATCTTCTCGCCGACACCTTCGTGCGCGATCGGCGTCCCAGCGTCGCGGGCGTGATCCTGCACGGCAAGCCGCGGCCCGGCGACCGGTTTCGGCTCCGGCCGTTCGTGCCGTGGAACGTGGCGGAGGACGAAGCGGGTCGGATCGTTCTCGTTGGCCCCGGCGGAGACCTCGCCTTCGATCCGGCCGACGGGGACGCGCTGGATGTGGCGCTGTCCGGCGAGGCTTTCGCGGCGGAGGATCTGGCCGGCGATCGCGGCCCGGCCGTGCTGGAGGCGCTGTGGGCGGGGGGCTATCTGGAGCGGATCGCGCCATCATCGTCATCCTGACGAAAGTCAGGATCCATGAACACGGAAGATCGGAATTTCGAACCGCCGGTGTTCATGGATGCCGGATCAAGTCCGGCATGACCTTAGCCGACAAGAAAAAAGCCCCGGCACGAACCGGGGCTTCCTCCTTTCAGAATAGCGGCACGCCGATCAGCGGCGGCAGCCGTAACCCGCGCGGTCGGTCGGGTCGTTGTTCGAAACGCCGTTGCGGCCGTTGCCGGGACGATCGCCCGGATCGCTGTTGGTCACGCCCGTCGCGCAGCCGCCGCGGCGCCCGCCGCCGCCGCCGCCGTTCGCGCGGCCGAAGCCCGCCCGGTCCGACGGATCGTTGTTCGTCCGGCCGGTGCGCCCGAAACCGGGGCGGTCGCCCGGATCGCTGTTCGAGACGCCGGTGCGGCCGTTGCCGCGTACGTCGCCCGGATCGCTGTTGGTGCGGCCGGTCTGCGCTTCGGCGGCGGTCGCGCCGACCGCGATCGCGGCAGCGCCGGCGACGGCGCCTCCGACAACCGTTCCCATGAAGGAGCGGCGCGTAATCTTCCTGGTGGGCTTCACTTCGATTCCTCCCTTTCGATTCCCCCGAACCCCGCCAGCGCCTTGGACATGATCCCGCGCGATGGGCCTCGACGCGAACGTAACCGTTATTGCGCCGTACCGAAAGCCGGAATTTGCATGGAATTTCCGAAGGTTTTTCCCTCCGCGGCGGGGACGCTGCATGTCGCCCGATCGCGCAGGACGGAAAGCCGTGGGCTTGAATTCGGCTATGACACCGGTTACCAGCCCGACGCAGGCGAAGGGCACATTCGCCGCACCAAGCGTTTAGGAAAGCCGATGCCGAGGCCGCTCACCCTCCATCCCGACCGGCTGCTTCCCGCCGATCCGGGCACCCGCGCCGTCGCGCGCGCTCTCTACGAGAGCGTGGCGGGGCTGCCGATCGTGAGCCCGCACGGCCATACCGATCCCGTCTGGTTCGCCAACGATGCGCCCTGGTCGAACGCGACCGAATTGCTCCTGGCGCCCGATCACTATCTCTACCGCATGCTCTATTCGCAGGGCGTGCCGCTCGACCGCCTCGGCGTGCCCAGCCGCGCAGGCGCATCCGACACCGATCCGCGTGAGGCCTGGCGGCTGTTCGCCGGCCATTATCACCTCTTCCGCGGCACGCCGTCGCGCATGTGGCTCGACCATGTCTTCGCCGAGGTGTTCGGTATCGACGTCGCCCTCGAGCCCGCGACGGCCGACCTCTATTTCGACCGGATCGGCGAAGCGCTGGCAACGCCGGCGTTCCGGCCACGCGCCTTGTTCGAACGGTTCAACATAGAGCTGCTCGCCACCACCGAAGGGCCGCACGAGGACCTCGTCCACCACGAGGCGATCCGCCGTTCCGGCTGGAACGGGCGTGTCGTCACCACGTACCGGCCAGATGCGGTCGTCGATCCCGAGCATGAAGAGTTCGGCGCCGCGCTTGTTCGCTTCGCGGAGCTGTCCCGGGAGGACGTCCATTCGTGGTCCGGCTATCTCTCCGCGCACAGGAGGCGGCGCGAGGACTTCCGCCGTGCCGGGGCGACCGCGACCGACCACGGCCACCCGACTCCGCGCACCGCGAACCTCGCGCAGGTTGAGAAGGAGGCGCTGTTCCGGCGGATCGTCACCGGTTCCTGGTCCGCGCACGATGCCGAGCTTTTCCGCGCGCAGATGCTCACGGAAATGGCGCTGATGAGCCTCGACGACGGAATGGTGATGCAGATCCATCCCGGCTCGTTCCGCAACCACAACCGGCTGCTCCACCAGAGCTATGGCCGCGACAAGGGCGCCGACATTCCGACGCGAACCGACTATGTCGAGAACCTCAAGCCTTTGCTCGACCTCGTCGGCAACGAAGCGTCGCTCTCGATCATCCTCTTCACGCTCGACGAGAGCGTCTATGCGCGCGAGCTCGCGCCGCTCGCCGGCCATTATCCCTGCCTGAAGCTCGGCCCGGCTTGGTGGTTCCACGACAGCCCCGAAGGCATGCGCCGCTTCCGCGAGAACACTTCGGAGACGGCCGGCTTCTACAACACGGTCGGCTTCAACGACGACACGCGGGCGTTCCTCTCGATCCCGGCGCGGCACGACGTCGCCCGCCGCGTCGACTGCGCCTTCCTCGCCCGCCTCGTCGCCGAGCACCGCCTCGGTGAAGATGAAGCACACGAGCTCGCCCACGACCTCACATACGGCCTCGTCAAGCGGGCGTACCGCTTGGACGCGCCGAAGGCGGAGGCGGCGTGAGTCCAAACCTTCCCGTCATTCCCGCGAAAGCGGGAATCCAGACGGCCATTGAGCAACCCTGCGTGGGTGGAGAGTCCCGCTGGATTCCCGCTTTCGCGGGAATGACAATTTGAAACGGAGCATCCGAATGTACGATCGCACCTACTACGCCACCCACCCCGACATGATGGAGTGCGTCTCCAACGAGGAGCTGCGCGACCGCTATCTGATCGACGGGCTGTTTCGCGAGGGCGAGTGCGTCCTGAACTACACCCACGCCGATCGCTTCGTGATCGGCGGCGTCGCCGTCTCGGGCGGCGACGTGCGCCTGCCCGAGCAGGAGGAGCCGGCTTCGGCCAAGGGCAAGCCCTTCCTCGAGCGGCGAGAGCTTGCGGTGGTGAACGTCGGCAAGACGCAGGGCACCGTCACGGTCGACGGCGAGACGTTCGAGCTCGGCGAGATGGACTGCCTCTACGTCACCATGGGCGCGACAGATGTCGTCTTCTCGGGCGCAGGCGCGCGCTTCTACCTGGCCTCCTGCCCGGCGCACCAGGCGTTCCAGACGAGGAAGCTCGGCATCGCCCAGGCGAACAAGCTGGAGCGCGGCAGCCTCGAGGAATCGAACGAGCGGACCATCTACCAGCTCGTCATTCCCGGCGTGTGCGATTCGGCGCAGCTCGTCATGGGTCTCACCGTGCTCAAGCCCGGCTCGGTCTGGAACACGATGCCGCCGCACATCCACGAGCGGCGATCGGAAATCTATTTCTACTTCGGTCTCGACGGCGAGAACGACCGGGTCTTCCACTATATGGGCCAGGGCGACCAGCTCCGCCACATCGTGATGGCGAACGAGGAGGCGGTGATCAGCCCGGTCTGGTCCGTGCACATGGGCGCGGGGACCAAGGCCTATGCCTTCATCTGGGCGATGGCCGGCGAGAATCAGGATTATACCGACATGAACGTGCTGGACATCTGCCAGCTTCAATGACGGCTCTTCGCCGCCATCCCCGCGAAAGCGGGGCTCCAGGGCGGAACTCTCCGATGCCGCGGCGGCTCAGGCTCAGACTGGATTCCCGCTTTCGCGGGAATGACAGGAAGGAAGACATGACCAACCTTTTTGATCTCACGGGCCGCGTGGCGGTGGTGACGGGCGCGAATACCGGCATCGGGCAGGGCATCGCCGTCGCGCTCGCGCAGGCGGGGGCGGATGTGGCACTGGTCGGCCGCTCGTCGGCGGACGAGACCGCGGAGCTGGTCCGCGGCGCCGGGCGGCGCGCGGCGCTGGTCAAGGCCGATCTCTCGACGATCGCGCCGGTACAGGGGGTCATCGACCAGACGCTCTCCGAACTGGGCGGACTCGACATCCTCGTCAACAATGCCGGCATCATCCGCCGCGCCGACGCCGTCGACTTCTCCGAAGAGGATTGGGACGCCGTTATCGACACGAACCTGAAATCCGTCTTCTTCCTCTGCCAGGCCGCCGCGCGCCACATGATCGGAAACGGCCGCGGCAAGATCGTCAACATCGCCTCGATGCTGAGCTTCCAGGGCGGCATCCGCGTGCCGAGTTACACCGCGTCCAAATCCGGCGTCGCGGGGCTGACCAAGCTCCTCGCCAACGAATGGGCCGCGAAGGGCATCAACGTGAACGCGATCGCGCCCGGCTACATCGCGACCAACAATACGGCGGCGCTGCAGGCCGACGAAAACCGCAACCGGCAGATCATGGAGCGCATTCCCGCCGGCCGCTGGGGAGCGCCTTCGGATCTCGGCGGCGCGGCGGTGTTCCTGTCCTCATCGGCTTCGGATTATGTGCAGGGGCATGTGCTGGCCGTGGACGGCGGCTGGCTGGCGCGGTGAGGGATGCGCTGCGAAAGTATCGCCGGAGCCTTCCCGCACCGCTAGGGCTGAGCTTGTCGAAGCCCGGCTCGGAGCGCTGCAAACCGCCCTTCGACAGGCTCAGGGCTAGCGGGAGGTGAAATGACGGTCGTCTGCTTCGGGGAGCTGCTGCTTCGCCTCACCGCGCCCGGCCGGGAGCTGCTCCTGCAGACGCCGCGGCTCGACGTCACCGTGGGCGGTGCCGAAGCGAACGTGGCTGTTGGTCTCTCCTGCCTCGGTCACCGCACCTCCGTCGTCAGCCGCGTTCCCTTGAACGCGCTCGGCGAAGCGGCGGTCGGTTACCTCCGGCGCTACGGTGTCGACGCTTCGGCGGTGACCGCCGCGCAGGGCCGCATGGGCCTTTATTTCCTCTCGCCCGGCGCGGGGCTGCGGGCGTCGGAAATCGTCTACGACCGGGAAGGCTCGGCCTTCGCGCTCGCCGGCGCCGCCGATTTCGATTGGGACCGGCTGCTGGACGGCGCCACGCTCTTCCACATGTCCGGCATCACGCCTGCGCTCGGGCCGCGCTCCGCCGAGCTTGCGATTGCGGCAGCCGAAGCGGCGACCGCACGGGGCGTGCCGATATCGTTCGACGGCAATTACCGCGCGCAGCTCTGGCAGCGCTGGGAAAGCGATCCGCGCGCGATCCTGACGCAGCTCGTCAACAAGGCCGAAATCCTGTTCGGCAACCACCGCGACGTGTCCCTCCTCCTGGGTCGCGACTTCGGCGGCGAGGGTGAAGGACGGCGCCGCGGCGCGGCCGAGGCGGCGTTCGAGGCTTTTCCGAAGCTGCGCCTGATCGCGTCCACGGCGCGTCATGTCGCGGATGCCGACACGCACCGCATCTCGGCCCGCGTCGACAGCTGGGAAAGCTTCGCGCAGACGGAGGAGGTGACCGTGGCCGGCATCGTCGATCGGATCGGCGGCGGCGACGCCTTTGCAGCGGGCGTGCTCCACGGCATGCTGACCGGGCGGGACCTCGAGTGGACGGCAAAGGCGGGGCTCGCGGTGACGGCGCTCAAGCACAGCCTTCCTGGAGACGCGAGCCTGTTCGGGGTGCGGGACATCGAAAGCTTTCTGGCGGGAGAGCTGGATGTCCGGCGCTAAATCAGCCCCTCTCCCATTTCGGGAGAGGGAGGGGCCCGCCCGCGTAGCGGGTGGGAGGGTGAGGGCACCTTCTCGTACGGCGTGCCCTCACCCTCCCACCGCTTCGCGGCGGGCCCCTCCCTCTCCCGCAAGGGGAGAGGGGTTATGATGCTCAGCCGCCGCGCCTTTATCGGGAGCGCTGCGGCCGTAGCGGCCGCGCCGGCTCTCGGCGCACCGCGGCGCCCTGTCGTGGAGACCAGTCTCGGGCGCATTCGCGGCACCTCCGAAGGCAGCCTCTCCGTCTTCCGCGGCATTCGCTACGGCGAGGCCCAACGCTTCCGCGCCCCCGCCGCGCCGCCGCGCTCCCGCGCTGTCATCGAAGCCACTGCCTTCGGCCCGTCCGCCCCGCAGCGCGGCGACCGCTACGATCCGACGAGCGAAGACTGCCTGTTCCTCAACGTCTGGACACCCGAGGCGCGCGCCGGCGCGAACCGCCCCGTCATGGTCTACTTTCACGGCGGCGCTTATTCGACCGGATCGGTCGCCGATCCGCTGAATGACGGGCGGCATCTCGCCGCCGGTGAGGACGTCGTCGTCGTGACGGTGAACCACCGGCTGAACGCCTTCGGCTATCTCTACCTCGCGCGGCTCGACCCGCGTTTTCCCGACAGCGGCAATGCCGGCCAGCTCGACCAGATCCTGGCGCTGCGCTTCATCCGGGACAATATCGCCCGCTTCGGCGGGGATCCCGGCCGCGTGCTGGTTTTCGGCCAATCGGGCGGCGGCGCCAAGATCGCGACCATGATGGGCATGCCGGCAGCGCGCGGGCTCTTCCACCGCGCTGTCACGATGAGCGGCCAGCAGGTCACCGCCTCGGGGCCGCTCAACGCCACCGCCCGCACCCGCGCCTACATGGCGGGGCTCGGCGTGCGCACAGTCGACGAACTCCTCGCGCTCCCAACCGCGCGCCTGGTCGAGGGACTCGCCGCCACCGATCCGATCCTCGGCGGCTCGGTCTATTTCGGCCCGGTGCTCGACATGAAATGGCTGGAGCGCCACCCCTTCTGGCCGGATGCCAACCCGCAATCGAACACCATTCCGATGATCCTGGGCAATACGCGTGACGAGACGCGCGCCTTCATCGATCCCGCGAGCGAGCGTATCCGCACGCTTTCCTGGGACAATCTCGCCGAACGCCTCGGGCCCGAGTTGCGCGTCGACATCCATCCCGAATGGGTGACGGCGCAGTATCGCGCCCAATTCCCCGACTGGTCGCCGGAACGCATCTTCTACGCCGCGACGACGGCCGGGCGGAGCTGGCCGGGGCAGGTGATCGAGGCCGACGCGCGCGCTGCCGCAGGGACCCGGACATGGGTCTACCAGCTCGACTTTCAGTCGCCGACGCAGCCGAGCCGCGGTGCGCCGCATACGATGGACATCGCGCTCGCTTTCGGCACGCTCGACGCGCCCGGCTCCTACACCGGCACCGGCGCGATGGCGCGGGCCGTCAGCACGGCGATGATGAAGAGCTTCGCGTCGTTCGCGGCGGGGGGCGATCCGAACGCGGCGAGCGTGCCGCACTGGCCCGTCTATGCGCTGCCCGACCGGCAGACGATGGTGTTCGATACCGTTAGCCGGGCAGTGGCCGATCCCCGTCGCTGGGAGCGCGAGCTGTTCGCGCGCGTGCCCTACATCCAGCCGGGTACGTAGAACCGGCAGGACGAGGGGTTCACTCTCTTGGGGGTGAGCGAAAGAACCTCGCCCTGCACGGACCGACGCGAGGGTGCTTGCGCCGGCCCGAGCAAGTCTATCAGCGATGGCCCAGCCGAGATAGGTCCATTTTGGACCCACTTCGTTAACCATTGCCCGCTAGGGAAGGAGTGGCGCAGGAGCCGGGAAGCACCTCCCAGTCCGATCCGGTTCCTGCGCCACCCGTCCTTGCAGCCCCGCCCTCCAGCGCTCTCCTCAGCGCGCCTCGCCGCGCATCTCGCGGTCGCGCGCGGTGGTGGGCTGCTGGATGAAGCCGTCCTGCTGGCCGGGGTAGCGCCCGGAGCGGGGCTCCATGGTGGCGAGGTCCCAGTCGGCTTCGACGAACGGCGCGCGGGCGGGCGCCACCTGCGGATAGCCGCCGACTTCCCGCTCGTCGTCGATGATCTCGCCGCGGCCTTCCACCACATCGAACAGCACACGGATGTCGTGCGCGTCGCGGTCCCAGGGGCGGGCGCCGGCGAAGCGCAGGACGTGGGTCTCGACCTGGTCGGCGGGGATGACGTCGAGGCCCGCGGGCCAGACGACCGGCCGCCGCGTCTCGATGATGCGGGCCGGGCTCGTCGTGTAGCGGCCGAGCATCGGAAGCGGGCGGCCCATCCGGTCGACGGCGAGATTGTCGCGGCCGTGGTAGCGAAGGTCGCCGACGCCGCCGATCGTCAGGAAGGCGACGTCCGGACGAGTCGAGAAGCCGGCGCGCAGCACGTTGCCGACGGCGCTTAACTCGCCGAGTTGGTGCGGGTTCGATCCCCATTCGAGGTCCATGAGATTGTAGTGCATGGCCTGCGCGCCGGGATTGAAGATGAAGTTGTTGACGACGGCCGCATGGACCCCGCCCTTCAGCATCGGCGAGCGCTCATAATTGTGGGCGTAGAGGTTGCGGTAGATGAGGATGCCGGTCGCGTTGTCGTGGATCAGTGAGCCCTTGCTGTGCTCGCCTTTGGGGTGGCTGCCGCGGGCGAGTCCTTCCGCGAGCACGTTGTAGCTGAAGGTGACGTTGTGGCTCGTGCCGCGGCGCCATTCTTCCGGCGTCGTGCCGGTGAAGCGCGGGCCGGAGGCGGAGAGATTTTCGTCGAGCGCCCAGGTGATCGTGCAATGGTCGACGATGACGTTGCGCGCGGCGACTGTGGAAATGCCGTCCGCCTCCCAGCCGCTGCGCGCCGCCTGGCCGGAGACGCCGCTCCGTACACGCAGGTGGCGGACGATGACGTCGCTCGCCCGGATGTCGATGCCGCCGCGGATGATGGTGATGCCGGGCGAGGGGGCGGTCTGGCCGGCGATGGTGAGGAATGGCTCCGCGATGGTGAGCGTCGTCAGGCCCATGTCGATCACGCCCGCGACTTCGAAGACGACGATGCGCGGTCCGCGCGCTTCGACGGCGGCGCGGAAGGAGCCGGGGCCGCTCGCCGCGAGGCTGGTGACGCGGATGATCCGTCCGCCGCGGCCGCCCGGGGTTTGTGCCGCCCAGCCGACGGCGCCGGGAAATGCCTGGGCAAGCGCGGGTGCGGGTCCGAGCGCGCAGAGGAGGAGAAGAACGAGTCGGACGAGCTTCATCGGGGCGGTTTCCTCTCGGCCTCGCGGTCTTGACAGAGGCGCCGCGTCGGCTCAATCACGCTTATGACACCGGTTACTTAAGAACGATAGCCGGAAAGGCGACCGTGCACACACGGCGCCTCGGGAGAGGACGGAAGGGCGGCTCCCCAAAGGAACGCCGGCTCATCCGCTTTTCCTTCCGGCCACTGCCGCGTCTTTGCGAAAGACACCGGTGTCAGACACAAAGGGGGAGGAGTTTGACGATGCTGACTTTCGAGACGAACCGCCGGGCCCGCCTGCTTCGCCTGCTCGCCGCCGGATCCGCGCTCGGGCTGATGGCGAGCCCCGCCTGGGCGCAAACGACGCAAGGTCAGGCCGCCGACACCCAGCCGCCCGCCGGAGAGACGCAAGAGGACGGCACGCCGACCGGCGACGCCGTCGCAGCCGCCGAGGGCGAGGAGATCGTCGTCACCGGCTTTCGCGCATCCTTGAACGCCGCGCTCGAGGACAAGCGCGAGGCGAACGGCATCATCGACGTGATCCGCGCCGAGGACATTGCCGACTTCCCCGACAACAACCTCGCCGAGTCGATCCAGCGCATCCCGGGCGTCACCATCACCCGCGACCAGGGCGAAGGGCGCAACATCTCGGTCCGCGGCCTCGGCCCGGCCTTCACCCGCGTCCGGATCAACGGCCTTGAAGGCCTCAGCACGACGGGCGGCGCGGATGCGTCGGGCGGCGCCAATCGCGGCCGCCAGTTCGACTTCAACGTGTTCGCGGCCGAGCTCTTCAACTCGATCACGGTCCGCAAGACCGCTTCGGCGGATGTCGAGGAAGGCTCGCTCGGCGCCACCGTCGACCTCCAGACGGCGCGGCCCTTCGACTATCGCGATCCCTTCACCGTCGCCGTTTCGGGCGCGGTGGGCCTGAACGACCTGTCCAACTCTGTCGACCCGCGCATCGCGGGCGTGGTCTCCTGGCGAGCGCCTGGCGGCCAGTTCGGGATCCTCCTGTCGGCCGCCTACAGCGAGCGCGGCATCGTCGAGGAAGGGCCGTCCACCGTCCGCTGGGAGCGCGGCACCGACAATGGCGGCTTCTCGCCGGCCTCGACGCTGCCGAGCGGCGCGACGCAGGGCTACGCCTTCTTCCATCCGCGTATCCCGCGCTACGACAGCTACCGCTACCAGACGCAGCGGCTCGGCCTCACCGGCTCCATTCAGTGGCAACCGAGCGAGGCGACTTTGGTCAGCTTCGATGCGCTCTATTCGCGCTTCCGCTCGGAGCGGGCGGAGCAATATCTGGAGGCGATCTCGTTCAGCCGCTCCGGCACCGGCAAGCCGCAGACGGTGATCCTGCCCGGGGCGGTGGTCGACGAGTCGAACAGTCTGGTCAGCGGCACCTTCAACAATGTCGACGTGCGCGTCGAATCGCGCTTCGACGAGCTCGAGACGCAGTTTCAGCAATATACGCTGAACCTGCACCAGGAATTTGGTGATCGCCTGCGGTTCGATGCGCTCGCCGGCTATTCCAATTCGCAGTTCGAGAACCCCATCCAGACCACGGTCGCGCTCGATGCGGCCAACGTGCAGGGCTACAGCTACGACTTCACCAACGGGCGCCTGCCGACCTTCAACTACGGCAGCCTCAACGTCGCCAATCCAAACGCGTTCACACTCGGCGAAATCCGCCTCCGGCCGCAATCCGTGCAGAACGATTTCCGCACCGGCCGCGCCCAGCTCGAATACGATCTCAGCGAAGCGCTGAAGCTGCGGGTCGGCGGCGACTATCGCCGCTATACGTTCGAGTCCGAGGAGCTGCGGCGGGCGAGCGAGACGCAGGTGCCGGCGCTCGGCGCGGGCGTGCTGGCCGGGCTGACGCAGATCTATTCGATCAGCGCGGGAACGCCGGTCAACGGCTCGCCGCGCGCCTTCGTCATCCCGAACCTGGCTGCCTTCGCCGATGCGCTCGGCATCTATTCCAACACCGGCATTTACGCGCTGACCGGCATCACCAACGCCAATGCGCAGGGCAACTTCCGCTCGATCCGCGAGACGGATTATGCGGGCTTCTTGCAGGCCGTGTTCAATTTCGATCTCGGCAGCGTGCGCCTGCGCGGCGACGTGGGCGCGCGCTACGTTCGGACCGACCAATATTCGGCCGGCTACACGGGCGGCGCGCAGGCGATCCTGGTGGAAGCGGACCGCAGCTACGAGAACTTCCTGCCGTCGGCGAACCTCGTCGCGGAGCGAGGGGACTTCGTCGCCCGGGCCGCGATCGCCCGGGTCATGTCGCGCCCGAACCTGGGCACGCTCAACCCCACGGGCGCCTTCAGCATCTCGGGCGCGAACCGCACCTACAATATCGGCAACCCGACGGTGGAGCCGATCATCTCGACCAATTACGACATGGCGCTGGAATGGTATTTCGCGCCGGAATCGGCCCTCTCGTTCGGGGCCTTCTACCGCGACGTCTCGAGCTTCATCGCCAACACGGCGCAGTCGATCCCGTTCAACGAGCTCGGCCTTCCCGAATCGCTGATCCGCAATCCGACGACCGGTGCCTTCCTCATCCAGCCGACCGACCTCGTCACAGTGACCCAGCCGGTGAACAGCAGCGGCGGCTCGGTGAAGGGCTTCGAAGTGGGGCTGCAGCTTCCGTTCCGCTTCGCCAGCGGCTTCCTCGGCAACATGGGCCTGCAGGCCAATTACACCTATGTGAAATCCGACATCGAATATCCGCTGACCACGCTCGCCAACGGCCCGACGGTGACCCAGTCGCTGACCGACCTTTCGCGGCACGCGGCGAACGCCACGCTCTATTACGAGGATGAGAGGTTCAGCCTGCGCGGCTCGGTCGCCTATCGCAGCGGCTACCTGCAGGCGGGCGGCGTTCCGGGCCGCAACGGCGTTCCGGCGGGTTCGGGGCCGGTCTTCAACCCGAATGCGGGGCAGCCGACCTACAACGACGTCGAAGGCGTCCACGGGTCGATCAACTTCGACATGTCGGCGTCGCTCAAGCTCAGCCGGATGGTGACTCTGACCGCCGAGGCGATCAACATCACCGACGAATATACCGACCAGTATATCGACAGCGTGGCCGACCGGCTCAGCGTCTACCACCATACGGGCCGGCAATTTTACCTCGGCGCGCGGTTCAATTTCTAGGCACGCGCGTTTGCCTGCGGGGACGGACGGAGAATGATGATCGACCGGCGCACCGCGCTTCTCGGCACGCTCGCCGCGGCAGGCCTCGGGGCCTGCGGCGCGGCGCGCGGCCAGACGCCGCCGCCTTCGACGTCCGCTTCGCCGCACATGACCTTTCCGGAGCCCACGGAGACGATCGAGCTCTGGCCGGGCGGCGCGCCGGGGGCGCCGGCGCGGCTTCCGGCGGAGACGGTGCGGGAGCGGAGCACCGACCCTGCGTATAACGACCGGTACGTGTTCGGGATCAGCCGACCGCGCATGGCCGTGTTACGGCCGGAGCGGGCGAACGGCGCCTCGGTGCTCATCACGCCGGGCGGCGGCTACAATTGGGTGGTGATCGACAAGGAAGGCTATGAGTTCGCGCGGCTGCTCGCGGCGCGCGGCGTCACCGCTTACGTCCTTTTCTACCGGCTGCCGCACGAAGGCTGGGCGGCGGGGCCGGACGTGGCGCTCTCCGATGCGCAGCGGGCGATGCGGCTGATCCGGCACCGTGCGATCCGCGAGCGCCTCGATCCGGCGCGGGTCTGCGCGATGGGCTTTTCGGCGGGCGGTCACCTTTGCGCCGACCTCCTCACCCGCTTCGACGCTCCGGTCTACGCGCCCGTAGACGCGGCGGACCGCCTCAGCGCCCGGCCCGACGCGGCGGCGCCGATCTATCCCGTCATCTCGATGACGCTTCCGACGGCTCATGCCGGGTCCAGGCTGCGGCTGATCGGCGAGACCGCCTCGGCCGAGCGGGAGCGGGCGCATGCGCCGCACAACAATGTTCGCCGCGACAGCCCGCCCTGCTTCCTGCTCCACGCCGAGGACGACGCGTCCGTGGTGGTCGAGAACACGCTGATGCTGCGCGCCGCGCTCCGGGCGGCCGGGGTGGAGACCGAGACCCATCTCTTCCCCGACGGCGGCCATGGCTTCGGCCTCCGGCTCGCCCGCGGCAAGTCGGTCGAGCACTGGCCCGACCTCTTCTTCGCCTGGGCAACACGCAAAGGTTTGTGGACATGATCGCGCGCCTCCTCACCGCACTCGTCGTCCTCCTCCTCGGCGCGCAGCCGGCGTTCGCGCAGAGCCGGGCGGAGGTCGAGCGCACGATGATGCGTGCGACGCGCTTCATGGTGGAGGAGGTGTCCACCAACGGCGGCTACGTCTGGTCCTACCTCCCCGACAAGTCGCGGCGCTGGGGCGAGATCGAGGCGAAGCCGTCGATGATCTGGGTCCAGCCGCCGGGCACGGCGACGATGGGCCACGTCTTCCTCGACGCCTACCAAGCGACCGGCGACGAATATTATTACCGCGCCGCCGAGCAGGTCGGGAACGCCCTCGTCTGGGGCCAGCATCCGAGCGGCGGATGGAACTACTTCATCGACTTCGCCGGTGAGGCCTCCACGAGGCACTGGTACGAGACAATCGGCCGCAATGCGTGGCGGATGGAGGAATTCCAGCATTATGGCGGCAACGCCACCTTCGACGATGCCGGCACGTCGGAAGCGATGCAGTTCCTCCTTCGCCTCTACGTCGAGAAGCGGGATCCCAGGTACCGGCCGGCGGTGGAGCGGGCGCTCAACTTCGTGCTGGAAAGCCAGTATCCGATCGGCGGCTGGCCGCAGCGTTATCCGCATAGTGAAAGCTATCCGGAATATGCCCGCTACATCACGTTCAACGACGACGTCGCCGCGGAGAACATCCGCTTCCTGATCATGGCGTACCAGGCGCTCGGCGAAACGCGGGTGATGGATGCGATCGTGCGCGGCATGAACGTCTATCTCGTGACGCAGCTTGGGAGCCCGCAGCCCGGCTGGGCGCTCCAGTATACGCTCGACCTCAAGCCGGCGGGCGCCCGGAGCTACGAGCCCAATGCGCTGACCACGCACACGACGGCGTCCAACGTCCAGGCGCTGATGAACTTCTACCGCCTGACCGGCGAGACCAAGTTCCTGGCGCGCATTCCGGAAGCGCTCGACTGGCTGGAGAGCGTGCGGCTCCCAGCCGGGCAGGAGCGGGGCAACCGCGCCTACCCGACCTTCATCGAGCTCGGCACCAACCGGCCGATCTACGTCCATCGCCGCGGCTCAAACGTCGTCAACGGCCAATATTATTGGGACTACAGCCCCGAAGCGACGCTCGGCCACTATTCCGCCTTCCGATCGATCAACGTGGCTGCGCTGCGCCGCGAGTATGAGCGCCTCCGCGCCACCGCACCGGAGGACGTGCGCCGTACGTCGCCGCTCTTCGCCACGACCCAGCAGCCGCTGCCGCGCTTCTTCGTCACCGGCGAGGATGTCGGCTCCGATCTCAACGCCGCAGGCGGCGGCGACCCGCGCGCCCTGATCCGCGCCCTGAATGCCCGCGGCTACTGGCCGACCCCGCTCCGCGCGACGAGCAACCCCTATATCGGTCCGGGACCCGCCACCCCGCCGCCGGGCGACTTCCGCACCACCCATGTCGGCGACCCGAGCGACACTTCGCCCTACAATACGGAAACGCCCGTCACCGGCATCTCGACGGCCACCTACATCGCCAACATGGCCCGGCTGATCAGAGCGATCGAACCGGCCGCGGCCCGCTGAACGGGTGCATTGGCTACGGTAGGTCCACCCACCCCGCTAGGGCTGAGCCTGTCGAAGCCCGGGGTGCAGCGCACTGCAACCCGTCCTTCGACAGGCTCAGGACTAGCGGTGGGACTTAGATCGATCTTCGGCGGGCGCCCGGAGTCCTGTTTAACCCGCCCCCTGCTCCTGCGCCGCGAATGCGATCCTCAGCGCTTCGGAGAGGCTCTTCACGCCGAGCCTGGTCATGAGGTTGGCGCGGTGGATCTCGACGGTGCGCGGGCTGATGCCGAGATCGTAGGCGATGGTCTTGTTCGGCAGGCCCTGCGCGAGGCCGTCGAGCACGTCGCGTTCGCGCGGGGTGAGCGCCTGGAGACGGATGGCGGCCTCGCCGGCGCGGTCCCTGGTCCGCTCCGCCTGGTCGAGACGTGCACGGCCGGCTTCCAGTGCGGCGAGGAGCCCGGCCTTTTCGAACGGCTTTTCGATGAAGTCGACGGCGCCGGCCTTCATCGCGCGGACAGCGAGGGACACGTCGCCGTGCCCGGTCATGATGACGACCGGCAGCGCGACGCCCTGTTCCCTCAGCGCCTGCTGGACGTCGAGGCCGTCCATGCCCGGCATGCGGATGTCGAGCAGGATGCAGCCGGGCTCCAGCGCCCTGGCGTGCTTCAGAAGCTCGACTCCGCTTTCGTACGTCGCGACACGGAAGCCCGACGTCTTGAGCATGAAGCCGGCAGAGCGGCGGATCGCTTCGTCGTCGTCGACGAGGTGGACGAGGGGCTTTTCGGCATCGCTCATGGGTCGGCTCCGGCGTCGGCCCTGCCTGCATCGGGCAGCGTGAAGTGGAAGATCGTCCCGTCCCCGCGCGGGTTGGGCTCGAACCAGATGCGGCCGCCATGCGCTTCGACGATCGTGCGGCAGATGGAAAGGCCGATGCCCATTCCGCTCGCCTTGGAGGTGACGAACGGCTGGAAGAGCTGCGCCGCGACTGCCGCGCCAATGCCTCCTCCCGTGTCCTCGACGCTCACCCGCGTCATGGCGTCCGGAAGCCGCGCCGAGCGGATGACGAGCATCCTGAGACGCGCGTCCGCCATTGCGTCGATGGCGTTTCGGATCAGGTTCACCAGCACCTGCTGAATCTGGATGCGGTCGACGAGAACGCGGGCCGCCGCCGGATCGAGCCGGACCTGGACGTCGATGCCGTGCTCGCGCGTGCCGACGAGGGCGAGGGCGTTCGCTTCGTTGATAAGGCGGGGCAGGTTCTCGACCCGCCGCTCGGTCGCGCCGTGGGTGATGAAATCGCGCAGGCGCTTGACGATCTGGCCGGCGCGCACGGACTGGCGGGCGGCGTCTTCAAGCGCTTCGCGCACCATCGCCAGCGTCTCCGCGTCGGGCGTCTCGGCAAGGAGATCGCGCGCGGCCTCGCAATAATTGGTGACGGCGGTGAGCGGCTGGTTGAGCTCGTGGGCGAGGGCTGAGGCGAGGGTGCCCATCTCGCTGACCCGGCCGACGTGGGCGAGCTCCGACTGGAGATCCTGGAGGCGCAGCTCGACCTGCTGGCGTTCGGTCAGATCGCGGATGAAACCGGTGAAGATGCGCTTCTTGCCGATCCAGGCTTCGCCCACGGCGAGTTCGATCGGAAAGGTCCAGCCGTCGCGGTGGCGGGCAGTGGTGACTCGGCCGACGCCAATGATCTTGCGCTCGCCGGTGGCGCGATAATGATCGAGATATCCGTCATGCCGCTCCCGATCGGGGGACGGCATCAGCATCGACACGTTCTCGCCCAGCACCTCCGCTTCCAAGAAGCCGAACATCTTCTCCGCCGCGGCGCTGAACGAGAGGATCAGGCCGCGCGCATCGATCACCACCATCGCGTCCGGCACGGTGGCGAGGATGGAGCGCAGATGCGCCTCGTTTTCGGGCGCGTGTCGAGGCGTGCCGGCCATGCCCCGTTCTTAGCGAAGGCGGCGCGAAGGTCCACCGGCCTGCGGCGGCGTCCCGAGGCTCGCGACCCGGAACGGGAGCAGGTGCCCATCGGGCTCCATCACCCGGATTTCGCCGCCCAGATGCACCGTCTCAGTCTCCAGCCGATAGACCGCGTCGCCCTCCGCATCGCCGGGATCGTAGCGCACCGCCCAGCCTTCGGGAGTCGCGACGATGCGCCCGCTCCGGTCGCGCTCGTTCGGCCAGAAGCGGCGGACGGTGGCGTGGCCGGGATCACTGCGGATCGCGACTTCATCGATGGCGCCGCTTTCATCGAGCGGCAGGCGGAGGAGGTAGGCGCGGCTCGCCGAGCCTTGCGGAAAGTCGCGGGTGCGGCCGAGCTCGAGGCGGACGGTGTTCCAGTTCATGCCGCCTCTCTGCCCGGCGGCGGCCGCGGGGCGTATACGCAATGCTACGGAGCGCGGGCCGTGACGGTGTGGACGAAGGCCTGGAGGCGCCCCGATGCGACGGCGCGGCGCAGCAGCCCGTCATGGCCGCCTTCGACCTCGACCCAGCCCGCGCGCGGAACGGCGGCGCGAAGGGCGAGGGCGTTCGCCCGCGGGATCGTCTCGTCGTCGCGCGCGACGACGAGGAGCACCGGCACCGTCACTCGGGCGAGGGGCGCGGTCACATCGAAGCGGTTCACCGGCCAGGGTATCCAGCCCAGCGGACGAAATCGCGCAGCGCCTGCGTCGGGCAGGCTGGTGAATGGCGAGACGAGGACGAGGCCGGCTGCGGGACGCGCGCCTGCCGCAGTTGCCGCAGCCGGGTTGCCGAGCGACTGGCCGACGATCACGATCCGGCGCGAGCGGATGCGCTGCCCGGCGAGCCAGGCGCGCGCGGCGACCGCGTCTTCGGCAAGGCCCTGCTCGCTGGGACTGCCGGTGCTGGCGCCGTAGCCGCGATAGTCGAAGGCGAGCACGCCGAAGCCGTCCGCGGCCAGGCGGCGGACGATGTCGGCGCGAGTCGCGACGTTTCCCGAACGGCCGTGGACGAGGAGCAGGACCGGGGCCGCATCGCCGGGCGGCGGCGGCACCCACCAGCCGGACAGGCGCGATCCGTCGGCGGCCGCGATGGAGATTTCCTCACCCGGCACCTGCCAGCGCCGCGGGTCGGCGCTTTCGAGCGGCTCAGGACGGAAGATGAAGCGCGGGGAGAGATCGGGGAGCGCGAGCAGCAGCAGGACGAGGAGGACCGCGACGACGGCGAGGATGCGGACGGTTTTCTTCACGCAGGCCAGCATAGGCGCCTCGGCGCAGGTGGGAAGGCGTAAGGCTGGACGCCGACGGGCGAGGCGGATTAGCCTAGCGCCGACGGGGGTGAGCCATGGCCGCGAACAAGACTCAGGAGACGGCGCAGGATGTGTCCGCCTTCATCGAAGGGATCGCCGACGAAAGGAAGCGCGCCGACGCGCGGTCGCTGATCGGCGTGATGGAGCGTGCGGTGGGCGAGCCGGCGCGAATGTGGGGGACGAGCATCGTCGGCTTCGGCCGCTACCGCTACCGCTACGACAGCGGGCGCGAAGGCGAAGCGGGGCTCGCCGGCTTTTCGCCGCGTGCCAAGGAGCTGGTCGTCTATCTCCCGGCCGATGCGGCCGACAAGGACGCGTTGCTGGCGCGTCTCGGCAAGCACAAGACGGGCAAGTCCTGCCTCTATCTGAAGAGCCTCGCTGAGGTCGACGAGACGGTGCTGGAGGAGCTCGTCAGGCAGTCCGCCGCCGCCGTCAAGGCGCGCTATCCGGACTGACGGCGCGCCGTTCGTCGAAGCCGCGGGCGGGTTGGCAGAAGGCGCATGACGGCGGCGGCCTGCGGGGTTAAGCTCGGGCCATCAATGGGGGGCAGGATGCGGGTTTCGGCTTCGATCGCACTTCTTCTGGGGCTCGGCGCCTGTACGGCGGCGACGGCCGAGCCGGCGGGCGAGATCAGGCGCGTGGGCGCGCCGCAATCGCCGATCCTCTCCTCCGTCGAAGTGCCGGCGGGGAGCCGGCTCGTCTATGTGAGCGGTTCCGTTCCCGATCCCGTCGATTCGAACGCGCCCGCCGGCTCCGTGCAGCGCTTCGGCGACACGGCGGCGCAGACACGCTCCGTGCTCCGGAAGATCGAGCGGGAGCTTCGGCAGCACGGCCTGGGCCTCGGCGACATCGTCATGATGCGCGTCTTCCTGGTCGCGCCGCAGGGGCAGGAGCGGATGGATTTCGCCGGCATGATGACGGCGTATCGGGAATTCTTCGGAACCGCCGCGCAGCCGATGCGGCCGGCGCGCTCGACGATGCAGGTGTCCGGCCTCGTCGATCCGGGCTGGCTGGTGGAGATCGAAGCGACGGCGGCGGCCCGGCCGCGCTGAGCGCGGGAGGCACGCACAAGGGGAGGGGATGACATGGCACTGACGCGGCGGGGGTTTCTGGAGCGGCTGGGGGCGGTCGGCGGCGTCGGAGCCGCTTATCTGGGCATGGAGGCGATGGGCCTCCTCAACACGCCGCCGGCTTCGGCCGAGCCGTTCGAGCTTCCGCGCTCCGGGAGCGGGCGCAAGGTCGCGGTGCTCGGCGCCGGGATTGCGGGCCTCGTCTCCGCCTATGAGCTGAAGCGCGCCGGCTTCGACGTGACGGTGCTGGAAGCGCGGGACCGGGTCGCGGGGCGCGTCTGGACCGTCCGCGGCGGCGACCGGGTCGTGCAGACCGGCCGGCCGGATCAGGTCTGCACCTTTTCCGAAGGTCAGTATCTGAACGCCGGTGCGGCGCGCATTCCCGCCTCGCACCACACCATGCTCGGCTATGCCAGATCGCTCGGCGTTCCGCTCGAAGAGATGGTGAACGCCAACCGGGCGTCGCGCTGGGACATGGGCGGGCGGGTCTTCACCAACGGGCAGATGACGAACGATCTGCGGGGGCGGCTGATGGAGCTGTTCGCCAAGGCGATCGACCGGGGCGCGCTGGACCGGGAGATGCCGGCCGCCGAGAAGACCCAGCTTCGCCAGTTCCTCCGCTTCTACGGCGAGCTGGCCGAGAATGGCGATTACCGGCCGCAGGGGCGCTCCGGCTGGGACGAGCTGCCTGGCGGCTATGCGCAAACCGGGCGGGCGAAGCCGCCGCTGCGGCTGGAGGAGATTTTCACCAGCCGCGCCGCCGGGCTGCCGCTCGTCTTCGAGGAATTCTTCGACCAGCAGGCGCCGATGTTCCAGCCGGTCGGCGGCATGGACCGCATTGCGCACGCGCTGTTCGAGCAGGTGCAGCGCGACGTGAGGCTGAACCGGCCAGTGACCGAGATCCGGCGGCGCGGGCGGGGCGTCAGGATCGTCCACGGTCCGGCGAACGACCGTCAGGCGCTCGATGCGGATTATTGCGTCTGCACCCTGCCGCTGCCGCTCCTCGCCCGGGTGGCGAACGACTTTTCGCCGGCAAAGCGCGCGGCGATCCGCGGCGTCGAGTACGGTCCCAGCGTCAAGGTCGCCTTCGAAGGGCCGCGCTTCTGGGAAAATGAAGGCATTTACGGCGGCCTCGGCTGGACCGACCAGGTGACGGAAAACCTCATCTATCCGTCGGGCGGCTGGCACGGGGACAAGGGCGTGCTCGTCGCCGCTTATGTCGCGGGATGGACCGACGAGAACCATCCCGCCCAGTTCACCGCCATGAGCCACGAGGAGCGCTTCCGCGTCTCGCGCAGCGTCGTCGAGCGGCTGCATCCGGGCAAGGGACGGCTGCTCGGGAAGCCGGTCACCGTAGCGTGGGCGCTCACCCCCTGGTCGGAGGGCGTCGGGCCGACTCACGGCGATTGGGCCGCGTACCCGCGCCCGCAGCGCTACACGGAGCTGCTCCGCCCGGAAGGGCCGATCTTCTTCGCCGGCGAGCATCTGAGCTACGTCGTCTTCTGGCAGGAAGGCGCGGCGCTTTCCGCGCATGAAGCGGCGAAACTTCTCGTCGCGCAGGCGCAGGCGAACGCGCCGGCACGGGCCGCTTAAGGAAAGGGACAAGCCATGTTGAAAGCCGCGATGATCCTGCTTGCCGCCGCCGCGATGGCGGTGCCGGCCGCCGCGCAGAGGGGCGCGCTGAGCGAAGCGCAGCTCCGCACCGCTGTGACCGCGCCGGGCCGCCCGGCGGCCTCCGCGGCTCTTGACGCGGTGCGGCGGCCCGCTGAGGTGCTCCGCTTCCTGGGTCTGCGCAGGGGCGACCGTGTCCTCGATTACTTCACGGGCGGCGGCTATTATGCCGACATCATGGCCCGCGCCGTCGGGCCGGAGGGGCTGGTCGTCGGCTGGAACGGCGCGAGCTTCATGCGCCGGGAGCAGATCCGCACCGCGCTCGCCGACGTCCGCGCGCGCAATCCCAACACCGCTTTCTACGGCACGCCGCAGACCGCCATCGCCTTTCCGGCGGAGAGCTTCGACTTCGTCATGTTCCACCTCGTCTACCACGACGCCTACTGGGAGAGCGCCGAGTTCGGCGTGCCGCGCCACGACCCCGACGACGTCGTCCGCGCCATCTGGAACGCGACGAGGCCGGGCGGGATCGTGGCCGTGATCGACCATGTCGCCGCCCCGGGCGGCGATACGCGCGCCGTGGTCGAGGCTGTGCACCGCATCGACCCGGCCGTGGTGCGCGCCGATTTCGAGCGCGCGGGCTTCGTCCTCGAGGCGCAGTCCGACATGCTGCGCAATGCCGAGGACAATTACGCCGTCAACGTCTTCGACGCCGCCATCCGCGGCCGCACCGACCGCTTCGTCTACCGCTTCAGGAAGCCGCGGCGGTAGCGCCGCGCGCATCCGCAAACGTTGCGCCTGCACCGCCCGCGGTGCAGTCTGCGCTCATGATCGTCAGAAAAGCAGCGGCGGCGCTCCTGCCGCTCATCTTCGCCGCCATTCCGCTGGCATCCGCATCCGCGTCCGCGGCGCAGGCGCCGCCGCCGGCCGGCTTGCGCTGGGTTGCCGAATGGGGCGAGCGGCGCTGCACGCTTGCCAGGATGGCCGCGAACACGGCGCCCGTTCTTGCGCTGCGGCTCCTGCCGGGAAGCTCGCAAGTCGAGCTGATCTTCCCTGGCCGGCGGCCGCCGGCCGGCGTCGTCGGCGGCGCACGGGCCGAGCTCGTCTTCAGCGACGGGACGCGCAGCGACGTGCGGTTCGGGTGGCGCTCGCCTGGAGACGGAACGCCGCGGATTTCCCTCCGCATAGAGTCGGCGTTGCTCGATCGCCTCGGGCGCAGCACTGCGGTGAAGCTGGTGCACCGGGGCGAGACGCTGGCCGACGTGCCGCTCCCTCAAGCCGGTGCTGCAATCGCTGCGCTGCGCCGCTGCGCCGACAGCGCGCTCGCCGAATGGGGCGTCGACAGCGCCGCGCGCGCTGCCCTGCAACGAAAGCCGGAGCGAGCCGGCCCGGATGTAAGCTGGATCAACTCGGAGGACTATCCTCCCGCCGCTCTGCGGCGATCGAGCTCCGGCGAGGTCGTCGTGCGCCTGACCGTCAATGCGGACGGCCGGGTCAGTGAATGCGCTGTCGCGGTGTCGAGCGGCGACGCCGATCTCGACGCGACGAGCTGCCGACTCTTCGTCCTGCGCGGCCGTTACGCACCTGCCCTCGATGCCGGAGGGCGGCCGACGGCGGCCTCCTCGGTCGAAGCGGTGATTTGGACGCTCCCGCAATAAGGCTACGTCGTTCAGCCGGGCTTCAGGCGTTCGGCGGCGAAACGAGATCCGGGCGCGACGAAGGGGCTTGCGCTCTGCCACCTTTGTGGCATGCTACATGTGTAGCAGGAGAATGAGCGTGATCGAGTCGTTGCCGCGCCGCGAGCGGGAAATCTTCGAAATCCTGGTGAGCGCCGGCGAGGCGACCGCCGGCGAAGTGCGCGAGCGGATGATCGATCCTCCGAGCTATTCCGCGGTTCGCACCCTTCTCGGCCGGCTCGAAGCGAAGGGCGCCGTCGCGCACCGCACCCACGAGCAGAGCTACGTCTACCGCAGCGTCCCGCAGCGCGCCAAGGTGCGCGACTCGGCGCTCAAGCAGATGGTGAAGACCTTCTTCGACGGTTCGGCGGCGAGCGCGGCGACGGCGCTCCTCGGCCTCACCAAGAGCCTCGAGCCCGAAGAGCTGGACGCGCTGCAGCGCGCCATCGACGAAGCCAAGGAGCGTCAGTCATGAGCCTCGCATTCATGATCGAAATGGCCTGGAAGTCGGCGCTGATCGCCGGAGTCGCGCTCGGCCTGGTCGCGGTCCTGCGCTCCCGCGCCGCCGCCGACCGCGCCGCCGTGCTGCGCGTTTCGGTCGCGCTCCTCCTGCTCCTGCCGCTCTTCTCGCTCGCGCTGCCGAAGCTCGAGATCGAGGCCTGGGCCGCCGAGGAGATCGCCGCGGCGCCTGACCTGGCCGCAGCCGCCACGCCTTATGCCGCGCCGGAGGCGACGGGCGAAGCGCCGTTCCTCGCCGCGGCGCCGGCCGGGCCGAGCATCTGGGACGATCCCACCATCCTCTTCCTCATCCTCTATCTCGGCGGCGTCGCCATGCTCGGCGCGCGGCTCGGGGCCGGCCTCTGGACGCTCGGCCGCTGGACGAAAAGCGCGCGCGACGTCCACTGCACAGCCTGGACGCAAGCTTTCGAGCGCGCCCGCTGGTCCGCCGCCGCGCCGCAGCGGCTGCGCCTCCTCGTCTCCGACGAAGCGCCCTCGCCGATGAGCTGGGGCCTCCTCAGCCCCGTCATCCTGATCGACCGCGACACGCTCGACACGCCCGAGGATGCGGACGCGATCCTCGCCCACGAGATCGCCCATGTCGTGCGCCGCGACTGGCTGGTGCTGATGCTGACGCGCATCGCCGCCGCCCTCTTCTGGTTCAACCCGCTCGTCTGGGTGCTGGAGCGCGAAGTCGTCCAGCAGGCGGAAGAAGCCGCGGACATCGAAGCGGCGCTCTGGGTCGAGCCCGCCCGCTATGCGCAGACATTGGTGCACTGGGCGCAGTTCAACGCCGGCGGCCTCGTTCCTGCCAATTCGATCGCACCCTCGGCGCGCGCGCTCAGCCGCCGGGTGAAGGCGATCCTCGACGCGCGCCGCCGCGCGACGCCGAGCGGATCGGCCTGGACGCTCGCCGCCATCGCGGGCTGCGCGGTATTCGCCGTCACCCTCGGCGTGCTGCAGCTCATTCCCGCCGTAGCCGAAGCGCGTACGATCGCCGCCGCCGCACCGGCGCGGCCGGCGAGCCCGCTCGCTCCGCCGGCGCCGCTCGCGCCGCCTTCGGCCGAGGCGCCGCTTGCGCCCGACGCACCGCCGATCGTGGTCAACGGCGTCGCCATCTCTCCCGCGGTGCCCAATGCGCCGCTGCCGCCGGCCGCCGCCCTTGCCATGACTCATCCGCATTCGGACGCGCCCATGCCGCCCGAGCCGCCCCACGGCGCTCGCCCATGGCCGACGCCGCCGGTGCCGCCGAGGGGCCGCGTCCATGTCGCGCCGCCGTCGCCTGAAGCGATCAACCGCGCGGTACAGGCCGCGGTGCGCGCCACGGCGACCGCTCGGATCGACGTCGACCAGCTCGTCGCCGCGCGCATGGTCGGCGTGAATGCGGACTATGTGCGGGCGCTGGCCGAAGCGAATGCGGCGCTTCGCCGCCTGCCGGTCGAGCAGCTCGTCGCGATGCGCGTCCACGGAGTCTCGCCCGACTTCGTGCGCGAGATGGCGGCGGCGGGCTATCCCAACCTCAGCGCCGAGTCGCTGGTCGCGATGCGCATCCACGGCGTCTCGGCCCGCGACGCGCGCCGCGCCGCCGAAGTGCGCGGCCGCCGGGTCTCGCCCGACGAGCTGGTCGCCCGCGCCATCCAGGGCGGCGACTGGGAGGAGTGATCCCGGCCGCCTGTGCCCGCCACGCTGCAAAGGGGACGATGATGATCGCCAAGACCTTGATCCTGGGTGCCGCCCTTATCCTCGCCGCGCCGGCCGCAGGCGATGCCGGCGCGGCGCCGGCTGAGCAAAGTCCCGCCTGGGACCGGCAGCTCGGCTTCGCGCTTTCGCCCTCCGGCCCCGCGGGGAGCGGGCGGATCAACCTTTCACTGCGCTACGGCGAAGGCATCCGCCGGAACAACCACGGCCGCACGATGGCGCTCGCGGACCTCGAGGGGCTGAGCGCCGCCGGCCTTGCCTCGGCCGGCGCCCCGGTGGTCTTCCGCCTGGCCCGCGAAGCCGGGACGATCGACTGCTCCGGCACCGCGCAGGGCGAAAGGCGAGCGGCGGGCACCTGCCGTTTCGCGCCTGACGAGGCCTTCGCCGCCGATCTCGCCCGGCGCGGGATCGGGCGGGCGGAGCCGGAGCAGCTTTTCCACCTCGCCGTCGCCGGTGTCGGACGGCCGCTCCTCGACGAGCTGAGCCGGCAGGGCTATCCGACCCCCGGCCTTTCCGATCTCGTGGCGCTCGGCATCCACGGCGCCGACGTGGATTATCTGCGCGGCCTCGATGCGGCGGGCTACCGCGTCGGCAGCCTCGACAACCTCGTCGCCTTCCGCATCCACGGCGTGACGCCGGCCTATATCTCCGAACTGGCTGCGCTTGGGGTGCCGTTCCGGAGCATGTCGCCCGACGACCTCGTCGGCATGCGCATCCACGGCGTGCGTCCCGAGCAGGCGCGCGAGCTCGCGGCGCTCGGCTACCGCGACCTCTCCGCCGAGACGCTCACCGCCTTCGCAATGCACCGCGTGACGCCCGCTTATGTGCGCGAGATGGCCGAGGCCGGTTACCCGAACCTCACCGCGCAGCAGCTCCTCAGCCTGCGCATCAACAACGTGCGCGCGGACGACGCGCGGGCGCTGAACGAAGCCGTGGCCGGAGCGACGCGCTAGCATAAAGCCGGTGTTGCCGGGGGCGGCCCCGGGGCGTAGCGGGTCCCCCATGTCATTGGGAACTCCGCAGGTTTGAGCGTCTCCTACATCAACGCGATCGGCACCGCCGTTCCCGCCCACGACGTGCACCGCGCCTTTATCGGCTGGGCGGAGCGCCGCATCGAAGGCGTCCGCGAACGCGCGCTGTTCCGCCGCATGGCGGAGCGCTCCGGGATCGGGCATCGCTGGTCGGTGCTGCCGGAGGGCGAGGGCGGCGGCTCGCCGGTGGACGCGGGCGGCTTCTATGCGGACGCCGCGCCGCCCACCTCGCGGCGGATGGAAGTCTATGCCGCCGAGGCGCCCCGGCTCGCGCTCGAAGCGATTGCGCGGCTCGGGGAGCAGGTCTCGCTGGACGGCGTCACCCACCTCGTGGTCGCGAGCTGCACCGGTTTCACCGCGCCCGGCATCGACCAGATCATCGCGGAGGCGCTGGGGCTCCACGAGGTCGAGCGGACGCTGGTCGGCTTCATGGGCTGCTATGCCGCCGTGTCGGCGCTCAGGGTCGCGAACCACATCGTGCGCGCCGAGCCGGCGGCGCGGGTGCTGGCGGTGACGGTGGAGCTGAGTTCGCTCCACCTCCAGGAGACGAGCGAGGTCGAGCCGCTCCTCGCCATGCTGCAGTTCAGCGACGGCGCGGCGGCGGCCCTGCTGTCCCGGGCGCCTCAAGGCTTCGCGATCGAGGGAAGCTTCGCGCTTTCGCTGGAGAAGAGCGCCGAGCTCATCACCTGGACGATCGGCGACACCGGCTTTGCGATGCACCTGTCGGGCGCGGTGCCCGGGCGGATCGGCGCCGCCCTCCAGGACGACGCGGTGCGCGCGCGGATGCTCGGGCCGTGGACGAGCGGCGAGATCGACGGATGGGCCGTCCATGCCGGCGGCCGCTCGATTGTCGACGCCGTCGAGAAGGGGATGAGCCTCGCGCCAGAGGCGCTGGCGGAGGCGCGCGACGTGCTCGCCCGCTACGGCAACATGTCCTCCTCCACGCTGATGTTCGTGCTCGCCGACTTGCTGGAGCGCGGCGACGTGGAGAAGGGCCTTGCGCTCGCATTCGGGCCGGGGCTGGCCGCGGAAGGCTTCCGATTTTCGAGGGCGGCGGGATGAGGCGCCTCGCCGTCCGCTCCCGCGACGAGGAGCAGATGGACGATCCGTCGCTCGATCCCGCCACCTATGCGGCGGTGATCGGCGATCTCTCCAAGGTGAACGCGCTGCTGATGGTCTCGCGGCCGACCATCGCCTTCATCCGGCGGACGCTCGGGGCGCGGAAGCGCTTCCGCCTCCTCGACGTCGGCTACGGCCAGGGCGACATGCTCCGCGCGATCGCCCGCTGGGCGGCGCGGCGCGGCATCGAGGCGGCGCTGGTCGGAGTCGACCTCAACGCCCGCAGTCTCCCCGCCGCCAAGGCCGCCACACCGGGCGACATGCCCATCGACTATCGCACCGGCGACTATGCCGACACGGCCGGCGAAGGCTGGGACTATGTGATTTCGAGCTCGGTCACCCACCACATGAGCGACGTGCAGATCCACGCCTTCTTCCGCTTCATGGAGGCCGAGGCGCGGATCGGCTGGTACGTGAACGACATCCACCGCCACTGGCTCGCCTTTCTCGGCTTCCCCCCGCTCGCCCGGGCGATGCGCTGGCACGCCATGGTGCGGCACGACGGCTGCCTTTCGGTGCAGCGCGGCTTCCGCAAGGCGGAGTGGGAGCGTCTCATCGCCGGGTCTGGCATCGATCCCTCCGGGCCGCGGGTGGTCCGGCGCTTTCCGCTGCGGCTGTGCGTCGAACGCGCGCGCTGATCGTCGGCGGCGGGCCGGCGGGCGCGGCGGCGGCGATCGCGCTTGCCCGCGGCGGCGGGGCGCCGGAGCTGATCGAGCGCTCGGCGGGCCCGCGCGACGTGGTCTGCGGCGGCTTTCTCGGATGGGACGCGCTCGGCGCGCTGAAGCGGCTCGGCGTGGATGTAGGCCTGCTCGGGGCGCGGCCGATCGGCCGGGTGCGCCTCGTCTCCGGCCGCCGCATCGTCGAGGCCGAGCTTCCGAAAGCGGCGGCAGGCCTGTCGCGCCGCATTCTAGACGAGGCTTTGCTCGCCGCGGCGGCGGAGGCGGGCGCCATCGTCTCGCGCGGCCGGACGGTCCGGGCGGCGGAGGGGCCGCGGCGCGTGCGGCTCGACGACGGCGAGGAGATCGAGGCCGAAGCCCTGTTCCTCGCGACCGGGAAGCACGAGCTGCGCGGTCTCGCCCGTGCGCTCGAAGGCCGCCGCGAGCCGCTCGCGGCGGGGCTGCGGACGGCGCTCCCACCCTCGGCCGCCCTGGAGGCCGCGCTCGCCGGGACGATCGAGCTTCACCTGTTCGACGACGGCTATGCCGGCCTCCTCCTCCAGGCGGACGGCTCGGCCAATTTCTGCCTGTCCGTCTCCCGCGCCCGGCTCGCCGCGTCCGGTGGACCCGACGCGCTCCTGGCGGAAATCCTGTGCGACGCGCCGATCCTCGCCGAGCGGCTCGGCGGCGCCGCACGCGGGTGGGACGCGATTGCCGGCGTGCCTTACGGCTGGCGCGCGGGCGGCGGCGTCGCAGGCCTGTTCCGCGTCGGCGACCAGGCGGCGGTGATCGCGTCCATCGCCGGAGACGGCGTCGCCATCGCCCTGGCCAGCGGGCTCGGAGCGGGGGAGGCCTGGCGCCGCGGCGGCCCGGAAGGCGCGGAGGCGTGGCAGCGCGCCTTTTCAGCAAAAGCGCGGCGGCCGGTCGGCGCCGCCGAAGCGCTCCGCCACGCGGCCGAACGGCCGGGGCGCCGCCGGACGCTGCTCGGGCTGGTGGCGGCAATGCCTTTCCTGCTTCCCCTTGCGGCGCGGCTGACACGGATCGGCGATTGACACGGCCGCGCCTTCGGGCAGTCTGGGAGCAACCTACAGGGGGTGACAACATCATGATTCGCAAGTTGATCGCGGCCGCATTGCTGGCTTCCACGGCATCCGTCGGCGCCGCCCAGACGACGACGACGACGACGGCTCCGGCGTCCGCTCCGGCTCAGGCCGCGCCGGCCGCCGCCGCGGCGCCCGATCCCGCCCGACTCGCCGCCGCCCGCCGCTTCGTCGACGCGGCAATGCCGCAGTCGCTGTTCGAGCAGGCGATCATCGCCGGCGTGCGCGGTGCCGCCGCCGAGACGAGCGGCAATGCCGATGCGGCGCGCCGCGACCCGCACCATGCCGAACGCAGCCGCATCGAGCTGCGCGTGATGGAAGAGGAATCGATGCGCATCCTGCGCGACCTCGATCCCAACCTGCGCGCGCTCATGGCCGATTATTATGCGCGCAGCCTCGGCGCCGCGGAGCTCGACGAAAGCGCAGCCTTCTACAGCAGCCCGGCCGGCCGCCGCTTCGCCGCCGGCGCGCTGACGATCGGCATGAATCCGGAATATCAGCGCTCGATGGAGGCGCTCGCGCCGCATCTCGGCGTGGCGCTCCACGGTGCCGAGCAGCGCTACGCCGCCGCCACCGCCAATCTCCCGCCGATCCCGGGCGTGCCGACGCCGCGCGCCCAGTCCGGCCCGCAGCGCACGCCGCCGGCGCCGCCGCCCGTCACGCTGGCCGGCCGGCCCGGCCCCGCCGCGGATCCCGTCCGGCTCGCCTCCGCCCGCCGCGCACTCGACGCGCTCTGGCCGAGCGATCTCTTCCGGCACACGCCGAACATGCAGCCCGTGCTCGAAACGCTGATAGCCATTCGCGTCGGCGATTTCGGGGTGCCCGTCCCGCCCAGCGCAGGCATCAACCCGAATTCGACGCTCGCCGAGATCGGCGCCGGCTTCGATCCGCACCTGCGCCAGCGGCTGCCGGTGCTGTCGCGCTTCTTCGGATCGGAGATGGCGCGCATCACGACCGCGATGGAGCCGGGCTGGAAGCTCCTCACCGCCGACGCCTATGCGCGTGAGTTCACGGCCGCCGAGCTCGACGAGGTGACGCGCTTCTTCTCCACGCCGGCCGGCCGCAGGCTCGCCCTCGAAAGCTACAAGACGATCGAGGACCCGCAGCTCGCGCGCGGCATCGTGATGCTGATCCCGCGCGTCGCGATGCAGATCCCGGCGATCTCGCAGCGCGTCCAGCAAGCGACGGCGCACCTGCCCGCGCCGCCGCCTGCACCCGCTCCGCTGCCGCCGCCGGCGCCGCGGTCGCCCCGCAATTAGGTGAACGGCCGTTCAGGATCGGCTCAGCCTAAGCCCTTATAAAGACGGCAACGACTCGCGCGCCCGGGCGTTTTCGGGTGCGTGCCGCACGAAATGAGGAGGCTTGTATGCGTTTGATCCTGGCCGGCGTCGCCGCGCTCGCCCTGGCGGGCCCCGCGGGCGCGCAGCGGGTCTTCACGCCCGAAGCGGAAGATGATGTCGTCCGCGCCATCCCGCCCGCCTCGCAGGTGGAAGCGATCGGAGAGGCGATGGACCGCGTGCTCGGCGCCGTTCTCGACATGCCGATCGGGCCACTGGTCGATGCGATCGACGCCGCCGATCCGCAGGGCCGTCGCGACCGCCGCTTCTATCCGCGCGATGCGAGGGTCGGCGACGTGGCGAGCCGCGACGATCCCTATTTCGAGGACCGGCTTCGCGATTCGATCCACCGCAACAGCGCCAACATGGGCCGCGCGATGGAGCAGATCGCGATCGCCGCGCCGGCGCTCCGCCGTGCGCTCGGCGAGGTGGAGCGCAATGTCGAGCGCTCGATCGACGAGTCGCGCGAGCGCTACGAGCAGGGCCGGGAGCGCCGCGGCCGCCGCTGAGGCGCGAACGCGAAAAAGCTGTGCCTTTCCGGCGCGCTGGCGGTGGACCTTCGCCGCCAGGGCGTTAAGAGCCTCGTTCCATGTGGCAGCTCTACCAATTTCCCCTCTGCCCCTTTTCGCGCAAGGTGCGGCTGATGCTCGGCGAGAAGGGCGTGCCGCACGAGCTCGTGCGCGAGTCGCCGTGGCTGCGCCGCGACGAGTTCGTCGACATGAACCCCGCCGGCCAGACGCCGGTTCTGGTCGAGGACCAGAAGGGGACGGTGCTGATCGACAGCGGCGCCATCTGCGAATATTTCGAAGAGACCATCCAGAAGTCGCCGATGATCCCGGGGACCGCGGTGAACCGCGCCGAAGTCCGGCGCCTCGTCGCCTGGCTCGACGACAGCCTCTATACCGAGGTGGTCGGGCCGATGATGGAAGAACGAATGAAGAAGCGCCTCGTCTCGCGCGATCCGCCGGACACGAAGATCCTGCGCGAGGCGATGAAGACCGCCAATTCCTATCTCGATTATCTCGATTACCTGCTCGATCACCGGCGCTGGCTCGCCGGCCCGGTCCTGAGCCTCGCCGATCTCGCCGCCGCCGCCCACCTCTCCGTCGCCGACTATCTCGGCGGCCTCGACTGGCGCGGACACAAACAGACGGTAGACTGGTACGCCGTCATGAAGTCCCGCCCCAGCTTCCGCCCGCTGCTCGGGGAGCGGATGGAGGTGATCGCCCCGCCCGCCCATTACGACAAGGTCGATTTCTTCTAGGGCGCCTCGTCGCGGCCGGGCGCCGTGACGGTCCAGGCGGTGAGGGTCAGCCGTCCCTGCCGTTCGCCGGCGGCGGGCACGAAGGCATTGCCGCGCGGAAGGCCCGATGCGCAGAAATTGAGCCTGGCGCCGCCGCCTGCGGTCTCGCCCGGCGTGCAGCGGACGACCGCGCCCGCCGCGGTGACGGCGAAACGCGCCTCCGTCCTGAACGTCAGCCGGCCCTCCGGCGCGGCGGCCGGGCCCGCGCGCTGCCCGCCTGCCTCCATCGCAAGGAGGATGGTCGCGCGGCCGTTCGCATCGGCGGGCGCCCCGAGAGCGGCGAGAAAGGCGGCGTTGCCGATGTTCCGGCAGGCATTGTCGACCCAGTGCGCGTCCGGCGTGCCGTGCAGCGTGACGACGCAGTCGCGCACCGCCGGTCCCGGTCCGAAGGCCACCTTCACCTCCACCGTGAACGGCGCGAAGCCGAGCGGCGCGGGCGGGGGCTCCCCGCCGGGCGCCTGCGCCTGCGCCTGCAGGGCGGCAGCGGCGATCAGGGCGAGAAGGCTCATTGCAAAAATCCTTGTCTCGGAGGCGCTTGGGGGCGGCGCCCGTTCCCGTGACGATCCACACTTGATCGGCGCCTGTCTACGGCCCAAATGCCGTTCATGCTGATCCAGACCGAAACGACGCCCAATCCATCCACTCTGAAATTCCTGCCGGGCCAGCCCGTGATGGAAGCGGGAACGCGCGATTTCGCCACGCCCGAGGATGCGGACGCTTCGCCGCTCGCCTCGGCGATCTTCTCGACGGGCGACGTCGAAGGCGTCTTCTTCGGGCGCGACTTCATCTCGGTGACCGCGGCACCCGGCGTCGACTGGCGCCAGCTCAAGCCGGAGGTCCTCTCGGTCCTGCTCGATCATTTCTCGAGCGGCGCTCCCCTCTTCAATCCGGGCACCGCGGCCGGCATCCACATCGATCCGGCCAGCGCGATCGCCGAAGATCCCGCCGACGCCGAGATCGTCGCCCAGATCCGCGAGCTGATCGAGACGAGGGTCCGCCCGGCCGTCGCGCAGGACGGCGGCGACATCGTCTATCGCGGCTTTTCGGCGGGCACCGTCTACCTCGCCCTTCACGGCGCCTGCGCCGGCTGTCCATCCTCGACGATGACCCTCAAGAACGGCATCGAAGGCCTGCTCAAGCATTACGTTCCGGAAGTCGAGGCGGTCGAAGCGGTTTGATGAGGCTCCGGCAATTCGATCCCGTCCGGGCTGAGATTGTCGAAGCCCAGTCCTTTCTGCTGCCGCAGTGAGAAGGGCAGCCCTTCGACAAGCTCAGGGCGAACGGCGGGTGAGACGATGATCCTGGTAATCGACAGCGCCACGGCGGCCTGCTCGGCGGCGCTGATCGAGTTCGGGGCGGTTGGCGGCGACATAATCGACGAACGCCACGAAGTCGTCGGCCGCGGCCATGCCGAGCGGCTTCTCCCAATGATCGCGGACTTGCTCGGCGACCGAACCCCCGACGCGATCCTCGTCGATTGCGGCCCGGGGAGCTTCACAGGTGTGCGAGTCGGCCTCGCAGCGGCGCACGGCCTGGCCATCGGCTGGGGCGTTCCCGTCCAGGGTTATTCGTCGATGGCCGCGGTGGCCGCCGCCTCGGGCGCCGGCCACGTCACCGTCGCGCTCCAGGGAGGACATGGCGAGCTTTTCGTGCAAAGCTTCGGCGGTGACCCGCTCGCGCCCCTCGACGCGCTTCGATCGCTCGCGCCCGATGCAGCCGCCGAGGCCGCGGCGGCGCCGCTCGTCGCCGGATCCGGCGCCGAAGCGGTCGCGTTGCTGCGCGGGCACGGCGAGTGGCGAGACGCCCTGCCGCGCGCCGCCGATGCACGGCTGCTTCCGCACGACTTGCGCGCCCTCCCGCCTCGCCCGATTTACGGCCGCGCGCCGGATGCGAAGCCGCAGCCATGACTGACGGCGAAGTCATCGTGGAAGACGGCGGCATCGCCGACATTGACGAGGTCATGTCGGTGATGAACCGGAGCTTCGATCCCTGCTACGGCGAAGCATGGACGGCGCCGCAATGCGTCGGCCTGCTGCCGATGCCGGGCGTGTGGCTGACCATCGCGCGGCTGGACGGGCGCGCGGTCGGGTTCGCAATGGCGCGCGTCGTCGCCCGTGAGGCCGAATTACTTCTGCTTGCGGTCAAGGCCGAGGATCAGCGCCGCGGCGTCGGGCAACGGCTTCTCGACGCATTCGTGACGCGTGCCGTTTCGCGCGGCGCGCAGCGTCTCCATCTCGAAGTTCGGGAGGGAAATCATGCCGTTAAGCTGTACGGCCGCAGCGGCTTTACTCAGGTCGGTCGGCGCCGCAACTACTATAGCGGGCGCGACGGGCAGATTTACGACGCCCTGACATTGGCCCTCGACGTCGCCAATTAGGCGCTTTGGTATGCGCCGCTGGCGGTTTGTCGCTTGCCAATCACACCGAAATGGACCTAGTTTGGATCGACCTGTCGGAAACGGTAGGGTGAACCCCTTGCACTTATCATTTTGGCGGAGCGGACATGGACAATCAGGAAAATGCGGCCGAGGCACTCGTCGCCCTTACGGCGGACATCGTCTCGGCTCATGTGAGCAATAACAGCGTGGCGGTGAACGATCTGGCGACGCTGATCCACAACGTCCACAATGCCTTGGCCGGTCTGGGCCAGGTCCAGGAAGAACCGGTGGCGAAGCAGGAGCCCGCCGTCTCGGTGCGCAGCTCGATCAAGCCCGATTACGTCGTATGCCTTGAGGACGGCCTCAAGATGAAGATGCTGAAGCGCCACCTGATGACCGATCACCAGATGACGCCTGACCAGTATCGGCAGAAGTGGGGCCTCGGCCCGGACTATCCGATGGTTGCGCCCAATTATGCGGAGCAGCGCCGCACCCTCGCCAAGAAGATCGGCCTCGGCACCAAGCGCCGCCGCGGCCCGGCGAAGAAGTAAACGGCTCAGGGGGCCCGGCACCCCGGTCCCCCAAGCGCGCCGCCCCGCCCGAAAGGCGCGGGGCGGCGTTGCCGTACTCGCGCGCCGGGCATCCGTGCGCCCGATAACGGCGCGCTGGGCATCGGCGCTCTTGGAGCGCGCCCCTTTCCGGGTTAAGGCGCAACCATGTCTCGCCGGATCGACATCGAAGCGCTCTGCGCGGACAAGGGCCTTCGCATCACCGAGCAGCGCCGCATCATCGCGCGCGTTCTCTCGGAAGCCGAGGACCACCCTGACGTCGAAGCGCTGCATGCGCGCGCTTCCGCCATCGATCCCGGCATCTCGATCGCCACCGTCTACCGCACCGTCCGCCTGTTCGAGGAGGCGGGCATCCTCGAGCGCCACGATTTCGGCGACGGCCGCGCCCGCTACGAAGCGGCGGCCGAAGCGCATCACGATCACCTGATCGATGTCGAAACGGGCCGAGTCATCGAGTTCGTGGACGACGAACTGGAAGCTCTCCAGCGCAAGATCGCCGAAAAGCTCGGCTTCCGCCTCGTCGATCATCGGATGGAGCTCTACGGCGTCGCCCTTGGCCGGAAGAGCTGAACCGCTGAGCCGCATCCGCTTCGCCTTGCGCGTCCTCGCGATCGCGGGGAGCCTCCTCGTCTTCTTGCCGCTCCATTATCTCTGGCGCCTGTTCCGGGCCCCCTCGCCATGGCCGCGCGCCTTCTTGAAATGGGTCGGCACCGCGGCAGGCATGCGCGTCACGATCCGCGGCACGCCGCTCACCCGCAACGTCTTGTTCCTGGCAAACCACGTGAGCTGGCTCGACATCATGATCCTCGCCGGCGCGAGCGGAGCCGCCTTTGTCGCCAAGGCTGAGATCAGGCGGTGGCCGGTGGTCGGCTGGCTCGCGGGGCTCAACGACACCGTCTATGTGGAGCGGAGCGACCGCAAGAACGTGCGCGGCCAGGCCGATGCGCTGCGCACCGCGCTCACGACCGGCCGGCCCGTGGCGCTCTTTCCGGAAGGGACGACGGAGGGCGGCCATGCGGTGCTTCCATTTCGCGCCAGCCTCCTCGCCTCGCTGTTTCCGCCGCTCCCCGGCATCCTCGTCCAGCCGGTGGCGATCTACTACCGCGCGGCGGTGGGCGACATCGCCTGGCTCGGCGAGGAGCCCGCAGGAACCAATGCGAAGCGCGTCCTCTCGCGCCGCGGCACCATTCCGGTGGTGGTGAGCTTCCTCGAACCCGTTGACCCCGCCGCGGCGGGCGACCGCAAGGCGCTGGCATCGGCGGCGCAGGCGGAGGTCGAGGCGGCGCTTGGCGCTTCCTCCGAAGGCGCCGCGCCTCTATAGGGGCGGCGATGAAGATCAGCGATCCCAAGACCTTCCACGTCAAGAGCTTCGGCTGCCAGATGAACGTCTATGACGGCGCGCGCATGGCCGAGCTGCTCGAAGCGGAAGGCATGACCGCCGCCACCGACGCGGGCGCGGCCGACCTCGTCGTGCTCAACACCTGCCACATCCGCGAAAAGGCGGCCGAAAAGGTCTATTCCGACATCGGCCGGCTGATGAAGCGCGCGCCGGACGAAGCCGCGCCGATGATCGCCGTCGCCGGCTGCGTCGCCCAGGCCGAGGGCGAGGAAATCCCTCGCCGCGCCCCCGGCGTCGACGTCGTCGTCGGCCCCCAGGCCTATCACCGCCTGCCGGAACTGGTCGCAAAGGCGAAGGGCGGCGCGCGCGCGCTCGATACCGACATGCCGCTCGTCTCCAAGTTCGGCGCGCTTCCGGCGCGCCGGCGGCAGGGGCCGAGCGCATTCCTCACCGTCCAGGAAGGCTGCGACAAATTCTGCACCTATTGCGTCGTGCCCTACACGCGCGGCGCCGAAGTCTCGCGAAGCTGGGATGCGATCGTCGAGGAGGCGAACGCTCTGGTCGAAATGGGCGCGAAGGAGATCACGCTCCTCGGCCAGAACGTCAATGCGTGGGAGGAAGAGGGCAGGGGCCTCGACGCGCTGATCGCCGCCCTCGCCGAACTGCCGGGCCTCGCGCGCATCCGCTACACGACCAGCCACCCCAACGACATGACCGAGCGCCTGATCCGCGCCCACGCCGAAGTCGAAAAGCTCATGCCCTATCTGCACCTCCCCGTGCAGTCGGGAAGCGACCGGGTCCTGAAAGCCATGAACCGCAGCCACACGACGTCGAGCTACCTCGCAATCCTCGACCGCGTCCGCGCCGCGCGGCCCGACATCGCGCTGTCCGGCGACTTCATCGTCGGCTTCCCCGGCGAAACCGACGCCGAGTTCGAGGAGACTTTGCGCCTCGTCGAAGCGGTGCGCTACGCCCAGGCTTATACATTCGCCTATTCGCCGCGTCCGGGCACGCCGGCTGCCGACATGAGCGACCAAGTGCCCCAGGCCGTGAGGGACGAGCGCCTCCAGCGCCTCCAGGCCCTGATCAACGAGCAGCAGCTCGCCTTCAACCGCGAGACCGTGGGCAGGCGCACGTCCCTCCTCCTCGAGCGCAGCGGCAAGAAGCCGGGCCAGCGCATCGGCAAGTCCCCCTGGCTCCAGTCCGTCCACCTCGAAACGGGGGCCGCCATTGGCGACATCGTCGAGGTCGAGATCGTCTCCGCCGGCCCGAACAGCCTCGGCGGCGTCGAGATTTCCGCCGTCCGCAAGGCCTCGATCGAGACCGCGGCCGCCGCTGCATAAATTGCTTCGCTGCACCCTTTTCGCAATCGTGCTGGAATTTGGGAGCGTGGGAGGCCACTTACGGGTTGTGACTCGCATCTATGAAAGCGCCCATGAGCCGTAAGCCAGCCGCCGAGACCGCCGGGAGCCCCCGCGCCCGCCTCGAACTCCAGTTCGAGCAGCCGCATCTGATGGGGCCTTTGTTCGGCGAGTTCGACCGCAACCTCGTCGCTATCGAGGACAAGCTCGGCGTCTACATCGCCGCGCGCGGCACCAAGGTGCAGATCGAGGGCGAGCCCGAAGATGCGGCCCGCGCCCGCGACGTGCTCCAGGGCCTCTACAACCGGCTCGACGAGGGCCAGGACATCGACGCCGAGACGGTCGGCGCGGTCATCGCCATGGCCGGCCAGCCGACGCTCGACGGCATCATCACCAGCGACGTGTCCGAGCCGCCCAAGGTGATGATCCGCACGCGCAAGAAGACGATCGTGCCGCGGACGCGCACCCAGGGCGTCTACATGGAAGCGCTCGCCCGCGACGACCTCATCTTCGCCCTCGGCCCGGCGGGCACGGGCAAGACCTATCTCGCCGTCGCGCAGGCGGTTCAGCAGCTCATCGGCGGCTCGGTCGACCGGCTGATCCTGTCGCGCCCGGCCGTCGAGGCGGGCGAGCGACTCGGCTTTCTTCCGGGCGACATGAAGGAGAAGGTCGATCCCTATCTGCGCCCGCTCTACGATGCCCTCTACGACATGCTGCCGACCGAGCAGGTCGAGCGGCGGATCGCGTCCGGCGAGATCGAGATCGCGCCCATCGCCTTCATGCGCGGCCGCACGCTCTCCGACGCCTTCATCATCCTCGACGAGGCGCAGAACACCACGCCGCAGCAGATGAAGATGTTCCTCACCCGCTTCGGCATGAGGAGCCGCATGGTCGTCTGCGGCGATCCGCTGCAGATCGATCTGCCGAACCCCGGCATGTCCGGCCTCGCCGATGCGGTGGGGCGCCTGGAAGGCGTCCAGAAGATCGCCACCATCCGCTTCGGCGCCGCCGACGTGGTGCGCCACCCGCTCGTCGGCCGGATCGTCGAAGCCTATGAAGGCCCGGACAGTGCGCCGCGGTAAGCGAGTGATGGACGCTGCCCCCTCACGGAAGAGCACAAACCTCCGTTCGTCCCGAGCGAAGTCGAGGGGCGACTGCACGGACTCTGAGCTTGCGCCCCTCGACTACGCTCGGGACGAACGAGGCTTGCTCAGGTGATCCTCGTGGAGGCGGATACTTCCGAGGAGTGGGACAGTCGCAGCGACTGGGCCGGCCTCGCCGAGCGTGCCGTTCAGGCCGCCGTCGCTGAAAGCAACTTCTCCTGGCTCGGCACCAGCGAATGCGACTTCGAAGTCTCCGTCCGCTTCTCCTCCGACGAAGACGTGCGCGCTCTGAACGCCGCCTGGCGCGCCAAGGACAAGGCTACCAACGTTCTCTCCTTCCCCATGATCGAGCGTGACTTTCTTGAGACCTTCCGAAGCTCCGGCCCCGGCGAAGCCCTGCTCGGCGATGTCATCCTCGCCCACGGCGTCTGCGCGCGCGAGGCGTCCGAGAAGGGCGTTTCAGTGGAAACCCACGCCGCCCATCTCATCGTCCATGGCATGCTCCATCTTCTCGGCTATGATCACGAGACGGGGGACGAGGATGCCGAAGCCATGGAAGAGACCGAACGGCGCGCCCTTGCCGCCATCGGCATTTCCGATCCCTATCAAGTCACAGAGGTTCAAACCTGAATAGATGGCTGACGATTCGAGTAGCACCGCCCCCGCCGGGGGCACTTTCTGGAAGGGTCTTCGGACCTTCCTGTTCGGCGACGACGGCGAGACGACGCTCCGCGACCAGCTCGAGGAGGTGATCGAAAGCCACGAGGGCGAAGCGCCCGCGGTCGGCGACTTGAGCCATGTCGAGCGGCAGATGCTCAAGAACCTGCTGCATTTCGGCGAGCGCACCGCCGACGACCTCGCCGTGCCGCGCGGCGACATCGTGGCGGTCCCCTCCACCATCACCTTCGACGAGCTGGTCGCCGCCTTCGCGGACGCCGGGCACAGCCGCCTCCCCGTCTACGAGGACAGCCTCGATAAGGTCGTCGGCATGTTCCACATGAAGGACGTGTTCGCGCTTCGCGTCTCGGGCGAGGAGCCGCCGGAGGATCTGACCGGCCTCTACCGCACGCCGCTCTACGTCCCCGAATCGATGGGTGTCCTCGATCTCCTTGCCCGGATGCGGGCGGACCGGGTCCACCTCGCCATCGTCGTCGACGAGTTCGGCGGGACCGAAGGCCTCGTCACCATCGAGGACGTCGTCGAGGAGATCGTCGGCGACATCGAGGACGAGCATGACGAGGAGCCGGAAGGCATGCTGATCCCGCTGGAGGACGGCATGTGGGACGCGGACGCCCGCGCCGAGCTCGAGGATGTCGCCGAGACGATCGACGCACGCCTCGCCATGGTCGAGGAAGATGTCGACACGCTGGGCGGCTTGGCCCTCGTCCTTGCCGGCCACGTGCCGCAACAGGGCGAGATCGTCGAACATCCGTCGGGCTGGCGGCTCGAAATCACCGAAGGCGATGCCCGCCGCGTGAACCGGATGCGGCTCCACGCACCGCCGGAGGCGGTCGAGGCCGGATAGGAGGGCCGATGCGCCGCGGGCTCAGGAAGGCAGCGATTGTCGCGGCCGTGCTGATCGGGGCGGCACTGCTGGTCGTCGGCGCGGTGGTCGCCTATGTCGCCACCGGCCGCGGCGGCAGCGATGCCGGGCCGGTCGCCGCCGGCACCGGTGCGAACCCGGCGCTGCCCGCGCCTGCCGACGGGCTCCCGACGATCAACATAGCGCCCGCCGCGTCGTGGCCGGAGGGGCGCACACCGACGGCCGCGGCGGGGCTTGCCGTGAATGCATTCGCGGCGGGGCTCGACCATCCCCGCTGGCTCCTGGCGCTCCCGAACGGCGACGTGCTGGTCGCGGAAAGCAACAAGCCGGCGCCTCCGGAGGGGGAGGGCGGCGGCGTCAAGGGCTGGGTGGAGCGGCGGGTCATGTCGGCCGCCGGTGCCGGCGTGCCGAGCGCCGACCGGATCAGCCTGCTGCGCGACTCGGACGCAGACGGGGTGGCGGAGCTTCGCACGCCGTTCCTCACCAGCCTTCATTCGCCCTTCGGAATGGCGCTGGTCGGCGAGACGCTCTTCGTCGCCAATGCCGATGCCGTCGTCGCTTTTCCGTACCGCCCCGGCGAGACGAGGATCGCGGCACCGCCGCGGCTGGTCGCGCGGCTGCCGGCGGGGCGCAACCACCATTGGACCAAGAGCCTGGTCGCCAGCGCCGACGGGCGGCGCCTCTATGTCGGCGTCGGCTCGAACAGCAACATCGCCGAGCACGGCATGGCAGAGGAAAGGAACCGCGCCGCGATCCTCGAGATCGACGCGGCAACGGGCGCGACACGGGTCTATGCCTCGGGCCTGCGCAACCCGGTCGGCCTTGACTGGAACCCGGAGACGGGCGCGCTCTGGGCCGCCGTCAACGAGCGCGACGGCCTGAGCGGCGACATCCCGCCCGATTACATGACGAGCGTCCGCCCCGGCGGCTTCTACGGCTGGCCGTGGAGCTATTGGGGCAACCATGTCGACACGCGCGTCCGGCCGCAGCGGCCGGACATGGTGGCGCGTGCGATTCGGCCGGATTATGCGCTCGGCGCCCACACCGCGTCGCTCGGGCTGACGTTCGCCGACGGCGCGCAGCTCGGCCCCGCCTTCGCCTCGGGTGCCTTCATCGGGCAGCACGGCTCGTGGAACCGGCGGCCGAGGAGCGGCTACAAGGTCGTGTTCGTGCCGTTTATCGGCGGGAGGCCGATGGGGATGCCTGTGGATGTCCTGAGCGGCTTCCTGAGCGGGGAGGGCGAGGCAATGGGCCGACCCGTCGGCGTCGAGGTCGCCCGCGACGGCGCCTTGCTCGTCGCCGACGACGTCGGCAACGTCATCTGGCGGGTCGCCCGGCGCTGAATGAAGCCGCCGCCGGAGCGCCGCTGGTTCAAAACGATCTTGTCGAGAATATCGGGGAGGGCGCCGGCGATCGCGCTGGAAGAAATCGCCAGCACGATCTTGAGGGCCTGAAGCGGCCCCTTGAACGCGGCCGGAACATTCGATCCATCGGTGGTGCCCGGCGTGCGCGCGCGCACCTTTCGCGACAGCGCCAGCGCCGCCGGGATGTAGAATGCCCCCAGCATGACGGAGAAGGTGAAGCCATAATAGGAAACGAGCGCGCTCAGATAGCCTTCGAGGCTTGCACTGGGCGCGAGCACGAAGGTCGGCCAGCGTAGAAAGGCATTGATGAACAGCAGAGCCGTGGCGAGCAGCAGGGCACCGAGATAGAGAAACGCGTTCAGCGCCTCCGATTGCTCCTCCCAATGCTGCAAATCCGCTTCCTCCTGCGCTGCGGCAGCATCGGCCAGCGCTTCGCTTGCCGAACCGTTCTCGCCTTCGATGCGGGTGGGTGAAGGGTCGTCTCGTTTCCTGGCGGCCAACGTTGATAGGGCACCGCAGACCAGGGCGGAAAAAGCCAGCACCACCGCAAGTTCCTGAAACCAGGCTAGCCAATCCATCTTGGTGAAGAGACTGCTATCACATGGGCGGACTGGTCGGATTCGGGCCGGCTCGCGCGCTTGCGGCAACGTGGGACGCACATCTCCCTCTGTGGCGGCGTGACAGGCGAGGGAGGGCCCCGCATAATCCATCGCCGAGTGCTGGTTTCCGACAAATCCATATATCGACGACGCCCCGAGTGCGAGCGCCGCGTATGCGAGCAGCGTCCACCGCCGCGACGCGGTGTCGAGCAGCCGCCAGCGGTAGATGAAGTAGCCGATCGAACCGAAGCAGGCGCCGACGAGCAGCATCGTCGCAGCAAGCACGCCAATACGGGAGGCGGCTGCGTTATAGATATCGAACCGGCCGATGAAGGGCTCGGTATCGACCGGCACCGCCAGATTCGAAACGAGCACCGCGCTGGTCGCGAAGATTGCCGCGGGCGCGGCGGCAATCCACAGATAGCGTGGATCGAGTTGGGCCCGCGCGGCTGTCGGCATGACGTCTCCCCCCAAAAACGCTGCCGATTGAGTATCACCAAGTCCGCACCTAGAGAAGCCGTGATAGCCGCGCCGCGGACAAGGGAGCAGCCGGAATGACCTTCGAACATATCCGCGTCGAGCAGCATCCTGCCTCCTTCGCGACGGTGACCATCGCGCGTCCCGAGCGATTGAATGCGCTGAGCGGACAGACGGTGGACGAGCTCCGCGCGGCGGTGGAGCAGGTCGGCGCATCGGGCGCGCGGTGCCTGCTGCTGACCGGGGAGGGGCGGGGCTTTTCGAGCGGGGCGGACCTCGCGGGCGGCGGGCTGCCGGAGGATGCGGGCGAGGCGCTGGAGAAGCATTTCAATCCGCTGATCGAAGCCTTGTTCGCGCTCGACATCCCGGTGGTCGCGGCGGTGAACGGGGCGGCGGCGGGCGCGGGATGCTCGCTCGCCCTTTGCGCGGACATCGTGATCGCCGCGCGCTCGGCCTATTTTCTCCAGGCCTTCGTCAATATCGGCCTCATCCCGGACGCGGGCGCCACCTGGCTGCTGCCCCGCCTCGCTGGCCGCGCGCGGGCGATGGAGATGATGCTGCTCGGCGAGCGCATCCCGGCCGAGAAGGCGATGGATTGGGGGCTCGTCAGCCGCGTCGTCGACGACGGCGAGCTGATGGAGGAGGCGGTGGCGCTCGCAACGAACCTCGCGCGGGGCCCGACTGTCGCGCTCGGGCTGGTGCGCAAGCTCGCGCGCGACGCGGAACAATTGCCGCTGAGCGACGCCCTCGCCGCCGAGCGGGTCGCGCAGCGCGCTGCGGGGCGGACGGACGACTTCAAGGCCGCCGTCGTGGCCTTCCTTCAGAAGCGGCAGCCCCGCTTCGAGGGCCGTTAATTGGGGACCCGGCCCACCTGAAAGCGAGGGGGCGTCTGCGCTTAGGGCGATTTCATTCGGGTCGAGCCGCGCTTGGGCGTCGCGTCGACCATTTTTTCCTTGTTGATGGCCATGCCGCTCACGCCCTTTTCGCGTTCATGGTCGCGAAGCGTCGGATCGTGATTGTTGTTGCTGCTTTTGCCGCCGCCGCTGTTGCCGCGCATCGGGTGATCTCCTTCTCCTGACCGCAGACCAACGCCGCCGCCCGCAATCCGTTGCCGAAGTTACGGCCGCGATTCATCCGCGGCACCGGCATTCGTCGATGCTTTGCCGCCGTTCGTCGAACCCCCCGCTCCTTCGCCGAACGTTTTGGGGACGTCATCGAAGCCGGCGCGCACGGCGGCCTCGGAAGGAGCAGAAAGGGTCCGTCGGCGACACCCGCCGGCATCAACCCGAGGCCGCTGCCGCGGCCCAGACGAAGGAGAAGAATGATGCAGGTTCGTCCGCTCATCCTCGCCGCCGCGGTCGCAGCCGCCGGCCTTTCCACTTTCACTGCCGTCGCCCCCGCTTTGGCTTCCGAAGCCGGCGTGCCGGTGCAGCATGCCGATCTCAACCTCGCCTCCGCTGCAGGCCGCGCGGCGCTCGACCGCCGTATCGATCGCGCGGCGCGCCAGGTCTGCGGCACGGCGCTCACCATCGAGCTCGAACTGGCCGGCGAGGTCAATGCGTGCCGCGCCGACGTGATGGCGAACGCACGCGCCCAGCGCGACGCCCTCGTCGGCGGCATCGAAGTCGCCGAGCTCCGGGTCGCCCGGTCCGTCCGCTCCGCAAACTAGCCCGGCGTTGCGGACACATTGGAGGCGACGGCACCCCCCCGGTCGTCGCCTCCTTTCGCGTGTCGCAAGCAGCCGCGGAGCCGACGCTCAGCGGGCGCCGAACGGCACGATCTTGTTCTGCGCGTCATGGCCGATGTCGGCGCGGCCGAGATAGGGAATGCCGGAGCGCTCGCACCAGAAGCGGAAGACCTCTTCCTCGGTCTCCCCGAAATCGGGATCGTTGACCGGCACTTCGCTGCAGCGGCCGAGGCGGATGCCGGCGGCGCGGCGGATCTCCCGGTTTGAGGTGATGTGGAACATCGCCCTGTCCGTGCGGTACATGTGCTCCGAGACGTCCTCGAGGAGGAGGACGTGGCCCGCGAGGTCCGGCTGAATGGGCGTGCCGATCATATGGGCGAAGACGGTGACGTTGAAGGCGGCCGTCGGCCTGCCGTCGAGGCCGGGCTCGAGCGCGGCGGGATCGCGGCGGGTGAGCCAGGAAAGGGCGCGCAGTCCCGCCTCCTCACCGCCGTCGCGGCCCAGGTCGCGGACCATCGGGCCGTGGAAGAGGTGTGGGAAGCCGAGCCGGTAGAGGCCGGCGAGGAGATAGCCGAAGTCGCTGTAGCCGAGGTACGCCTTGTCCCGCGCCGCGGGGCCGAGACCGGCAAGCACCTCCTCGGCAATCCGGCACGATCCGTAGCCGCCGCGCGCAATCCAGACCGCATCGAAAGCCGGATCGTTCGCGGCGTCGAGGAAAGCGGCCGCGCGCTGGCGGTCCGGGCCGGCGAAGTGGTTGTGCGCGAGGAAGCATTGCGGATGGAAGTGTAGCTCCGCTTCGGGGAAGCGGGCGGCGGCGAGGGCCCGGGCGCGCTCGGCGTCCTCCGGTCGGATCGCGGTGGACGGGGCGACGACGGCTATTCGCATGCGCTCTTCCGTTTGAAATGCGGGGCCGGGACCAATAGGGCGGGGCGATGGAGAGCGGCAAACCCTATTTCTTCTGCGGGATCGGCGGGAGCGGCATGCTTCCCCTGGCGTGCATCGTACGGGCGCGGGGGCATGAGGTGGCGGGTTCGGACCGGTCGCTCGACCAGCAGCGGCTGGGCGCGAAGTTCGCATTCCTGGAGCGGCTCGGCATCGGCCTCTTTCCGCAGGACGGGAGCGGGCTGACGCGGGCCGAGCAGGTGCTGGTGACCTCGGCCGCCATCGAGGAGACGGTTCCGGACGTCGTCAAGGCGAAGGCGATCGGCGCCCCGCGGGTGACGCGGCCGCAGCTTCTCGCCGAACTTTTCAACGCGGCGCCGATGGGGATCGCGGTCGGCGGGACGAGCGGGAAATCGACGACCACCGGGATGATAGGCTGGATTCTCCACGCCGCGGGCCACGCTCCGACGGTGATGAACGGCGCGGTGATGAAGAATTTCGTCAGCGAGGAGACGCCGTTCGCCAGCGCCCTCGTCGGTGGCGGCGAAGCGTTCGTCAGCGAAGTGGACGAAAGCGACGGCTCGATCGCGCTGTACCGCCCGAGGGTGGCGGTGCTGAACAACATCACGCTCGACCACAAGTCGCTGGACGAGCTGCGCGGCCTGTTCCGGGATTTCGCGAGCAAGGCGGAGACCGTGGTGCTGAACCTCGACGACGAGGAAACGCGGCTGCTCGCTGCCGCGCTGCCGGCGGAGCGGCTGGTGACCTACGCGCTGGAGGACGAGCGCGCCGACATCGGCGCGTCGCGGCTGCTGGAGGAGCCGTTCGCGATCGCGTTCGACGTGACGGACCGGCGGAGCGGAGAGAGCGCGGCGCTGCGGCTCCAGGTCCCGGGGCGGCACAATGCCGCGAATGCGCTGGCGGCGATGGCGGCGGCGCAGGCCGCAGGCGTGCCGCTCGCCGAGGCGGCCGCGGCGATGGAAGGGTTTGTGGGCCTCCGGCGCCGCTTCGAGCTGGTCGGAACGGCGAACGGCGTGACCGTGATCGACGATTTCGGGCACAATCCGGACAAGATCGCCGCCACGCTCCAGACGCTGCACGCCTTTCCCGGCCGCCTCCTTCTCTACTTTCAGCCGCACGGCTTCGGGCCGCTCAAGGTGATGCGCGCGGAGCTCGTCGACTGCTTCGCCCGGAACATGGGCCGCGAAGACGTGCTGATCCTCTCGGACCCCGCCTATTTCGGCGGAACGGTCGACCGGAGTGTCGGCAGCGGCGACATCGTCGCGGGTGTCGTCGCGGCGGGGCGCAACGCCGAGCACGTCGCGGACCGCGGCGACTGCGGCGAGCGGCTGGCGGCGCTGGCACGGCCGGGCGACCGGATCGTGATCATGGGCGCGCGCGACGACACGCTGTCGCTCTTCGCCGCGGAGCTGGTCGACAGGCTCGGCTCGCGCTGAATCGATAAGGGCGGACCCGAAGGCCCGCCCTTTCGACGTCGTATCTCGTGGAACGGATCAGCCGGCGACGGTCAAGTCCACCTTCTCGACCCATTCCGGGAAGAAGACCGGCTCGCGGTTCGACCAGCCCGGCGCCGTGGCGGCGGCTTCGCTGATCGACTGGAGCAGCGCGCGGCGCTTGTCCGGGTGGAGGTGCGGAAGGGCGGCCGCGGCGCAGAAGGCGGCGGGGAGCCACGGGCGCACCGCCGCGCCGATCAGCCGCTCGTAGAGGAAGCGGTAGGAGGCGAAGTCCGGAAGCTTGTCCTGCCCGAGATCGAAGGCGGTCATGGTGATGAGCGGCGCCATCAGGGGCTCCATCTCGTCCAGGCCGCTGTCGTCGGGAACGTGGCCGCGGATATGATCGAGGCGGCGATAGACATTGTCCTGCGCCCGGATGCTGGCCGCTTCGCCGACGTCGCGCGACCAGCGCTTCAGCGCGTCGCGGCGGCCGAGGCCGATGTCGAGCGAGCGCCGGATGTAGCGCTGCGTTCCCTTCGAGAAGCCGCCGAATTCCTTCATTTCGAGCAGTGTCAGCGCGCCGTCCGCTTGCCTCGTCTGCGTTCCCATGATCCCACTCCTTCTACCCCGGCGGAGATCATGCGCCCGAAGCGGTTACCGACCGCTTAACCAAATCCCCGCTCCCCGTTCACATTTGAATCATGGTTCGACTCGCCCGGCAATGCCGAAAGTTCCATCGCATTCGCAACCTCCGCGCGACTGTCTCCGGACTGCAACACAGATCAGGGCGGCAACGAAGGAATTGGCCGCTCCTTTCGCCGGCGCAACATTCCCGCTTGGGCATTTTGCTGTGGATAACTTTGCCGCCAAGGTGGCTGCGGCGCCGTGTCCGGGCTGCTATAGCGGCGGCGGAGGGGCGGAAATGGCGCAATCAGGGGGCGTGGGCGGTCACGACGATTCGGAGCTCGGGCCCGCGGACGAGCTCGGCTACAGCCGCCCGCTGCCCGATTTTTCGACCAACGCGCGCGGCGCTTCTGCGAACGACGGCGCCCCCCAACCCTTTTTCGTCGGCGACGGCGTAAAAGGGGACATGGACAAATTGCTGCCGAGCCCGCTCCAGCGGCGCCTGCCGGACCTCGGCATCGCCGTTCAGTCGATCCTCGGCTTCTGGCTGCTCTACATCGGCCTCATCACCTTGCGCGCCGTCGTGCTGATGTTGCCGGATTTCTGGGACCTGATGGCCCGCCGCTCCGCCGCCGCGCTGTTCGGCGCCTTCGTCACTTTCCTCGTCTACCTCGCGATGCGGCGCACCGCCTCCTCGACGGTGAAAGTGAAGGGACTCGCGGCGGCATTGCTCTGCCTTCCCGCCTCGCTCGCCTTCGCGTCCGCCAACTACACGCTTTTCTACATATTGAAGCCGGTCGACGACTCGAAGATGGACGCCATGTGGCAGGGCATGAGTCCGGTCGAGATGGCGTTCCGCTCGATCGTCGAATCCTCGCTGAGCTGGTACTTCCTCTTCGCCGCCTGGGCCGCGCTCTACGTAGCGATGAGTTATGCGACCCAGCTTCGCGCCGCCGACCGCCGGGCCGCCATGCTCGAGCGCCAGGCGCAGGACGCCCAGCTCCGTGCGCTGCGCTACCAGATCAACCCGCACTTCCTGTTCAACACGCTCAATTCGCTCTCGTCGCTCGTGCTGACCGAGCGGACCGATACGGCGGAGCGGATGATCATGAACCTGTCGACCTTCTTCCGGACGACCCTGTCCGCCGATCCGACGGCGGACGTCAGCCTGGAGGAAGAGATCAAGCTCCAGCGCCTCTACCTCGACATCGAGCAGATCCGCTTCCCGGACCGCCTGCGCGTCGTCGTCGACGTACCGGAGCCCCTGCTCAGCGTCCGGGTGCCGGTTCTCCTCCTCCAGCCGGTGATCGAGAATGCGGTGAAATACGGCGTCGCCCGCTCGCGCGCGGCGGTGACCATCCGCATCGCCGCTCATGAGGAAGCGGGGCGGCTCCATATCAAGGTCAAGGACGACGGCGAGGTGCCGGCCGAGCCGCCGGACGGCGAGGAGACCGGCGCCGGCACGTCGACGGGAGTCGGCATGAGGAACGTCTGCGACCGGCTGGTCGCGCGCTACGGGGTCCAGGCGGGCTGCTTCCACGGCCCGGACCCGGAAGGGGGATATACAGTGCACGTCGTGCTTCCGGTACAGCGCCATGGCTGAGGCCGATCCGCCGCTCCGCGTGCTCGTCGTCGACGACGAGCCGCTCGCCGTCGAGAGGCTGCAGCTCCTGCTCGCCCGCTGCGAGGGCGTCGCCGTCGCCGGCACCGCCAATGACGGCGAGGCTGCGCTCCGCATCGCCGAGGCGGTGGAGCCCGATCTCGTCCTCCTCGATATCGCCATGCCGGGAATGGACGGGATCGACGTGGCGCGCGCGCTGTCCGCGTCGCAAGTGTCGCCGGCGGTGATCTTCGCCACCGCGTTCGACAATTTCGCGGTCGCCGCCTTCGACATCGCCGCCGTCGATTACCTGATGAAGCCCGTGCAGCTCGACCGGCTGCAGCGCGCCCTCGAACGCGCCCGCCAACAGCGCCGCGCCGCGGCCGCGGCAGGCGAGGCGCCGCCGGCCTCGCGCTGGGTCGAGGAATTCTGGGTGCCGGACCATAATGGCCTCGTGCGCATCGCGGCGCGCGACATCGAGCGGATCACGGCGGAGCGCGACTATATGCGCCTTCATGTCGGCCGCCGCTCGTGGCTCATCCACCGCACCATCGCCAAGCTCGAGGAGGATCTCGATCCCGAGCACTTCATCCGCGTGCACCGCTCCGTGATCCTGAGGCGGGACACGATCGCCGGCCTCTACCGCGACGAAGGCGGCCATTGGGTGGCGCGGCTCGGCGACGGTGCGGAGCAGAGGATCGGCCGTTCCTTCAGCGAGGAGGTGAAGCGGCTGGCCGGGCGCGGCTCCGCGGCGCCGTAGCCGGCGGGAGCAAATCGGCCTCGCGCGGCGTTGATCTATGTAACAGACGCGGCGAAGCGCCCCTCAGGGGCGTTCCGTTACAAGGGCGGATCGAATCTCTTGCACTTGATGCGCGTTTGGGGCTTATCAGCGCAGCACAAACAGGAGGGAATTATGGCCAAAGCGACTTCAGGCGGTTCGAGCGGCGGCGCGAGGGGCGGCCTTGCCCGTCCCGTTCAGCCGTCCAAAGAGCTTGCCGAGATCACCGGTAACGATCCGCTGCCGCGCAGCGAGGTCGTCAGCAAGATGTGGGATTACATCCGCAAGAACAATCTCCAGAATCCTGAGAACAAGCGCGAGATCGTCGCCGACGACAAGCTCCGCGCCGTCTTCGGCGTCGACCGCGTGACGATGTTCGAGATGAACAAGCACCTGTCGCGCCACCTGAGCTAAGCTCAGGCGCGATTCGTGACGAAACGGCCCCGGCTCCAGAGAATGGAGCCGGGGCCGCTTTCGTTTGGCGGCAGGGCCGCCACCGTTGACAGCCGCGGCGCCGCACGTCAGTTGACGTTTACGTAAAGGAGAGTCGCATGGCCGATCTGGACACGTTTCGCGCCGAGACGCGCGCCTGGCTGGAGGCGAACTGCCCGCCGGAGATGCGGGAGCCGGTGCGCGACGAAAGCGACGCTTGCTGGGGTGGGCGCAACCCTTCCTTCAAGAGCGAGGCGCAAAGGCGCTGGATGGAGGTCATGGCGGAGCGCGGCTGGACCGTGCCCGATTGGCCGAGCGACTATGGCGGCGGCGGCCTGTCGCCGGCCGAGACCAAGGTGCTGCGCCAGGAAATGGCGCGCATCGGCGCCCGCAACCCGCTCTACAGCTTCGGCATCTCGATGCTCGGCCCGGCTTTGCTCAAGTACGGTAGCGAGGCGCAGAAGAAGCGGTTCCTGCCCGAGATCGCGCGCGGCGAGATCCGCTGGTGCCAGGGCTATTCCGAGCCGAATGCGGGCTCGGACCTCGCCAGCCTGCAGACCCGCTGCGAGGATAAGGGCGATCACTGGCTGGTGAACGGCCAGAAGGTCTGGACCAGCTATGCCGACAAGGCGGACTGGATCTTCTGCCTCGTGCGCACGGATTTCGAGGCGCCCAAGCACAAGGGGATCAGCTTCCTCCTGTTCGACATGGCGAGCCCGGGCGTGTCGACCAGGCCGATCCTGCTCATCTCCGGCTACTCGCCGTTCTGCGAGACCTTCTTCGACGACGTGAAGGTGCCCAAGGACCAGGTGGTCGGCGAAGTGAACAGGGGCTGGGACGTCGCCAAATATCTCCTCGGCCACGAGCGCGAGATGATCTCCGGCATGGGTCTCGGCGGCGGCGCCAACGTGTCGCTGGGCGAGGCGCTGAAGGACCTGCTCGCCGACGATCCGATCCTGCGCGCGGACGTCGCCCGCTTCGACGTCGACGCAATGGCGTTCCGGGCGATGTCCGAGCGGTTCATCGACGAGCTGAAAGCCGGGCAGGCGCATCCGGCGCAGCCTTCGATGATGAAATATGCCGGCACCGAGCTCAACAAGGCGCGGCACGAGCTGGTCATGGCGGCGGGCGGATCCAACGCGCTCGAATGGGAAAGCGACAAGAGCCGGGGCGGCAAGGCGGCGCGCGAATGGCTGCGTACGAAGGCGAATTCGATCGAAGGCGGCACGAGCGAGATCCAGCTCGGCATCATCGCCAAGCGCATCCTCGAACTGCCCGGCGCATAACGGCGCGTGAAAGTTGTACTTTCACCCGCATCTTCTCTGTCATTCCCGCGAAAGCGGGAATCCAGAGTGCCTCGGTGACACGAAGACAGCATGGATCCCCGCTTTCGCGGGGATGACGGAGAATGGAATGCCCCTCTATCTCACCGACGATCAGGCGATGCTTCGCGACACCGCGCGCGGCTTCATGGCCGAGGAAGGCGCGATCCCGAAGCAGCTTCGCCATTGGCGCGACAAGGGGTGCCCGGACGGCTTCGGCCACGGCCTCTGGAAGCAGTTCGCGGAACTCGGCTTCACCGGCATCCTGATCGGCGAGGAGGATGGCGGCCTCGGCCTCGGCCATGTCGAGGCCGGCATCGTTCTGGAGGAGATCGGCCGCAATTTGACCCCGTCGCCCTTCCTCGTGACCGCGGTCGCGGTGGTCGAGGTGCTGAAAGGGTCAGGGCAGCGTGAGCGCTGGTATCCCGGCATCCTTTCGGGTGACACGGTGGCGGCGCTCGCCGTCGACGAGGGGCCGAAGCACCGGCCCGAAGCGACCGCCATGAAGGCCGAGCGCTCCGGCAACGGCTTTCGTCTTTCCGGACGCAAGCAGTTCGTCGTCCAGGGCGCGAGCGCGGACCTGATCGTCGTCGCCGCCCGCGCGGAGGAGGGGCTGACCCTCTTCGCCGTCGAGAAGGGCGCCCGCGGCCTCGACGTGAACGGCGTCCGGCTGGCGGATGCGAGCATCGGCGCGCGCATGACCTTCGACGGCGTCGAAGTGGATGCCGACGCGGTGATCGGCGAAGTGGGCCAGGGCGAAGGTGTGCTCGCGCGCGCGCTCGGCGCGGCGCGCGCGGGCGCGGCGTCTGAGATGGTTGGCGTCGCGTCCGGCGCGATGGAGATGACGGTCGCCTACCTCAAGCAGAGGAAGCAGTTCGGCAAGCTGATCGGCGAGTTCCAGGCGCTCCAGTTCCGCGCCGCGCACCTCTATTCGGAGATCGAGATCGCACGCGCGGCGGCGCTCAAGGCGCAGCAGCTCCTCGATGAGGAGAGCGAAGAGGCCGAAGCGATGGTCTCGGTCGCCAAGGCCAAGGCGGGGCGGGTGGCGACGCTCGCCGTGCAGGAAGGCGTCCAGATGCACGGCGGCATGGGCATGACCGACGAATATGACATCGGCCTCTACATGAAGCGCGACAGAGTGCTGAACGAGCTGTTCGGCGATCCGGCCTACCATGCCGACAGGCTCGCCCGGATGAAGGGGTATTAAGCCCAGCGGTCGAGCAGGGGCTGACAGACAATCCACAGCCGCCAAGGCTGACTAGCGGTGGTGAAGTTTTGCGCGATTCCGCTAGGGCTGAGCCTGTCGAAGCCCGGTTTCGAACGGCGCCGCGCGGCAAACCGTCCTTCGACAGGCTCAGGACTAGCGGTGGGGTGAAGTTTTGCGCAATGCCGCTAGGGCTGAGCCTGTCGAAGCCCGGTTTCGAAGGGCGCGGCGCGGCAAACCGTCCTTCGACAAGCTCAGGACTAGCGGAGTAGCGAATGGCCTTGGATCCCGACTCGTTCGATCTCCTGC
>DASWMS010000104.1:0-33828 GCA_036399655.1 Allosphingosinicella sp. | reverse complement strand
GACCCCGAAGAAGCCGAACTCGGCGCTTCGCAAGGTCGCCAAGGTGCGCCTGACCAATGGCTTCGAAGTCATCGGCTACATCCCCGGCGAGGGCCACAACCTGCAGGAGCACTCGGTGGTGCTCATTCGCGGCGGTCGCGTGAAGGATCTTCCGGGCGTGCGCTACCACATCCTGCGCGGCGTCCTCGACACCCAGGGCGTCAAGAACCGCAAGCAGCGCCGGTCGAAGTACGGCGCGAAGCGTCCGAAGTAAGAGGATAGATCATGTCCCGCCGCCACAAGGCTGAAAAGCGTGAGATCATCCCGGACGCCAAGTTCGGTGACGTGATCCTGACCAAGTTCATGAATTCCATCATGTACGAGGGCAAGAAGTCGACCGCGGAGCGCATCGTCTACGGCGCCCTCGAGACCGTCGAGACCCGCGCCAAGAAGGACCCGCTGGGCGTGTTCCACGAGGCGCTGAACAATGTCGCCCCGGGCATCGAGGTCCGCAGCCGCCGCGTCGGCGGCGCGACCTATCAGGTGCCGGTCGAGGTCCGTCCGGAGCGCGCCCAGGCGCTCGCCATCCGCTGGCTGATCTCGGCCGCGCGCGCGCGCGGCGAGAACACCATGGCCGCCCGCCTCTCGGGCGAGCTGATGGACGCCGCCAACAACCGCGGCAACTCGGTCAAGAAGCGCGAGGACACGCACCGCATGGCCGAAGCCAACCGCGCCTTCTCGCATTATCGCTGGTAACGACTATATGGGGTGAGGCGGGCTGAAATCCGCCTCCCCCCACACCGTTCGCCCTGAGCCTGTCGAAGGGCTGTCCTTCTTCAGGCGCCGACCAAAGGGAAGGGCAGGGCTTCGACAAGCTCAGCCCGAACGGAAGTGGTTTAGAATCAACCGCCGGGACGTCCGGCATCGGAGAATGATCATGGCCCGCAGCCATCCGCTCGAGCGCTATCGCAACATCGGCATCATGGCGCACATCGACGCCGGCAAGACGACCACGACCGAGCGCATCCTCTATTATACCGGCAAGTCCTACAAGATCGGCGAAGTCCATGAGGGCACCGCCACGATGGACTGGATGGAGCAGGAGCAGGAGCGCGGCATCACGATCACGTCCGCCGCGACGACCTGCTTCTGGAAGGCCGCCGAGGGTGAAGGTCCGGACCACCGGATCAACATCATCGACACGCCCGGCCACGTCGACTTCACCATCGAAGTCGAGCGTTCGCTGCGCGTCCTCGACGGCGCGGTCGCCTGCTTCGACGGCGTCGCCGGCGTCGAGCCGCAGTCCGAGACGGTGTGGCGCCAGGCCGAGAAGTACAAAGTGCCGCGCATGTGCTTCGTCAACAAGCTCGACCGCACGGGCGCGAACTTCGACATGTGCGTCGGCATGATCAAGGACCGCCTGGGCGCCCGCCCGGCCGTCCTGTATCTCCCGATCGGCATCGAAAGCTCGTTCAAGGGCCTGGTCGATCTCGTCGAGAACCGCGCCATCATCTGGCTCGAGGAATCGCTCGGCGCCAAGTTCGAATATCAGGACATTCCCGCCGACCTCGCCGACGTCGCCGCGGCAGCCCGCATGGAGCTGATCGAAATGGCCGTCGAGCAGGACGACGAGGTCATGGAAGCCTATCTCGGCGGCGTGGAGCCGGACACGGCGACGCTCAAGAAGCTCATCCGCAAGGGCACTTTGAACTTCTCGTTCGTGCCCGTGCTGTGCGGCTCGGCGTTCAAGAACAAGGGCGTGCAGCCCCTGCTCGACGCCGTGGTCGACTATCTGCCGAGCCCGCTCGACGTTCCCCCGATCCAGGGCCTGAAGCTCGACGGCGTCACCGTCGACGAGCGCCCGGCGCAGGACGACGCGCCCTTCTCGGCGCTCGCCTTCAAGATCATGAACGATCCCTTCGTGGGCACGCTGACCTTCGCGCGCATCTATTCGGGCAAGCTCGAGACCGCGTCGCAGGTCACGAACTCGGTCAAGGACAAGAAGGAAAAGGTCGGCCGCATGCTGCTCATGCATGCCAACGACCGCGAGGACATCCAGGTGGCCTATGCCGGCGACATCGTCGCGCTGGCGGGTCTCAAGGACACGACCACCGGCGACACGCTCTGCGCGATCAACGCGCCGATCATCCTCGAGCGCATGGAATTCCCGGACCCCGTCATCGAGGTCGCGGTGGAGCCCAAGACCAAGGCAGACCAGGAGAAGATGGGCGTTGCGCTCAATCGCCTCGCCCGCGAGGATCCGTCGTTCCGCGTCAGCTCGGACAACGAGAGCGGCCAGACCATCATCAAGGGGATGGGCGAGCTCCACCTCGAGATCCTGGTCGATCGCATGAAGCGCGAGTTCAAGGTCGAGGCCAATGTCGGCGCGCCCCAGGTCGCCTACCGCGAATATCTCAAGAAGCCGGTCGAATTGACCTACACCCACAAGAAGCAGTCGGGCGGCTCCGGCCAGTTCGCCGAGGTGAAGGTCAAGCTCCAGCCCGGCGAGCGCGGCTCGGGCTTCGTCTTCACCGACAACGTCAAGGGCGGCAACGTTCCGAAGGAATATATCCCTTCGGTCGAGAAGGGCATGCGCGAGACCGCCGAGACGGGTTCGCTGATCGGCTTCCCGATCATCGACTTCGAAGTGCAGCTCATCGACGGCAAGTACCATGACGTCGACTCGTCGGCGCTGGCGTTCGAGATCTGCGCCCGCGGCGCGATGCGCGAAGCGGCCCAGAAGAGCGGCATCACGCTCCTGGAGCCGATCATGCGCGTCGAAGTCGTCACGCCCGAGGATTATCTCGGCGACGTCATAGGCGACATCAACAGCCGGCGCGGCCAGATCCAGGGCACCGACACCCGCGGCAACGCGCAGGCGGTCGAAGCCATGGTCCCGCTGGCGAACATGTTCGGCTACGTGAACGAGCTGCGCTCCTTCACCCAGGGCCGGGCTCAGTACACGATGCAGTTCTCGCACTACGACGAAGTGCCCGCAAACGTGGCCGACGAGGTCAAGGCGAAGCTGGCATAAGCCGGAATTTGTGGTTATGGGCGGCCCCGCAACGGGCGGGTTCCGCTCTCGGGTTAAAGTTTGATCAGAAGGTAGGAAGACAATGGCGAAAGCTAAGTTCGAGCGGAACAAGCCGCACTGCAACATCGGCACCATCGGTCACGTCGATCACGGCAAGACCTCGCTGACGGCCGCGATCACCAAGGTGCTCGCCGAGACCGGCGGCGCCACCTACACGTCCTACGCCAACATCGACAAGGCGCCGGAAGAGCGCGAGCGCGGCATCACCATCTCGACGGCCCACGTCGAGTATGAGACCGAAGCCCGCCACTACGCCCACGTCGATTGCCCGGGCCACGCCGATTATGTGAAGAACATGATCACCGGCGCCGCGCAGATGGACGGCGGCATCCTCGTCGTTTCGGCCGCCGACGGCCCCATGCCGCAGACTCGCGAGCACATCCTGCTCGCCCGTCAGGTCGGCGTTCCGGCCCTCGTCGTCTTCATGAACAAGGTCGACCAGGTCGACGACGAGGAGCTCATCGAGCTCGTCGAGCTCGAAATCCGCGAGCTTCTCTCGTCCTACGATTTCCCGGGCGACGACATTCCGATCGTCAAGGGTTCTGCTCTCGCCGCGCTCGAGGATTCGGACACCAAGATCGGCCACGACGCGATCATCGAGCTGATGGCCGCCGTCGACAGCTACATCCCGCAGCCGGAGCGTCCGCTGGACCGTCCGTTCCTGATGCCGATCGAGGACGTGTTCTCGATCTCGGGCCGCGGCACGGTCGTCACCGGCCGCGTCGAGACCGGCATCGTCAAGGTCGGCGAGGAAGTCGAGATCGTCGGCATCAAGGACACCCGCAAGACCGTCGTCACCGGCGTCGAGATGTTCCGCAAGCTGCTCGATCAGGGCCAGGCGGGCGACAACATCGGTGCCCTCATCCGCGGCGTCGGCCGTGAAGAAGTCGAGCGCGGCCAGGTTCTGGCCAAGCCCGGCTCGATCACCCCGCACACCGACTTCCGCGCCGAGGTCTACGTGCTCTCGAAGGACGAAGGCGGCCGTCACACGCCGTTCTTCGCCAACTACCGTCCGCAATTCTACTTCCGCACCACGGACGTGACTGGCGAAGTCGTTCTCCCCGAGGGCACCGAAATGGTGATGCCGGGCGACAACGTGAACCTGGGCGTCAAGCTCATCGCCCCGATCGCGATGGACCAGGGCCTGCGCTTCGCCATCCGCGAAGGCGGCCGGACCGTCGGCGCAGGGGTTGTCGCCGAGATCACGAAGTAATATAGGGCAGGGGCCGCGCGGCTCTCACGGGATTCGCGCGGCCCGCTTTATAGTTTGAATATTGGCCGAAACCGGGCCGCGAGGCGCCGGGGTTGGTCGTGTTTGGTTTTGACGCTCCCCGCAAGGGAGCAGGCTCTTTGCAATCGGTAAGCAGGTCATGGAAACGCAGAATATCCGGATTCGCCTGAAGGCGTTCGATCATCGTGTGCTCGATCAGGCCACGGGCGACATCGCCGATACCGCTCGGCGCACGGGTGCTCTCATTCGCGGTCCCATCCCGCTGCCGACCCGCATCGAGAAGTTCACCGTCAACCGTTCGCCCCACGTCGACAAGAAGTCGCGCGAGCAGTTCGAGGTGCGCACTTACAAGCGGCTGCTCGACATCGTGCAGCCCACGCCGCAGACGGTCGACGCGCTGATGAAGCTCGATCTCGCCGCGGGTGTGGACGTAGAGATCAAGCTGGCCTAAGAGGCCGGCACGCCACGGGATTCCCGAGGCAAGTGTCACCCCGGACTTGATCCGGGGTCCACCTTTCTTCCCGCAGTGCGGGGCCCAAAGAAGGTGGATGCCGGATCAAGTCCGGCATGACGGGATAGGGTGATACCGCGGGAGCATGCTCCCGGCCTGCGTCCCCGCCGTTCCGCCCCTGGGGCGGATCATTAGCCCAGGCGGGGCACGCATGTTTTTCGGGCTAAGGGTGGGTCCCATCGAAGTACCACTTCGATGGGTGCCCTTCACGCCCCCTGGCAATGAAGCCCGGGGGCCTCTGTCGTAAGGAGTTTGGTCATGCGCACCGGCGTGATCGCGAAGAAAATGGGGATGACCCGCTTGTTCCAGGAGGACGGCCGCCACGTGCCGGTTACCGTCCTGGCGCTCGACAATGTTCAGGTGATTGCGCGCAAGAACGCGGACGACGACGGCTACGTCGCGGTCCAGCTCGGCGCCGGCACCGCCAAGGCGAAGAACGTCGCCAAGCCGCAGCGCGGCCATTTCGGCAAGGCCGAAGTGGAGCCCAAGGCCCGCGTCGCCGAGTTCCGCGTCGCCGAGGATGCGCTCCTCGATGTCGGCGCGACGCTGTCGGCCGATCACTTCGCCGTCGGCCAGATGGTCGACATCCAGGGCGTGACCCAGGGCAAGGGCTTCCAGGGCGGCATGAAGCGCTGGGGCTTCGGCGGCATGCGCGCCACCCACGGCGTCTCGGTCTCGCACCGTGCGCTCGGCTCGACCGGCCAGCGCCAGGATCCGGGCCGCGTCTTCAAGAACAAGAAGATGGCCGGCCACATGGGCGCCAAGAACCGCACCCAGCAGAACCTCGAAGTGGTCCGCACGGACGTCGAGCGGGGCCTCATCTTCGTCAAGGGCTCGGTGCCCGGCCACAAGGGCGGCTGGCTGCTCGTCAAGGACGCGGTGAAGATCGCCCGTCCCGACACCGCTCCCTATCCGGCCGGCATCCGCCAGGCCGCGAGCAACGACACCGCTCCCGCAGAGACGCCGGCCGACGCCGCCGCGGCTCCGGAAGCCACCGAAACGCAGGAAGCCTAAGCCATGAAGGTCCAGGTCAAATCCCTCGGAGCCTCGGGCACCGGCGGCGACATCGAGCTCAGCGACGACGTGTTCGGCGTCGAGCCGCGCGCCGACATCCTCCACCGCGTCGTCACCTGGCAGCTCGAGAAGCGCCGCGGCACCGCCCGCGGGGCCCGCGAGCGCTCCGACGTCGCCCGCACCGGCAAGAAGTTCGGCCGGCAGAAGGGCGGCGGCACCGCCCGCCACGGCGATCGCCGCGCTCCGATCTTCATCGGCGGCGGCAAGGCTCACGGTCCCCGTGTCCGCGACTTCAATCCGTCGCTGAACAAGAAGGTCCGGGCACTCGGCCTGCGCATGGCGCTCTCGGCCAAGGCCGCCGGCGGCCAGCTCATCGTGGTCGACAGCCTCGACGTCCAGGAAGCCAAGACCAAGGCGCTGAGCGAGCAGCTCGGCACGCTCGGCCTCGGCCGGACGGCGCTGGTGATCGACGGCGACGCGCTCAACGTCGGCTTCGCGCTGGCTTCGTCGAACCTCAGGGAGATCAACCTCCTCCCGGCGATCGGCGCCAACGTCTACGACATTCTCAATCACGAAACCCTGGTGCTGACGCGCGCCGCGGTCGAAACCCTGGAGGCGCGCTTCAATGGCTAAGGGCAAGAGCCAGGCGCTCGACATCAACCACTATGACGTGGTCCTCGCGCCGCACATCACCGAGAAGTCGACCCTGCTTTCCGAGCATAATGCGGTCGTCTTCAAGGTCGCCGGCGGTGCGACCAAGCCGCAGATCAAGGCGGCGGTCGAGGCGCTGTTCAACGTGAACGTCACGGGCGTCAACACCATCGTCCAGAAGGGCAAGACCAAGAAGTGGAAGGGTCGTCCCTACACTCGGTCGGACGTCAAGAAGGCGATCGTGACGCTGGCCGAAGGCCAGTCGATCGACGTCACCACCGGTATCTGAGGCTAGGATCCAATGGCACTCAAGACCTACAATCCGACCACGCCGTCGCAGCGCGGCCTGATCCTCGTCGACAAGTCGTCGCTCTGGAAGGGCAAGCCCGTCAAGGCGCTGACCGAAGGCAAGCGCAAGACCGGCGGCCGCAACAACAAGGGCCACGTCACGTCGCGCGGCATCGCCGGCGGCCACAAGCAGCGCTATCGCTACGTCGATTTCAAGCGTCGCAAGTGGGACGTCGCGGCCACCGTCGAGCGGCTGGAATACGATCCCAACCGCACCGCCTTCATCGCGCTCGTTCGCTATGAGGACGACGAGATCGCCTACATCATCGCGCCGCAGCGCCTCGCCGTCGGAGACCAGGTCGTCGCCGGCCGCAAGGTCGACGTGAAGCCGGGCAACGCCATGGAGCTCGGCCAGATGCCGGTCGGCACCATCGTCCACAATGTGGAGATGAAGCCGGGCAAGGGCGGCCAGATCGCCCGTTCGGCGGGCACCTACTGCCAGGTCGTCGGCCGTGATCGCGGCATGGTGATCGTCAGGATGAATTCAGGCGAGCAGCGCTACATCCGCTCCGATTGCATGGGTTCGGTGGGCGCGGTCTCGAACCCCGACAACCAGAACCAGAATTTCGGCAAGGCCGGCCGCAGCCGCTGGATGGGCAAGCGCCCGCTGACCCGCGGCGTCGCCAAGAACCCGGTCGACCACCCGCACGGCGGCGGCGAAGGCCGCACCTCGGGCGGCCGCCACCCGGTCACGCCGTGGGGCAAGCCGACCAAGGGCGCGCGCACCCGCTCGAACAAGTCGACGGACAAGATGATCATCCGTTCGCGTCACGCAAAGAAGAAGAGGTAATCATGGCCCGCTCCGTCTGGAAAGGACCGTTCGTCGAGCTCTCGCTCCTGAAGAAGGCCGAGGCCGCGCAGGACGCCAAGAACCGTTCGCCGATCAAGACCTGGTCGCGCCGTTCGACGATCCTGCCGCAGTTCGTCGGCCTGACGTTCAACGTCTATAACGGCCGCAAATTCATCCCGGTCTCGGTCAACGAGGAAATGGTGGGCATGAAGCTCGGCGAGTTCGCGCCGACCCGCTTCTTCCCGGGCCACGCCGCCGACAAGAAGGGCAAGAGGTAACATGGGCAAGGCTAAGAGCCCCCGCCGCGTCGCGGACAACGAAGCGCTCGCCGTGGGCACGCAGATCCGCGGCTCCGCGCAGAAGCTGAACCTCGTCGCCGCCCTCATCCGCGGCCGCAGGGCCGAGGACGCGCGCAACGTCCTCCTCTTCTCGAAGAAGGCGATGGCCATCGACGTCCGCAAGGTCCTCGACAGCGCGATCGCCAATGCCGAGAACAACCACAATCTCGACGTCGACAGCCTCGTCGTCGCCGAGGCGTCGGTCGGCAAGTCGATCTCGATGAAGCGCTTTACGCCGCGCGCCCGCGGCCGTTCGAGCCGGATCGTGAAACCGTTCAGCCGCGTGCGCATCGTCGTCCGCGAAGCGAGCCAGGAAGCTTAAACCCATGGGTCAGAAATCCAATCCGATCGGGCTCCGCCTGCAGATCAACCGGACGTGGGACAGCCGCTGGTACGCCGACGGCGCCGATTACGGCCGTCTGCTGCTCGAGGACCTGCGCATTCGCAAGTTCATCATGAAGGAGATCCCGCAGGCGGCGATCTCCAAGGTGGTGATCGAGCGTCCCGCGAAGCTGTGCCGCGTTTCCATCTATGCCGCGCGCCCGGGCGTCATCATCGGCAAGAAGGGCGCGGACATCGAGAAGCTTCGCAAGAAGCTCGGCGCGATGACCTCGTCCGACGTGTCGCTGAACATCGTCGAGATCCGCAAGCCGGAGATCGACTCCAAGCTCGTCGCCCAGGGCGTCGCCGACCAGCTCGAGCGCCGGGTGGCGTTCCGCCGTGCGATGAAGCGCGCCGTTCAGTCGGCCCTGCGCCTCGGCGCCGAGGGCATCCGCATCACCTGCGCCGGCCGTCTCGGCGGCGCAGAGATCGCCCGCACCGAATGGTATCGCGAAGGCCGCGTTCCGCTGCACACGCTGCGCGGCAACGTCGATTATGCCGAAGCGACCGCCCACACCGCCTACGGCGTGTGCGGCGTCAAGGTCTGGATCTTCAAGGGCGAGATCCTCGGCCACGATCCGATGGCCCAGGACCGGCTGATGATGGAAGCCCAGACCTCCGGCGTCCGCCCCGCGCGCGACGATCGTCGTTAATCGGCGCCGTTAAGGAACAAGAGAAATGTTGCAACCCAAACGCACCAAGTTCCGCAAGGCCTTCAAGGGCCGCATCCATGGCGATGCCAAGGGCGGCACGGCGCTGAACTTCGGCGCCTATGGCCTGAAGGCTCTCGAGCCGGACAGGATCACCGCGCGCCAGATCGAAGCGGCCCGCCGCGCGATCACCCGCCACATCAAGCGCCAGGGGCGCTTGTGGATCCGCATCTTCCCGGACGTTCCGGTGTCGTCCAAGCCCGCCGAAGTCCGCATGGGCTCGGGCAAGGGCTCGCCGGAATTCTGGGCCGCGCGGGTCAAGCCGGGCCGCATCCTGTTCGAGCTCGACGGCGTTCCCGGCCCGCTCGCCCGCGTCGCGTTCGAGCGCGCGATGGAGAAGCTCCCGATCAAGACCAAGGTCGTCGCCCGCCTCGGCGAGTCGGTTCTGGACGAAGAGTGAGAGACATGGCCAAGTTCGACGATATCAGGACCCGCAGCGACGACGAGCTCACCACGCAGCTCGGCGAGCTGAAGCGCGAGCAGTTCAACCTGCGCTTCCAGGCGGCCACCAACCAGCTCGAGAAGCCGTCGCGGATCCGCGAGGTGCGCCGCACCATCGCCCAGATCCGCACGCTTCAGAACGAGCGCGCCCGCGCCGCCGAAGCGGCGAAGGCTTAAGGAGTTTAGAGAGATGCCGAAGCGCGTTCTCACCGGCACCGTGGTGTCGGACAAGACCGAAAAGACCGTCGTGGTCAGCGTCGAGCGGCGCGTGAAGCACCCGCTCTACGGGAAGATCATCAAGCGTTCGAAGAAGTACCACGCCCATGACGAGGGCAACGAGTATCGCGAGGGCGAGACCGTCCGCATCGAAGAGACGCGGCCGATCTCGAAGCTCAAGACCTGGCGGGTCGTCGACCGCGTGGACACCCACGCGACGCCCCAGAAGGCCGACGCCGAGGCTTGAGCCCCGGCTGAAATGAAGCTGATCGCCGGGCGCTGCGTCCCGGTTGAAGTGAAGAAGGAATTGGATCGATGATCCAGATGCAGTCGAATCTCGACGTCGCCGACAATTCGGGCGCGAAGCGCGTCCAGTGCATCAAGGTGCTCGGCGGCTCGAAGCGCCGCTTCGCCGGCGTGGGCGACGTGATCGTCGTCTCGGTGAAGGAGGCGGCCCCCCGCGGCCGCGTCAAGAAGGGCGACGTTCACAAGGCGGTCATCGTCCGCACGGCAAAGGACATCCACCGTCCCGACGGGTCGACCATCCGGTTCGACTCGAACGCGGCGGTGCTCGTCAACAACAATGCTGAGCCGATCGGCACCCGCATCTTCGGCCCGGTCGTCCGCGAGCTGCGCGCGAAGAAGCATATGAAGATCATCAGCCTCGCGCCGGAGGTGCTGTAACCATGGCTATGCGTATCAAGAAGGGCGACCGCGTCGTCGTCCTCTCGGGCAAGGACAAGGGCAAGACCGGTGAGGTCACCAGGTCCATGCCGAAGGACGGCAAGGTGGTCGTCGCCGGCGTGAACATCGCCGTGCGCCACCGCAAGGCGAGCCAGGCCAACCCGCAGGGCGGCCTCGAGCGCTCGGAAGCGCCGCTTCACGTGTCGAAGGTCGCGCTGGCCGATCCCACGTCGGGCAAGCCGACGCGGGTCCGCTTCGAGGAGCGCGATGGAAAGAAGGTCCGGGTTGCGGTCCGGTCCGGGGAGCTGATCAATGGCTGATGCGAAATATACCCCGCGCCTCCGCGCGGACTACGACAATCGGATCGTCGCCGCGATGACCGAGAAGTTCGGGTACAAGAACCGTCTCGAAGTCCCCAGGATCGACAAGATCGTCCTGAACATGGGCGTCGGCGAAGCGACCCAGGACAAGAAGAAGGTCGAAACGGCCGCGGCCGAGATGGAGCTGATCGCGGGCCAGAAGCCGGTGATCACCAAGGCCAAGACGTCGATCGCTCAGTTCAAGCTGCGCGAGGGCATGCCGATCGGCGTCAAGGTGACGCTGCGCCGCGAGCGGATGTACGAGTTTCTCGACCGTCTCGTCACCATCGCGCTGCCCCGCGTCCGCGACTTCAGGGGTCTCAACCCCAAGTCGTTCGACGGCCGCGGCAATTACGCGATGGGTCTCAAGGAACAGATCATCTTCCCCGAGATCAACTATGACCGCATCGAAAAGGTGCGCGGCATGGACGTCATCATCACCACGACCGCGAGGACGGACGACGAGGCGCGCGAGCTGCTGCGCCTCTTCAACTTCCCGTTCCCGCGGACCGACGAGGATCAGCAGCAGGCGGCCTGAAGGCCCTCTGCTTCTCGAAAAAGAAAGGCGAGAACTTAAGTCATGGCGAAACTGAGTTCGATCAACAAGAACGAGCGTCGCAAGAAGCTCGTGAAGAAATATGCGGGTCAGTATGCGCGCCTCAAGGCGGTCGCGGACGACGAGACCCGCGACGACACGGAGCGCCTGATCGCGCGCCTCAAGCTGGCCGAGATCCCGCGCAACGGGAACCCGACCCGCGTCCGCAACCGTTGCGAGCTGACGGGGCGTTCCCGCGCCGTTTATCGCAAGTTCCGGCTTTCGCGCATCATGCTGCGCGAGATGGGCAACCAGGGTCTCATCCCCGGTCTCACCAAGTCGAGCTGGTAAGGTAGAGCTATGCCACTGACCGATCCCCTGGGTGACATGCTCACCCGCATCCGCAACGGCCAGCAGGCGCGCAAGGACTCCGTCCTGTCGCCCGCTTCCAAGTTGCGCGTCCGCGTTCTCGATGTTCTCCAGCGCGAAGGCTATATCCGCGGATATTCCGAGGAAGCCCTCGGCCGCGCGCCTGGCATCCGCATCGAGCTCAAATATTTCGAGGGCCAGCCCGCGATCCAGCACGTTTCCCGGGTCTCCAAGCCCGGCCGCCGGGTTTATTCCGGCGCACAGGAGCTGCCCCGGGTCCGCAACGGCCTCGGCATCACGATCGTCTCGACGCCGCGCGGTGTCCTGTCCGACGCGGAAGCGCGCGAACAGAATGTCGGCGGTGAAGTGCTGGCGGAGGTGTTCTGATGAGCCGCATCGGTAAAGTTCCCGTGCCGCTTCCGGGCGGCGTCTCGGCTTCGGTGGAAGGCCGCCAGCTGTCGGTGAAGGGCCCCAAGGGCACCCTCACCATGCAGATGATGGACGACATCAGCTACGGCATCGAGGACGGCCGCATCGTCGTGCGCCCGGCCAACGAGACCAAGCGCGCGCGCTCCTTCTGGGGCATGCACCGCACCCTCGTGGCGAACCTCGTGACCGGTGTCACCGACGGCTTCACGAAGACGCTCGAGATCACCGGCGTCGGCTACCGCGCGGCGATGCAGGGCAAGAACCTGCGTCTTCAGCTCGGCTACAGCCACGACGTCAACATCGAGGTCCCGGCCGATCTCACCGTCGCCACCCCGGATCCGACCACGGTCGTCATCTCGGGGAACGACCGGCAGCGCGTCGGCCAGCTCGCCGCCGAAATCCGCCGGTGGCGCAAGCCGGAGCCCTACAAGGGCAAGGGCATCAAATATCGCGGCGAGTTCATCTTCCGCAAAGAAGGCAAGAAGAAGTAAGCCATGGCGAAACTCTCTCTCTTCGACCGGCGCCGCCAGCGCGTCCGGACCTCGCTCAGGAAGCGCGCCGGTGAGCGCGCCCGCCTCAGCATCCATCGTTCCGGCCGGCACATCTACGCCCAGATCATCGACGACCGGGCGAGCCGCACCGTCGCGTCCGCCTCGACGCTCGAAAAGGACGTGCGCGGCACCACCGGCGCGACCATCGTGTCCGCTCAGGACGTGGGCCGCCGCATCGCCGAGCGCGCCAAGGCGGCCGGCGTCACCCGCGTGGTTTTCGACCGTGGCGGTTTCCTGTTCCACGGCCGCGTGAAGGCTCTCGCCGACGCCGCGCGCGAAGGCGGATTGGAGTTTTAAGTAATGGCTGACGAAAACATCGAGGGCGCCGCCGTGCAGGACGGCCCGACCCAGGAAGCGGCCACCAACGCGCCGAGCGGCGGCAGTGCCGGCAGCGACGGCGCTCCGACGAGCGACGGCCGCGGCCCGCGCGGTCCGCGCGGCGGACGCGGCGGCGGCGGCGGCAACAATCGCGGCGGCGGCGACCGCGGCGGCCGCGGCGGCGGGCGGCGCGACGATCGTCGCGGCGGTCCTCCGCGCGCCGACGACGGCGGCGAGGAGCTGATCGAGAAGCTCGTGCACATCAACCGCGTCTCCAAGACCGTGAAGGGCGGCAAGCGCTTCGGCTTTGCGGCTCTGGTCGTGGTCGGCGACGGCAAGGGCCGCGCGGGCTTCGGCCACGGCAAGGCGCGCGAAGTGCCGGAAGCGATCTCCAAGGCGACCGCGGCGGCCAAGAAGGCCATGGTCCGCGTTCCGCTCAAGGAAGGCCGCACCCTGCACCACGACGGCAACGGCCATTTCGGCGCCGGCAAGGTGACGTTGCGCACCGCTCCGGCGGGGACCGGCATCATCGCCGGCGGCCCGATGCGCGCCGTGTTCGAGAGCCTGGGCGTCGCCGACGTCGTCACCAAGTCGGTGGGCACGTCGAACCCGTACAACATGATCCGCGCGACCTTCGAGGCGCTGACCGAGCAGACTTCGCCGAAGTCGGTCGCTCAGCGGCGCGGCAAGAAGATCGCCGACCTGCTCGGCCGCGGCGGCTCGCAGGCTGCCGAGGCGGATGCCGCGGCGGTCGTGGAGTAATCGAGATGGCGAAAGTGAAGATCACCCAGCTCGGATCGCCGATCCGCAGGACCAAGGACCAGCGCGCGACCCTCATCGGCCTCGGCCTCAACAAGCGCCACAAGTCCGTGGAGCTCGAGGACTCGCCGGAGGTTCGCGGCATGATCCGCAAGGTCCAGCACATGATCACGGTGACTGAGTAACCTGGTTACTCAGTCATCCCCGCGAAAGCGGGGATCCAGCGGGCCTAAGCGCGCGGCTCGTTCGGACCCAAGCGAAACTAGGCCCCCGCGTGCGCGGGGGTAAACTACAGCGAGTGCAAACATGACCATCAAGCTCAACGACCTTCGTGACAATCCGGGCGCCCGCCAGTCGCGCGTCCGCGTCGGCCGCGGCATCGGCTCCGGCCTCGGCAAGACCGCCGGGCGCGGCCAGAAGGGCGCCAAGGCGCGCTCGGGCGTCTCGATCAACGGCTTCGAAGGCGGCCAGATGCCGCTCCACATGCGCATCCCGAAGCGCGGCTTCAACAATCCCTTCGCCAAGGACTATGCCGAGGTGAACCTGGGCATGATCCAGAAGGTGATCGACGCCGGCAAGCTCTCCACCGACGGCACGATCGACCATGCGGCGCTGCAGGCCGCCGGCCTCGCCCGCGGCGGCAAGGACGGCGTCCGCCTCCTCGCCAAGGGCGCGATCACGTCCAAGCTCGCCTTCCGCGTCTCCGGCGCCTCCGCCGGCGCCCGCGCCGCGGTCGAAGCCGCGGGCGGCACCGTCGAGGTGATCGAGCTCGTCTCGGCCGCCGACAAGGCGAAGGCGAAGAAGAACAGCGTCAAGAAGCGCAGCGACGCCTGAGCCGATCGGCACGCGCATGGCTGACAAGCCGCGCGCGCGTCCTATATACGCCTCTCACCGTTCGTCCTGAGTAGCCGTCGAGCAAAGTCGAGACGGCGTATCGAAGGACTGTCCCTCGATACGCATCTCGGCAAGCTCGATGCTACTCGGGACGAACGGTAGGGGAGGGGGCCCGGAGTATCCGGGCACGTGTTTGAGGGAAGAGATCGATGGCATCCGCAGCCGAACAGATGGCAGCAAACATCAGCCTGGCGAACTTCACCAAGGCGACCGATCTCAAGAAGCGCCTGTGGTTCACGCTGGGCGCGCTGATCGTTTTCCGCCTGCTGTCCTTCGTGCCGCTGCCCGGGATCGATCCGCGCACCCTCGCCGGCCTGTTCGGCCAGACGCGCGGCGGCGTGCTCGATTTCTTCAACATGTTCTCGGGCGGCAGCCTCGAGCGGATGAGCCTCATCGCGCTCGGCGTCATGCCCTACATCACCGCGTCCATCGTCGTGCAGCTCGCCACCACGATGAACCCGACGCTCGCCGCCCTCAAGAAGGAGGGCGAGAGCGGGCGCAAGAAGATCAACCAGTATACGCGCTACGGCACCGTCCTCCTCTGCGCGATCCAGGGCTATTTCATCGCCGTCGGCCTTGAAGGCTGGACCCAGAACGGCGGCGGCTCGGCCGTCATCAATCCGGGCATGATGTTCCGGGTCACCACCGTCGTCAGCCTGGTCGGCGGCACCATGTTCCTGATGTGGCTCGGCGAGCAGATCACCAGCCGCGGCATCGGCAACGGCGTCTCGCTCATCATCATGGCGGGCATCGTCGCCCAGCTTCCGATCGCCATCGCCCAGGCGCTGGAAGGCGGCCGCACCGGCACGCTCGATCCGATCGTGATCTTCGCCGTGCTGGCGCTCGCCGCGGCGCTCATCCTCTTCATCTGCTTCATGGAGCGCGCCCAGCGCCGCGTCCTGATCCAGTATCCCAAGCGCCAGACGGCACGCGGGCAGATCCAGCAGGAGCGCTCGCACCTTCCCTTGAAGATCAACACGGCGGGCGTCATCCCGCCGATCTTCGCTTCCTCGCTGCTCCTGATGCCGCTCACCATCGCCCAGTTCTCGGGCAACCAGACCGGCGACGGCTGGTGGGCGGACACGATCACATGGGTGACGACGGCGCTCGCCCACGGCCAGCCGCTCTACATGTTCCTGTACGGCGCCGGCATCGTCTTCTTCTGCTTCTTCTACACCGCCGTCGTCTTCAATCCCGAAGAGACCGCCGACAACCTCAAGAAGTATGGCGGCTTCATCCCGGGCATCCGCCCCGGCAAGCGGACCGAGGAATATCTGGATTACGTGCTGAAGCGGATCACGGTGGTCGGCTCGGCCTACCTGACCCTGATCTGCCTCATCCCGGAATTCCTGATCGCGCGCGCCGGCATCCCCTTCTACCTCGGCGGCACGTCGCTCCTCATCGTCGTCAACGTGACGATGGATACGGTGACGCAGATCCAGAGCCACCTCATCGCCCACCAATATGGCGACCTCATCAAGAAGGCGAAGCTGAAGGGCGGACGCGGCCGCTGAGCCGCCGCCCCGGACGGGAGCCGACGATCGTGAACATCATCCTTCTCGGACCTCCCGGCGCGGGCAAGGGCACCCAGGCGAGCAAGCTGGAGAGCGAGCGCGGCATGGTCCAGCTCTCGACCGGCGACATGCTGCGTGCCGCCGTGGCGGCCGGCACGGAGATCGGCCGCAGGGCCAAGGCCGTGATGGACGCGGGCGAGCTCGTCTCCGACGAGATCGTCACCGGCATCCTTTCGGCGCGTCTCGACCAGCCCGACGTCGAGCAGGGCTTCATCCTCGACGGTTATCCGCGCACGGCGGCGCAGGCGGAATCGCTCGACGCGCTCCTCGCCGCCAAGGGCAGGAAGCTCGACCATGTGATCGAGCTTTGCGTCAACGAGGACGCGCTGGTCGATCGCATCACCGGCCGCTTCTCCTGCGGCAAGTGCGGCACCGGCTATCACGACCGCTACAAGCTGCCGAAGGTGCCGACGCTTTGCGACGTCTGCGGCGCCGAGGACTGCTTCAAGCGCCGCCCCGACGACAATGAAGTGACGGTGCGCAACCGAATGGCCGAATATCGCGCCAAGACCGCGCCGATCCTTCCCTTCTACGAAGCCAGCGGCCTGGTGACCCGCGTCGACGGCATGGCGCCGATCGGCGAAGTCTCGGCGAAGATCGAAGCGATCCTCGATAGCTGAGCCTCACCGCGCGACGAGGAGGGGCGTGGCTCCGCTCATGGCGGCGCGGCGATTGACGTCCGTCACGACCAGTACGGCCTCGGGCAGCACGAAGCTGACGAGGACGCCGTCCACCCAGCGGAAGAGCGGCCAGCTCTCATGGGCTGCGCTTCCGTTCTCCCCGATCCGGTAGAGGCCGTTATGAGCGGCCGCGAGATATCCGTCGGCGGCCGGGATCAGCCCGTAAAAGGCAGCGGCGCCGTAGCCGCCGAGCCTCGCTTCGGCGAACCGGCGCGGGTCGTCCGGATCGGCCTCGGCAAGGCCCACCGCCATCTGCTCCACCTCCCGACCGCAGACCCGTACGATGCGGCCGTGCGCCAGCAGGTGCGTCAGCCCGATCGCCGCGGCGATGCAGTCCGGCCGCGAGCGCAGGGTGACGATGGCGTTCACCGGGTCGCAGCCCGTGTTGAGCGGGCCGTCGCAAAGCCCGCCCGTCGCGTTGCGCTCGATCGTCTCGACCCGCCCCGACGCGCGGTCGATGCGGCGCATCCCGCCGCCCCACTCCCCCAGGTTCAGGCCGACGAATGCGGCAGCCGGGGTCAGGTGCACGACGCTGGACACCAGCGGCACGCGGAGCGGCTCGGACAACGCCAGGTCGGGTGCTTGCGCGGCATTCAGCGGCACGAGCCTGCGGCTCGTCAGCAGGGCGGTGCCGCCGGCGCCGCAGGTCAGCGCGATGAGGTGGTCCCCCGCGCGGGGAATGCTCCGGATGCGCGCCCAGCGCCCGCCGTCGTAGCGGTGGAGCGTCCACGCCCGTCCACCGTCGGCGCGGCCGGTCACTGCAAGCACCTCGTCGCCGCTGGCGCAGAGGTCGACGACGCTGCCGCCGGGCCTCTCGGCGCGCCTGACGCTCTCGCCTTCGGCCAGGCTCGTAAGCCGCGCATCGTCGTCCTCGAGCAGCCAGAGCCGCCCGGCGCCGTATGCAGCACGGACGATGCGAGGCCCGGACCGCTGCGTCTCCTCTCCGCGTTCCGCGGCGATCCGTTCGCGCAGCGCGGCCGGAGTCTCCGGCGCGGCGGGCAGCGCGATCGTCCCCGGCGGGATCGGCCGCAGCTCGACGGTTCCAAGGTTCGATTCTCCGAAGCGGAGCGGCGCCCCTCGTTGCAGCAGCGCACCCAGCGGGTTGGAACCGGTCTCGGACGCGCCTCCATGTTCGATCCTGGTCATCAGGAGCTCGGCCTCGAGCGCGCGGGCCATGACCGGACCGAGCGGCGCGAGTGCCGGGTCGTCGCTGATGACGAGGAAGGGCTCCTTGTCTCCCGGTGCGGCGTTGGCGCCGAAATCCGGCGGGTAGACGGCGCGCCCCGTCCGGCCGTTCACCTCCGCCGTGCCGCGCTCGATCAACGCAAATCGTTCCGCACCGGGTGGCGGCGAGGGATCGCTCGTCCCGCGCGGCGGGAGGGCGGCGAAATCCGCAAGACGGGTGACGATGGGGCCGGTGAGCCTTTCGCGGACGAGATATTCCTCGCCGCTGACGGCGACGAGGCGAACGCCGGAGCCGAGATCGGCGCTGAAGTCCCCATTGTCGGCGATCTCGATCATGCGCGGCGGCCCGAAGCGCTCGGAATAGCGCGCGCGAATTCCCGCCTCCGCGGCCGTCGGAAGCAGCGCCGCCGCGGCCAGCATCATCATCATGGTCGCCCGGCGCATCTTCGTCTCCTTTCCGCCCAGCATCGCACAGGCGGGCGGGAATTCGAAGTCGCGCCGAAACATGTTATGCGAAGCGACCGCGGCGCAAGGGGAGGGGACCGATGGGACTTGGCGGACAGCAGCAGCATGTCGATCTGAACGGCTTCGTCGAGGGGGTGAAGCGGCGCAATCCCGGCCAGAGCGAATTCGTCCAGGCGGTGACGGAGGTCGCGCAGGACATCTTCGAGTTCATCGACGGCAAGCCCGAATATCACGAGGCGCAGATCCTGCGCCGCATCGCCGAGCCGGACCGGGTCGTCTCCTTCCGGGTCTGCTGGGAGGACGACAACGGCAATATCCGCGTCCAGCGCGGCTACCGGGTGCAGAACAACAATGCGATCGGCCCATACAAGGGCGGCATCCGCTTCCACCCCTCGGTGAACGAGAGCATTCTCAAGTTCCTCGCCTTCGAGCAGACGTTCAAGAACGCGCTGACCGGCCTGCCGATGGGCGGCGGCAAGGGCGGGGCGAACTTCAATCCCAAGGGCAAGAGCGTCAACGAGGTCATGCGCTTCTGCCAGAGCTTCATGACCGAGCTCTACCGCCACATCGGCGCCAGCATCGACGTGCCCGCGGGCGACATCGGCGTCGGCGCGCGCGAAATCGGTTACATGTTCGGACAGTACAAGCGCATCACCAACAGCTGGGAAGGCGTGCTGACGGGCAAGGGGATCGAATATGGCGGCTCGCTGATCCGCACCGAAGCGACCGGCTACGGCGCCGTCTATTTCCTCGAGAACATGCTCAAGACGCGCGGCCAGGACCTGCACGGCAAGCGCGCGGTCATCTCCGGCTCCGGTAACGTCGCAACGCACGCGGCGGAGAAGATCGTCCAGCTCGGCGGCAAGGTTCTGACCCTCTCGGACTCGGAAGGCTTCATCCACGATCCCGAAGGGATCACCCAGGAGAAGATCGACTGGGTGAAGGCGCACAAGACCAAGCGGCGCGGCCGCATCTCGGAATATGCGGACCAGTTCAAGGGAGCGACCTTCCACGCCGGCGGTCGGCCTTGGAGCGTCGAATGCGATGTCGCGCTTCCCTGCGCCACTCAGAACGAGCTTCTCGGCGAGGACGCGCGGACTTTGGTCAAGAACGGCTGCATCGCGGTGTCGGAAGGCGCGAACATGCCGACGGACCTCGAAGGCGTGCACCATTTCAAGGACGCCCGCATCCTCTTCGCGCCCGGCAAGGCCGCGAACGCGGGCGGCGTCGCCGTCTCGGGTCTCGAGATGAGCCAGAACAGCGCGCGGATCAGCTGGAAGGAAGACCAGCTCCAGCAGCTCTTGAAGGACATCATGGACGGCATCCACGAGCGCGCTGAAACCTACGGCCGCATCGACGACGCCTACGTCGACTATGTGAAGGGCGCGAACATCGCCGGCTTCAAGAAGGTCGCGGATGCGATGCTGGCGTTCGGCGTGGTATGAAAAGCGGGAGACGATTCGAGGGATGAAGATGCACGCTATGGGTCGCCGCCGGCTTTACTTTGCGATGTGCGGGGCGAGCCTCGCCTGTACGCAGCCGGCGATGGCGCAGCCGGCTGCGGCGGCCGTCACCGTCGGCGGCTGGACGATCCGCGACCTTCGCGGCGTTTGCAGCGCCGAGACGAGGCAAGGCAGCCTCTCCGCCGAGGTCGTTCACCAGGCGGGCGGCAACACGACCCTGCTTCTTCGCGACGACGCCTGGTCCGCGCTCCGCGAGCGGCACGGCGACGCCGCCCGTCTCAGCTTCAGCAACGGCCGAAACCATGACGGCACCGCCCGCGCCGGCAGGCGCACCGGCGACGGGGACGACCGGGTCACGACGGTGAGCGTGAGCTCCGGCGGCGGCGCGGACATCCTCGTCGATTTCGCGCGTGCGCACCGCGCCGAGATCGCGATCGGCGGCGTACGGGCGGGCACGCTGTCGCTCAGCGGAACCAGCGCCGTGGCGGAGCGGCTGCGCGGTTGCGCGGCGGCAAGCGCCCGGCGCTATCCGCCACCGGTCCTCGCGCCCCCGCCCTTGAATAGGCAACCGCCGCCGGGTCCGACGCCGCCGATCCCCCGCAGCGGGATGATCAGCGATTTCGATTACCCGGCCTCCGCGCTGCGCGCCGAAGAGCAGGGTACGGTAACGATGAGACTGGACGTCGGCGAGGACGGGCGCGTGACGGGCTGCACGATCACCGGATCGAGCGGCTCCTCGGCCCTGGATGGGACGTCGTGCAGCCTCGCGCAGCGCCGGTTCCGCTTCACGCCCGCACGCGACGCAAGCGGCAACAGCGTCCCCGGCATGGTGTCGCGCACCATCCGCTGGAGCCTTCCAAGCCCGCCGCCCGAACCGCCGCCTCCGCCGAAGTGACTCAGCGGGTGCGCTGGAGCCGCACCAATGCCTCGTCCAGCGCCTGGAGGAAGCGGGAGCGGTCTTCCTTACGGAACGGCGCGGGGCCGCCGATGCCCCCACCTGATTCGGCGCCGGCGCCGGCGCGCAGGTCCGCCATGATCGCGCGCGTCGCGATCGCCGCGCCGATCGAGCTGGTGGTGAATGGCTTGCCGCTGGGGGAGACCACCGCCGCCCCCGCCTTGAGGCAGCGGTCGGCCAGCAGGATGTCGGCGGTCACCACCACCGTCTCCGCACCCGCCATTTCCGCGATCCGGTCGTCCGCCTCGTCGAACCCGGCGCCGACCGTCAGCCGCTCGATCAGCGGATGCGGCGGCACGCGCAGGAAGCTGTTCGCGACCAGGGTCACCGGCACTTCGCGGCGGAAGGCGACCTTGTAGATCTCCTCCTTCACCGGGCAGGCGTCGGCATCGACGAGGATGCGAACGCCCCCACCCCCGCTCACGCTCAGCGCGCCTTCGCCTTCCACGGCTTGGCCTTGTGGTGCGGCTTGGGCGCTCCGCCGGCTGGCGCCGCGCGAAGCGGGTGCTTGGAGGGACCAGGCGTGCCCTGCATCGCTTCGATGGCGATGCCGCCTTCGCCGTCGGGATCGCCGCCGGAGGTGCGCTTCACCGCCTGCGCGAATTTCGAAGCGACGGCCCGCGGTATCTCGAACTGGGTCTCGTCCATGCCGATGCGGATCGCGCCGATGTCGCGCTTGGTGACGTGGCCGCGGCGGCAAAGGAGGGGGAGGAGCCAGCGCGGATCGGCCTTGTGCCGCCGGCCGATGTCCATCCGGAACCAGACGGTGTCCTCGAAGCCGGCGCGCGGGCCTTCCTGGCGCGCGGCGGGCGCGGCGTCGCCGTCGAGCAGCTCCTCGGGCGCCGGAAGGCGCGCGCGATGGGCGCGCACGAGGGCGGCGGCAATGTCCTCGGGGCTGCGCTGCTCGAGCAGCTTCTGCGCCAGCGCGCGGTCGTCGTCGTCGGCCTCGAGCGGCTGGAGCAGGGCTTCGAGGAGCCGCTCGCGGTCGCGGCGCAGAATGTCCTCCGGTCCCGGCGCAGGCATCCACTCGGCCGCGATCTTGGCGCCGCGAAGGACGCTCTCGACTCGCTTCCTGCGCGGATAGGGGACGAGCAGGACGGCGATGCCCTTGCGCCCGGCGCGGCCGGTGCGGCCGGAGCGGTGCTGCAGCGTCTCGGCGTCGCGCGGCAGCTCGACGTGGACGACGAGCGTCAGGTTCGGAAGATCGATGCCGCGGGCCGCGACGTCGGTCGCGACCAGCACGCGCGCGCGGCCGTCGCGAAGCGCCTGCAGGGCCTGGTTGCGCTCGTTCTGGCTGTGCTCGCCGGACAGGGCGACGGCGCTGAAGCCGCGCTCGGTGAGCGCGCTGTGCAGGCGGCGAACATTGTCGCGGGTCGCGCAGAAGAGGATCGCCGACTCCGCTTCGTGGTAGCGCAGCAGGTTCACCACCGCATTCTCGATGTCCGCGGGAGCGACCGTCACGGCCTGATAGGCGATGTCGCCGTGACCGCGATCCTCGCCCGCGGTCGAGATGCGGACGCTGTCCTTCTGGTAGCGCTTGGCGAGCGCGACGATCGGCTTGGGAATGGTCGCCGAGAAGAGCAATGTGCGCCGCTCGTTTGCCGTCGCATCGAGAATCTCCTCGAGATCCTCGCGGAAGCCCATGTCGAGCATTTCGTCGGCTTCGTCGAGGATCGCGACGCGGAGGGCGGAGAGATCGAGGGCGCCGCGCTCGAGATGGTCGCGCAGACGGCCGGGCGTGCCAACGACGATGTGGGCGCCGCCCTGAAGGGCGCGGCGCTCCTTGGAGGGATCCATGCCGCCGACGCAGGAGACGATGCGCGCCCCCGCCTTGGCGTACAGCCAGTCGAGCTCCGAGCGGACTTGGAGCGCGAGCTCGCGGGTCGGCGCGATGACGAGGGCCAGCGGCTCGCGCGCGAAGGGCAGGCGGCCCTCATCGCTCAAAAGCTGCGGCGCCATGGCGAGGCCGAAGGCGACGGTCTTGCCGGAGCCGGTCTGGGCGGAGACGACGAGGTCGCGGCCGACGGCTTCGGGTTCGAGGACGGCGGCCTGGACGGGCGTCGGCGCGGCATAGCCGCGTTCGGAGAGCGCTTCGGCGAGAAGCGGCGGGAGCGTGTTGAAAGGCATTATGGCTAGATGGTGCACCGCAGCATAAGGGGCAAGGGGTAATGCGGTGGGTGGAGTGGTGCGCGCGTGATCCCCCCTCACCGTCATTCGCGCGAAAGCCGGAATCCAGCGGGCACTCGTGCAACGCCGAGCCGGGCGGAGGCTTCGCCTGGATCCCCGCTTTCGCGGGGATGACGGGAGGGGTCATTCCCGCGAAAGCGGGAATCCAGCGGGCCTCCGTGCAACGCCGAGCCGGCGGAGGCTTCGCCTGGATCCCCGCTTTCGCGGGGACGACGGGAGGGGTCAGTCCCGCGAAAGCGGGAATCCAGCGGGCCTCCGTGCAACGCCGAGACGGCGGAGGCTTCGCTTGGATCCCCGCTTTCGCGGGAATGACGGGCAGCGCCCCCTACAAAGCCTGCGCCGCGGCCCAGCCGCCCGCCCATGCCCATTGAAAATTGTAGCCTCCGAGCCAGCCGGTGACGTCCACCGCCTCGCCGATCGCGTACAGCCCCCGCACCCGCCGCGCCTCAAGCGTCTGCGAGGACAATTCCGCGGTGCTGATCCCGCCCACCGTCACCTCCGCTTTCGCGAACCCCTCCGTCCCGCTCGGGCGGAAGCGCCAGTCGGCAAGGCGGCGCTCGGCTTCGGCCAGGCGCTTGTCGGGAAGGTTGGCGAGCTCGCCCGGCACGGCGAGTCGCTCGGACAAAGTCTCCGCCAGGCGATCCGGTAAAGCGGCGCCGAGCAGGCTCCGCACCGTCGCGCGCGGCTTGTCGCGCTTAGCGGCGGTGAGCCACCCCGATGCCTCGTCCGGCAGATAGTCGATGCCGATCTCCTCGCCGTGGCGCCAGTAGGAGGAGATTTGCAGGATCGACGGGCCGGAAAGGCCGCGGTGGGTGAACAAGGCGGCTTCGCGGAACGCCGTCTTGCCCGCGCGGGCGACGACTTCGCACGAGACTCCGGAAAGCGAGGTGAAGAGCGCTTCGTCCGGCCCTAGCGTCAGCGGCACGAGGGCGGGGCGGGGCTCCACCACCTTGAGCCCGAAGCGGCGGGCGAGGTCGTAGGCGAAGCCGGTCGCGCCGAGCTTCGGGATGGACGGTCCGCCGGTCGCGATCACGAGCGCGGGCGCTTCGAAGTGCTGGTCTCCGAAGGCGACGCGGAAGCGCCCGTCGGCATGTTCGATTTCGCCCACGCGGTGCCCGAGCTTCAGGTCCACCCCGCCCTTGGCGCATTCCTCCAGCAGCATCGCGACGATCTGCTTGGCCGAACCGTCGCAGAAGAGCTGGCCGAGCGTCTTTTCGTGCCAGCGGATTCCGTAGGCGTCGACCAGCGCCAGAAAATCCTCCGCCCGGTAGCGGCCGAGCGCCGATTTGGCGAAATGCGGGTTTGCGGAAATGTAGCGGTCTGCGCCCGCATTGACGTTCGTGAAGTTGCAGCGCCCGCCGCCGGAGATCAGGATCTTCTTCCCCGGCGCGTCGGCATGATCGAGGAGCAGCACCCGCCGCCCGCGCTGCCCCGCGACCGCGGCGCACATCAGCCCGGCGCCGCCCGCGCCGAGCACGATCGCGTCAAAGGAAAGGTTCGCGCCGTTCATGCCGCGCCGGCGCTAGCCGCCCCCCGCCAAAAGGAAAAGCGCGCCCGTTGCCGGACGCGCTTTCCGAACGCCGAAGCTGAAGCGGTTCAGCCTTCCTGCGGAACCTTGCGGGGCCGGCCGCGTCCGCGGCCAGTGCCGGTTTTGGCCGCTTTGGCGCCGCCTTCATCGCCGCCGCCGGAAGTCTCCGCGCCATCGCCGCCCTTCTTGCGGCCAAGGCCGATGGCATGGGCGAGCGAACGCCGCTGTTCCGAATAATTGGGCGCAACCATCGGGTATTCGCGCGGCAGGCCGTAATCGGTGCGATACTGATCCGGAGTCATGCCGTGCGCGGTCATCAGGTGGCGCTTCAGCATGCGTTGCTTCGCGCCGCATTCCATGCACACGATGAATTCCGGCTTGATCGAAGCGCGCACCGAAACGACGGGCGTCTTTTCCACCGCCTGAGCGGACGTGCCCGGCTTTTCGAGCACGGACAGCGCTTCGTAGACGCGCTGCACGAGATTTCCAACATCCCCCACAGCGACATTATTGTTGGCAACATGCGCCGCGACGATGTCCGCCGTGAGCTGGACCAGTTGCTCATTTTCCATCAAAATTCTCCTTTGATTCGCCGCGCTTCCACAGCCCCTTGTGCATCAGCACGACAATTAAGCGAAATGGATGATCTTTCGTCCACTTTCAATGGAAATGATGACAAAAGATCGTATCGCTCGAATGCCACGGCCTTGTTCCACGCGGCAGCCCAACCGCGACTAAGCGCAAGGAACGCCGGACGGCGCCCCAAGATGGGTGCGCCTTATACTGCTCTCGCGCGGAATGGAACTGATCGTTTGCAAGAACTGGTAGCCAAAAGAAAACATCGATCAAAGTCAGTAGCCAAGGCCGCGCGTCCGAGTCCTCACCCGTGCAAGAATATCGGTGGATGCAAGGAACAAAGTCCGTCCATCCTCGCCGAAAGCGCAATTCTCTACGGCTTTGCCGGTATCGATCCTCCCCAGGCAGGCGCCGCCGGCGGAAAAGATATGCACTCCGCCCGGGCCGGTGATGAACAGATTGCCCGCAACGTCGATCGCCATGCCGTCCGGAAGGCCGGGGGCGCCCTCCCCCGCCAGCGCCGTCATGTCGGTGAAGACCTCGCGGCCGGCGATCCGCGCATCGCCATCGAGAGCAAAGGCCAGGACCACTGCGCGCTCCGGATCGGAATTGGCGACATACAGCGTGCGCGCATCGGGCGAGAGGAGGATGCCGTTGGGAAAGCTCATGTCGTCGATCACCCGCTCCACCGTGCCATCGGGGTGGAGGCGGTAGACCCCGTTCACCGGCTGCTCCTTGATCGGGGACTGATCGAGCCCCGCCAGCCCGTAAGGCGGATCGGTGAACCAGATCGAGCCGTCGGGCCCAAGCACCAGATCGTTGGGCGAGTTGAAGCGCTTTCCTCCGAAATGGGTAGCAAGAAAGGTCTTCTGCCTGGTCGCAAGATCGAGCCGCGCGACCGCGCGGTTGCCGTGATCCGCCATCAGGATGCTCCCGGCCGGACCGGGAATCAGGCCGTTGGAGCCGGGCTCCCGGAACAGCCACGGCTCCGCGCCGTCGTAGCCGGAGGGCTCGAGGAAAATCGAGAGCCCCTCGGCGTCCGACCAGCGGTACATGCGGTTGGCGGGAACGTCGCTGAGCAGCAGGTAGCCGCCTTCGCGAACCCACACCGGCCCCTCGCTCCAGACAAGGCCGCGTGCAATGGTTTCGATCCGGGTTTCCGGCGAGACCAGAGCCGCGAGCGCCGGACTTTCGGCATGTATGCGCCCCGCTTCCGCGATGCCGCTCACTTTCTTCACGCGCATCCTTTCAGCGCCGTCAGCCGATTGGCCGCAGCCGAGCCCGCACATGCGAGCGGCTTCAGATCTCCGCGAGCGCCGCGTACCTGCCGGCGCTCCCCCGCTCAATGTTTCCGATATGGATGGAGTTTCCGAAGAAACGCTGCTGGAATGACCTGTGCGGACAATCGGACAAGCGCCCGCGCTCCACGGCGCGCAGCCACGGCTCCTAACCGCCTTCGATGCGTTCCCACCTTATCTTGGGAGACGCATATGTTACCGGTACCTGCTGATTCACCCGCCGACGTGAAGGCGGAAGACGGTGACGTGAGCGTCGAAGGGCCGAACGGCATCAAATACGTCTTCACCCCCGATGCGGCGATCGAAACGTCCGACCGGCTGCTTCTTGGCGGCATCGAAGCCAACGGGCAGCGCATGCTGAAGGAAGACCGGGACAGAGAAGCTGCCGAGCGGGAGCGCAACCGCTAGGTTCGATCCTGGATCATTTCGCGGATTCGCGCCGCCAGGGCGTCAACCGCGAAAGGCTTGGTCATAACGGCCATTCCAGGCGCGAGGTGACCGTTGCCGATCGCCGCGTTCTCCGCATAGCCGGTGATGAAGAGAACCTTGAGATCGGGCCGCGCCAGCCGGCCGGCATCGGCCATCTGTCGCCCGTTCATTCCACCAGGCAAGCCGACATCGCTGACCAGAAGATCGATGCGTGCGTCGGATTCCAGTATCTTCAAACCGGCGGCGCTGTCGCCCGCTTCGATGGCGGTATAGCCCAGTTCTTCGAGAACGTCGGCGACCAGCATGCGCACCGTCGGCTCGTCGTCGACGACGAGCACGGTCTCGCCCTGCTCGGCGCGGGGCAGTTCAACCGAGTCCTCGCTCACCGCTTCGGTCTCAAGATCCGAATGGTGGCGCGGCAGGTAGATACAGACGGTGCTGCCTTGCCCGACCTCGGAATAGATGCGGACCTGCCCGCCCGATTGTTTGGCAAAGCCGTAAATCATGGATAGGCCAAGCCCGGTGCCTTCCCCGATCGGCTTGGTGGTGAAGAACGGGTCGAAGGCTTTCGCGATGACCTCGGGCCCCATCCCGGTGCCGGTGTCGGTAACGCAGAGCGATAGATACTGCCCCTCCGGCATGTCGTGGGCTTTGGCAGCCTCACGGTCGAGCCACTTATTGGCGGTTTCGATGGTGATCCGCCCGCCCTCCGGCATGGCATCGCGCGCGTTGATGCACAGGTTCAGCAAGGCGTTTTCAAGCTGCGACGGATCGACCAGCGCCGGCCAGAGGCCGACCGCTCCGACAACCTCGATTTCGGTCATCGGACCGGCGGTGCGGCGGATCAGCTCTTCCATGCCGCCGATCAGCCGGTTCACATCGGTGGGCTTGGGGTCGAGCGTCTGACGCCGGGAAAAGGCGAGAAGGCGATGGGTCAGGGACGCCGCGCGCCGCGCGGCCCCTTTCGCCGCCACCATATATTTATCGACATCGGTGTGCCGGCCCTGGTCCATCCGGATACCCATCATCTCAAGGCTTCCGGAGATACCGGCAAGAAGGTTGTTGAAGTCGTGCGCCAGCCCACCGGTGAGCTGGCCAACCGCTTCCATCTTCTGGCTCTGGCGAAGCGCCTCCTCCGCCTGCAGGAGGTCCGCGCTCCTCTCCGCGACCCGCTCCTCCAGGGTCTCATTCAGCTCGTGGAGCTCGATCTCGGCCTGCTTGGTGGCGGTAACGTCGCGCGAAATCGACAGCAGCCGCTCGGGCTGCCCATCCGGGCCGTTGATCGGCGTGACGATAACGTCCCACCAGCGCGGCGTGCCCTTGAACGTCGTTGCAAAGCCCTGGAACCGGCCGGTGCGGCCTGCCTTGGCCTCCGCGATCGCCGCAAGCGCCTGCGAGTGCCCTTCCCCTGTCCAGAAATCGGCCCAGCAGGCGTCGTCGATGGCGCCGAAATCCTCGACCTCCATCACGCACATGCCGCCTTCGCTCATGAATTCCAGGCGCCCCTCGAGGTTGAGCACCTTTATGCAATCGGCCGAACTGGCGAGGACCCGGCGGTTGAATTCCTCGCTCGCCTGAAGCCGGGTTTCCACCGCGCGCCGCTCGGTCTCGTCGCGGGCGATCTTGATGAAGCCCGCGATCTCGCCCTGGCCGTCGTGCAGCGGCCGGACCGATCCGTTGGCGAAAAACCGCGAGCCGTCACGGCGCAGGTGCCACCGTTCGTCGTTCGCGCAGCCATGATCGCGAGCGGTCGCCAACTCCTGCGCCGGCACATCGGCGGCGCGGTCCTCGGGCGTGAACAGCAGTTCCGAATTTCGGCCGACGATCTCATCCGCGGACCACCCGAAGATCTCCTGAGCACCGGGGGTCCAGTCAGCGATCACCCCGCCGGTGTCGGTGGTGAACACCGAATAGTCTTTGACGCCCTCGATGATCCGCCGGGCGCGCTCTTCGCTTTCGCGCAGGCGCCGCTCCGCGCGGGCCCGCTCGAGAGCCGACCACAGCCGCCCGCTTGTTTCCTCAACGGTCGCGATCTCGTCGGCGGTCCAATGCCGGGGCTCGGGATGGTGAACGAACATCATCGCGACGAGCCGCCCGTTTCTGACGAGCGGCACGTCGAGCATGGCGCGAGTCCCGATTGCTTCGTAGGCGGCCAGCACCTCCGGCGCATTGGTCCGCGGGTCCTCTCGCACGTCGGGGATCGCGGCGGTGGCCCCGTCCTTCATCGCACGGATGAAGTCCGCCCCGAAATCCGTCATGCGCCATGTGCCGACTACGGAAACGCCCCTGCCATCATTCCATTCGCGTTCAATCGCGACGTGATCCCCGCTCGAGTCCACCTCGCCGAAGCCGACCTGCGCCAGGCCAAGATGGCTGCCGAGCGCCGCCGTCGCGCCGGTCATCATCGCCACCGGGTCGGGAAGGTCGCGCAGTTGCTCCTCGATCAACAGCCGGAAGTCCTGCCGCCGGGTGTGGGCACTGAGCTTCTCCCGCGCCTCTTTCTCGACGGTGACGTCATGGCCTTCGCAGAAGATGCCGGTCACGCGGCCTGCGTCGTCGAGGACCGGCTCGTAGATGAAGTCGAGGAAATGCTCTTCGGAAGCCGTGCCTTCGGCCTGCAGGCGGATCGGAACGTGGTGCGCAACGAACCTTTCGCCGGTTGCGTAGACCCGGTCGAGCAGTTCGAAGAAGCCTTGCCCCTCCAGTTCGGGGAAGACGTCGCGCACGGACGACCCAACGAAATCGCGGTTCCCGAACAGGCGCACATAGGTGCGGTTGACGAACTCGAAGACGTGGTCCGGGCCGCCAAGGATGGTGATGAAGCCGGGCGCCTGGTCGAACAAGCGCCGCTGCCGCTCGGTCTCGGCGGCAAGCTGCCGTTTTGCGAGGATCTGAGCGGTGGTTTCGGTGCACGGGCAGAAGAAGCCCGCCACCGCGCCGCTTTCAAGCTGGATCGGCGTGTAGGAGAATGCGAAATGCGCCTCCTCCAGCCGGCCGTGGCGGTTCAGGTGGAGCGTGATGTCGTCCATGTGGACGGGATTGCCCGCATACGCGCTCTCGACGATCGGCAGCAGGTCGCTTCGCGCTTCGTCCCAGACCTCCAGTAACGGCTGCCCAAGCGCCGCCGGATGCTTGTCGCCGAGAATCTCCGAATAGCCGTCATTGTACAGGAGCGTCCGCTCCTCGCCCCAGGCCAGGAACATCGGCTGCTTGGCGGAAAGCAGCACGCTGACGATGGTCTTGAGCGGCTGAGGCCAGAACGCCGGCGGCCCCAAGGGCGACCGCGACCAATCCTCGGCACGCATGCGCGCGCCGGCATCGCCTCCGCCCGTCAAAAATGGCTCGTTCGAATCCCCGATGGCAACCACCAAATCCTGTCCTTCCCGGCCCCAACCTTCGACCGGGGCAGAAGATGGTGCGTTCCTGGAGAGTTGAGATGCTTTGGCGCCGCCAAAGTTCCCAGGCGCCGGGCGGCAGATGCAGGCAAAAGGCTACGGCAGAAGGACCGTAGGAACGGGCGACGCCGCTGGCTTGTTGAGCCACCAGGGAAGCGCCAAGCGCCAGCCGCGGCAGGACTTGGCACCTAAGGAGAGAGTGAATGATCGATCGCAAGCACGACATCGATGCCAACGATATGGTGCCTCCGCTGCAGGACCTGCCCGCCCAGGACGCCATGGAGCAGGCGCAAAAGGACGCCGCCGAAGAGCGAGAGACGGAGGGCGGCTACGGTGGATGACGAACGGGTCTGGTCCTTTGAGCGGGACCTTTGGATCGGCGATCCGGCGCTCTACGCGAAGGCCATCGACGACGAATGCCTGATGGTTCTGGCGCGGCCGCCGTTCATTCTGAGCGGCGAGCAGGCCATCGCCGCGGTGCAGTCCACGCCGCGCTGGACGGAGGTGGCGTTCGCCGATCAGCGCGTGTCCCGGCCGCAGGAAGGGCTGCTCGTCGCCGCCTACAGCGTCCACGCGTCCCGCGCCGGCGAAAGCTTTGAAGCCCATTGCACCACCACCTACCGGCGTCTCGCGCACGAAGAATGGCGTGTGGTGCAGCACCAGCAGGCTGTCCGCCCCGCTGCGTGAAACAGAGCAAGGAGAACGCGTGCCGATGAGCCATCCGGTCCAGAGAGCGCGGTCCGTTCGGCTCCCGGCGCTCATGGAAGGGGTCGCGCGGCCATCGCCGCAACGAGCGTTGGCGACGTGCCAGTCCCGGCGTAACGAAAGGAGCATCGGTCTCGACGCCTACCGCATCCAATGCCGTAGCGAACGCTGGAACCCGGCGGTGGAAAGTTGATGAGAGCATTCTACATCACCTCACCTTAATTCACTGTCCCCCTTCCGAGGATACAATTTCACCGCTCTTCTTACTCACAATGAAAATCCACGGGCCACCCGTCGAGCCTTCAGCAATACGATAAGTGACACGCCACCGGTCGCCAAGATCCTCGACGCGAGTGGCAAAGCGTTCCAACTTCATTTGAGGAACGTGTTCGGTCCAAGACGCATTTGTAATCTCGACCGCCTTCTCGGCTGTTATATCTCCCTTTGGCTTTCCGCAGCCCGCGAAGATTAAACAGGCTGCAAGCAATGGATATAGTTTAGCCGTCATACGCGTTCCTTCTGTGTATCCCGGCGCCCTGGCCTTATTCTCAAAACTCAGATCAGACTAGCACACGTAGGACAAGACCTCTTACGGTTTATAAAAATCGTCCGTGTAATCGATGTCCGCGCCTGAGCCTAAGCCTCTGTAAGGCTCAGGACGTGCCGCGGATATCACCAGCGCACTAAATCTATATGCAATTCGCCGATCGTCATCACTGATGTGAATCGAGGTTACGCCTGGTATTTCTCCAATCCGATATGGGTGAACGTGTATGAAAATTCGTGCATCTGGCGTTTTAGCGAGTGCTCGTACGATATCCGGTCGAGAAATGCTCGGACCGGTCCCTCTAATAAGGAGCCCCGGCGTGTAGTTTCTGCCGGACTTTGTGACCCAAAAGCCCCATTCGTTCTTGCTTTTGGTTTGGCCGTCACCTCGTGAACGCCTCCAAGCTTCGTTGATTGCTCCTCGCACCTCCGGATCGTTGACAATCTGGTTCACTCTCCGGCCGCCCGGGCTGTTGGGATCACGAACGGAGTTTCGCGCGCCTCTACCTTGGCCTGCTCCCGGCACGCTGCCGTTAACCGTGCCTGCTCCCGCAAGGGTCGGATTGAGGTTGCCGGCCCCCTTACAAGTGCCATCCTTGTTTTCAATAAGCGAGCCAGTACACATTCCCGTGGGATCGCCGTTGTTGACGGGATCGTTTCCGACATAGGCATACAAGTTGATCTGATCGTCATCGCCGACAGGATCGGTTTGCAGGAAACGGCCAAGCGTCGGCGAATAGATCCGTGCCTTGTAATAGTTCATCCCGAGTTCCGGGATCCAGGTTTGGCCGGTGTAGCCGAACCTGCCTTGGTTGTTCGCATTAGGTATGCCCCATGCGTCGTAGCCGTTGATGCCGACAATGGTGCCGCTCGAATCAGCAATGGCGACGATCGAGCCTTGGTGGTCGGAATGAAGGCTCCTGCGGTTGGCGGTGCCCGAGCCTTCATACCACAGCACCGGATCGTCGACGCCCGCCCCGTGAACGTAGGAACGTAGGCGGTTGCCGACGCCGTCATATTCTTCAATCAGTTCGTCGCCGTCGTAACGGAAGCGGGTGGTGATTGCTCCGCCCACTACCTGCCACAGCCGGCCCAGCGGATCGTAGGAGAGCGTCGCGTTCTTCGCCCCGGAGGCGGACACCAGCCGGTTCTCCGCGTCATACACAAAGGTGGTCGATCCATCGGACGTAAGGTTGCCGTTCCCGTCGTAGGTGAAGGACGCCGGGCCTGCCGCGGTATACTGGTTCAGCCCGTTGGCGCTGTACGCCCGATCGACTGCGTAAGCGGTGTTGGACGCATAAGCATCGTTCGCGCTCGTCTTCATGTTCATCTGCGAGGCGGCGTTATACTCATACGTCAGGTTTTGGTCGGAAGCCGTGCCGGCAAGATTGTGGCCGAGGCTCTGCAGCCTGGATATCGGGTCGTAGCCGTAGCTCGACGAGACGGCACCTGTGCCGATGGTGAGGCTCTGCCGCTGTCCGGCAAGGTCGTAGCCGAACTGCGCCGTGGGGCTCACCCCGTCTCCAATGGCGGTCATTTTGTCCGCGGCATCGTAGGACCAGGTGGCGGCGTAGCCTGCCCCGGAGCTCACCGCCGTGCGGTTGCCGTGGACATCGTAGCTGTAGTTCAGGGTCCGTGCCACGCCGTCCATGTTGGTGCTGTTCGCAGTCATTCGGCCAAAGCCGTCATAGCTGTTTGAAACGCCAGGGCCGGAGACGGAGCCGAACCGGGCATAGGTCGGCAGGCCGCGAAAGTCATAACCGTAGAAGACGCTGTAGCCTGCCGCACCGCTCGCGGAAGCCGGTACGCTCTTGGTCGTGACGCGGTTCAAACCGTCGTAAGCGAAGGTGATGGTGGAACCGTCGCGCTTGCGCAAGGATGTGCGATTGCCAACGGCGTTGTAGCCGTAGCTTTCATAGTCAGCGGCGTTGACCTGGCCGGCCACCGTTTTTGACGGGAACGTCCACTGCTTCAGCCGATCGAAGCCATCGTAAGAAAGCGTCGCCAAATTGCCGTTGGCGTCCACAATCGAACTTCGCTTGCCGTTTGGCGAATAGGTGTAGGTGGCGTAGTTCTGCTGGTCCGAAGTCAAATAGGCTTTCTGGATCTGCAGCAACTGACCGGCCGAATCATAGACGTTGCGCGTGATCCGGTCGGGACCATCGCTCCCCTGCGAGCCGAGTATGCAGGCGTCCGCCGGCACCGAGGCGAATGCCGCCTTGTTCATGCGCATGGTGGTG
>DASWMS010000103.1:0-9958 GCA_036399655.1 Allosphingosinicella sp. | reverse complement strand
CTGCTCACCCTGGTGCTCGTCCCCGCCTCGTTCAGCCTCGCCGACAGCTTCGAGCGCTGGCTTGCGCCGAAGATCGGCCGGATGATCACCTACAAGGGCGTGCAGGATCACGGCCCGGCCGACGGCAGCCACGCCGCGCAGCCGGCCGAGTGACGGCCGGCGAGTGAACCATCGCCCCGTACGGCCATTGAGGCTCCATGAGCCTTCTCCGGCCGAGCGGTCCTAACCGGCTGAGCACCGCGCAGGGCGGCGCCCGCAAGATGCGCGCGCTGGCGACGGCGATGCTCGCCGGCATGGCCGCGCTCTTCGTCGCCGCGACCCGGCTCGAGGACGTCCACCCCGCCTGGGGCTTCGTGCGCGCCTTTGCCGAGGCGGCGATGGTCGGCGGCATCGCCGACTGGTTCGCCGTCACCGCCCTCTTCCGCCACCCGCTCGGCCTCCCGATCCCGCACACCGCGATCATTCCGCGCAACAAGGACCGGATCGGCGACACGCTCGCCTCGTTCCTGCGCGACAATTTCCTGACCCCTTCCGTCGTCGCGCGGCGCATGCGGGCCCTCGACGTCGCCGCCGCCGCGGGGCGCTTCCTCTCCAAGCCGCCGGGCGCGGGCCGGCTGCGCGAAGGCGCGTCCCGGCTCATCGCCGATGTGCTCCAGGCGCTCGACGAGGAGCGGCTCGGCGGCATGGTGAAGGGCGCGGTGGCGCAGCGGATGAGGGCGATGGAGGTGGCGCCGGTCGCCGGCCAGTCGCTCCAAGCGGCGATCGGCGAGGACCGGCATGTCCCCATTCTCGACGCGATCATCGTCTGGACCGGCCGCACGATCGACGCCAACGAGGAGATCATCCGCCAGATGGTGCACGACCGGGCGGGCTGGATCGTCCGCTTCGCCGGGCTCGACGCCAAGCTTGCCGACAAGGTGGTGGACGGCCTCCGAAAACTCACCATCGACATGGCCGCCGACGAGCGGCATCCCCTGCGCGGCAAGGCGGAGGAAGGCCTCGCGCGCCTCGCCTGGGGGCTGCAGCACGATGCAGAGACCCGGGCGAAGGTCGAAGCCTGGAAGAACGAGATGATCGCCCACAAGGCGGTCGGGGACTGGGTCGAGGGCCTTTGGGAGAATGCCCGCGCCGGCCTGCTGCGCGCCGCGCGCGATCCCGAAGCAGCCATGGCAGGCAAGTTCGGAGAGGCTTTGCGCCAGCTCGGCGAGGCCCTCCAGCAGGACGAGCATCTGAAGCGCACGATCAACCTGTTCGCGCGCCGCGCCGCCGTCGGCGCCGTCGCCTCCTACGGCAGCGGCATCGTCACCCTGGTCTCCGAGACGGTCCGATCCTGGGACGCCCGTACCATCACCGACCGCCTCGAAGCCGCGGTCGGCCGGGACCTTCAATATATCCGAATCAACGGCACCCTCGTCGGCGGACTCGTCGGCCTGGTCATCCACACCGTGGAAGTCACCTTCTAGCCCCTCTCCCCTTTCGGGAGAGGGGTTGAAGGTCGCTGCAAATGCAGCTTTGCTCCGCGGGACGATAACAAGGGGATGACCAGATGCTGCTCCGGACCTCGCTCGCCGCCCTCGCGCTCGCGCTCGCCGCCGCGCCCGCTTCGACCCAGACCGGGCCCGCCGCCGCGGCGCAGCAGGCCGAGGCCGTCACCGTCATCCACGCCGGCACCCTCCTAGCCGTTCCGGGCCGGCCGCCGCGGCGGAACGTCAGCATCGTGACGCGCGGTCGCAAGATCGTCGAGATACGGGATGGCTTCGTCGACGTGCCGGGCGCGCGCGTGGTCGACCTTCGCGACCAGTTCGTCCTGCCAGGCCTCATGGACATGCACGTCCACCTGCGCGGCCTCGACGACCGCCTCCAGGCGCGCCTCCAGGAGCCGACTCGGGACTATGAGGACGAAGCCTATACGGCCGCCATCCACGCGCGGAACACGCTGCTCGCCGGCTTCACCACGGTGCGCGACCTCGGCAACGACCCGCACCTCATCTTCTCGCTGCGCGACGCGATCAACGGCGGCCAGCTCGAGGGGCCGACGATCGTCGCGGCGGGCCGCGGCATTTCGGTGTCGGGCGGGCACGGGGACGTGAACGGCCTCAACCGCGGCCTTACCGAAATGCGCGAGCCGCAGGCGATCAACGTCTGCAACGGCGCGGACGATTGCCGCCGTGCGGTGCGCGAGCAGATCTCGCGCGGCGCCGAAGTGATCAAGTTCGCCGCGACCGGAGGCGTCCTATCCAACGTCGCGGGGGGCCTCAACCAGCAGATGATGCCGGACGAGATGCGCGCCATCGTCGAGACGGCGCGCACCTTCGGCCGCCGCGTCGCCGCCCACGCCCACGGCGCCGACGGCGTGAATGCGGCGCTCGAGGCGGGCGTCAGCTCGATCGAGCACGGCACCTTCACCAACGACCGCACCTTCCAGCTCTACCGCCAGACCGGCGCTTATTACGTCCCGACCCTCGTCGCGCCCGCCGCCGCGGTCGCCGACGGGGAGCGCGGCGCCCTCACCCCGGCTCAATATGAGAAGGCGCGGGAAGCGGCCGGCAATGCCGAGCGCAGCTTCGCGCGCGCGGTGCGCGAAGGCATCAACATCGCCTTCGGGACCGACAGCGGCGTCAGCGCCCACGGCCGCAATGCCGAGGAATTCGCGCTCATGGTGCGCAACGGCATGACGCCGATGGCGGCGATCCGCTCTGCAACGATCGGCGCCGCGACCCTGCTCGGCCGCGAGAGCTCGGTGGGCACGATCGCCCCCGGCATGGACGCCGACATCATCGCCGTCGCGGGCGACCCGCTCCAGGACGTGCGCCTGCTGGAGAACGTACGCTTCGTCATGCGCCACGGCCGCGTCTACAAGCTCGCCGGCCGCCGCGTCCTCCCCGACTAGGGGCAAGGCGAAGCCGCGGGCGCCCGAAAACACGAAAGGCCGCCCCTTTCGGGACGGCCTTTCCATTGTCAGCCGAAGCGGCCTGAATGTTAAGCGCGGAGCTCCGCGGAGGCTGCGCTCACCAGGGCCGCGAACGGCATAAGACAATGAGACATCAGACCACCTCCTTTCGATTGTTGAACCAATGCCAGCAAGATGGGCGGCGCATTTCGGATTTCAAGAGCCGAATCAACGCCTTGGCGGCCGCGCATCCGCCCGCCGCCCGCTCCGCCGGCCCGCCGCCGCGCCTTGACCGGTCCCGCGCCGCGCCCTAAGGGCGAAACCGCTCCGGCCGGCCCCATCGTCTAGCGGTCTAGGACGTCGCCCTTTCACGGCGAAAACACGGGTTCGATTCCCGTTGGGGTCACCATCCTGAAAAGGCCGGAGAAGGTTGGGCGGCATTCCGGCGGCCCACATGCCGGCGCTGCGGACCGCCGACGATTTCAGAGCTGCGACCGTCAGGCCTGCGCCTCCAGCCACGCGATTACCGACTCCGGGGCGCTCACCCCGTAAGGGTCATCGTCCGCGCCTTCGTCGTTGATCCCGGGCTCTTCGAACCAGGCGGTGACCAGTCCGTCATCCACCACGGCCGCGTAGCGCCAGGATCGTTGGCCGAAGCCCAGATGGTCTTTCTTGACGAGCATCCCCATGCGCCTGGTGAAGTCGCCGGACCCATCGGGCAGCAGCTTCAGCTTGGTGAGCCCCAGGTGTTTGGACCACTGGTACATGACGAAAGCGTCGTTGACCGAGAGGCAATAAACCTCGTCCACGCCGAGAGCGCGCAGATCGTCGTAGACCCGCTCATAGGCGGGGCATTGCTCGGTCGTGCAGGTGGGCGTGAACGCGCCCGGCAGCGAGAACAGCACGATCCTGCGGCCGTCGAACACCTCCTCGCTGGGCAGGTCCTGCCACCGGAAGGGATTGTCGCCACCGATGCTTTCGTCCCGGACGCGCGTCTTGAAGATCACCGATGGTATGCGGCGGTTCAGCATGTCTCGTCTCCCGTCTGCGTCCGCAACGCACCGGACGCGCCGTCAGGTTCCAACATGCGCCATGGAGCGAGCTCTAGGCCGCGAGGTTCGCAGGCTTGCTCAGCAGTGCGACGAGGTCCCGGCTGGTCAAGGCCTTGCCGATCAGCCAGCCCTGACCGACGTCGCATCCATAGTCGCGCAGGAGCGCGAGCGTGGCCTCGTCCTCGATGCCCTCCGCCACCACCCGCATCCCGAGTTGATGCGCCAGGGTGATGGTCGAGCCGACCATGATCGCGTCGCGGGCGTCGTTCACGATGTTCTGGATGAACCTCTTGTCGATCTTCAGCTCGGTGGCCGGGAGGCGCTGCAGATATCCGAGCGTCGATTGGCCGGTGCCGTAATCGTCGATCGAGACGCAAAGGCCGATCGCCCGCCATTCGGCCAGCGCGGCCGCCGCCTGTTCGACGTCCCGCACCGCGGCGGATTCGGTGACCTCGACGGTCACCATCCCCGGCTCGACGCCCGACATGGCCAGCGTCTCGCGCAGCCAGTCTATGAACGCGCGATCCTCGATCAGGGTCGCCGAGACGTTCACCGCGATCCCGAGGTCGTGCCCGAGCGTCCGCCATTCGGTGAGGTCAGAGAGAGCCTGCCGGAAGACGTGCGCGGTCAGCTCCGCGGCGCGGCCATGGGCCTCGACGACGGGAATGAACTGGTCGGGACCGACCGGCCCTCGCTCGGGGTGCTGCCACCGCACCAGCGCCTCCACGCCGACGATCCGGCCGCTCGCCAGGTCCAGCTTCGGCTGGTAGGCGTTCCATACCTCGCCCGCGGCCATGCCCGCCTCCAGCTCGCTGAGCAGCGACAGATGCCATTCGGGCTCTGCGCCGGCGGCGCCCGCATGATGCGTGAACGGCAATTTGTCGCGAAGCGCCCGATCCGCGGCCAGCGCGGCATTCGAGATCTGCTGCTTCACATCCCCGTCGGCGCGCGGCGTTCCGCACCGGTCCGCCGCACCCAGGGCCAGATTGACGTCGACGGGCCGCCCGCACTCGACGGGCGAGCGCATCATTGCGGCGATGGCCGCGATGCGCAGGTCGAGCGGGTCGTCATGATCGGCCGCTTCGATCCAGCCGAGACTGTCCTCGTCGATCCGGTAGATCTGCGTCCGTTCTTCAGCCCGCAGGCGATCGGCGACGCGCTGGACCAGCATCGTCGCCGCGGCCGGTCCAAGCGCCGCCGCGATCGAGGAAAAGCGGTCGATGCGGGCGACGAGAACGACGCCGTCCGCCCGGTTCTCCAGCGCCTCGGCGAGGGCGCGGAGATTCGGCAGCTCCGTGTCGCTGTCGGTGAGGCTGTTCCGCCGCATCTGGTCCTTGACCTGCAGCCCCGCTGCCGCGGCTGCCGCGACGAAGAGGGCCGACAGGGCAGGCGCCAGCTGGAAGCTGGAAGCGAAATATTCCTCCGCTCCCAGCGCCAGGAGGAGGAGCAGCATGGCGCCGGTGCCGATCAGAAGCGCCCTTGCCCGGCCGCTGCTCACCCGCGCGACGGCGATCGCCACGGCCATGACGAGCAGCATCGGCCAGATGCCGCTCAAGGCGGCGGGCACGCCGCCGTTCATGATGGTTTCCGCGCCGAGCGCGTGGACGACAACGCCGGGCAGCACGCCATGCAGGGGGACGGCGTAGCGGTCCGCCATGTCCGCCGCGGTGCCGCCGACGATCAGCCTCTTGCCGGCCACCGCTGCGGGGTCGAAGCGCCCCTCGATGATGTCGATGAAGCTGAAGCGCGGGATGGTGGCCGGATCGATGGCGTAATCGATCTCCAGAAGCTGGTCGATGTCGCCCTGGGATTCGGCCAGGAGGCTCGCCATGGACGGGCGAGGTGTGTCGGCGGTCATCGTTCCCAGCGGCAGGCGGCGCACCAGCCCGTCCGGATCGGCGACGACGTTGACTCCGGCGAGGAAGGCATTGGCGCGGAACGGCGCATAAGGAAGCGTCTCGACGCTGCCGGAACTGCCTGCGCCTTCGCGCTGCTGGAATGCGGGAAGGGCGACCATGCCGTCGGCGCGTGCAATGGCGGCGGCCAATGCGGTGTCGTCGGCACGGTTGGACTGGACTTCGAAGTTCACGTCGAACGCCACCAGGCTCGCCCCCGCCGCCGTCAGTCGATCGACGAGCGTCGCATGGTGGCGCCGCGGCCACGGCCACTGGTCCAGAGCCGCGAGGCTGCGGGCATCGATTTCGACGATCGCGATGGCGCCGCTGGCGGAGCGCAACCGCACCTCGTCGCGCATGGTGCGCAGCCCGCCGTCCAGCCCTGCGCCCCAGCCGGCCGCCAGTACGATGAGGCCGATGGCCATCGACAGGACCGGCAGGATCAGCCGGCGCCCAAGGAGTCGGCGGCTGACGACGCGTTGCGTGAATTTCATGTCGGGCCGTGCGCCGCTGCCGGCGGGGATGTTGCACTCCACGCGTTCAAGACCATCGCACCCTCCGGAACGGAACTGTATCCGCCAAGTGTGTGCATAGGGTTACCCGCCGAGTGCCCTGCCGGCGCCGCTTAGGGGTTCGTTATCCACCTCGTTTCACCGGCCCGTAGCGAATGGCCGTTATGACCGGGCGTTCCGCGGCTCCTGACCGCGGCGTGGCGGAGAAGCACATGTACCTGGTCCGTTTTCTGCTGGCGCTCCTCCTGCTGTCGTCCCAGCCGGCCTTGGCCCAGGTTCCGGCCTGGATCGTCGGAGACGTCGGGGGCGCGGCGGAGCTGCGCCGCAACGGCAGCGTTCAGCCGCTGCGCCGCGGGCTTCGCCTCCAGCCGGGTGACACCGTCGAGACGGGCGCCAACGGACGCGCGTCGCTCGCCCGAGGGCGAGAGTTCATCGTGGTGTCTCCACGAACTCGCATCACGATCCCGACCGCCGCCCAGCAGCAAGGCGGGATGACGCAGATCATCCAGCATATCGGCCGCGCCACATTCAACATCGAGCGTCGCTCCACGCCCCATTTCGGGGTCCGCACGCCTCACCTGGCTGCGCTGGTCCGCGGCACCGTCTTCACCGTCACTGTGGACGGACAAGGATGCCGCGTGGCCGTCTCCGAAGGCCGCGTCGAAGTCTCCACCCATGTCGGAGGCGCCAGGGAGCTCGTCGATCCGGGAATGCGCGCCACCGCGCCCATGGGCGCGCACGACAGGATCATCCTCGACCGCGTGGAGCCGGGCGACGCCGAGGCCGGGGGCGCCGAGCCGTCCTGACGCCTTACCGCGCCGGGCGGTTCTTCCGTGCGATCGCCGCGAGGATGAGGGCGAAGGCGGCGAGGCGGATCAGGTAGACCCAGCTCCTCTCCTCCACCGGCATGCCGCCGAGCGCGAGCAGCGCCTGCGCCGCGCCCATCAGCCAGAAGGCGAGGGCGAAGGCGAGGAAAAGGCCGTCGCGCGTCTTCCTCCAGAAGCGCAGGAAGAAGAGGCCGGCGATCACGAAGCCGAGCGTGACGGCGCCCGAAAGGAAATCGATCCAGGTCGCGTAGGCGCTCATCATTCCTCCTCCACGTCCCAGACGAAGCCGAAAAGCAGGATGCCGACCGCCGCCAGCGCGAGGAGCAGCCTGCCGATCCTGAGGTCGACGTCGCGGATCACGAGCATGTCGAGGATGAGGAGGAGGTTGTTCGCCGCGAGGAAGACGAAGCAGAGCGCGCTCCACAGAAGCAGCCGCGCCCCCGTCCTCCTGTAGCTTCGCCCGAGCAGCCAGGCGCAGGCGCTGCTCGTCGCGAAGCAGAGCGTGTAGACGATGGTCGGGAAGATTTCCGGCACCGCGCGTCAGTCCTTTCTCAGCCGGAAGGCGTCGGCGAATGCGGCGAGGCCGCTCGCGGAGGAGCCGAGGATGAGGCGGCGTACGGCATCGGGGCTTCCCGCGTAAAGCCGCTCCGCCTCCTCGACGAGCCAGGCCGCATCCTCGCTCACCGGCCGGTATTCGCTGCGCCCCGCCGCATCGGTGACGACGAGGCCGGCGTCGCCGAGCGCCGCGACGCTTTGCGAGACGATGAGGTCGCTCGCCCGAAGCGCCGTCACCATCTCGGCGTCCGTCCAGGCGCGCGGCTCGCGCTTCAGGAGCAGGAGCACCTCCAGCGACCAGACCGAGCGGAAGCTCGTCCGGATGAACCGCGAGACTTGCTCTCTGGACGTCATGATCGTGCGCGGGGACCTTTGCCGGGCGTGCCGAAGGCCGCTTCCTGTAGGGAAAGGCGCGCCGCACTGGCAATCCCCTCTTAAGGAACGGCGTGCAAAGCTCTTTTTGCCAAGCCGATTTCGTCTGCTATGGTTAACCGATCGAGCCGGCCGGGGGGCCGGCGCAACTGTATATGGGGGGGAGGACGCCGACCAAGGAGTAAGCCTCGTGAACGCACAGGCCCCGCGCGAATTTCTCGACCGCCGCCAGCTCGTCACGGCTCTTCGGAGCCTCCGGCGCGGCGACTTTTCCGTGCGCCTTTCGGAGGACGCGGACGGCGTCGACGGCGAGATCGCGACGCTCTTCAACGAGGTCGTGACCCTGAACGGCGAGATGACGCGCGAGTTCGAACGCCTCTCCCAGGTCGTCGGCAAGGAAGGCAAGATCACGCAGCGCGGCCGCGTCAAGAGCGCGACCGGGGGCTGGGAGACCGCGATCCGCTCGGTCAACGAGCTGATCGAGGACATGGTCCAGCCGACCGCCGAAGTCGCCCGCGTCATCGGCGCGGTCGCGAAGGGCGACCTTTCCCAGTCCATGACCGTCGAGATCGACGGCCGGCCCTTGCGCGGCGAATTCCTGCGCATCGGCAAGATCGTCAACACCATGGTGGAGCAGCTCGCCTCCTTCGCCTCCGAAGTGACTCGCGTGGCGCGCGAGGTCGGCACCGAAGGCAAGCTCGGCGGCCAGGCGAACGTGAAGGGCGTCGCCGGCACCTGGAAGGACCTCACCGACAACGTGAACGCGATGGCGACCAACCTTACGGGGCAGGTCCGCAACATCGCCGAAGTGACCACGGCCGTGGCCTCGGGCGATCTTTCCAAGAAGATCACGGTGGAGGTAAAGGGCGAGATTCTGGAGCTGAAGAACACCATCAACACCATGGTCGATCAGCTCAACGCCTTCGCGAGCGAAGTGACCCGCGTGGCGAGGGAGGTCGGCACCGAGGGCAAGCTTGGCGGGCAGGCGCAGGTCCCGGGCGTCGGCGGCACGTGGAAGGATCTCACGGACAACGTGAACCTGATGGCCGAGAATCTGACCGGCCAGGTCCGCAACATCGCCGAAGTGACCACCGCGGTCGCCTCGGGCGATCTTTCCAAGAAGATCACCGTCGACGTGAAGGGCGAGATTCTCGAGCTCAAGAACACGATCAACGTGATGGTCGATCAGCTCAACGCCTTCGCGTCGGAAGTGACCCGCGTGGCGAGGGAGGTCGGCACCGAGGGCAAGCTCGGCGGCCAGGCGCAGGTGCCGGGCGTCGGCGGCACGTGGAAGGACCTCACCGACAACGTGAACCTGATGGCCGACAATCTCACCGGCCAGGTCCGCAACATCGCCGAAGTGACGACGGCCGTGGCGCTCGGAGATCTTTCGAAGAAGATCACGGTGGACGTGAAGGGCGAGATCCTCGAGCTCAAGAACACGATCAACACAATGGTGGAGCAGCTGAACGGCTTCGCATCGGAAGTGACGCGCGTTGCCCGCGAGGTCGGCACCGAAGGCAAGCTCGGCGGCCAGGCGCAGGTGCCGGGCGTCGCGGGAACCTGGGCCGATCTCACCGACAACGTGAACCTGATGGCGGCCAATCTGACCGGCCAGGTCCGCAACATCGCCGACGTGACGACCGCCGTGGCGAAGGGCGATCTGTCCAAGAAGATCACGGTCGATGTGAAGGGCGAAATCCTCGAGCTGAAGGACACCATCAACACCATGGTGGATCAGCTCAATTCCTTCGCCTCCGAGGTGACGCGCGTCGCCCGCGAGGTCGGCACAGAGGGCAAGCTCGGCGGTCAGGCACAGGTCAAGGGTGTCGGCGGCGTCTGGAAGGGCCTGACC
>DASWMS010000102.1:0-35560 GCA_036399655.1 Allosphingosinicella sp. | reverse complement strand
AGCGCGCGGGCGTGGGCGGCGAGTTCGATCCGCTCGCGGGCCAGTGTGGCGCTGCGGACCAGCAGCAGATCGACGACGTGGCGGAGCGACTGGACCAGCCAGGCGGTGATCAGTCCGGAGAGGACGAAGGCGCCGACGCGGATCGCGTCGCCGAGCTCCAGCGCGCGAAAGGGCTGACGCGGATCGAGCATGAAGTAGAGGCCGAGCGCGGTGCCGAGCGCGACGGCGAAATAGCCGGAGCCGCGGTTGAACAGGAAGGCGGCGAGGACCACCGCCGGCATGAACAGGACGAAGAGCGGAAGCTGGTCGCGCTCGAGATCGAGGCCGCCGAGGAGATAGCGCAGGCCGAAGAAGGCGAGCGCGATGAGCGCGGTCGCGCCATACTGCACGATGAGCGGCAGGCTGCGGAGCGGCTGGAGCCTCTGGAGGATCTCGACCTGCATCGCGCGCGGACTATGCGCCGCCCGGACGCTGCGCCAGCGGCCAAATCCCGCCGGCGAAACTAGATCCAGATCGGACCTTTTCTGGTTCTACCCAACCAACTGAAAAAATACGCTTTCTCCCGCGCGCCCGAATCTGTGTCCGGTTCACTGCTGCCGAAACGGACGAAGTCGCGATTAGAGCCGTGCGCTTTGTTTCCTAGCCTCTCCCGTGAAGCGAGCCGCCATCCCGCGGCCCGTTCGACCGGGGGGTCCTACCATGAACGTCACTCTGAGAGGCCGCATGGCCGCCGCCGCCATTGCCGTGTCCGCCGCCGCCTTTGCCTTCGGCGCACCCGCCGCCGCGCAGAGCGATGCGCAGATGAAGCAGCGCATCATTCGAGAGTCGATCGCCAATTATTCGGGCTCCTGCCCGTGCCCTTACAACACCGACCGCGCCGGCCGGAGCTGCGGCCGCCGGAGCGCCTACAGCCGGCCCGGCGGTGCGGCGCCGATCTGCTATGCGAGCGACGTCACGCCGGCGATGCTTCGTTCCGCCCGGGGACGCTAGAGCCATGCCCTGAGCGCCAGCCAGCGTTCGCGCTTCGCTTCGAAGGCGAGGGTGAAGGCGGGGCTGGAGGAGGGAAGGTCGACCAAGGCGAGGTCGCCTCGACCGGCGAGCTGCCTGCGGCCGATCGCGGCCGACTTGCCGCCGTTGAAGCCGATCGCGCGCAGGGCAGGGAGCGACGCCGCCAGCCCTGCCAGGTCGCTTGCCTCGTGGAGCCTAATGGCCTGGTCGAGGCTGCCGTGCCGCGTCGCCGCCGCGACCGTGTCCCAGAGGCCGAGGCCGGCGCCGAGGAGCGCTTCGAGCCGCGCCGCGTAGGCGAGCGCCTCCAGATCGCGTTCGATGACGGCGCCGGCGAGGCGCCAGAACTGGTTGCGGGGGTTGGCGTAATAACGCTGCGCTTCGAGCGACATCGCGCCGGGGAGGCTGCCGAGAAGGAGGATCCGCGTATCGGGCCTCGTGACGGGCGGGAAGCAATGTTGCATACGTTGTTGCATGAAGATCCAGGGCGGCTGCCATTGCAAGAAGGTGCGGTTCGAGGCGGAGGTTCCGCAGCGCGTCCAGGTGCTCGACTGCAATTGCTCCATTTGCAGGGCGACGGGCTTCCTGCACCTCGGCGTGCCGCACGGCGACTTCCGCCTGCTCTCCGGCGGGGACGCTTTGGTCAGCTACCGCTTCGGGACGGGCGCGGCGAACCACCTCTTCTGCGGGACGTGCGGGATCAAGAGCTTCTACCAGCCGCGCTCGCATCCGGACGAGTGGAGCGTGAACCTCAATGCCCTCGACGATGCGTCCCGGCTCGACGCGACGGTCCGGCCTTTCGACGGACGCAATTGGGAACGGGCGCGGGCCGAGCTCGGCTGAGGGCCTTCGTCTCAGCGCCTGATGCCGAACAGCCATCGCAGCAGGTTGGGATAGCGAAAGACGAGCAACAGAAGGAAGGTCACCAGGAAGGGCAGCATCAGCGTGCCGAAGTCGGCTGGGCCTCCGGCGGCCTGGCGGAGCCCGTCCGCGGGCGCCGGAGCCGGCGAGGCCTGCGCTGCAGGCCGGGTCTCGACTGAGACGGCATTCGAACTTTCGCAGGTGGAGCCGGAGCAGAAGGTCGAGGTCGCATCCATCATCTCGGCCATTTCCATGAAGGCCGCGGGATCGAAGGTCGCGCGCAGCTTCGACAGGTCGTTGTCCGCCGGCCAGTGGAAGACGAGCAGGAACATGGCCGTCGCGGCGACCGGGATGATCATCCTGGGCGTAAGGCCGAGCGCGTTGCGGCGATCCTCGCTGCGCCATTCCTGCCAGGCGATGCAGGCGTGCTGCCACTTCCAGAACGTCGCCCGGTCCGTGAAGTAGAGGAGCAGCATGTTGAGCGTCGGCGTCGGCGGCTCCTGGAGCGGGCGCCCGACCGCGTCGCGCGCGAACCGGCAGGGAGGAGGCGCCGCCGCCGCGGCCGCCGCGTAGTTGCGGCCGAAGGTCGCGCGCGGGGCGGGAGCGCGCGTGCGCGTGTCGCGCCGCAGCCTGCCCGGATCCATCAGCCCGGCGCCGAGCGAGGCGATCGCGGCGACCCGGTCGGCGATGGGAGAACGGCGCCCGCCATCGCGGTCGGGCGGCGCGTCGAAGAGCAGGCCCTCGACGGCATAGCTTCCCTCGAAGGCACCGCGGCCGCCGATCTTGAGCAGCGCGTCGATCAGCGCCTCGGGATAGTGGGTGACGCGCACAGCCTCGCCGTCTGCGATATGGTCGCGGCCGAGCTTCAGCCCGCGCCGGGCGAGCCGCGCCAGCCCCATCGACGCGGAGGTCGCCGCCGTCCCGGCCAGCATGACGAGCAGCATCGGCGGCAGGAGGAGCGGGATGATCATCTGCCGCCAGTCCTCGAGCCGAAGCGGATTGTGAGTCTGGAACAGGATGGCGGTGCGCATCAGCGCATGATTTGCGGCGAGGATCTTCGTGTCGCCCATGCGGATGTGCGAGGCTTCGTGGGCCAGCACGGCGGCGAGCTCGTCGTCGTCGAGCCGCGCCAGCAGCCCGCGCGTCACCGCGATCAGGCCGGCCGCCGGCCCCTCGCCGACGGTGAGGGCATTGGGCTCCTCCGCCTCGATGATGCCGAAGCGGGGGAGGCGGACGCCGAGCGCCGTGCACTGCTCCTCCGCGATCGCAACGAAGCGCGGCTCCTCGGAGCGGGTGACGGGGCGGATGCCGAGCACGCCGGTGACGAAGCCGGCATGGCCGCGGTACATGCGCCAGAAGAGGAAGAGGCTGAGGAGCGCGATGGGAAGGCCGTAGCGGATCGCGTAGCCGCCCGGGTTGGCGACGATGAAATTCCGGTGGTCCAGGGCCAGGACGAACAGGGCGGACGCGAAGACGCCGAGGAGCTGGAACGCGGCCACATAGGCGGCGACCAGCCACCAGGTGAAGCGGCGGTTCCGGGCCGCGTGGGTGACGTAGCCGTGGACGGCCATGAGATGCCTCGCTCCAGCCGCTTAGAGGCTGATCTTCACGGGCTCCGCGAAGTCCGCGCGGCGCTCGCCGAGCGAGAACTTCTCGCGCACCGGCTCCGTGGGCCTGACGATCCAGTTGCCCGGGAATGCGCGGCGGACCCCGTTCAGCTCCTCGACCGCCAGATTGTAGAAGCGCCGCGCGGCTGTGATCCGATCCTCGATGCGGATGAGATCGTCGCGCAGGCTGGCATAATGGGCGCCCGAGGTGAGCGCGGGATAATTCTCGCTGACCGTGAAGAGGTTCTGGAGCACGCCGGCGATCTGGGTGTCGGCGTGGATGTTGCCCTTGGCGATCGCTTCGAGCTGCTCGACCCGGGTGGTGAGCACCTCGCGGATCACTTCGTGCTCGCGCGAGGCGAAGGCGCGGACGATCTCGACGAGATTGTCGATGAGGCTGCGGCGCTCCATCAGCAGGGCGTCGATGTCGGCGAACGCCGCGTCCGCCCGCTCGTCGAGCATTCCGAGCAAAGCATGCTGGGAACGCAGCTTGAGGGCCAGCCAGAGCGCGATGGCGAGAAGCGGCCACAGCCACCAGTAATCGAGCATGAAATTGGCGGCGCGGGCGAGGCGGCCCCACCAGTCGATGCTTTCCGAGAATGTCTGTTCGGGCATGGCGGTCCCCCGTCGGCGCTGCTTCGTTCGATGCTGCCCTAAAGGCCCAAGGTGAAGTTTCGGTAAGCGCGGCCCAAAGCGTGGGGCGGACTAGAAGGCCAGGAACGGGCGCCCGGCCACCGCCTGGAAGAAGACGCCGAGCGTCACCGCGACGTAGAGGGCCGTGCCGGCCGCGAGCGCCGCCCAGCGAAGCCGCGCCGTGAGGCCGCCGGCGGCAAAGGCGAGGAGCGGGATCGCCTGCTCGGCATGGATGGCGAAGAAGTGCGCGACGCGAAGGTCTCCGCCCAGCCGGTTCCAGCCGAAGATCGGCGAGTGACCGCCCGCGGCGCCGACATTGTGGCCGGGACCGCCCGCCATGTAGAAGCCCAGCGCCGTTCCGAGCAGGAAGGTGAGGAGAAGCCCGATCGCCACGGCCGCGACGAAGTCCGGGCGGAGGCCGTCCGCAGGCCGCCGCGCAATCTCCCAGGCGAGCGGCAGGGTGGTGCCGATCAGGCCCACCGCGGCGACGCCCATCAGGCCGTACATCATGCCGTAGAAGGCGCTCGAGACGTTGAAGTGGGAGGCCAGCCCCTGGCTCGCCTGCCAGCTGATCCAGGCGATTTCGAAGGCGGAGGTGGCGACGAGCGTCCAGGCGCTCCAGCGCAAGGCCCGGCCCCGGCGGCGCTCCGGCCGGACGTAGCCGTAGAACCATGCGGCGGTGAGCGAGAAGGCGGCGGTGGAGAACAGGAACTTGGTGGGCTTCACCCAGACGCTGACGCCCTGAAGGGTGCGCGGATCGGCGGGGATCACGGCAAGGACGAGCAGGGTCAGGACGAACGCGCCGACGCCGTAGAGCGTCAGGAGCCGCTGCCGCTCCAGGAGTTCGGCGAGGAGGTTGCGGCCGAAGGGGGGCGCGGCGATCGCGAGGCCGGTCATTGCGCGGACTCCGCCGGCTTGGCGCGGCGGGCGAAGGCGAGCCGCAGGAGGAGGAAGAGCACGAGGCCCGTCGGCCCGAGCAGGAAGGTGAGAGCGAGGCAGGGAATGAGGAGCAAAGCCGGGATGCGGGCCTTGAGGCCGAGCTCGGCGATCCAGCTCCCGACGAAGAGGTCGAAGGCGAGATAGTGGAGCCAGCCCGCCGCGAGCGCATGATCGTTGGCGAAGAGGGCGCGCACTTCCCCCACCGAGCCGAAGCCGCCGCCGGGCGTGTTGCCCCAGCTCGACCAGAAGAGGAGCATGTAGGCGAGGCCGATGAGGCCGGGGACGATCCAGCGCGCCAGCATCCAGGCCGCCGGCCTCGCCGGTGCGACGAACAGCGAGACGAGGAGGGCGAGCCAGCCGAGCATCGCCAGCATGCCGGCGGAGGAGAAAGCGAAATGGGGGTCGAGCACCGGTTGCGGCTCCAATCTGGACAGCGTACAGATTGCTGTATGCCGAACGATTCGAACAGTGTCAAGATGCAGGAGCGCGCCTACCATCACGGTGCGCTCCGGCCCGCGCTCATCGCCGCCGCGGAAGCCGTGATCGCCGAGCGCGGCGTGGACGGCTTCTCCCTGCGCGAGACGGCGCGGCGTGCCGGCGTCTCGCCGTCGGCGCCTGCCCACCATTTCGGCGATGCGCGCGGTCTCCTCACCGCCATCGCCACGGCAGGCTTCGAAGCCCTCGGCGATGCGCTGGAGGCGGCGAGCGCGGCGGGGACCCGCGACGAACGTATTCGCGCGCAGGGGCTCGCCTATGTCGACTTCGCGCTGAGGGAGCGGGCGCGCTTCGACGTGATGTGGCGGGCCGCTTTGCTCAACGGCGACGATCCGGCGCTGGGGGCGGCCGGCCGCCGCGCCTTCGGGCTCCTCGATTCGGCCGTGCGCGGGGAAGGGGCGATGCGCGAGGGCCCGGCCGACCCGGCTCTCGCGCCGTCGATCGCCTGCTGGGCGACCGTTCACGGCTTCGCCCGCCTCGCAATGGACGGCGCCTTCGGCACCGAACCCGGCGCCGCAGAGCAGGCCGCCGATGCGCTGCTCCCGGCCGTGCTGGACCGCGTCTCCGTCTGAGCGGGCAGTCAGGCCGCGGTGCGCGGCGCCTCCGCCGGCGCCCGCCCGCGCAGCACGAAGCGGACGAGGATGTAGAGGAGGAGTCCCGACGGCCCGAAGGCGAAGGTCAGGACCAGGAGGAGCGCGATCAGCAGCGCCGGAATGCGCCGGGCGAGCCCGTCCTGCGTCATCCAGGCACCTGCGAACATGTCCATGCCCATGATGTGGATCCAGCCCGCGGTGAGCGCACTCGGATGGTCGAACAGGGCGTCGATACCGGGATGGGTCGTGAAGCTCTCCGGAAGATCGAGCGCGCTGCGCCCTTCCCACACCATCCAGACGTAGAAGATGCCGAAGATGGCGGGAATGACGAACTGCGCCGCCGGCCAGGCGACGTGCCGGATCGGCTTCAGCACCAGCGACGCGAGGAGCAGCGCCCAGCCGAGCAGCGCAAGCTTCGTCGCCATTCCGTAGACCGTCAAATACATCATGATGCACCCCCCTTTGCGTCGGCGAGAACATCATAGCGCAGGCGTTTTGTCTATTGGAGGCGGGGGGAGCAGAGAGACGGCGCGCCGGTGCTGGCCCTCGGAATGCTGCTGCGCGCAGTTCCCTCATCCCGGCGGAGGCCGGAATCTCAGGACGAGAGGATGCTGCCGCTCGTGCAGCGCTCCATGGATGCCGGTGCATTTCACCCCCTGAGATCCCGGCCTTCGCCGGGATGACGGTCTCGGTCTTGCCGCCCTTGCAGGGGGGCGAGGATCGCCGCTACGGCAGCGGCCATGGCCCACCGTCCCCAGCGCCTTCGTCTCGATGCGGAGGCGCTCGTCTCCAACTGGCGCTGGCTCGACCGGCAAAGCGGCGCGGCGGCGTGCGGCGCGGCGGTGAAGGCGGACGGCTACGGTCTCGGCGCGAAGGAGGTGGTGCGCAGACTGGCGGACGCGGGGTGCCGCGACTTCTTCGTCGCGACCTGGGCGGAAGCGGAGGCGCTGGCGCCCTGGGACGAGGGGTTGTCGCTCTCCGTCCTCCACGGGGTGGCGCGCGACGACCTGGAGGTGCCGCGCTGGGCGCGGCCGGTGCTGAACTCGGCCGAGCAGGTCTGGCGCTGGCGCGGGCGCGGGCCGGCCGACGTCATGCTCGACACCGGGATCAACCGCCTCGGCCTCTCGGCGGGCGACGTCTCGGACGGGGTGCTGAGCGGCATCGAGATCCGCACGCTGATGAGCCACCTCGCCTGCGCCGACGAGGACGTGGCGGCAAACGATCGCCAAAGGGCGCTCTTCGTGGAGCTTGCCGCGGGGGTGGAGGCGGGGCGCCTCAGCCTCGCCAACAGCGCGGGCATCTGCCTCGGCGAGGATTATGCGTTCGATCTGACTCGGCCGGGGCTCGCGCTCTACGGCGGCATTCCGCGTTCCGAGGCGGAAGGACATATCGCGCAGGTCGCCCGCGTCGAAGCGCAGGTCGTCCAGAGGCGCCGCGTCGAGGCGGGCGGGAGCGTGGGCTACAATGCGACCTTCACCGCCGAGGCGGCGTGCGAGCTCGCCATCCTCAACATCGGCTATGCCGACGGCTACCTGCGCACATTCTCGAGCGCCGGGCGTGCCCGCGGCGCGGCCGGCGGGCCGTGGCTGCCGGTCACGGGCCGGGTGTCGATGGACCTCACCGCCGTCCGCGTCGACGCCGCGCCGGAGGTGAAGGAAGGCGACTGGCTGGAGCTGGATTTCGACCTGCCGGTAGCGGCCGCGCAGTCCGGCCTCAGCCAGTATGAGCTGCTCACCACGCTCGGCTCCCGTTTCGAGCGGGTCTGGTCCTGACCTCAGAAGCGGTAGGTGCAGCCTGCCGGCGGCGTCGGTGCCCAGTCGCGGCTGCCGAGGAACATGCCGGTCAGGACGAGGCGGCCCGAGACGAGCTCCGCGCGGCCTTCGAGATCGAGGCTGGGCGGGACGAAATTGCCCCCCTCGACGGACATCCGTAGCGCGCCGGTCGCGGGATCGAAGCTGTAGTCGCCCCAATAGTCGCGGTAGGATTCGAAGGGGCGGAACGTCACGGAAAAGCGGTTTCCTTCCATGAACTCCAGCTCGCCGACCGGATCGGGGACGGAGCAGCCCTCGATCGCCTGCTGCGATCGGGCGCCGGTGAGCACGATCTCGTCGCGGCCGATGATCCGGAAGCGCGCGACGACCGGGTCGTCGTTGTGGCGGAAGCCGACCACGACTTCCGAACCGACGGGCGCGTCCGGAGCGATGCTCAGCGTCCTGCGGTCGGCGCTCAGCGTCGCGGGGCCGCTCACCGTCCAGCCGCCGGTGCAGTGGAGCGGAAGCTCGGGCGTGCCGCCCGGCGCCTGATTGACCCGCGGCGTCAGGCGGATCTGCGCGCCCTGGCGGTAGATGCGGGTGTCGGCGTCGAGGAAGGTGAAGTTGCGGAACGGGTGGCAGACCGGGTCCGGCGGCTCCGGCACCCGCCCCGGCCGTTCGCCGAGGCATGCGGCAAGCGCGAGACAGCTCCCGCACACCGCAATTGAGACCAACGTCCTCATCCACCCCCTCCTCGCCCGCTGCGGCCGGCCGCGAAGTTGGCACAGCGGCCGACGCTTCGGAAGCCCGACACCCGGCCGCCGACACATGTCGGAGCCGCCGCAACTTCGCCTCGCCAGCGTCGTTCACCCCGCCATGGCCACCATCGCGCACCTTTCCGACATCCATTTCGGCGCCAACGACCAGAAGATCGTCGACGCCTGCGAAGGCTGGCTGCTCCAGCACCGGCCGGACCTCGTCATACTGAGTGGCGACTTCACGCAGCGCGCGCGCGTGGAGCAGTTCAAGGCGGCGTCGGCCTGGCTCAACAAGCTGCGCGCCGACGGCTTCAAGCTGCTGACGGTGCCGGGCAATCACGACATTCCGCTCTACGACGTCGCCCGGCGCTTCGCCCGCCCGCTGGAGCGTTACAAGCGCTACATCTCGAACGACCTTTGCCCGTGGTTCGAGAACGACCAGCTCGCCGTGCTCGGCATCAACACGGCGCGCTCGCTCACCATCAAGGACGGGCGCATCAACCGCGAGCAGATGGAGATGATCCGCGAGCGCTTCGCCAACGTCGCCGGGCACAAGACCCGCATCCTCGTCACCCACCACCCGCTCTTCGCCATGCCGATCGGCGAGGGGGGCGAGCTTTCGGAAGCGGTCGGCCGGCATGAGGATGCGGTGGTCGCCGTCTGCCAGGCGGGGGTCCATGTCGCGCTCGCGGGGCACTTCCACCGCACCTATGCCGAGTCGGCGAAGAAGATGGTCGAGAAGGCCGGCCGCGCGCTCGTGATCCAGGCGGGGACCGCGACGAGCGTGCGCCTCCGCAACAACGAGCTGCAAAGCTTCAACTGGATCGAGACCGCCCGCAACGACGAGATCGACCTCCAGATCGTCGCCTGGGACGGCGCCCGCTTCCAGCCGGGCAGCCACGCCCGCTTCAAGTCCGACGGCGAAAGCTGGACCGCGCGGCCGGTGAAGAGCGACACGGAGCTCGGGCCCCCCACTGCGACGGTGACGACGCCGGCGGACGCAGCGGCCGCCGCCACGGCCGCCGCTTCCGCGACCGCGGGCGCCTAACCGGCCTCGCCACCCAGGCGGGCCGGCGCACCGCCGGGCGCGGAAGTTTTATAAGGTTCGGCTTCCATGGAGCGAAAAAGACGCGGCTTCTCGCGGCCGCCCGCGAAGCCGAAATAGCAATCGCGGCGGGCCGCTTCGGCGGCGATATAGTTCTGGCGCTCCTCCTCTTCCTCCGCCTCGACCATGGCTTCCTCGGCGGCGCTCAGCGTACGGCGATAATCGTCCTCGCCCTGTGTGCCTTCGTCGACGCCGCAAAAGCCTTCGGGCGGCGGGAAGGACGTCCACCAGCGTCCGTCATCCTCTTGCCAGACCTCCTCGCCATCCCAGGCATAGGCTTCGTGCCCGGTCGCCGGCTCGGGCTCGGGCTCCGGCGGCCGTTCGGGCTCGGGGAGGCCGCGCTCGATCGCGTCCATCCAGCCTTCCCAATTCGCAGCGACGTCCTGCGCCTCGGGCGGAGGCTCCAGCGCCTTTTTCGCCTTGCCGAGGAGATAGACGAGCAGGCGGTTGTCGTAGACCACCTCCTCGCACTTGAGCTCGCCGTGATAATAGATCCGCCGGATCGTGCCCTCGATCGCGCGCTCGTAGGCGATCGAGCGCAGGCGCCGCGCGCCGATCCGATGCGCCGCTTCGCAGGCGAGATCGAAGGCGCGTGCATCGGCGCGGCGCCGGACCCGGTTCACCGCCTGCTCGGAAATGCCGATCCGCGCCGCCGCTTCGCGCGCGACGCCGGTGTCGGCCAGCGCCTCGACAAATTCGCGCTGCTTGGCCGGCGTCAGGCCGTCGGTGCGGTAGCGCAGCGGCACGGGCTCGAAGTCCGTGATGGAGCTGCAGGAAAAAGCGGGCTCATCGGTCGCCGCTTCGGGGGTGAGGTGGTTCTGGTTATGTTCCATGCAAAGGATGGAGCAGGCGAAAACCTACATTGCAAGAATTGGCGAGGTCCGCTTGACGCAGCGCACGCCAGAGGCTTGTTGAGCGGTCTCCTTCTGGGATGGTGGTGTCATAAGAGCGGCTACTGTGAAGCCGGAAGATTGAAAGCGGCGAACTATGGGCAAGCGAGTAAAAACGTCCGCTCCGTCAACCGCTCCATTCCTCGGCGAGGACGAAATTGCTCGTACATATGGCGCGAGCATCGAGAATGCTAAAGCCCTCGTTGAAGAAGCTCGTTTCGTCTTGCGGCACTCGATTAAACAAGCCGGGATCAAAGTGCATGAGATTGAAGGTCGCGTAAAAGAGCTTTCTTCTGTGACAAAGAAAATACTCGAGAAGCAGTACCTTAGCTTCGAAGAAGTGACTGACTTATCGGGCGTGCGGGTAGTATGCTTGTTCAGGTCTGACCTTCAAAAAATAAGAGATATCATCGAAGCCGAGTTCGAAGTTATAGAAATCGATACAAAATCTTTTGATGATCCAGATGCGTTCGGATATATGTCGATCCATTTTGACTGTCGGCTCAACCAAAAGTTTAGCGGACCGCGCTATGATGCAATAAAGAACCGTCGTTTTGAGCTCCAGCTTCGTACCATCGGAATGCATGCCTGGGCTGCGGTCTCTCACTATCTCGACTACAAAGGCGAGTGGGACGTTCCGCAGCACCTGAAGAAAGACTTGAATGCCCTAAGTGCCATATTCTACGTGGCTGACACTCAGTTCGAGAATGTGTATCGTTCAAAGCTAACGTCGGCCAAGAAGGTGAAGCACGACGCATCCACCGATGATCTGCATGACCATCTCATCAACTTTGACACGCTAAGTGCTTATATCAATAAAAGATTTAAAGGTCGAGAGCGCGCTAGCTCAGCGGCGGTATCTGAGATGGTCCAAGAACTGGGACAAGTGGGCTACACAAAAATTGGAGAAGTGGCTAAAGCTGTCGATGCTTCGGATCACTACGTGCAAGCGTTCGAGTCCGGGGAGGACTACGAATTAGGTGAGGTAGGTGCTCTGCGAGTGGCGCTGGGATTTGCGTCGCCAAGGTACAGGGACGAGGTCTATCGCCGCTGGCCAAGCGTTCGCTCAAAGATATTGGAATACCTGAACAAGTAAAAACCCCCGGCGTCAGTTCATCAGCTCCACCGCCATGGCCGTCGCCTCCCCGCCGCCGATGCAGAGGGTGGCGACGCCTCGGCGTTGGTTGTGGGTTTCCAAAGCGCTGAGAAGCGTCGCGAGGAGCCTTGCGCCGCTGGCGCCGATGGGGTGGCCGAGGGCGGTGGCGCCGCCGTGGATGTTTAGGATCTCGCGGGGGATGCCGAGGTCGCGCATGGCGATCATGGCGACGCAGGCGAAGGCTTCGTTCACTTCCCAGAGGTCGACATCGGCGATGTCCCAGCCGGCTTTGTCGAGGAGCTTCCTGACCGCGGGGACGGGGGCGGTGGTGAAGAGGTTGGGGGCCTGGGCGTGGGCGGCGTGGGCGACGATGCGGGCGACGGGTTTGAGGCCCAGGCGCTCGGCGACGCTGGCGCGGGTCAGGACGAGGGCGGCGGCGCCGTCCGAGATGGACGAGGCGTTGGCGGCGGTGATCGTGCCGTCCTTGGCGAAGGCGGGCTTCAGGCCCGGTATCTTCTCCGGATTGGCGCGGCCGGGCAGTTCGTCGCAGCTCACCACGTCCTCGCCCTTGCGGGTCTTGACGGTGACCGCGACGGTTTCGCGGTCGAAGGCGCCGGAGCGGATCGCTTGCGTTGCGCGGCGGAGGGACTCGATGGCGTATTCGTCCTGCTGCCCCCTCGTGAACTGGTATTCGCGCGCCGAATCCTCGGCGAAGGTGCCCATGGCGCGGCCCTTGTCATAGGCGTCTTCGAGGCCGTCGAGCATCATGTGATCGTAGACACTGTCGTGTCCGATGCGAGCGCCGGCGCGGTGCTTGGTCATGAGATAGGGGGAGTTCGACATCGACTCCATGCCGCCGGCGACGACGATGTCGGCCGAGCCCATGCCGATCATGTCGTGGGCGAACATCGCCGCCTGCATGCCCGAGCCGCAGACCTTGTTGACCGTCGTAGCCTCGACGGAGCGGGGGAGGCCGGCGCCGAGCGCGGCCTGGCGCGCGGGGGCCTGGCCGAGGCCGGCGGGGAGGACGCAGCCCATGAAGATCTTGTCGATCTGGTCGCCGGAGACGCCGGAGCGCTCGACGGCGGCGGCGACGGCGGCGGCGCCGAGCTCGGTCGCCGAGGCGCCGGCGAGCTGGCCCTGGAAGGCGCCCATCGGGGTGCGGGCGTAGGAGAGGATGACGATGGGGTCGGCGGGGGTCTGGCTCATGCTCGGTGCTTTCCTCTCGTCATTCCCGCGAAAGCGGGAATCCAGTGCAGCCTGTCCGCCCGCGTAAGGGGCTGGAGGCTTCGTCTGGATCCCCGCTTTCGCGGGGATGACGGCTGTTGTCATTGCGGGGGTCACATAGGCGCGGGCGGCGCCTTGTTCAAATCCCGCGCGCTCTGCTAACGCGCGGGCGAACAGGAGAGAGTTATGGATTTCGGGCTCGACTTCGCCCTCGGCGAGATGGCGGACGCCATTCGCGACACGACCAGGCGCTTCGCTTCCGACAGGATCGCACCGCTCGCCGCCCGCATCGATGCCGACGACTGGTTCCCCGTCGAGCTTTGGCCGCAGATGGGCGAGCTTGGGCTGCACGGGATCACCGTCGACGAAGCGGATGGCGGGCTGGGGCTCGGCTATCTCGAGCATGTCGTGGCGCAGGAGGAGATTGCGCGGGCGTCCGCCTCGGTGGGGCTTTCCTACGGGGCGCATTCGAACCTTTGCGTGAACCAGATCCGGCGCTGGGCCTCGCCGGAGCAGAAGGCGAAATATCTGCCGAAGCTGATTTCGGGCGAGCATGTCGGGTCGCTCGCCATGTCGGAGGCGGGGGCTGGCTCGGACGTGGTTTCGATGAAGCTCCGGGCGGAAAAAAACGGCGACCGCTATGTGCTGAACGGCACGAAATTCTGGATCACCAACGCGCATCATGCCGACGTGCTCGTCGTCTACGCGAAGACGGGTGAGGGGAGCCGCGGGATCACCACCTTCCTCATTGAAAAGGACATGCCGGGCTTCAGCCTGGGGCAGAAGCTCGACAAGATGGGGATGCGCGGGAGCCCGACGGGCGAGCTGGTCTTCAACGATTGCGAAGTGCCCGAAGAGAATGTGATGGGGCCGCTCAACGGCGGCGTCGGGGTGCTGATGTCGGGGCTGGATTACGAGCGCACCGTGCTCGCCGGCATCCAGCTCGGCATCATGCAGGCCTGCCTCGACGTGGTGCTGCCCTACGTGCGCGAAAGGAAGCAGTTCGGCCAGCCGATCGGCGGATTCCAGCTCATGCAGGCGAAGATCGCCGACATGTACGTCGCGCTCAATTCGGCGCGGGCCTACGTCTATGCGGTGGCGCGGGCGTGCGATGCGGGGAAGACGACGCGGTTCGACGCGGCGGGCGCGATCCTGCTGGCGAGCGAGAATGCGGTGAAGACTTCGCTGGAGGCGATCCAGGCGCTGGGCGGCGCGGGCTACACCAAGGACTGGCCGGTGGAGCGCTTCCTGCGCGACGCGAAGCTGCTCGACATCGGCGCGGGGACCAACGAGATCCGCCGCATGCTGATCGGGCGCGAACTGATCGGGGCGGCGGCGTGAGCGCCGCCCGTGTCATTCCGGCAAAAGCAGGAATCCAGGCGGCCCTCGCCATCCGCGGTGGGGTCTCAGGCGCTGCACTGGATCCCCGCTTTCGCGGGGATGACGGGGAGGGGGAGCGAATGAGCGCCTCCTTTGTCATTCCCGCGAAAGCGGGAATCCAGGCGGACTCGCCACCGGCTGCGAGGTCTCGCAAGCCGCACTGGATCCCCGCTTTCGCGGGGATGACGGAGTGGGGCGCATGAGCCTTCCGCTGGTCGAAATCCTCGAATGGTATGCGGCCGGTGCCGCAGTGGTCGCCGCCGCGGTGGTGGCGCTCGACCTCGGGCGGCGGCCGACGGGCTGGGCGATGGTGCTGTTCGTGACGTCGTCGATCGCGTTCATCGCCTACGGCCTGATGGACGAGGAGGGGGCGCTGACGGTGCAGAACTTCATCCTGCTCGGGATCAATCTGGTGGGCGTGTACCGGTATTTGATCCGCAAGCGGCCCCCCGGGGCGCCGGCATGAGCGTGGGCCTTGGAGAAGCGGGAACCACCGCTAGCCCTGAGCCTGTCGAAGGGCGGGTTGCAGCGCGCCGGACCTGGGCTTCGATAAGCTCAGCACGAGCGGGGGTGAACGGGACCCGGGCTTCGACAAGCTCAGCCCGAATGGGTGTGGTGGCATGAGTGTGCTGACGACCAAGGTCGATGAGGGGTCGGAGAGCTTCCGGCGCTTTTCCGCACATAATCGAGGGCTTGCGGAGGAGCTTCGCGGCCGCGTCGCTCAGGCGGCGCTGGGCGGACCGGAGAAGCACCGGGATCGCCACGTCGGGCGCGGCAAGCTGCTGCCGCGCGACCGGGTCGGGCGGCTGCTCGATCCGGGGGCGCCGTTCCTCGAGGTGGGGCAGCTTGCCGCCAATGGCATGTACGGGGACGAGGCTCCCGGCGCCGGGATGATCGCGGGCGTCGGGCGGGTCTCGGGGCGCGAGTGCATGATCGTCGCCAACGATCCGACGGTGAAGGGCGGCGCTTATTTCCCGCTCACCGTGAAGAAGCATTTGCGGGCGCAGGAGATCGCGCTCGAGAACCGGCTGCCCTGCGTCTACTTGGTCGACAGCGGCGGCGCGAACCTTCCCCACCAGGCGGAGGTGTTTCCGGACAAGGAGCATTTCGGGCGCATCTTCTTCAACCAGGCGAACATGTCGGCGCAGGGAATCGCGCAGATCGCCTGCGTCATGGGAAGCTGCACGGCCGGCGGCGCCTACGTGCCGGCCATGTCGGACGAGAGCGTGATCGTCCGCAACCAGGGGACGATCTTCCTCGGCGGGCCGCCGCTGGTGAAGGCGGCGACGGGGGAGGTGATCTCGGCGGAGGATCTGGGCGGGGGCGATCTGCATGCGCGGCGCTCGGGCGTGGTCGATCATCTCGCCGAGAATGACGAGCATGCGCTGGCGATCGTGCGGCAGATCGTGTCGCGTCTCAACACGGTGAAGGCGGTGGATCTCGACATCGCCGCGCCGGTGGCGCCGAAGTTCGATGCGGACGAGCTTTACGGGATCGTGCCGGACGACGTGCGCACGCCCTATGACGTGCACGAGGTGATCGCGCGGATCGTTGATGGGTCCGAGCTGCACGAGTTCAAGCCGCTTTACGGCACGACGTTGGTCTGCGGCTTCGCGCGCATCTGGGGCATGCCGGTCGCGATCGTCGCGAACAACGGCATCCTGTTTTCGGAGAGTGCGCTGAAGGGCGCCCATTTCATCGAGCTTGCGTGCCAGCGCCGGACGCCCTTGCTGTTCCTGCAGAACATTTCGGGCTTCATGGTCGGAGGCAAATATGAAGCGGGCGGGATCGCCAAGGACGGCGCGAAGCTGGTGACGGCGGTGGCGACGGCGCAGGTTCCCAAGGTGACGGTGCTGATCGGCGGCAGCTTCGGCGCGGGAAATTACGGGATGAATGGGCGTGCCTATGGGCCGCGCTTCCTGTTCACCTGGCCGAACTCGCGCATTTCCGTGATGGGCGGCGAGCAGGCGGCGAGCGTGCTGGCGACCGTGCACAAGGATGCGGAGCGCTGGTCGCCCGAGGAGGCGGAGGCGTTCAAGGGACCGATCCGCCAGCGCTACGAGGACGAGGGCAATCCTTATTACGCGACGGCGCGGCTGTGGGACGACGGGATCATCGATCCGGCACAGACGCGGGACGTGCTGGGGCTGGCGTTCGCCGCGTGCCTGAACGCGCCGATCCCGGAGCGGGCGCAGTTCGGGTTGTTCAGGATGTGATGGTGGGCAGGAGCAATTTCGGCCGAGATGCCCCTCCACCATGCTTCGCATGGTCCCCCTCCCCGAGGCGAGCTCGGGGAGGAACTGGAGGCGGCACTCTTTCAATCCTCCCCGAGCTCGTCTCGGGGAGGGGGACCGCCCGGCGCAGCCGGGTGGTGGAGGGGCAGGCGGGCGGCGGCCTCGGCCAGGATGCCGGCGATCACGCCATCCAGGTTTTTCAGAATCTCGGTAGCCGGGATGCGCAGAGTTTTGATGCCGGCAGCGGCGAGCCACTCGTCGCGGACAGCGTCTCTCGCAGGCCGGTCGCCGCGATTGTGCGCCTCGCCATCAACCTCGATGCAGAGGCGCGCGTCGCTGCAGAAGAAATCCAGATCGTACGGACCGGAAGCATGCTGGCGTCGAAATTTAAGATCGTTCGGGCGCTGCCTCAGCACCTGCCACAGCAGGACTTCGGGGAGGGACATGGTACGCCGGAGGCGGCGCGCGCGGCGGACGCTGGCGGCGTTTCCCTTGGGTGCGATGTTTTTGAACATGGCGGCGGCCCCTCCACCATGCTTCGCATGGTCCCCCTCCCCGAGACAAGCTCGGGGAGGAATTTCCAATGATCCGCTCCCTCCTCATCGCCAATCGGGGCGAGATTGCGTGCAGGATCGTGCGGACGGCGCGGCGGCTGGGCATCCGCACCGTTGCCGTTTTCTCCGATGCGGATCGGCATGCGCTCCACGTGAGAGAGGCCGATGAGGCAGTGCACATCGGCGCCTCGGCTGCTCGGGAGTCGTATCTCGTTGGCGAGAAGATTATTGCTGCCGCTCGCGTCACCGGGGCGGAGGCGATCCATCCGGGCTATGGGTTTCTTTCCGAAAATGCGGAGTTCGCCGAGGCCGTGGAGGCGGCTGGTCTCGTCTGGGTAGGGCCGAAGGCGGCATCCATCCGGGCGATGGGGCTGAAGGATGCGGCGAAGTCGCTGATGATCGCGGCGGGGGTGCCGGTGACGCCGGGCTATCTCGGCGAAAATCAGGCGCCGGAGCGGCTGCATGCGGAGGCGGATGCGATCGGTTATCCGGTGCTGATCAAGGCGGTGGCCGGCGGCGGCGGGAAGGGGATGCGGCGGGTCAATGATTCGGCCGAGTTCCTGGACATGCTGGCGAGCTGCAAGCGGGAGGCGGCGGCGTCGTTCGGGGACGACCGGGTGCTGATCGAGAAATATATCCTGCGGCCGCGGCATATCGAGGTGCAGGTGTTCGGGGACACGCACGGCAATGTCGTGCACCTGTTCGAGCGGGACTGCTCGCTGCAGCGGCGGCATCAGAAGGTGATCGAGGAAGCGCCGGCGCCGGGCATGGACGAAGTGACGCGGGCGGCGGTCTGCGGCGCGGCGGTCAAGGCCGCGCAGGCGGTTGATTATGTCGGGGCGGGGACGATCGAGTTCATCGCCGATGCGTCCGAAGGCCTGCGCCGCGACCGCATCTGGTTCATGGAAATGAACACGCGGCTCCAGGTCGAGCATCCGGTGACGGAGGAGATTACGGGGCAGGACCTGGTCGAATGGCAATTGCGCGTCGCTTCGGGCGAGCCGCTGCCGCTCAGGCAGGACCAGCTCGCCATCCACGGCTGGGCGATGGAGGCGCGGCTTTATGCCGAGGATCCGGCGCACGAATTCCTGCCTTCGACGGGGCGGCTCGACCACTTCGTGCTGCCGCGCGGACTACGCATCGATACCGGCGTCGAGGAAGGCGACCGGATCAGCCCCTATTACGACCCGATGATCGCCAAGGTGATCGCGCGCGGGCACTCGCGCGAAGAGGCGGCCGAGCGGCTGACCGACGCGCTGCACGAGGTCGAGGTCTGGCCGGTCAGGACCAATGCGGGGTTCCTGGCGCTGGCGGCGGCGGACCCGGATTTTCGCGCGGGCGACGTCGACACGGCGTTCATCCCATCACGGCTCGCTACTCTGGTGCCCGATGCGGAGCCGAGCGAGGGGGTCTGGAACCTGGCGGCGACGGCATTGCTGGCTTCGGACTTCGGCAATGGCGACGAGCAGGACCCGTGGGCGGCGCTGCAGGGCTTTCGTCTCAACGGCGATGCGCATCCTTCCGTGGCGCTCGCCCATCGCGGCGAGGTTCGCGTCGTCGAGGCGCATGGCGGCGCGATCGAGGGGATGGCGACCGCATCGGGCGAGAACGTGCTCGTGTTCGCGGCGGGGCAGGCGTTTGCGTTCACCTTGCCGGGCGTCGGCGGGGCCGGCGCGGGCGGGGGCGCGGGTGACGGGACGATGCTTTCGCCGATGCCGGGGCGGGTGCTTTCCGTCGAGGTGCGGCAGGGAGATCGGGTGTCGAAGGGGCAGAAGCTGCTGACGCTGGAAGCGATGAAGATGGAGCACAGCCTGGTGGCGCCGTTCGATGGCGTGGTGGCGGAGCTTGCGGCGGTGGCCGGGGGGCAGGTCACCGAGGGGACGATGCTGGTTCGGGTGGAGAAGGGGGAGGCGGAATGACCTACGCCGTCATTCCCGCGAAAGCGGGAATCCAGACGATGTTCCCATCCGGTGAAAGGTCTCCAAGGCTGCACTGGATTCCCGCTTTTGCGGGAATGACGGGAGTGGGCTGATGCCGGGGCGCTTTTATGAGGAATGGACGCTGGGGGACCGGCTGGAGCACCAGCCGCACCGCACGGTGACCGAGACCGACAACCTTCTCATCTCCGCGCTGACGCACAACCCGCAGCCGCTCCATCTCGACGCGGACTATGCCGCCGGCACCGAGTTCGGGCGGATCGTCGTCAACGGGACTTTCACCTTCGCACTGATGGTGGGCCTGTCGGTGGGGGACACGACGCTTGGAACGCTGGTCGCGAACCTGGGGTATGACAAGGTCCGGATGCCGGCGCCGGTGTTCATTGGCGACACCTTGCGCGCGGAGACGGAAGTGATCGGATTGAAGGACAGCCGATCGCGGCCGGACGCGGGGATTGTCACGTTCGAGCACCGCATGTTCAACGGGAGGGACGAGCTTGTCTGCGTTTGCGAGCGGACGGCGTTGATGCGGAGGCGGGGATGATGAGTGGCGCAGTCGTCACCCCGGACTTGATCCGGGGTCCACCTTCTTCGTCCACCGCCGCAAGAAGGTGGATGCCGGATCAAGTCCGGCATGACGGCTTGGCATGAAACTTCGTTCCCTTCTCTTCGTGCCGGGGGACCGGCCGGACCGGATGGAAAAGGCGCTGGGCTCCGGGGCCGATGCGCTGATCCTCGATCTGGAGGATGCGGTCGCGCCCGCGGCGAAGCCGGAGGCGCGGCGGGCAGTGCGGGACTTTCTTGCCGCGCATGAGCAGGCGCACCTCTGGGTGCGGATCAACCCGCTCGACAGTGCCGAGGCGGAGCGCGATCTGGAGGCTGTGCTTTCGGCACATCCGCACGGCATCGTCCTCCCCAAGGCGGAAGGCGGCGCTTCGGTCGCCGAGCTGACGCGGCGGCTCACGGAGCGCGGCAATGCGACGGCGCAGATCCTGGCGATCGCCACGGAAACGCCGGCGGCGATCTTCCAGCTCGGCACCTATGGCGGTGCGCGGCGGCTCGCCGGTCTGACATGGGGGGCGGAGGACCTTCCCGCGGCGATCGGGGCTTCGACCAGCCGCGAGGAGGACGGGCGCTTCACGCCGCCCTACGAGCTCGCCCGCTCGCTCTGCCTGTTCGGCGCGGCGGCGGCGGGGGTGGCGCCGATCGAGACGGTCTTTCCGGCATTTCGCGACCTCGAAGGCCTCGGCGCCTATGCGGCGCGGGCGCGGCGGGACGGCTTTACGGGCATGATGGCGATCCACCCGGCGCAGGTGCCGGTGATCAACGCCGCCTTCACGCCGTCCGAGGCCGAGATCGAGCACGCCCGTGCCGTCGTCGTGGCGTTCGAAGCGAGCCCGGGGGCCGGGGCGCTGTCGCTCGGTGGGAAGATGATCGACCGGCCCCACCTCGTGCAGGCGCAGCGCATTCTCGCCGCGGCGGCCGGCTAGGGCTCCTCCGGCCCGGTGTTGGCGCCGAGACGAGCCGCGATCCAGGCGCAGACGATGAGCTGGGCCGAGTGGAAGATCATGATCGGAAGGATGACCAGCCCGGCGGCGGCGCCGGGGAAGAGGATGCGCGCCATCGGGGCGCCACTCGCCAGCGACTTGACCGAGCCGCAGAAGAGGATCGCAGCGCGGCTCTCGCGCGGGAAGGCGCTGCCGAGGCCCCAGGCGGCGCCGAGCACGATCGCGAGCAGCAGGAGGCACAAAGCGACGAGGATGGCGAGTTCCGCCGGGGGCACGCTCGACCAGATGCCGCCCGCCGTCGCGGCCGAAAAGGCGCCGTAGACGGCGAGGAGGATCGTGCCCTTGTCGACGGTGCGGGTGAGGCCGGGCCGCGCCTCGACCGGTGCGCGCAGCCACGGGCGCAGCGCATGGCCGATCAGGAAGGGCGCGAAGAGGAGGAGGACGATGCGCAGGACCCCGCCCGCCGAGACGCTGGCGCCTTCGGCACCGACCATGAAGACGACGAGGAGCGGCGTCAGGAACACCCCGGCCAGGTTCGAAAAGGCAGCGGCGGCGACGGCCCCCGCGACGTTGCCGCGCGCCATCGAGGTGTAGGCGATCGAGCTCTGCACGGTGGAGGGAAGGGCCGAGAGGAAGAGAAAGCCCAGCCAGAGGCCGCCCGACAGCAGGCCCGGCGCGACCTTCGAGAGGAGCAGGGCCGCGGCCGGAAAGGCGGCGAAGGTGAGGGCGAGGATCGCGGCGTGGAGCCGCCAGTCGGTCACGCCCGCCTTCAGCGCTTCCCGCGGCAGGCGCACGCCGTGGAGGAAGAAGAGGGCGAAGATCGCCGCGAGCGTGAACGCGTCCACGGTCGACGCGGCGCTGCCGCGGACCGGGAGCAGCACGCCGAACGCGGCGGCGGCGAGCAGCCAGAGGATGAAGCGGTCGGGTAGAAGGCGGGCGAGCACGGTGCCGCCTAGCGGCCCCGGCGCCCTTGCCGCAAGCGCGCCGGTTTAGCGGCGGCGGCCGGCGCGAAGCTGGTTGGGCATGCGAAGGCGGTTGACGAAGTTGCGGATGCTGGTGGGCTCGCCGAAATAATAGCCCTGGACGAGGTCGCAATTCATCTGGCGCAGGAGATTGAGCACTTCTTCCGATTCCACGCCCTCGGCGACGACGACGAGGCCGAGCGCGTGGGCGAGCTTCACCGTGGAATCGACCACGGCGGCGTCCGAGCGGCTCGTCGCAATGACCTGGACGAAGCTGCGGTCGATCTTGAGCTCGGTCGCGGGGAGGCGCTTCAGGTAGCTCAGGGTCGACTGACCGGTGCCGTAATCGTCGATCGAGATGTGGACGCCGAGATTGCGCAGGCTGTTCAGCTCGTCGATCCCGGCCGAGCCGGCGAGGGCGGCGGATTCGGTGATTTCAAGCGTCAGGCGCTGCGCGTCCATGCGCGCGTGAGCGAGCATCTCGGCGATCGGCTCGAGGAGGCGGTTGCGGCCGATCATCTTGGCCGAGATGTTGATCGCGACCGTCAGGTCGTCGTCGAGCGCGGCGAAATCGCGGATGGCGGTTTCGAGGACGTGGAGGGTGAGCTTCTCGATCCGGCCATTGTCCTCCAGCGTCGGGATGAACTGGTCGGGCCGGATTTCGCCGCGGACCGGGTGGGACCAGCGCACCAGCGCCTCGGCGCCGCAGACGGAGCCGGCGCGAAGATCGAACTTCGGCTGGTAGGCGACCCAGACGTGGCCGAGGTCGATTGCGCGGTCGAGTTCGTTGAGGAGCGACAGGCGCCAGTTGGCGTCTTCGCTTTCGTCCGAGCAATAGCGCTCCCAGGCGAGGCCGTGGCGCTCCGCCTGGCTCGCCGCCGCCATCGCCGCGGCGACGGCCTCGCTGGTGCCGAGGCTCGGGTCGTCGCTGATGCCGACCGCGATGGTGACGTCGACGGTGCGCGTGCCCACGGGAATGCCGCTCGCGAGAAGGGCGTGCAGCCCCTCCAGCGCGTCCGACGTGGTCGAGCCGCTGTCCAGCGCCCGCCAGGCAAAGCTGTGATCGTCGACCTGGAACATCTGCGCTCCGCCCGCGGCCAGGGTGATGCGATCCGCGACCCGCCGCATCAGCTCGCCCTGGGCTTCGCTGCCCAGGAGCGCGGTGGTTTCGACATGGTTGCGCAGGCGCACGGCAACCGTGGCGATCCCCTGCGGCGAGGCCATGCTCATCGCGGTCAGGTTCGGGATCTGACTGACCGGCGCGAGCGTGACGCGTGCGAGCACGGCGGCGGTGATCGCGGCCGCGCCGCTGGTAAAGAGGCCGGTGAGCGCGGCGGTGGCGGCGGCGCCGGGAAGCGCCACGATTCCGGTGAGCTCCCGCAGCAGCATCGGAAGGACGAGGGCGGCGGCAAGCGCGGCGCAGAGGATCGCCACGCGGCGGCCCGGGCGGCGGACGAAGGCGGCGCCGGCGACGATCGCGATGACGAGCGCCAGGGTCGGCCATGCGCCGACCTCACGCGGCGGGAAGCGCCGCAGCGTCTCCGAGCCGACCGCCTGGATGTACACGCCCGGGATCCGATTGTGCGAGGGCACGAAGAAGCGGTCGCCGAGCGTCGAGGACGTGGCGCCGATGATGACGTTCTTTCCGTCGAGGAAGGCGCGGGGGATGCGGCCTTCGAGCACGTCGGAATAGCTGACGGTGGGAATGGTCGCGGGATCGATCGACCAGTCGAGCTCGAAGTTTCCGCTTTGCGTCGTCGCGCCGTCCGCCAGGTAGGTGGCGAGCGCCGGCCGGCGCGTTCCCGCGATGTCGACGCTGTAGGGCAGGTGCCGGGCGAGCCCGTCGCCGTCGAGCCGGATCCAGATGGTGCCGATCTGCGCGCCCTGGCGGACGCTGGCGGCAGGGAGGGATTCCGTGCGCGAACCGAATTCCTCGTCCGTATTCTCGAGCAGGGCAGGAAGGACCACCCGGCCGTTGGCACGCGCGATGGCGCCCGCAAGCGCGCGGTCCTGCGCGGGATCGGCGGCGGGATCGGCGAAGACGACGTCGAAGACGATGTTGCGCGCCCCGCTCTCGCGGAGCCGGTCGATGAGGCGCGCATGCGTGCTCCGCTGGAACGGCCAGTCGCCGACCTGGGCAAGGGTGCGGCTGTCGATCGCGACGACGATCGTCTCGCCCGAGGCGTTCTTGCGGAAGGCCGTGTGGCGGATTTCCTCGAGGCCGTTCTCCATCGGGCGTGCCATATCGAACGCTGCCGCCGACAGCCCCGCGACCAGCGCAAGCGCAAGCATCGCGATCCCGGCGCGGCGTGCGAACAGATCGGCAATGCGGATCAGCATCTGGCGAAGGAACCCCCCGGCGCGCCGGGGAGGCGTGCCGCAATCAGGGATAAGCAGAAGTGGTTTCTAATTCCCTACGAGGCTTGATCTGAGTCAGGAAGGATGCGGCCGCCGTCCAGCACCACGACCCGCTCGGCGGCGGCCAGCGTCTCCCGGCGGTGGGCGATGACGATGCGGGTAATCCCCATCGATGCGATGGCTTCGTTGACGCGCGCCTCGTGGGCGGCATCGAGATGGGCGGTGCCTTCGTCCATGACGAGGAGCCTTGGCCGGCGGTAGAGCGCGCGGGCGAGGAGGATGCGCTGGAGCTGCCCGCCCGACAGGGTCGAGCCCATGGCGCCGACGAGGGTGAGGTGCCGCATCGGCATCGCCTCGACATCGTCGGCGATCGCCGCGGCGCGCATCGCCTCGGCGAGGCGCTCCGCATCCACGGGCTCGAAACCTGCGACATTGTCGGCGATCGTGCCGGCGAAGAGGACGTCGTCCTGGAGCACGGCGGCGACGCTCTCGCGCCAGGCGCGCCGCCCGTAGCGGGCGAGCGGCATGCCTTCGACCAGCACCTGGCCGGACGTCGGCTCGAGCAGGCCGAGGAGGATCTTGGTGAGCGTCGTCTTGCCGCCGCCGGACGGCCCAGTGATCGCGATATGCTCGCCCGCGCGGATGTGGAGGTCGACGCCCTTCAGCACTTCGGGATCGTGGATGCCGTAGGCGAAGGAGACGCCGCGAAGCTCGATGTCGCCGCGCAGCGGGGAGGGCTGCGCCATCGGCTCTCCGAAGCCGCGGTCCTCGTCGGTCAGCGCAATGTCCGACAGGCGATCGAGGTGGAGGCCGAGCATCCGGAACTCGCTGGCCTTGTCGATCAGCGACTTGGTCGCGGCGGCGAACTGCATCCGGTACGCTAGGAAGGCGAAGATCATGCCGATCGTAAAGCCGCCCTCGATCGCAAGCGAGACGGCGAACCAGGTGACGGCGACGATCTCCACGGACCAGAGAAGGGTGGAGGCGCTCGCCTGCCAGACCTTGATCCGCTCGTGCGCGAACTTGGCGCCGAGCGCTTCCGACAGCCGGTTCTGCCAGACGGCGTGGCGGATCGTCTCGCGCCCGGCGAGGCGGAGGGTGACGATGCCGCGCAGGGTCTCGATCATCGAGGATTGCTCGCGGCCCGCCGCGGCGATCCGCTCATTCTCAGCCCGTCGCTCGGCCGCCAAGGTGAGCCAGCGGAACGCGCCGTAAAGGAGGAGCGAGGCGAGCGGAATGAGCGTCAGCAGCGGCGAATAAAGGAGCATCAGCGCGAAGGTGAGGAGCGCCAGCACGCCGTCGATCAGGGCGGCGGCGGCGCTTTCGGTGAGCAGGCGCTGGATCGGGATCACCGACTGGAAGCGGGAGAGAACGTCGCCGACGCTCCGCTTTTCGAACCAGTCGACCGGGAGGCGCATCAGCCGGCGCGCGATGTTGGACGCGATGCCGAAGGCGAGCGCGGTGCCGGAGGTGAGGAGGACGAAGGAGCGGAGCAGGGCGGCGCCGGCATTGACGAGCGCGAACAGGCCGAAGCCGATCGCGAGCACCGTCATCAGGTGGATGTCGAGCGCCGGCAGCGCCTCGTCGACGGCGAGCTGGAGGAAGTAGGGCGCGGCGAGGACATAGGCCTGGAGGACGAGGCTCAGCACCGCCGCCTGCGCGATCGAGCGCTTGAGGCCGACCGCGCCGCTCCAGAGCTGCGCGAGGCGCAGCGGCTTCTTCTCGGCCTCAGGCTTGAAGTCGCGGCTCGGGCGCAGCTCCAGCGCCACGCCGGTGAAGTGGCGGGACAGGGATTCCTGATCGTGCCAGCGCCCGTCCTGCGCCGGATCGACGATATAGGCCTTGCCCTTGGAGACCCGCTCCAAGACGACGAAATGGTCCATGTCCCAGTGCAGGATCGCGGGAAGCTGGATGGCGGAGAGACCGTCGAGGCGGACCTTCAGGGGCCGCGGCGAGAAGCCCAGCGCGTCCGCCGTCTCCATCAGCGTCTTGAGCCCGATGCCGCGTGAGGAGACCCCGAAGCGGCGCCGCAGCGCGCCGAGATCGAAATCGTGGCCCCAGAAATTGGCGATCATCGCCAGCGCGGCGAGTCCGCACTCGGCGGCTTCCGCCTGGCGGATCGCCTTCACCCGCCGCCGGGGCAGGAAGCTCATTTCGATTCCGGCAGGCGCGTTCACCGGGCGGCCACCGCGTAGAGCGGTTCGAACAGCAATTCGGCGAGGCTGCGCTCACGGGTCGTGATCCGGGCACTGACTGTCATGCCGGGGCGGAGCCGCTGGTCGCGGCCGAAGGCACGGATCGCGTCCCCGCCGAGCGCCGCATCGACGAGAAAGGCTTCGGCCTCGGCGCCGTCCGGCCGCTGCACCGGAATGGCGGCCTGCGACACGGACGCGACACGCGCCTCTACCGTGCCGTAGGTCGCATAGGGGAAGGCGTCGACGGCGACGCGGATGGTCTGTCCCGGCTCGATGCTTCCGGCGGCGGCCGGCGGCACTTCGATCCGGGCATGGAGCCGCGTTCCTGCCGGCACGATCGAGAGCATTGCGCGGTCGGGGGAAACGGCGTCGCCGCGGTGGACGAGGATTCCGGTGACGGTGCCCGCCTCGGCGGCGGTGACGACGAGGGTGGACGCATTCTCGTCGGCCGCAGCGGCGCCCGCGAGCTCGGCGCGCTGGCCGGCCATGTCGGCGCGCTGGAGGGCGAGCTCGCTCTCCATGCGGGCGAGGTCTGCCGTGCCGGAGGCGATGGCGGCGCGCCGGGTCCCGAGCTCCTGTTCGAGCCGCGAGAGGCCCTGGCGCCTGGTGGCGAGCAGCTCCTCGCGCTGGAGGATGTCGTGCTGCGAAACGAAGCCGCGGGCGGCGACCCGGCGGGCGCGCTCGAGCTCGGTCTCGGCCGAGCGGACGAGGTCCTGCTGCTGCCCGATCTGGGCGGCGAGGCCCGCGACCTGCGCCCGATCCCCCCCAATGCGCGCGCGCAGCGCCTGCGCTTCGGCCCGGGTCGCGCGCAGGACATCGGGTTCACGGGCGCGAAGGATCGCCTCGCGCTCGGCGACCGACGCTGCACGGCGCGCTTCGAGCGACGCGTCGCCCGCCTCGGCGGCGACGCGGATGCGCAGAAGCGGCGTGCCGGCCGCGACCTGCTGCCCTTCGCGCACGAGCACCGCCTCGACGATGCCGGCGCGCGCGGGAACGGCGCGCACGATGCCGCGGTCGCCGGTCAGACGGCCGGTGACCGGCGTGGTCTTGGAATAGCTGGCGGTCGCCAGGAAGAGCGCGGCGAGGAGGATAGCGGCGAGCAGGAAGCCGCCGAGCAGCTGCCACGATACCGGCGGAACGAGCACGACATCGCCATGGAGGCGGTCCTGCCCACGCATCGCTTCGGGCCTGAATAATTGCACGAAAAAAGCCCCTCCCGGGGCTTCTTATAAGCGAGTCCAGCGACTTGCGCGAGGACTTAGATAGTGTCGGCAGCCGCCGTCGGCGGGCGGGGCCGGATGAGGTCCGGCCGCCGGAGCGGCCGGACCTCGCATCGGCTTATTCGTCGATGCCGCGGATGCCGGTGGACTGTTCGGTCCCCTTGGCGCCGCCGGCGACGACGGCGATTTCGGCTTCGGTGAGCTCGACGATGTCACGCTTTTCCATCGGTAATTCCTCCCTGTCCGATCTTTCGGAGAACCATCGATTACGCTTTCGTAAACGGAGCGTAAACCGAATTTCGATCCGTTTTCGCAACGATTGGCGTTCGGGAGGGTTAATGCCGCCCCTTTGCAACAGGGGCGAAGTGGCTGAGGAGGCGCGGTGCGCTCCGGCCGATCCCGCGGCGGTGCGTTGCGCGTGCCGATCGCAAATGCGGTAAAATCGTGGAGTTTCAATTGTCTGCGACAGGAGCCATTGCCGGCCCCAACGATCGGGGCTGCCGGGGCAAGGGCGGCTCCGGATCCGGCTTGACGGGAACGTCGGGCCCCGGCCGGCGTTGCGCCGCAATTCCGGTTTGCGGCGGAAATCCCACTTTGAAACGGCTGCGCAGCCGGTCGCTAAGCGGTTAACGGCACTTTTCAGGGACTTGGAAGCGCGAATCGGTGGCTACGATTCGCGGCCGCCGCGAATCAGTCGCGGCGCAGGTGATCGTCGTCGCGGTAGCGGCTCTCGATGAAGCGGTGCTCGATCTCGAAGCTCGCTTCCCGGCAACCGTCGATCTCGCCGCACAGGCGAGTCAGCTCTTCGGCGACGACGCCGAGGCTTTCCGTGATGCGGCGGTCGTTGTCGGTACCGCGGCCGCGCGCTTCCGGCGGCAAGGCGATATAGGAATCGACGAGGCTCGGAAGGTGCCCGCCGACGAGGCGCCGCACGTCCGCGGTGAGCGGCGAGGCTTCGGGAAGCGCGTCGAGCGCCGGCTGCATGCGCTGGAGCCGGGCGAGGATGAGGTCGGCGGACGGAAGGGCTGTGTGCGGAAGCTCTTCGCAGCGGTCGAGCAGCCAGGTCTCGCAGCGGCCTGCCAGCATCGGCAGCGGCACCTTCGCGACGGCTTCCTGGGTGGGGAGCGGCGGTGCCTTGGCGCGGCCGGCGCGGGTCGGGAGCGTCAGGCTGAGGAGGGAGGCGAGGAAGATGCCGACGAGCGCGAAGATCCAGGTGAAGAAGCCGATCGACGCGCCGGCGACGTCGACCGCGACGAGGGCGAGGATCAGCCCGACGAAGATGAAGGCGGCGCGGCGCACGCGGCGGAAGGCCTCGGCGGCGGTGCGCTTCAGCTTGCGCGTGCCAGCCTCGCGCGCCGCGCGTGACCCGACCTGGCGGCGGAAGCCGTCCACGGCGCCGTAGAGCGAGCGTTCGAGTTCGTGCACCTTCAGCTTCCTTCGAGGCCAGACGGGTCCTTGTAGCGGCTCTCGATGAACCGGCCTTGAGTCTCGAACGCGTCGCGGTCCTGGCTGACGAGCTTCGTGCCGATCTCGCCCAGAGCTTCATTGGCGGCGCGCAGGCTGGCGGCGAGCCGCTCGTCGACGGTGAGGCCGCCATTGTCGCGTTGGAGGCGGAAGGCGGCGGGCACGCGTTCGTAGCGTTCGATAAGGTCCGGGAGGTGCTGGCCCATCAGGCGGCGCGCATCCTGGGCGAGAGGATCGAGCGGATCGAGCGACGGGAGCCGCGCCTCGAGGAGCGGGAGCTTGGCGCCGATCGCCTCCGCTTCGCGTGCCGCCAGCGCGGGCAGGGCGGTGCGCTCGCCGGAAAGAAGGCTGCCGAGCTGCTGGACAACCGCCTTGGTGGGGAGCTGCTCGCTATAGGGCACTCGGACGATCCTGCGCTGCGGCCAGACGCTGACCAGAACGAGCAGGGCAAGGATGGCCAGGACGACGACGAACAGCCCGCCGAAGCCGATGGGCCCTACGATGAGCCCGAAGGCGATAGTGGCGATGACAAGCGCGCCGATCGCAAGGCCGAGGGTCGCGATACGCTGGGCCAGCGCGGCGGTGCCTCGGCCGCGGCGACGGGGTGGCGGGGCGTGAGCCGCCTCAATGCTCATGCGGTCGTGGCGCGCGGCCATCTCATCGAATCGTGACGTGGCTTCGTCCGGGCGCAGCGTTTCACCCGCGGCCGCGAAGAAGCTTGCAACAGCCTCCATGCCGCCTCTCGGGTTCCGCGCCAAGATCAGCCCTCCAGGGCGCTGAGCGGCGAGGCGCCGGGCGTGCCGCCGCCGGCGAGCCGGTTCTGCTCGACGCCTTCGGCGCGGGCGATGTAGCCGCGCGACTTCTCGACCTCGGAGGAGAGGACGGTCACCGTCTGCTTCATGCTGCCGAGCGCTTCCAATTTGAACTTATCGACCATGTCCATCGTGTCGTAGATGTTCTGGAAGGCGCGCTGAAGCGTTTCGAGCGGGATGGTCGCCGAGGCCGCCTGCTTGTGGATTTCGCCGGACTGGCTCTTCAGCATCGATCCGGTGGATTCGATGACGTTGGCGGTGGTCGTGTTGAGGGCCGTGATCTGCTCCAGGACCAGGCGCTGGTTGGTGAGTGCCGACGCGACGGTGACGGCGGTGCGCAGCGCCGAGACGGTGGTGGTGGAGGCGCGATCGACGCCCTTCACCAGCTCGACATTGTTCTTCTTGACGAGATCGAGGGCGAGATAGCCCTGCACCGTCACGGCCATTTGCGTCAGGAGATCGGTGGTGCGCTGGCGGGTGTAGAAGAGTGCTGTCTCGCGGATCGCCTTGGCCTTTGCCGGCTCGGTCGCGTCGAGATCGTTCGCCGTCTCCTCGAGCTTGGCGTCGAGGGCTTTCGAGATGTGGATCATCTGCTCGAGACGGCCCATCGTCTTCCACATGTTCGCGCGCTCGACGTCGATCGCCGCATTGTCCTTGAGGAGCTCGTCCTTGCCCGAGGCGAGGCTGGAGAGGATCTTCGAAATGTGTGTCTGGGCGGACTGGTACTTCTGGAAATAGCCGCGCAGCTTGTTGCCGTAGGGGATGATTCCGAACAGGCGCTTGGTGCCGGTGATCTTGCCGTTGCGGGCGGGATCGAGGTCCTCGACGGTGCGGCGCAGCTCCGTCAGGTCGGCGCCGATGCCGTTGTCGGCGTCGATGGCTTTCACCGGCCGGTCCAGGAACCGGTTCGAATGGCCGGCGGCCTCGGCGATCTCCTTGCGGCCCATCGAGGTAAGCTGATCGACCTTGCGCCCGAATTCGGGCGAGTTGCTGTCGAGAGAGACGAGATCGGCGACGAACTGGTCGACCTTCTCCTGGAGCTGCGTCTTCTCCTCCGCCTTGAGCGGCACGAGGCCCGCGGCCTGCTCGGGCTGGACGACCTGGAGCGGCTTGGGCGGCTCCAGCGTGATCGTCGGCTGGGCGGCTGTAGTCGTCTCGGTCTGCGTCGCCATCTCTTCGTCCCCGCTTCAAACTCTTCGTCTGAAATTGGTGGTTAGCGCGGAGCGCGCAAGAGCGAAAGTGTATTAATCGCGTAAGTCACAGCGGCACCTCGCTGTTAATGTGGAAGCAAGCTGCGGTTCGCCACTCCATCTGCGGGCCTGCCGGACCGGCTGCGGCTCGGGGAGAATTTCGTGCTGAAATGGAGACTGGCCGCCGCTTTCGCGGCCGCGTTGGCGGCGCCCGCTTTTGCCCAGGCGCCCGCGACTCCCGCCGCGGCGGCCGAGGAGGAGCAGGTGCGCGACATCGTGGTCCTTGGGCGCAGAACCGGCATTCCCTTCTGGGAAGTGCGCGGCGAGGGGCGGACGATGTTCCTCGTCGGATCGATCAACGGCGTTTCGAGCGAAGGGCGCTGGGATCCCGCGGCGCTGACCGAGGTGCTCCGCCGCGCCGACCGGGTCATGTTCCCCGAAGCGCGGGAGTTCACCATCGGCAACCCGTTCCGGCTGATCGGCTACCTCGCCCGCTGGCGGCGGCAGGCGAGCCTTCCGCGCGGCCGGTCGCTCACGCAGATGCTGCCGGCCGGCGAGCTGGCGCGGCTGGCGGCGCTCCGGAACCGGAGGATGGTGGATGGGGACTACCTCACCACCCATCCCTTTCACCTTGCGAACGAACTTCGCGAGGGGGCGCGCCGGGGCACCGGCAAGGGGCAGGACGTGCGGGACTTCGTGCGCCGCGCGATCCGCCGCGAGCGGCTCGTCCAGGTGCCGATCGCCCGCGGCAGCACCCGCGAACTTGCCCGGGACATTTTGAACTCGCAGCCGGTGGAGCATGTCCCCTGCCTGGTCAGTGCGATCGCGCTTGCCGAAGCCGGGCCGGAGGCGATCCGGGCGCGCTCGCGGGCGTGGGTCGAGCGCCGCGTCCCGGACGTGCTCGCATCGCCGGTGGAGGCGACCGAGGCGAGCTGCTGGCCGAGCGACCACCTCGCCGACCTGCAGGACGCGGCGGATATCCGGACGACGATCCGCGGCGTTCTCGCCGACCAGATGGTAACGATCGCGGTGCTGCAGCTCAGGACGCTGGCAAGCCCCGGCGGCGTTCTCGACGATCTGGAGAGCGCCGGTTACGAGATCGTCGGGCCGGACTGGCGCTGATCTGCGTCAGCGTCTGCGGCGCCGCTGCGGCTGGGCATTCGTCACCCCGAGTTCGGCGAGGAGATGGGGCTGGTTGTAGGCGTGGCGCAGCGCCGCGGTGACGGCCGCGGTGGTGACGAGGACGCTGCGGTTGACGTTCGGGTCGTAGCCGTAGGCGTTGCGCTGGGTGAGCACGGTGGAATCGAAGTTCGCGCCGACGATCTCGCCCGCGGCGTTGACGGCGGGAGAGCCGGAGGAGCCGCCGATCGTGTCGGTGGAGGCGGCAACGTCGAGCACGGTGTTTCCGGGAATGCGGCTGCGGGCGGCGGCGAGGCGGGGGGCGAGGTTGAAGGGCGCGGCGCCGGTGGCGCGGTCCCAGAGCCCTGCGAAGGTGGTCGCGTGGGGGACGGTGCGGCCCTGGTGCGTCCAGCCTTCGATGCGGCCGTAGGTGATGCGCAGGGTCCCGGTCGCGTCGGGATAGAGGCTGGTGCCGTAGATGGCGAAGCGGGCGCGGGAGAGCTTTTCACCGGCGCGCTCGGTCGGCGCTTCGACGGTGGTTTCATATTCGGTGCGGGTCGCGCGCGTCACCGGCTGGATGGCGAGGAGGAAGCGAATCAACGGATCGTCGGACGCGCGGATCGCGGCGAGGCCGCCCTCCCAGAGCCGGCGGCGCACGGCCGGATCGCCGAGACGGGTTCCGGTGGTAAGGCGGCGGGCGAGGGCTTCGGGCGATTCGTCGCCGAGGATGCGGCGGACGCGGGGATCGTCGACGGTCAGCACTTCGCGCGTCTTGGAGAGCCACCAGCCGATCTGCACTTCGTCGAGCGCGGGGTAGGTCGGGCGCTCGGCGAACAGGCGCTGCTCGACTTGCGGCAAGCGGGACTGGCCGAATTCGGGAAGGCGCTCGGCGCTCGGCTTCGCCCGCTCCTGGGCGCCGCGGACGAGGTCCTCGGCCCAGTTGAAGAGCTGCGAGCCGCCGCCGGCGCGGCCTTCGAGCATGTAATAAGCGGGGTAAAGGCGGCGGACGTCGTCCTGAAGCGCGGAAAGCTCGCTCCAAGGATCGCCGATTTCGCGCTGAACTTCCACGTTGCCGGCGACCCGGCGGCGGAAATCCTGCTCGGCCTGGGTGCGGCCCGCCATGAAGCGCTGGTCGATCAGTGCCTGCATGCGGCCCATGCCGCGCTTGTAGGTGTTCTCGACCGACGAGATCGCCTGGCCGGCGATGAACGCATTCTCGTCGCTCTCCTGTCTGAAGCGGATAAGGCGGCCGCGAAGCTCCGAATTGACGAGCTGTTCGAGCGGCAGGGTCACTTCCGCGACGGTGCGCAGCTGGTCCTGCGTCAGGAGGCGCTGGGTGGCGCCGGGGCTCCCGATCACGAAGACGGGCTGGCGCTCGGCGGGCGGGGCCGGGTTCCAGCGGAAGTGGGTGGGCGTCGCGACCGGGCGATCGTTCTCGTAGATGCGCACCAGCGCCGCATCGATGGCAAAGCGCGGGAAGGAGAAATTGTCGAGGTCGCCGCCGAAGGCCGCGGCGCGGTGCTCGGGCGCGAAGGCGATGCGGACGTCCTGGTAGCGGCGGTAGGTGTAGAGCTTGAACTGGCCGCCGCGGTAGAGGGTGACGACCTGGCAGCGGCGGGTCGCGTCGCTGCCGCAGCCTTCGCTTTCGATGCGGCCGATCTCGGCGTCGCGGGCGCGGGTATAGCCTTCGCCGGACTGGCCGCGGGTGGCCGCCTGGACGCGCTGGGTCACATCGCCGATCGAGGTCAGGATCTCGGCGGTAAGGCCGGGGCACTTCTTTTCTTCGGTGCGCGCGGCGGGGGTGAAGCCGGTCTCGACGTAGTTGACCGCTTGCGTGGAGAGGTCCTCGACGCAGGCGGAGACGCAATGCTCGTTGGTGAGGATGAGGCCTTCGGGAGAGACCAGGCCCGCCGAGCAGCCGCCGAGGCGTACGGACGACATGCGCACCCGGTCGAGCCAGGCCTGGTTGATGCGGGTGCCGAGCGTCCGGTTCGCTTCGGCGATGGGGAAATTGTCGAAGGTCCACATGCCTTCGGAAGCCGAAGCGGCGCCGGCGAGCGAAAGGAGGGCGGCGGAAGCGAAGAGGCGGGCGGTGAGCGTCACGGTTTCGAGTTCCTTCGAAGAGGAGAGTCGCCTGCAGCCGCTAGCAAGCCCGAAGGATGTTGGCGAGGATGCGTCCGCCCGCGGGGCTGAGGATCGACTCCGGGTGGAACTGGAGGCCCCATTGCTTCGCCTCCCGGTCGGAGAAGGCCATGGCCATGCCTTCGATCTCGGCGTGGACGGTGAAGCGTTCGGGGAGGCGGCGGGTGCAGAGGCTGTGGTAGCGGCCGATGCGGACGGGGCCTTCGATGCCCGCGAAGGGGCCGGCGCCATCGTGGGTGAGGAGCGAGACCTTGCCGTGCACCGGCTCGGGCGCGCGTTCGACGGCGCCGTCCGCTTCGAGGACGATCGCCTGGTGGCCGAGGCAGATGCCGAGGACGGGCACGCGCGCCTTAGTGATGCGGATGAGGTCGAGGCAGCAGCCGGCGTCTTCGGGGCGGCCGGGGCCGGGGGAGAGGAGCAGCAGGGCGCCGGTTTCCTCGGCGGCGGCAAGCGCTTCTTCGGCGGCAACGCTGTTGCGGAGCACGCGCACCTTGGGGCCGAGCCGCTCGATGGCTTCGACGAGGTTGAAGGTGAAGCTGTCGAGATTGTCGATCATCAGGACGTGGCGGATCATCGCGCGACCTCCGCGGCCGCGATGGCGGACAGGATGGCGGAGGCCTTGCGCCGGGTTTCGTCGGCTTCGGCCTGCGGGTCGCTGTCATGGACGACGCCGGCGCCGGCGCGGACATAGGCGATTCCGTCCTTGACGACCGCCGAGCGGATGACGACGCCGGTGTCCATCGCGCCTTCGCCCGAAAGCCAGCCGACGGCGCCGCCATAGGGTCCGCGCTTGGTGCGCTCGGCGCGGCGCAGGAGCTCGGTCGCCCTGATCTTGGGCGCGCCCGAGAGGGTGCCGACGTTGAGGCAGGCCTGGAGCCCGTGGAGCGCGTCGTAGCCGATGGCGAGGCTGCCCTTCACCGACGAGACGAGGTGCATGACTCGTGCGTAGCGCTCCACCGTCATGAGGTTCGCGACGCGGCGGGTGCCGGGGATGCTGACGCGGGCGACGTCGTTGCGGGCGAGATCGACCAGCATCATGTGCTCGGCGACTTCCTTCTGATCGAGGCGCAGATCCGCTTCCATGCGGTCGTCCTCGTCATGATCGGCGCCGCGGGGGCGGGTGCCGGCGATGGGCTTCACTTCGACGCTGGGCCAGCCGTCCTCGCGCTTCACGCGCACGGAGGTTTCGGGGGAGGCGCCGAACAGGATGTGCTCGGGCGAGGAGACGAAGAACATGTAGGGGGAGCGGTCGAGCGCGCGGACGGCGGCGAAGGCGGCGAGGGGGTCGGGGCAGGGGGCGGCGAAGGTGCGGGACGGAACGATCTGGTAGACGTCGCCGGCGAGGACATGCTCCTTCATGCGGGAAACGAGGGCCGCATATTCGGCATCGTCGAGATCCGGGACGGCTTCGATCAAGTCGAACGAGCCTCCCAGCCCCGTTCGGGCTGAGCTTGTCGAAGCCCTGCCCTTTTCTTCTTCTGCGGCCGGTAAGAAGGACAGGGCTTCGACAGGCTCAGCCCGAACG
>DASWMS010000101.1:0-11736 GCA_036399655.1 Allosphingosinicella sp. | reverse complement strand
CCCGCGAAGACGCCGTCGAAGCGTAAGAGAGAAGGAACCAGCACATGGCACGCCCATTTTTCCGCCGCCGCAAGAGCTGCCCCTTCTCGGGCAAGGACGCTCCCCGGATCGACTATAAGGACGTCCGCCTGCTCCAGGGCTTCGTCTCGGAGCGCGGCAAGATCGTTCCCAGCCGCATCACCGCGGTGTCGGCCAAGAAGCAGCGCGAGCTCGCCCAGGCGATCAAGCGCGCCCGGCATCTCGGCCTTCTCCCCTACGTCGTGAAGTAAGGAGCCGATTCCATGCAAGTCATCCTGCTAGAGCGGGTCGAAAAGCTCGGCGCCATCGGCGACGTGGTCAACGTGAAGCCCGGCTTCGCCCGCAACTTCCTGCTGCCCAACGGCAAGGCGCTTCGTGCCAACGACGCCAACCGCAAGGTCTTCGAATCGAACCGCGAGCGGATCGAAGCGCAGAACGCCGAGCGCCGCGCGGCGGCCGAGACGGATTCGAAGGGCCTCGACGGCGTTTCGATCCAGCTCATCCGCCAGGCGTCCAACACCGGCCAGCTTTACGGCTCGGTGTCCGCCCGCGATCTTGCGGAAGCGCTCGAGGCCGAAGGGCACAAGGTCGCCAAGAACCAGATCGTCCTCGACAAGCCGATCAAGGCGATCGGCATCCAGGACGTGAAGGTCGCGCTTCACCCGGAAGTGTCGGTCACCATCCGCATCAACGTCGCCCGCTCGCCCGAAGAGGCCGAGCTCCAGGCGCAGGGCGTGGACGTCATGGCCGACATGTTCGAAAAGGACAGCGCCGGCTTCACCGAGGATTACGATCCCAACGCCGATCCGGGCGCGACGGCCGAGCGCGGCTCGGACGACGCGGCGGAGACGCAGGAGTCGAGCGCCGGCGACGGCGAGGCTGCGAGCGCGTAATCGTTCACAATGCTTAGGAGGAAAGGCCGCCAGCTCATTGAGCCGGCGGCCTTTTCTTTGTCCCTGTTACTCCTGCATCCCCGTCATTCCCGCGTCCCTGTCATCCCCGCGAAAGCGGGAATCCAGGCTGACTCGGAGACCCGCACTTCCGCCCGCTGGATTCCCGCTTTCGCGGGAATGACGGGTAGGGTTCGTGTCCGCGCGGAGGTGCCGCTCAATTGATCGTGATGACCCCTTCCACCGCACGCCACTCCGCCGGGCGGATCAGGTGGTTGTGGGCGATGCGGATCGAATGCAGCGTGGCTTCGATCTCGCGGCGCCAGTGATCGAGGAAGCGGTGCAGGATCGGGAATTGCGGGGCGACGTCGTATTCCTGCCAGACGAAAAGCTGGAGCAGGGCCGGATGGTCCGGCATGTAATAGCTGACTTCGGCCGTCAGCAGGCCATAGCCTTGGAGCTGCTTCAGGAAATCGCGGTCGCTCATCGCGCACTCTCCCTCACTCGCTTGTTTCCACGTCTAAGAAATCACGTCCTCGAATCTCGTTCCGGCTGCGCATTCAACCACCTCCATGGTTAACGCCGCCTCAACGAAGCTGGAAGACGGCGCGGGCGCCCTCCACTTCCTCGCGGATGAAGCGGACGACGGCCTTGATCCGGGCGAGTTCGGCCAGGTCCTGGTGGACGATCAGCCAGAGCGAGCGGGTGAGGCAGACTTCGTCCGGGAGCACGCGCACCAGCCCGGCCTCCTCACCCGCCAGGAAGGCCGGGAGGACGCACAGGCCCGCCCCAGCGAGCGTCGCCTTCAATTGCGCGACGAGGTTGGAGCTTTCGAGCGAGATCGTGCCGCCGGGCGCCACGTGCTGGAGGAAGTCGAGCTCGGGAAAGTGGAGCAGCTCGCCGATATAGGAGACGAAGCGGTGCGCGCCGAGATCGGCGGCGCTGCTTATGGGCGGGGCGCTTTCGAGATAGGAGGGCGCGGCGTAGAGGGCGAGATCGTAGTCGATGAGCTTGGACGCGCTGAGCCGCCCCGCCGGCGGCTTGCTGACGGCGACGACGAGGTCCGCGTCGCGCTTTGACAGGCTGAACACGCCCGACGCGGCGACGAGCTGGACTCCGAGCGCCGGGTGGCGCGCCTTGAGCCCGCCGATGCGCGGCGCGAGAAAATAGGAGCCGAAGCCTTCGGGCGAGCCGATCCGGACCACGCCTTCGACCGCCGACGCGGTGCCGCCCACCGCTTCCTTCGCGCCGATCGACAGCCGCTCCATTTCCTCGGCAAGGGGGAGGAGGCGCTGCCCCTGCTCCGTGAGCGTGTAGCCCGACGGACTCCTGTCGAAGAGCTTGGCCTTGAGCCCGTGTTCCAAGGCGCCGAGCCGCCGCGACAGCGTGCTGTGATCGAGCCCGAGCCTCGTCGCGGCCGCGGTCAGGCGCCCGCTCCGCGCGACCCCGAGGAAGCTCTTGAGGTCGTTCCAGTCGAACTCGGCCATGGCGCCCGCCTCCTCATATGTGGAAATCCGCACAGCGGTCTGAGCAACTTGCCCGTGGATTTCTTCGGAACCTTATGAGAGAGACGCCCATCCCGTTCAACAGGAAGACACAGCGATGTTCGACGCTCAGACCAGCGCGACCGAGACCTTGATCGCCCGCGATGCTGCGCCGCAAAATGTGGATTTCCGCACGCCGGCCGATCCCGAGGCCGGCTGGGCGGCGCGGAACCCGGACCGGGCCATGCTGTTCCTGTTCGTGACCCCCCGCGACTGCGGCGCCCTCGACGAGTTGATGGCGCTCTGAGTTCCAAGCCGTCATTCCCGCAAAAGCGGGAATCCAGCGGGACTTTCCTTCCGCGCGGGCGTGTGTAGGGGCTGCACTGGATCCCCGCTTTCGCGGGGATGACACAGGATCGCACCATCATGACCGACAGCCGCGTCTTCAAAATTCCCGAAAACGCTCCCTCCCCCGCCGACCTTGCCGAAGCCTGGTCGAAGGTGATCGCAGGCGCGCTGAATCTTAGCGCGACCACGGCACAGCGCGCGCTCGATCCGCATGTCCCGCAGGCCTACGACCCCGCCTCTCCGGTGCGGGCGTTCGGCGCCTTCACGGCCCACCTCATGAGCCACCCCGAAGAGCTGCTTCGCGCCCAGCAGAAGGCGGCCGCCGACTGGATGAAGCTCTGGGGCACCGCCGCCGCGCGCGCGGCCTCGGCCGAGGTCGAGCCCGTCGTCGCCCCCGAGCGCGGAGACCGGCGCTTCAGCGACCCCGCGTGGACCGAGGAACCGGTCTTCGATTATCTGAAGCAGGCTTATCTGCTCACCGCCAAGCGCGCCGTGGAGCTGGTCGACGATGCGCAGGGGCTCGACGACGCGACTCGCACCAAGGTCCAGTTCTTCACGCAGCAATATCTGAACGCGATCTCACCGGCGAACTTCGCCTTCACCAATCCCGAAGCGCTGCGCCGGGCGATCGACACGGGATCGATCAGCCTGCTCTCCGGCCTCGCCAACCTCCTCGCCGATGCCGCCGACACGCCCGGCATCGTCAACCGGCGCGCGGAAAAGGAGTTCGAGCTCGGCGTCGACATCGCCGCCACCCCGGGCAGCGTCGTCTACCAGAACGCGCTCATGCAGCTCATCCAGTACACGCCGACGACGGAGCAGGTCTGGCAGAAGCCGGTGCTCTACGTGCCGCCGCTGGTGAACAAATATTACCTTCTCGACCTGCAGCCGAAATCGAGCCTGATCCGCTGGCTGGTGGAGCAGGGCCACACCGTCTTCGTCGTCTCGTGGGTCAATCCTGGGCCCGAGCTCGCCGACATCGACATGGCGGATTACATCAAGCTCGGCCCCATCGCCGCGCTCGATGCCATCGAGGAGGCGACCGGCGAGAAGCAGGTCGACATGTTCGGCTTCTGCATGGGCGGCACACTCGTCGCCATGGCGCTGGCCTATCTCGCCGCGAAGGGCGAAGGCGGCCGCGTTGCCAGCGCCACCACCATCGGCACCTTGTTCGATTTCGCGGCGCTCGGCCAATGGTCGACCTTCACCGAGCCCGAGCAGCTTCGCGCCATGGAGCGCCACCTCCTCCACAAGGGCTTCATGGCCGCGCAGGACCTCCAGGCTTTGTTCTCGGCGGTGCGCGCCAACGACCTCATCTGGTCCAGCGTCGTGAACCATTATCTCATGGACAAGGAAGCCCCGCCTTCCGACATCCTCTACTGGTTCGCCGACGGCGCCCACATCCCGCGCGCGTTCCTGCTGAGCTACGCCCGCGATCTCCTTCGCGACAATCTCCTCAAGGAGCCGGGCGGCGTGGTGCTGGACGGCGTTCCGATCCATCTCGGCAAGGTGAAGACGCCGCTCCTCGCCATCAGCCTCAAGGACGACCACGTTTCCGCCTGGAACGCGACCTATGACAGCGCGCGGATGTTCGGCGGCAAGGTCAAGTTCCTCCTTGGCGGCTCCGGCCACAATGCCGGCGTGATCAACCCGCCGTCCGCCAACAAGCACGGCTATTGGACCAACGATGCCCTTCCCGACAGCGCCGACGAATGGCTCGAAGGGGCGACGAGGAGCGAGGGAAGCTGGTGGCCGCACTGGCAGAAGTGGCTGAGCGCGAACGGCAAGGCCAGGAAGGTCCCGGCGCGCGTCCCCGGCGACGGCAAGCTCGAGGTGATCGAGCCCGCGCCGGGCTCCTACGTCAGGAACCGCGGCTGACAACCGCGAAGCGGGTGGCGTTGCCGTCTACGTCCTGAAGATCGCGCATCAGCACCCTGCGGCCGTAAATCAGCGCGGCGGCTTCCGAGCCGAGCGCGGCGCGGTCGCGGCTGTCCAGGCGCTGCACCGCGACGGCCGTATTCTCCGCCTCCGCCGCCGCGAGGCGGAGCCGCGCCAGTGAGCGCGCGCATTGCTTCAGCGCCATCGGGTGGCTGGCGACGACCCGCACCTCGCCGAGTTCCGACTCCGCGACGCCGATGAGATGGAGCCGCACAGGCAGCACATGCTCGACCTCGATCCTGAGCCCCGCCGCCGCGATCAGAGCGCGCACGCCTGGAACTTCGCCGGCGATGCTGTTCTCCAGCGGAAGCATGCCGAGCGGCGCCCGCCCCTCCGCCACGCCCGCCGCCACATCCGCAAAGGACGCGGCCGGCGCCGCCTCCTCTCCGGGCGCGAACGCAAGGCAGGCCTCGTGCGAGAACGCACCCTGCACGCCCGAATAGAGGATCACGCCGCCCGTGCCCGCACCGGCGCGGCGAGCCGCCTTGCGACGAGTCCGGCGACGTCCATCGCCTGGCGCGGGTTGAGGCGCGGGTCGCAGAGGCTCCGGTAGCCGCCGGCCAGCTCCTCCTCCGTCGCCGAGACGGTGCCGCCGAAGCATTCGGAAACCGGCCTGCCGCTGAGCTCGAGATGGAGGCCGCCGGCCTGGATGCCTTCCGCCGCCGCGATGTCGAAGAAGGCGGCGGTCTCGACGAGTATGTCGGTGAGGTGCCGCGTCTTGCGCCCGCCTTCGGCGCGGGCATTGCCGTGCATCGGGTCGACCGCCCAGACGAGCCGACGCCCCTCCCCTGCCACCGCCCGCATCAGGCCCGGAAGGCGGTCGTAGACGTTGGCGCGGCCCATGCGCGGGATGAGGACGATGCGCCCCGCCTCGCGCTGCGGATCGAGCCTGTCGAGGAGGCGCAGCAGATCGTCGCCGCCCATTGAGGGACCGCATTTCACGCCGACCGGGTTCGCGACGCCGCGGGCATATTCGACATGGGCACCGCCGAGGTCGCGCGTGCGCTCGCCGATCCAGATCATGTGCGCCGAACTCGCCCACCACGTGCCCGTCTCCGCATCGCGGCGGGTCAGCGCCTCCTCATAGGGGAGGAGCAGGGCCTCGTGGCTCGCGGGCATGCCGCCGAGGAGGTCCAGCGTCTCTCGCGACCGGCTGCAGGCGCGGAGCATGCGCCGGGGATCGGGGGTGCGCGCTTCGGCCGTGAAGGCGGCGCCGTTCACCGCGTCGCCGCGATAGGCGGGGAGCGTCAGGCCGCCCTGGGTCTCGTGCCTGGACGAGCGCGGCTTGGCGAACTGCCCGGCGAGCCGCGCGAGATGGACAATGCCGAGCCCGCTCGCAGCGCCGATCTCCCGTCCGATCCCGCGCAGCAGCGCCGCGGTCGCCGCGACTTCCGCCCGATCGAGCGCGTCGATCCCTTCAGCACACTCGCCGCCCTGGACGAGGAACGCCCGTCCCGCCGCCACTTCGGCGAGCTGCGCCTTCAGCCTCTCCACTTCGGCCAGCGGCACCAGCGCCGGCGCAGCCTCGAGCCGAGCCTCGGCATCGCGCAGCGCCGCGGCGTCCGGATAATGCGGCATCTGGGCCGCGGGCTTGGCGCGCCAGCTCGCCGGGCGCCACGACGCTTCTTCCGGCGCCACGCGGCCGATCAGCACCGCATCGCCAAGCGTCTCGAACGCGACGAGCCCTTCGGGGAGCGCAAGGCCATGCCCGGCATCGAGCACAGACACCGCCTCGTCTTCCAGCGCAGCCGCAAGCGCGGCCTCCGGCGTTGCCGCCGCAGCGATCTCCGGCGCCGAGCCATAAGCGTCGCGCAGGCGCAGCGCCGCGTCGTCGCGCGTGCAGGTGACGAACCGCGTCGGCGCCTGCGTTTCGAGGCTGTGCGCCATCACTTCGCGCCAGACATGGGCGATCGCCGCCGCCGGCACCGCGCGTCCCCGCGCCTGCAGCCGCTCGACGACGCGGCGCTGCCGCTTCGGGCAGAGCTTCAGGCGGTCGTCGGCGGCGCCCTTCGCCGCAGCGATCCGGCGCGACAGTGAGAGCCGCCGCTCGAGAAGCTCGAGGATCTGGTCGTCGACGAGGTCGATTTCCGCACGCGCCGCCGCGAGCGAGAGATTGGGAATATGATGCATGGCCGTGTCACCCGTGCCCCGGGCAGACGCAATTCAGGCGTGTCGCGGGGGCTGTGTCAGCTGTTCGTCGGAATAGGGGAGCGGAAAACCCGGTACGCCCTCAGGCGCACCGGCCCGTAAAGACCCCGGTAAAGACCGGCGTGAAGGCGGCGCTGGCGAAAAGCCCAGTCATGCGCAAACCGTCACCCATGGGTGCACTCCCGTGGCCGAACAGCCGGCCAGAAGCGCAAGCTCGCGCAGCCGGGGCCTCATTGTCAAGCGCCGCGGCGATATTTCGCGGCGGCACGCGACAAAGCCGCCGCGGCTGCGTTACAAGGCGCCATGAAGAAATCCGCTACCGACGTGATGCAGGACATCGTCTCCGCGGCCGTGATCGACGCGATCGCGGCCCTCAAGACCGCGTCCAAGGGCCTCCCCAACAACCTCCTCCGCGATCTGAACGCGATTCACGCCAACACGGCGCAGGCGGACCTCCCGCCCGATCTCCAGGCGTCGATCGCGGCGAGCGTCAGGAGCGCTTTCTCTAAGCTCCTCAAGGAAGGCTATTCGGTCGCCCCGGGTACCGGCCAGCCGCCGCGCCCGCACAGCGGCGGCCCCGGCACAGGCCCGCGCGGACCGGGCGGCGGCGGCGAACGGCGCCCGCAAGGCCGATCCGGTCCGAGGCGAGAAGGCGGCGGCCCGGGCAGACCCGGCGGTGCCCCGCGCGGACCGGGCGGCGGCGCTCCCGCTCCGGGTGGCGGAGACCGACCCAAGCGCCCGCCAAGGCCGCGCTGACCGAAGAGACCCTCTCAGCCTGACTCCCTCCCCTCCCGATGGGAGAGGGGATTTCACTCAAGCTGCCACTAAGCGTCGCAGCGCCAGGTGCCTTCCATCCTGAGCTCGTTCGTCTTTTCGCCGCTCCGCCTGTCCGTCAGCACCAGCCGCGCCGGCCAGGTTGTGCTCTCGCCGATCTCGATGCCGTCGCGGCTGAGCGGTGCGATGCTCACGCGGTAGCGGGGCGTCGCGAAAAAGCCGCCGTTCGCGCCCACCGCCGCTTCGGCCTGCAGGCGCACCGGCAGGCCGTTCACCCGCGCCAGCGCCTCGCCCGATGCCGCCACCGCGAAGAGCAGCTTGCCCTCGTCCGAAAAGTCGCAGCCCGCGCCGGGCGGAAGCGCCCGCTCCACATCCGCGGGCGACACCCTGACGAGGTTCGGCCCCGGCGGACCTGCCTCCGGCTCCGGCCGCGCTTCGGCGATGTTTTCGATCGCTTCGGCGAATTGCTGGTCGTTGAGCGGCACCGCCTCGTCGCCGCCGCCTGCGCCGCAGCCGCCGAGCAGGGCCGCCGCCGCCGCAACCGCCCGCACGCCCCGGCTCCGCATCAATAGCCCATCAGCGAGAGGACCTCGCGCCGGCTGCGCTGGTCGGAGCGGAACACGCCCATCATCCGGCTCGTCGTCATCATCACGCCGGGCGTCGAGACGCCGCGCGCCGACATGCAGGCATGGCTCGCCTCGATCACCACGGCGACGCCGAGCGGCTTCAGATGATCCCACACGCAGTCTGCGACCTGCGCCGTCAGCCGCTCCTGCACCTGCAGCCGCCGCGCATAACCGTGGAGCACCCGCGCCAGCTTGGAGATGCCGACGACCCGGTTGCCCGGAAGATAGGCGATCGCCGCCTTGCCGATGATCGGCGCGAGATGATGCTCGCAGTGCGACTGGAAGGGTATGTCCTTGAGGAGCACGATCTCGTCGTAGCCGCCCACCTCGTCGAAGGTGCGGCTGAGGTGATGCGCCGGATCTTCCTCATAGCCCTTCGCATATTCCTTCCACGCCCGCGCCACCCGCCCCGGGGTGTCGAACAAACCCTCGCGGTCGGGATCGTCGCCCGCCCAGCGAATGAGGGTGCGGATCGCGTCGCGGACATCGTCCGGCACCGCGATCCCCGCCGCCGCCGGGCTCGCCAGACCGCCCTCCTCGGGAGAAAGTGCATCGCTCATCGCTGCCGGGTGGCACCGAAGGCGGAATTTTGCAATGTCGGCGCGACGGACCCGCTGGAGAGGCCGCCTGCCCAAGCACTCGAAAACCGGCCGCCGCGCCGCCGCCTTTGCCGCGATCCTCTGCCTCGTCGCCGCGGCGGGCGCCTTGCTGTGGCTGTCTCGCGCCAGCGAGGCGGCGAGCTGCCGCCCCTTCGCCGCGCCCGGAACCGAAGTCTGGCTCGCTCTGGGCCAGTCCAACGCCGGCAACCATGCGCAGCGGCGGAGCGAAGCCGGGCCCGACGTCGCTGCCTTCGACGGCGCGCGCTGCGTCGCCGCCCGCGATCCGCTGCCCGGCGCGGACGGAAGCGGCGGCTCGCTATGGATGCCGCTCGCCCAGCGCTGGGTAGGCGAAGGCCGCGCCCCTCGCGTGCTCGTCGCGGTCGTCGCCAAGGGCGCCACGCCGGTCGCCGAGTGGCAGCCGGGCGAGCCGCTCCACCGCCGCGCCCTCGCCGCCGTCGCAGCCCTCCAGCGCCGCGGCATCCGCGTCACGCGCATTCTTTGGGTCCAGGGCGAGGCCGACGCGATCTACGGCACCGCCGGCGAGACCTACGCAAGGAACCTCGTGGCAGCCCTCCAGCCGCTCCACGCCGCCACCGGCGCCCCCGCATGGATCGCTCAGGCAGGACGCTGCGGCCAGGCCTTCAGCCCCGCCGTCCGCGCGGCGCAGGCCCACGTCGCCGCCGCCCACCCCTGGACCCGCCCAGGTCCGGACCTGGACGCGATCGGCGCCGCCGACCGCTTCGAGCGCTGCCACTTCGCCGCGTCCGGCCAGGCGCGCGCCGTCGCCCTGTGGCGCGACGCGCTCATCGGAAACGCCGATTTAAGGATCGCCCGCTAAGCCCTCCGTCGTGACGATCGAGGGGACCAATGGAGCGGGGGCGCGGATCGCCGACCTCGATGCGCTGCGCGGCCTCGCAGCGCTTGCGGTCGTCCTGTACCATTACACCACCCGCTATGACGAGCTGTACAGCCACGACGGCACGCTCCTCCTGTCGGTTCCGTGGGGCCATTACGGCGTGCAGCTCTTCTTCGGAATCAGCGGCTTCGTCATCTTCATGACGCTGGGCCGCACCCGCAACCTCGTCGATTTCGCGGTCTCGCGCGCCTCGCGCCTCTACCCGGCCTACTGGACCGCGATGGCGGCGACGACGGCGGCGATGCTGATCGCAGGCATGGACTCGCTCCTCGTCTCCCCCGCCGTCTTCGCCGCGGACCTGACGATGCTGCAGGGCTTCGTCGGCCTTCCCGCGGTCGACGGCGTCTACTGGACGCTCGGCGTGGAGCTCGCTTTCTACGTCGCGATGGCCGCGCTCTTCCAGCTACGCCTGCTGGACCGGATCGAGCCGGTTCTGATCGGCTGGATGGGGCTCCACTGGCTCTGGACCTTCGCGCCCGCTCTGGCCGGCATAGAGCCTTCCTGGCTCCTCGGCGCCCTCGTCATCCAGGCCGACATTGCGTGGTTCGCCATCGGCATCGCCGCCTACCGCATCCGCTCCGCCGCCGATCCGGGCTGGCCGCTCGCGGTCATCGCCGCGTCTCTCGCGACGATCGCGGCCTGCGACGGCCTCGCCGCCCTGGCAGTCGCCGCCGTGACCGCCGCCCTCCTCCTGCTGGTGGCGCTTCGCGGCATCCCGGTGCTCGGCGCCCGCCCCCTCGTCTGGCTGGGCGCCGTTTCCTACAGCCTCTACCTCCTCCACCAATATATCGGCTTCGCGCTCATCGGCCGCCTCGAAGCGGCAGGGCTCGATCCCCACGGCGCGATCGCCGTGACGCTCGCCGCGGTGCTGCTCCTCGCCGCCGCGGTGACCTTCCTGGTGGAGCGCCCGGCGCTCAAGGCGATCCGCGCCTGGTACCGCGGCCGCGCCGTGCCTGCCGCATCCGCCGCGCCTGCGTGATCTCTACTGGGCGGAGGTGCCCGTATTCGTCACGGTGATACGTGCGACCGCGCAGACGTTGACCCCCCGGCGGATATGCTCCTGCGCATTCGCCATGACGATCTTCAGGTCATAGTTGCACTGGTTCGTTCCATTATCGATGTTGGCCTCGACAGAGGCGCCGGGCGCGATCGTGCCGCTGCCGAGCAAATCCTCTTCCCAATTGTTCGTGGTGACCGGGGAAGCATACAGATAATGGACGGCCTGGCTGCTGCGGTTCTGGATCTGGACGCGGCGGTTCTGTCCATCGGGCGCCGCAAATGCCTGGGTCGATACGGCCGCCAGAACTGCGAAGAGTGCGAGTGCCTTTTTCATGGATTCCCCCGTTCAGCACGGATGCAATCGATCCGGTGCCCTCGTCTAGCCGGGTTCGACTTGCGTGCATAGCATTCGCGGATTTGCCGATCCGGCGGCGGGAGCGCGCACGCTCTTGCGCGTCGGGGGATAGCTGTTACGGTCCCGGATCGAATGAATCTGTACCGAGGGGGAAACGATGAACCATAAAGCAGCGCTGACGATCATGGCCGCCCTCGTGCTCGTCTCCGGCTGCAATGGCGGCTCGGAGGATACGGCCAACGGCGCGAACGCGGCGGGTGCCGCTCCGGCCGCCACGTCGGCGGCGCCTGCCGCGGGGTCGCCCGTGACCGAGGCCGCATTGGTAGGCACCTGGGGCCAGGCCAATTGCACCAACACCATGACCTTCGCCGCGGATGGCACCGCAACATCCTCCAGCGCTGAACAGGCAAACAACCGCTGGAGCCTGGACGGCAGCACGATCGTGATCACGTCGCCGGGCGAGGCCGACGTGCGCATGCCGGCGACGCTCAGCAACGGCGCGCTCAACATCGACGGCGGCGGCGGCGAAGGACAGTCGACGGTCCTGACCCGCTGTGGAAACGAAGCCGGCCGGGCGACCGGCGCCGCCAGCGACGGTGAAAACGAAGCCGCCGAAGAGCCCGCCGAGTAGCTGAAATCAC
>DASWMS010000100.1:0-8147 GCA_036399655.1 Allosphingosinicella sp. | reverse complement strand
CGAGCGATGCTTCAACAAACTCAAACACTTCCGCCGCTTCGCAACGCGCTACGACCGAAGGGCAATCCACTTCCTCAGCTTCATCCAACTCGCTGCAACAATGATCTGGATGCGCTGAATGTCGATTCAGCCTAGCGGTGTCTGGAAGAGCCGGACCTAGACGACCCCGCTAGTCCTGAGCCTGTCGAAGGACGGTTTGCAGCGCACCATCGTTCCCACTCAGCCCTGATGTCCACCGCCGCGAGTCCTGAGCCTGTCGAAGGACGATCTGCAGCGCACCGCCACAAGTTGCACCACACGCATGCGGCCCCGCCCAATATGCAACCGCCCACCCCGGTGACTCCCCGCCCCCACACCCCTATGTAGCACCCACAAAGCGGGCGGAGTTCTTAACGTGGCGGACGGTGAGACGGCGTTGATCCTGGCGCGGGTCCAGTTCGCCTTCACCGTCGCATTCCACTTCATCTTCCCGGCCTTCTCGATCGGCCTCGCATCCTATCTCGCCGTGCTCGAAGGGCTGTGGCTGAAGACGGGCAAGGAGGTCTACCTCCGCCTCTTCCGCTACTGGATCAAGATCTTCGCCATCGCCTTCGCCATGGGCGTCGTCTCGGGCATCGTCATGTCCTACCAGTTCGGCACCAACTGGTCGGTCTTTTCCGACAAGGCCGGCCCCGTCATCGGCCCGCTCATGGCCTATGAAGTGCTGACCGCCTTCTTCCTCGAGGCCGGCTTCCTCGGCGTCATGCTGTTCGGCATGGAGAAGGTGGGGCGCAAGCTCCACTTCTTCGCCACCTTGATGGTCGCTGCGGGCACGCTCATGTCCGCCTTCTGGATCCTCTCGGCAAACAGCTGGATGCACACGCCCACCGGCTGGGCCATGAACGCGCAAGGCCAGTTCGTGCCCGCCGGAAGCTGGCTCCACATCATCTTCAACCCGAGCTTCCCCTTCCGCCTCGTCCACACCGTCATCGCCGCCTATCTCACCACCGCGCTCGTCGTCGGCGGCGTCGGCGCCTGGCACATGCTGAAGGAAAGAAAGGCCGCCGCGCCGTCGGACGGGACCGGCTCCGCCGGCCCGCCGCCCGCCGCGACGAGTCCTCGTTTTGCTCCGCAAAACGAGGCCGTCCGCACCATGTTCTCCATGGCGATGTGGATGGCCGCGCTGGTCGCGCCGATCCAGATCGTCGTCGGCGACTTCCACGGTCTCAACACCCTCGAACACCAGCCCGCCAAGGTGATGGCGATGGAGGGCCATTTCGAAAGCCACCCGAACGGCGCCCCGCTCATCCTCTTCGGCATCCCGGACAGCGAGGCCGAAACCGTTCACGCCGCCGTCGCGATCCCCAACCTTTCCTCCCTCATCCTCCACCACGACTGGAACGCACCGGTCGAGGGCCTGAAGACCGTGCCCCGCGACCGCCGCCCGCCGGTCGGCATCGTCTTCTGGTCCTTCCGGATCATGGTCGGCATGGGGATGCTGATGCTCCTCCTCGGCCTCTGGAGCCTCCTCGCGCGCCTGCGCAAAGGCCTCTACGAGTGGACCTGGTTCCACCGCTTCGCCCTTCTCATGGGCCCGTCCGGCTTCGTCGCCGTCATCGCCGGCTGGGCCACCACCGAAGTCGGCCGCCAGCCCTGGGTCATCTACGGCCTCCTGCGCACTCGCGACGCCGTCTCGCCCATCGCCGCCCCCGGCCTCACCGGCTCGCTCGCCGCCTTCGCCATCGTCTATTTCGCCGTCTTCTCGGCCGGCATCCTCTACATCCTGCGCCTCATGCGCGCCCCGCCCACCCCGGACGAGCACGAAATGGCGAGAGCCCCCATCCGCACCGCCGGCATCACCCCCGCCAGCGAAGTCCGCGGAAGAGACAAGGGAGAGGTGGAGTGAGGGGCGCCGCATGTCCTCCCCGCGCGCAGCGGGGGGAGGGGGACCACCCGAAGGGTGGTGGAGGGGTAATTGGCTCCGAGCATCCGGTGTTCTCCGGCAACGCCAGCGCCCTCTACCCCTCCACCAGCCTGCGGCTGGTCCCCCTCCCCATCTCCGATGGGGAGGATATCTGATGGATCTCACCGTCATCTGGGCGTTCATCATCGCCTTCGCTGTCGCGGCCTATGTCGTCATGGACGGCTTCGATCTCGGCATCGGCATCCTCTTCCCCTTCTTCCCGGTCGGCAAGGAGCGCGACCAGGCGATGAACGCCATCGCGCCCGTCTGGGACGGCAACGAGACCTGGCTCGTGCTCGGCGGCGGCGGCCTCCTCGCCGCATTCCCGCTCGCCTACGCCATCGTTCTTCCCGCCCTCTACGCCCCGCTCATCGCCATGCTGCTGGGCCTCGTATTCCGCGGCGTCGCCTTCGAGTTCCGCTGGCGCGACGAAGGCCACCGCGCGCTCTGGGACGCCGGTTTCTGCCTCGGCTCCCTCCTCGCCACCTTCGCGCAAGGCGTCACCCTCGGCGCCCTCCTCCAGGGCATCGAGATCGACGGCCGCGCCTACAGCGGCGGCTGGTTCGACTGGCTGACCGGCTTCTCCCTGCTCACCGGCGCCGGCCTCGTCATCGGCTATGGCCTGCTCGGCGCCTCCTGGCTGATCTGGAGGACGGAAGGGCCGCTGCACGACCAGGCCCGCGGCTGGGCCAGGCGCCTGCTCCCGGCGCTCCTCCTCGCCATCGGCATCGTCAGCCTCTGGACGCCCTTCCTCGAGCTCAAATATCATGTTCGCTGGTTCGAAGCCCCGGGCCTCTACGTCGCACTCCCGATGCCGCTCCTCGTTGCCGGCGCCGCCTTCTTCTGCTGGCGCAGCATCGCCAAAGGCGCCGATTTCGCCCCCTTCCTGTGGTCGCTCCTCCTCTTCCTCCTGTCGATGATCGGCCTCGCCGTCTCGATCTGGCCGGACATCATCCCCGGCCGCCTCACCATCTGGCAGGCCGCCGCGCCCTACAGCTCGCAGATCTTCATGCTGGTCGGCGCCGTAATCCTCATACCGCTGATCCTCGCCTACACCGCCTGGGCCTATTGGGTCTTCCGCGGCAAGGTCGGCGAGGAGGGCTATCATTGATGGCGCCGAAGGAGCCCCCCGTCTGGCGCAAGCTCGCCTGGTTCGTCAGCCTCTGGGTCGCCAGCGTCGCCGCGCTCGCGGTTGTTGCAGCGATCATAAAGACGGTTCTCGGCTGAACTAGCTCCTCCCCGGGACGGGGAGGGGGACCATGCGAAGCATGGTGGAGGGGGCTCCGAGACCTGCACTGAGCCGACCGTCGCGCCAGATGAAGACCCCCCTCCACCGCACTTCGTGCGGTCCCCCTCCCCGCAAGCGGGGAGGATCCTTGTCGAAGCTTGGCGCAGGTTGATCGAAGAAGGGCAGCTTGGCCTGAAATTCGCCGCTAGCGCCCACCCATGATCCACGCCCTCATCCTCGCGGCCGCCGCGATCCTCGTCCCCGAGGCGTCCTCGCCGCAGAACGACTACAATTTCAGCGAAGCCGGCCGCACCCGCGTCTTCGCCCGCTCGGAAGCCGAGTTCCGGAACGCGAAGATCATGGTCTCCGAGCGCACCCGCCAAGGCTGGTCCGAGCCGCGTCCCATCGCCTTTTCCGATCCGCGCTGGTCCGATTCCGACCCATGGCTCACGCCCGACGGCAGCACGCTCTATTTCATCTCCGACCGCCCCGCCCCCGGCCGCCCCGAGGGCGCGCGCGACTACGACATCTGGCGCGCCCGCCGGACCGCGAACGGCGCCTGGTCCGCCCCCGAACGCCTCGGCCCCGAGGTCAACTCGGCCGGCCAGGAGCTCGGCCCCGAACTCCACAACAACATCCTTTACTTCTCCTCCGCCCGGCGGAGCGGCCGCGGCGGCCTCGACATCTACGCCGCCCCCGCCGCCGGGACCGGCTTCGCGCGCGCCGCGCTCCTCGACGGTCCCTTCAACGGCGCCGCCAGCGAAAGCGACTTCACCTTGAGCCCCGACGCACGCACCGCCCTCTTCTGGCGCAGCGGCGAAAACGGCACCGGCCTCCTCCACATTGCCCGCCGCACCGCGAGCGGCACCTGGTCCGAGCCCCAGCCGCTCCCCTCCGCCATCAACCGCGGCCCCTTCAACTTCACCCCGAGCTTCAGCCGCGACGGCCGCACCATCACCTACGCCAGCACCGGCGCAGACGGCATGGCCGACATCTACCGCGCCCGCTTGCCCTCTTGACCGTCATCCCCGCGAAAGCGGGGATCCAGGTTTCGAAGGGCTGTGCGGCCGGAGGCTTCCGCTGGATTCCCGCTTTCGCGGGAATGACGGGCGCGGGAATGACGGGCGCGGGAATGACGGCGAGGGGATCCTAAGCCCCCATCCACCCCCGCACGCGCTGCTGCAGCACCGTCAGCGGCATCGCGCCCCCCGTCAGCACCACGTCGTGGAAGCGCTTGATGTCGAACCGCGCCCCCATCCGCCGCTCCGCCTCGCCGCGCAGCCCGTCGATCACCGTCTGGCCGATCTTGTAGGCCGTCGCCTGGCCCGGCCAGACGATGTAGCGCTCGATCTCGCGCACCGCCGAGCCTTCCGGCTCCGCCGCATTGTCGACCATCCAGCGGATCGCCTGCTCCCGCGTCCAGCGCTTGTGGTGAAGCCCGGTGTCCACAACAAGCCGCACCGCCCGGAACAGATAGGATTGCAGATAGCCGATCCGCCCGAACGGATTGCCCTCATAGACGCCGAGCTCGTCCGCCACGCGCTCGGCATAAAGCGCCCAGCCTTCCGAATAGGCCGAAAAGCCGCCGGTGCGCCGGTAGATGGGCAGCTCCCCCGCCTCCCGCGCGATCGAAATCTGGAAGTGATGCCCCGGCACCGCCTCGTGATAGGTGAGCGTCGGCAGGCCTATGGTCGGCCACTCATGCGTGTCCTTGAGGTTGATGTAATAAGCGCCCGGCCGCGCCCCATCGAGCGACGCGCCCTGATAATAGCCGCCCGGCGCCCCGGCCTCGATGTCGACCGGCACGCGCCGGATCTCGACCGCCGCGCGCGGGATGGTCGCGAACACCCGCGGCAGCAGCGGCGTGATCTCCCGCACCTGCTGGTTGAGGCTTTCGAGCAGCTGCGCTCTACCCGCATCCGTGTTCGCGATCAGGAACCTTTCCTCGCGATTGAGCGCATTGATCCGCTCGCCGACCGTGCCGCGCGTATAGCCCTGTGCCTTCAGGAGCACGTCGAGCTGCGCATGGAGGTCGCGCACCTGGTCGAGGCCCATCTGGTGGACTTCTTCCGGGCTCATCGTCGTCGTGTTGTTGGCTTTGAGCGCATAGGCATAATAGCTCTCGCCGGCCGGCAGCTTCCAGACGCCCGCATCGCTCGTCGCCCGCCGCCGCACCGTGCGGAGCGCCGCGAGCTGGCGGTCGAGCGCCGCCGCCACCGGGCCGGAGACGATGCTTGCCGCCCGCCCGCTCCAGTCCTCGCCGAGCCCCGCCGCGCTCGCCCGCCGCCCGAGCGATCGGACCAGCGTCGTCTGCGCTGCCGGAGTTGCGCGCAGCCGCTCCACATTGCCGATCGCCTTGTCGAGGATGAAGTCGGGCGGCACCACGCCGACCGAAGCGTCGTGCGTCACCCGCTCCGTTTCCTGGTCGATGTTGCGGGCGAAGTCGTTGAGGCGCGACAGATAGGCTTCGGCGTCCGCCGCGGTGCGCACCGGATGCTGCGTGTCCAGAAAGTCCGGCACGCCGTAATAAGCCCCGCCGAGCTGCGTCACCGTATAAGGGACGGGCCGCCCGCCGAAGCTGCCGTAGTGGAAGCGCGAACCCTCCTGAAGCAGCCCCTGACGGAACATGGCGATGTCGTAGCTGAGCTGCCCCGCCGGGCTGAGCCCGCTGCGCCCGAATTGCGTAAGCTGCCGGTGGCGCGCCACAGCCTCGGCCCTTTCCTCGGCCATCTTCGCGCGGCTGCTGTCGCCGAGCTGCCCGCGAAGCCCCGCAAGCTCGCCCGTATCGAGCCCGAGATTGGTCGCGAATGTCGGGCTTTCGCGCAGGTCCTCGTCGAACCAGGCCTGCAGCATCCGGTCGAGCGCCCGGTCCCGGTCCTCCGCACTCTCCCGCGGTCGCGTCGCGCACCCGGACGCGGCGAGAAGGGCAAGCGATCCGGTGGAAGCAAGAAAAGCGCGGCGGTCGAGCATGGGAAGTCTCCGGCTGGGGTAAGATGCCGGTAATCCCGCGGCAGGGCTTCTTGCAAGCACCTGCCCGTCATCCCCGCCTTCTCCGCCCGTCATCCCCGCGGAAGCGGGGATCCAGTCAGCCCCTCCGCCCGCACCATCCTCCGAAGCACGCCCGCCGGACTCCCGCTTTCGCGGGAATGACGGGCCAACCTCACCCCACTTTCCGCTCGCTCATCAGCCCGAGCAGATTGCCCTCGCTGTCGCGGCAGATGGCGAGCGTCACTTCGGTGTCGCCAAGCCGCCCCACCACATGCGGCTCCTGCTCGAACGCAACGCCCTGCGCCGTCATCGCCTCCCAGGCCGCCGCCGCATCGTCGACGCCGTAATAAAGGATCGAATTCCCCGCCGTGTCCGGTCCTTCCGCCTTGCTCAGCATCAGCCGCACCTCGCCGCAGCGGAAGAAGGAGAGGCCGGGCGGCGCGTCGCCGAGCCATTCGAGGCCGAGCACGTCGCGGTAGAAGCCCTTGGCGCGATCGATATCGCCGACGGCGACGGCGATTTGCGCGATCTTGTGCGGGTTGGGCGCGGCCATGGCGATGCTCCTTGCGTCCTGTCGTGAGTCGCGGCTAATAATTAGCAGTAAGCAACGATTAGGCAAGCTAACGAATGGCATCTCCCGACGAGACCGCGGCGAGGTTGCACAAGGCGGCGATCCGCCTGCTGCGCATGGCGCGCCGGGAGGACGATGCGACCGGCCTCAGCGCGCCGCGCCTTTCGGCTTTGTCGGTGGTCGTCTTCGCCGGGCCGCTGTCCCTCAACGCCCTCGCCGCCGAAGAGCAGGTCCGCGCCCCCACGATGACCCGCATCGTCGACGCCCTCGTCGCCGCCAACCTCGTCACCCGCGACCAGGACCCGGCGGACCGGCGCATGGTCCGCATCGCCGCGACGGAGGAGGGAAGGGCGGTCCTCGAAGACGGCCGCCGCCGCCGCGTCGCCGCCATCGCCGATCGCCTCTCCCGCCTCGCCGAAAGCGAACGCCGCGCCCTCGAACGCGGCGTCGACCTCCTCGAGCGCCTGACGCGCTAGCCGTCTCGAGCGCCTGACGGGCTAGCCGTCTCGATCGCCTGACGGGCTAGCCGTCTCGAGCGCCTGACGCGCTAGCCGTCATCCCCGCGAAAGCGGGGATCCAGTGGACCTCGCCCCGCGCACCGCCCTTCGGCATGCGCCCGCTGGATCCCGCTTTCGCGGGAATGACGGGAGGAGGGCTCGGTGGAACGACCCTCTGCTTGAGCCGCCGCCCCGTTTGTGAGAACCCAGCCCGCAAGCACATGGAGGAATGCATGACGAAATACCTGGCAGCAGCGGCCGCAGCTTCGGCGATCGTCCTTTCCGCGGCCGCGGCCCCGGCCCAGGAGCGCGCCGCGCCCGCCCCCGTCGTCCGCGATGCCGATTATCACAACCGCCAGCACGCCTTTCTCTACGCCCTCAGCCCCGCCGAAGGCTGGCGATCGACGGAGAGCGGCCTTCGCTACCGCAAGACAGGCGGCACCGCCACCGGACGGCGCCCGAGCCCGACCGACACCGTCACCATCCATTATGTCGGCCGCTTCATCGACGGCGCCGAGTTCGACAGCTCGGTCGCCCGCGGCGAGCCCGCGACATTCCCGCTTCCCCGCCTGATCCGGGGCTGGCAGGAAGGCGTGCCGCTGATGCAGGTCGGCGAGACGTTCGAGTTCGCCATCCCCGCCGCGCTCGCCTACGGCTATGCCGGCCGCGGCCCGATCCCAGGCGGCGCGACCCTGCTCTTCACGATCGAACTCATCGCCGTCCCGCCGGCGGAAGCGGCCGCGAACTAGGAGCGCGCCCATGTCCGCGCTCGCGATCATGGCGGCACTCCAGGCCGCCGCCGCCGCTGCTCCGCCGCCGCTCTACGGTCCGCCGCCGCCCGGCTCCGCCGCCTTGCCTTCCGGCGGCGTCTCGCTCGACGACTACCCGCCAGAGGCCCTGCGCGAAGGCATCGAGGGAACG
>DASWMS010000099.1:0-51581 GCA_036399655.1 Allosphingosinicella sp. | reverse complement strand
GAGGCGGCGATGCTGGGGCAGCCGGTGTCGATGCTGATCCCCGAAGTGGTCGGCTTCAAGCTGACCGGCGCGCTCGCCGAGGGGATCACTGCGACCGACCTGGTGCTGACCGTCACCCAGATGCTGCGGAAGAAGGGCGTGGTCGGGCGGTTCGTCGAATTTTACGGCGAGGGGGTGACCGCCCTGTCGGTGGCGGACCGCGCGACGATCGCCAACATGGCGCCCGAATATGGCGCGACCTGCGGCTTCTTCGGCGTCGACGGCAAGACGCTCGATTACCTGCGCCTGACGGGGCGGGCCGAGGAGGAAGTGGCGCTGGTCGAGGCTTATGCGAAGGAGCAGGGGCTGTGGCTGACCGCCGGCATGGCGGACCCGGTGTTCACCGACACGATCGAACTCGACATGGGATCGGTCGAGCCGTCGCTGGCGGGGCCGAAGAGGCCGCAGGACAAGGTGGTGCTGTCGAAGGTCGACGAGGAGTTCGTCGCCAATTTCAGCCGCGAATTCGGGCACGATCCGGCGACCATTTCGCAGCGTTTCCCGGTCGCCAAGGGCGTCGTGGGGCGCTTCGTCGAATTTTACGGGCCGGGCGTGTCGGCGCTGTCGGTCGCGGACCGGGCGACGATCGCCAACATGGCGCCGGAATATGGCGCGACCTGCGGCTTCTTCCCGGTCGACGGCAAGACGCTCGATTACTACCGCCTCACGGGCCGCACCGAGGAGCAGATCGCGCTCGTCGAAGCCTATGCCAAGGCGCAGGGCCTGTGGCTGGAGCCGGGTGAGCCGGGCGCTGTTGGCGTGGAGCCGGTCTTTACCGACACGCTGAGGCTCGACATGTCCTCGGTGGAGCCGTCGCTGGCGGGGCCCAAGCGGCCGCAGGACAAGGTGGCGCTCTCCAAGGTCGACGAGGAGTTCGTGGCGAGCTTCGAGGCGGAATACGGCCATGCCCGCGCCTCGCTGACCGAGCGCTTCCCCGTCGAGGGCGCGGCGGAGGCGGCGAGCGACACGGCCGCGGCGTCGGGCGGGCACGATCTCGGCCATGGCGACGTGGTGATCGCGGCGATCACGTCCTGCACCAACACGTCCAACCCGTCGGTGCTGATCGCCGCGGGCCTGGTGGCACGCAAGGCGCGGGAGAAGGGGCTGCAGAGGAAGCCCTGGGTCAAGACGTCGCTCGCGCCCGGCTCGCAGGTGGTCACCGACTATCTCGACAAGGCCGGCCTGTCCGAGGACCTGGATGCGATCGGCTTCCACCTGACGGGCTATGGCTGCACGACCTGCATCGGAAATTCGGGGCCGCTCCCCGAGCCGATCTCGGCGGCGATCAACAAGAACGATCTCGTCGCCGCCTCCGTCCTCTCGGGCAACCGCAATTTCGAAGGCCGCGTGTCGCCGGACGTGCGCGCCAACTTCCTCGCCTCGCCGCCGCTGGTGGTCGCCTATGCGCTCAAGGGCACGGTGATCGAGGACATGATCGAAAGCCCGATCGGCGTCGGCTCGGACGGCGTCGACGTGTATCTCAAGGACATCTGGCCTTCGAACGACGAGGTGAGGGCGCTGATCGACTCGTCGGTCACCTCGGACATGTTCCGGGCGCGCTACGGCGACGTCTACAAGGGCGACGAGCGCTGGCGGGCGATCCCGCTGACCGGCGGCGCGACCTACGCCTGGGACGCCGCCTCGACCTACATCGCCAACCCGCCTTACTTCGAAGGCATGTCGATGACTCCGACCGCGCCGGGCGACATATTGGGCGCGCGGCCGCTGGCGATCTTCGGCGATTCGATCACCACCGACCACATCTCGCCGGCCGGAGCCATCCGGGCCGACAGTCCCGCCGGCAAGTATCTCATCGCCAGCGGGATCGAGCGCAAGGACTTCAACAGCTACGGCGCGCGGCGCGGCAATCACGACGTGATGATGCGCGGCACCTTCGCCAACATCCGCATCCGCAACAAGATGGTCCCCGGCGTCGAGGGCGGCGTCACGAAGCACGTGCCGAGCGGCGAGCAGCTCGCCATCTACGACGCCGCCATGCGCTACAAGGAGGAGGGCACGCCTCTCGTGGTCGTCGCCGGCAAGGAATATGGCACCGGCTCGTCGCGCGACTGGGCGGCCAAGGGCACGAACCTCCTGGGCGTCCGCGCCGTCATCGCCGAGACCTACGAGCGCATCCACCGCTCCAATCTCGTCGGCATGGGCGTCGTCCCGCTCCAGTTCCTGGGCGAGCCGCCGCAGTTCGACGGCACGGAGACCTTCACCGTCACCGGAGTCGCGAACTTCCAGCCGCGCCAGGAGATCGAGATCGAAGTGACGAAGGGCGACGGCACCGTCATGCGAGTCCCCGTCCGCGTCCGCATCGACACGCTGAACGAGCTCGAATATTTCAAGCACGGCGGCATCCTCCACTACGTCCTGCGCGGCCTCGCCGGCCGCCGCTGAGGCGAGCCGAGAGAAGAAGGGGAGGGCCATGCGCGGAGCGCTGACGGCGGCACTCGCGCTGGCCCTTGCGGTCCTGCCCGGCCAGGCGAGCGCCTTCGCCCAGCCGCGGGCCAACGCCTCCGCGCCCGCAGCGCCCGGAACCGCACAGCGCCGGACCATCCTCGATGCGCTTCGACCGGCGGTCGAGGCGCGGCTCGGCCCGAACGTCGAGTTCGTCGTCCGCTCGATCGACGTGCGGCAGGGCTGGGCGGTGGTGACGGCGGACCCGCAGCGGCGCGGCGGCGGGCGGATCGACGGCCGTCGCATCTTCGGCGCGGACTTCGAGCATATGGACGGCCTCACCGTCACCGCCGTGATGCGCTTCTCCGGCGGACGCTGGCATCATGTCGACCATGCGGTCGGCGCGACCGACGTCTGGTATTGCGGCAGCGACGCCTGGCCCGCGGACGTGGGGCGGCGCTTCGGATGCTGATCCTGATCGATATAGCGGGTTGGATGGGCGGCGCGCTGATCCTGGGCTCGTACCTGCTGATCACGGCGGGCAAGGTGACGGCCCACTCGGCGCTCTACCAGGTGATGAACGTGGTGGGAGCGGCGGGTTTCATCGCCAACGGCTGGTGGTACGGCGCCATTCCGTCGGCGACGCTCAACGTCATCTGGCTCGCCATCGCCCTGTACGCGCTGTGGCGAATTCGTCGACGCGCCCGCGCCGTCCCGGCGCCGACGCGCGGAGCGGCGCCCGTGCAATGACCCGGTTCGTCGATCTCAGCCACGTCATCGAAGATGGGATGACGACCTACAAGGGCCTCCCGGGCCCGCACATCTGCGACTATTGGGAGCGGGAAGCCTCCGCCGCCTTTTACGAGGACGGCGAGACCTTCCAGATCGGCCGCATCGACATGGTCGCGAACACCGGCACCTATCTCGACGCCCCCTTCCACCGATACGCAGAGGGCGCCGACCTCGCGGCGCTGGAGCTGGAAGCGCTGGCCAGCCTGCCGGGCCTGGTCGTCCGCGCGTCGGAGCAGGCCGTGGATGCTCCGGCCTTCGAAGCCCTCGACATCGCAGGCAAGGCCGTGCTGGTCCAAACCGGCTGGGACCGGCACTGGCGCACCGACACCTATTTCGAGAACCACCCGTTCCTCACCGAAGCCGCCGCCCGCCTCCTCGCCGAGCGCCGTGCGAAGCTCGTCGGCATCGACAGCCACAATATCGACGACACGCGCGTCCCGCGGCGCCCCGTGCACACGATCCTGCTCGGCGCCGGCGTGCTGATCTGCGAGCACATGACGAACCTCGCCGCTCTGCCGGACAGCGGCTTCCGCTTCACCGCGGTGCCGCCGAAGATCGCCGGCATGGGCACCTTCCCGGTGCGCGCGTTCGCGGAGGTTTGATCACCGACACGTCATCTCCGCAAAATTCGGGAGCCGGTCGGCGCTCGGGTCGGGCGGAGCGGGTGAAGGCCTCGTCTGGATTCCCGCTTTCGCGTGACTGGCGGCCTAGATGGTCGGCTCCAGGGCGTAGACCAGGACGGAGCCTCCGACTGCCACCCAGATCGCACGCCCGTCGCCGCGGAAGCCGAAGCGGTGGGGATAGCTGCTGGTATACGTCGGCGCGATCCGGCCGAGAATCCGGCCGTCGCGCATCGAGACGAGGGCGATCACCCGCCCGCCATCCTCGTCCGGCGGAAGCTCGACGAGCGCATGGCCGCCATCGGGACTGACGACCGGGTCGTGCCCTGCCGCCCACGCGCCCAGGGCATCGCCTTCGATGCGCCACACCGTGCGGCCGCTTTCGAGGTCGATCAGCTCGGCGACGCTTCCGCTGACCGGCGGCCTCGGCGGAGGGGGTGTCCGGCACGGGATACGGCAGGAAATCCTCCAATAGCCCTCTGCCCAAAGCATGCGCGACATGAGAAGCTTCGAGCCGTCGCGGCTGAGGCCGAACGGAATCCCGCGTGTCTCGGCTGGCGGGGTGGGGAGGTGGCGCGGCTCCTCGCCCTCCGTCCAGACGAACCAGAGGCCGGGGCTCTGGTCCGGTTCGCCTGGCTCGGCCCGGGGCCGAAACGTGCGTGGGAAATGAACGACCATTTTGATGCGCCCGTCGGGGAGAATCGCCGCCGCAGCGCCCCCGGTAAAGGTGCCCCGGTCACGGAGTCGCTCGCGCAGCGCTTCGATCCGATCGAGCCGCACCGAATCCCGCACCTCGCCGCGAGACGCATCGACGATCGCGAAAGTGGGCGCAGGATCCTCATGTTCCGGGCGATAACGACTGCCGCGCGTGCCGAACTGCGCGAGGGCGAGGCCGCTGTGGCCGATCCACATCAGGGCGTCGAGCGGCCCGGCTTCGTGACGCAGCAGCGGCAGGTCGCGGATCGTGCCGTCCGGGCCGATCCGCACCGGACGGAGGCCCGAGACGGCCCAGCCGCCCGGCACGAGTCTGTCCTGCCGGACCGCCCAAAGGCTGCGCGAGTCGCCGGCCCAGGCGAGAGCGTCGGCCGCTTCGCTGCCCAGGCCTATGCCTGATGAGAAGCTGCGGAACGTCACGCTGTTCGGGACGACGAGAGAAGGCGACGCGTCGAGCGGAGCGATCTCCACCGCCGCCGGATCATAAGCGTGCCAGTAAGCGACCCGGCTGCCGTCCGGCGACATTGCGGGTCCGCTGCCGCGCGTTCCCGCCGCCAAAGGAAGGCAGCTGACCTGCACGAGGCGCAGCGGCCCGGCAGCTTCGGATCGTGAAGCCAGAGCCGCGACGTGAGACTCCGGGCATCCGCGATTGACGATCCCGCCGGCGCCGGAAGGAGGTGCGCTCATGGCGAGGAAGAGGGCCGCAGCAATCACGGGGCGTAAGGTGATCGACGAAGTTTAAGACGGCGTTCCTGACGGTCCACCTTGTTCAGTCCAGGCCCGGCAGCGCGTACAAGTCTGCCGACAGCGTCCTGCCCTCATCCGCCAAGCGTGCCTTGGTGGGGCTGTCGTTGACCACGAGGAGCCGGTGGTCGTCCCACAGTGCGAGGCCTTCGGGGTGGTCCTTGCCGCGGCCGAAGGGGAGGTCGAAGAGGCGTTCGGGGCGGTGGAGGCGCAAGGTGTGGGCATCCTGGGGCGGGTCGTTGGCCCAGCCGCGCCACACATAGAGGGCGCAGGGGCCGCTTAGGCTGGTGGTGGGGCCGGCGAGGATCAGGAGGTGGTCGCCGCACCGCTTCAAGTCGCGGATGCCGAGGCCTTCCATCTTGAGAAGGCGCTTCACCGGATCGCCGGCGAGCTTCAAATTGCCCTTCTTCGTGGTGCGTATTCGAGCTTCGATCAGCACGGCGTTGCCGCCGATCACGGGGCCGCGCATGCCGAAGGCGACGCGGTCGCCGCAAACGGCGATGCCTTCCATGTCGACGCCGCCTTCCTTGGCGGGGATGCGGGTGAAGGGGCTCAGAAGCTTGTCGTCCTGGATCATGGCGGCGAGGGCGTTGCCGTGCTTGTTCTGCTTCAGCATCGCGGCGCGGCGGTCGCAATCTTCGCGGACCGGGAGCCAGGCGCCGTCGCGCTCGACCAGCGGCAGGCGCGCGAGGACGCAGCGGGGGCGCGTGTCCTTCAGGTTCGCGAGCTCCAGCGTGTCGATCTGCGGCTCGTCCTTCTTGAGCTTCGGGCGGGTGCGGGCGTGGCTGCCGAGGACCCAGAGCCAGCCGTCGTCCACCGCGAGCCCTTCGAGATCGGCCTCCTCGTCGGGCTCTTCGAAATCGAGGAAGTCGGCGAGGGCGAGCCGCAGGTGATTGCCCCATTCCTCTCCGCCGGTGCGGGTCAGGCGCTCGATCGAGGCATTCTCGTCGCCCGCGAGGAAAAGGGTGGCACCGACACGAACCGCCGCCGACATGTTGGCGACGGCGGGGCAATCGGCGTCGGTGCGGAAGCGAAGCGCGACCGTGCCGACCGGCGCCGCGGGCTCGGGCCAGCCGCGGCTCAAAGCGCGAGATAGCCCATGAAGTAGAGGATGAGGACCACGGCGATGCACACGACGAGGAGAGTAGTGCCGAACGAAGCGACGACGCCGCGGCGGCGATAGCCCATGCCGTGGCGGCGGCCGGTTGCACGGTTCATCATGAAGCGGCGGAACATGGTTTGTCTCCTCGCGGTCTGAACGCCGCGGCGGGAGCGGTCGTTCCGCAGGCGGAGTGAAGGCGGGGAGTCTCCATCCGTTCGGTCCGAGCGAAGTCGAGGACCGGAACCGAGCGCAGCGAGGGCTTCGGGCGCCCGGTACCTCGCTCCGCTCGGCAGCGGTCCTCGACTTCGCTGGGACCGAACGTGTTCAGTCGGACGGTGCCTCTTCGAGCGCGGCGGCGAGCCAGTTCGGTACGATGGCGCCTTCGAGGTCTTCGATGCGGCGGTGGTCCACGGCGAGGCCAAGTTCCGGATAGTGCACCCGGGTTCTCGGCCCCGGCTCCGAGGCAGGCACCACGACGAGGCGGCGGTTGACCTTGCTTCGGTAGTTCATGCGGGCGGTGTTTTCCTGGCCGACATAGCAGCCCTTGGTGAAGCTCACGCCGCCGAGCTCCTTTGCGTTGCATTCGAGCCAAAGGGTTTTGTCCGAGCCGAGCTCGGCGCGGCCTTCGGCGATGCCGAGGGAGAGGCGATGGGGGAGCCAGCCTTGCGCCGGCGCTGATGGCGGCGCGAGCCAGCGGCGACCGAGGGCGGGGAGGCGGGGGTCGGGGACGCCTTCGCTTCCGTCGGGTGACCAGTGCACGGCGAGGTTTGGCTCCGGCGCGATCGCGATCCTGCGGCGGAGGCGGTAGAGGGTGAGGCGCTTTTGAAGGTCGGGGGCCGCTTCGGCTTCGCAATCGAGGAGGATGTCTTCGCCCTCTGCCCACATCAGAAAATCGAACAGCGCCTTGCCTTGCGGGGAGAGGAGGCCGGCCCAGAGCGGGCGCTCCGGCGCGAGGGCCGCGGTGTCGTTGGTGACGAGGCCCTGGAGGAAACCGCTTACGTCCTCGCCGGAAAGGCGGAGGAGGGCGCGGTCGGTGAGGGTGGTTTCGGGCATTCCGTTTAGTTAGGGAGCGTACACCTGAAAGGGAACTCGTTCGTGCCGAGCGAAGTCGAGGCGCGCCTGCACGGACTCATCACTTGCGCCCCTCGACTTCGCTCGGGACGAACGGATTCTTTTGCATGGCACCTACCTCTACCCGCCTCGTGATCCGCCGCCCGGACGACTGGCACGTGCACCTGCGCGACGGGGCGATGCTGGAGGCTGTGGCGCCTTATACGGCGCGGCAGTTCGCGCGGGCGATCGTGATGCCGAACCTTTCGCCGCCGGTGACGACCGCGGCGATGGCGGAGGCTTACCGGGCGCGGATACTGGCGGCGCTGCCCCCCGGCGCGGACTTCACGCCGCTCATGACCTGCTACCTGACCGACGATGCGGACGGGGCGGCGCTGGCCGAAGGCTTCCGATCGGGCGCGTGGGCGGCGGCGAAGCTGTATCCGGCGCATGCGACGACCAACAGCGCGCACGGCGTGACGGAGGTCGGCAACATCTATGCGGCGCTGGAGGCGATGGAGCGTGCGGGGATGCCGCTCCTCGTCCATGGCGAAGTGACCGACCCGGCGGTCGACATCTTCGACAGGGAAAAGGCGTTCATCGATCGCACCTTCACGCGGCTGGTGCGAGACTTTCCGGGGCTCAGGATGGTGTTCGAGCATATCACGACGGCTGACGCGGCGGACTTCGTCATGGCGGCGGGGCCGAACGTCGCGGCGACGGTCACGCCGCAGCATCTCGTCATCAACCGCAACGCGCTGTTCGAGGGCGGGCTCAGGCCCCACGCTTACTGCCTGCCGGTGGCGAAAAGGGAAGAGCATCGCCTCGCCGTGCGCCGGGCAGCGACGTCGGGATCGCCTAAATTCTTCCTCGGGACGGACAGCGCGCCGCATGCGATCGAGCGCAAGGAGACGGGCTGCGGCTGCGCGGGGATCTTCAACGCGCCGTTCGCGCTGGAGAGCTACCTTGCGGTGTTCGAGGAGGAGGGGGCGCTGGACAGGTTCGAAGCCTTCGCGTCGGAGAACGGCGCGCGCTTCTACGGGCTGCCGCTCAACGAAGGCACCGTCACCCTTGAGCGGGTGGAGACGCAGGTGCCGGGAAGCCTGCCCGCGGCGGGCTCCCGGCTGGTGCCCTTTCACGCCGGGCAATCGCTCCGCTGGCGCTTCGCCGGCGGGGCCTGATCCGCCCGGCTCAGAAAGGGAGCCAGCGGTTCTTCTGCGAGAAGCGCATGTAGCCGGCATTGATCCCGAGCCGCACGCCGACGCCCATCCGGATGGGGATCAGCACCACGTCGCCGCGGCGAAGGTACGAAGCGGTGAAGCCGCCGACCATGTAGGCATTGCCCTCCGCGGCCGGATAGCGGCGGAACAGGCGCTGCGCGTCGTTGAGATTGTAGACGAGCACGAACACCTTGCTCGCCTGCGCACCGGCGTCGAACCCTATGGAGGGGCCGGTCCAATAGACGTTGCGATCCCCTTCAACGCGATGCCGCATCACGCCGGAGCCGTAGCGAACCCCGAACACTAGCGCGCCGCCCGCTTCCTCGCCGCTGATATAGGCGATCGGTTCGCCCTGCTCGCCGAGGATGCGCTCGATGACGCCGGCAAGGCCCTCGGCACCGCGGCCGAAGAGATTCTCGGCGGCGTCGAAGATGTCCCGGCGCGGGAGGGCCTGGCCGGCGGGCGCGGCGGCGGTGCCCGGCGTCTGAGCGGAAACCGCGGCATCGGCGTCGGCGGCCGACGATTCGTTCGCCTGCTCCTCGGCCGGGAACCATTCGCTCTGCGCGGGCGGCTGTTCCTGGGCGGGGGGCGCGTCCTGCGCAGCGGCGGGCGCGGCGGAGGCGAATGCGGCCAAGGCGGCCGCGGCGATGCTGAAGCGTTTGAGCATGGTGGCGTCCCCCAATGATATTCCCGCGGCGAAGCTAAGGCCGGAGCGGCTGTCGCTGCAATGAACCGTCGACCATGCGAGTCTATCGCGCGGCGAAATGCCTGTCGCGTGGGGATAATACGGTGGCCGAAGTGCCGGATTCGTCGCGCAGGATCGGTTGAAGGATCGCGAAAGCCGGATTATAGCGCGCCTTCGAGCCGATCCCGGAGACGTGGGTGAGTGGCTGAAACCAACGCTTTGCTAAAGCGTCATACGGGTAACCGTATCGAGGGTTCGAATCCCTCCGTCTCCGCCATCCTGCTTCGCTCGTGCCAAGCAGGCTCCGGCCACTTCCCGTCCGGCACCGCCGCTGCTACCGGCTCACGCATGCTGAGCCTCAATTTCATCCGCGAATTTCCCGAAACGGTGCGCCAGGCGGCGGCCGCGAAGAATGTCGATCTCGATCTCGATCGGCTGCTGGCGCTCGACGCCGAGATCAAGGGGCTGAAGACCCGGATCGACGAGCTCAGGCGGCAGAGGAACGAGATCAGCGCGGGGTTCAAGACGGCCGATCCCGCCGAGCGGCCGGCGCTTGGCGCCAAGGCGAAGGCGCTGGGGGCGGAAGCGGGCGAGGTCGACGACCAGCTTGCGGTGAAGCAGGCAGAGCTCGATGCGATGATGCTGCGGCTCCCGGGCATTCCCTGGGAGGGGGCGCCGGTCGGGCCGGACGAGAGCGCGAACTGCGTCATCCGCACCGAAGGCGAGCCGCGGACGTTCGACTTCGAAGTGAGGGACCATGTCGCCCTCGTCGAGATGAACGACTGGGCCGACCTGGCGCGGATTACGCAGGTTTCGGGATCGCGCACCTATTGCCTCAAGGGCCGGCTGGCGCTGCTCGAACAGGCCTTGATGTTCTGGGCGCAGGGGAAACTGGCGGGCGAAGGCTTTACGCTGATGACCGTCCCCGCCATCGCGCGGCCGCAGGCGTTCGTCGGCACCGGGCACTTTCCGGGGCACGAGGAGGAGGCCTATCACCTCCCGGCCGACGACCTCTACCTCGCGGGCACGGGCGAGATCGCGCTGACCTCGCTCCATTCGGGCGAGATCATCGACGCGGACAAGATGCCCATCCTTTATGCCGGCTACTCGCCCTGCTTCCGCCGGGAGGCGGGGAGCGCGGGGCGGGACGTGCGCGGGCTGCTCAGGGTCCACCAATTCTACAAGCTCGAACAATATGTGATCTGCCGTGACGATCCGGAGGAGAGCGCCAAGTGGCACGCTCGCCTCCTCGGCATCGCCGAAGAGCTGCTCACCGAACTCGAAATCCCCTATCAGGTGATCGAGACGTCGACCGGCGACATGGGCCTCGGCAAATACCGGATGAACGACATCGAGAGCTGGGTGCCGAGCCTCGGCAAATATCGCGAGACGCATAGCTGCTCGACCTTGCTCGACTGGCAGGCGCGGCGCGCGAATTTGCGGTGGCGCGACGAGGACCGGCGCGTGCGCTTCGCCCATACGCTGAACAATACGGCGCTCGCCTCCCCCCGCATCCTCGTCCCCCTGCTCGAAAACCACCAGGAGGCCGACGGCCGGGTGCGGCTCCCCAAGGCGCTGCAGGCGCTGATGGGGGGCGAATATCTCTGACGCGGCGCAGGACGCCCGCGCGCCCTCGCGCTGGCACCTCCTCAAGGAAGGCGCTTCGTTCGGCACGCGGATCTGGCGCACCTTCGGCCGGCTCGGCGAGCGCGGGCCCGAAGGCGGCGAGAAACTGATGGTGATCCCGGGCTTCCTCGCCAACGACGGGACGACGCTCGGTCTCCAGCGCGCCTTTGCAAGGGCGGGTTACCGGGTGACCGGATGGGGCCTCGGCATGAACAATGGCGTACAGGCCGACACGATCGATCGCGTGGTGGGGCAGATCGAGCGCTTCGCCGGCGGCGGCAAGGTGATCCTCGTCGGCTGGAGCCTCGGCGGCGTCTTCGCGCGCGAAGCAGCGAAGCAGAGGCCGGACCTCGTCTCCAAGGTGGTGACGCTCGGTTCTCCCTTTTCGGGCGACAAGAAGGCCAACAACATCTGGCGGCTCTACGAGCGCGTCGCCGGCCACCCCGTCGACAGGCCGCCCGTCGATACCGATACCGCCGAGAAGCCGAAGGTGCCGACGCTCGCCATCTGGTCGCGGCGAGACGGTATCGTGGCCGTGGGCGCGGCACGCGGTGAAGCGGGGGAGCGCGACGCGGAGCTGGAGATCGGCTCCACCCATATGGGGTTCGCGCTGAGCGGCCGCGCCATCCCGAAGATCGTCGACGCCGTGAAGCGTTTCAGCTGAGGAAAGGCGCCGCGACCTCCGCGGGAACCCGCAGGGGGCGGCCGGTGGCGCGATCGACGATCGCCCAGGTGGTGACGGCCCTGACCCTCGCCTTTCCGTCTTCGCCGAGAAATTCCAAGTGCCGGTCGAAGCGGGCGCCGCGCGGCGGATCGGGAACCCAGGTGCGGCCCGTCACCGTCTCGCCGGGAAGGACGGCGCGCAGGTAATCGATTTCGTGACGGGTCACGACCCAGAAATAGGCGGCGTGATGCTCGGGCGCGGCAACAGCTTCCCAGTGCGCTGTCGCAATGTCCTGGATCCAGCGCACCCACACGGCATTGTTGACGTGGCCGAGCTCGTCGATGTCGGCGTGGGTGGCCGTGATGGTGCGGGTGAAGCTGGACATTCCTATTCCGTCACTCCCGCGGAAGCGGGAGTCCAGGCAGAGGTTGCGGCGGGTGCCGAGGCTGTCTGGATTCCCGCTTTCGCGGGAATGACGGTGGAGGGCGACTGGGCCGCGCGCATCTTCAATCCGCCACCTGGGTGAGGATGAAGGCCCAGGCCTCCGCCGTCTCGCGCAAGCTGTCCCAGCGGCCGGACTTGCCGCCGTGGCCCGCCCCCATGTTGATCTTGAGGAGGAGGAGATTGCGGTCCGTCTTGGTCGCGCGAAGCTTCGCCGCCCATTTGGCGGGCTCCCAGTAAGTGACGCGGGGGTCGTTCAGGCCACCGGTGATGAGCATCGGCGGATAGGGCTGCGCGCGGACGTTGTCGTAGGGGCTGTAGCTTCGGATCAGGCGGAAGGCGGCTTCGTCCTCGATCGGATTGCCCCATTCGGGCCATTCGCCCGGCGTCAGGGGAAGCGTGTCGTCGAGCATGGTGGCGAGGACGTCGACGAAGGGGACGTCGGCGACGACGGCGCCCCAAAGTTCCGGATCCGAGTTCACCACCGCGCCCATCAGCTCGCCGCCGGCTGAGCCGCCCTGGATGGCGATGCGGCCGGGGCGGGTGAAGCCGTGGGCGACGAGGCCCTTCGCGGCGTCGACGAAATCGTTGAAGCTGTTGGTGCGCTTCTCGAGCTTGCCGTCGAGGAACCAGCCGTAGCCGAGGTCGTCGCCGCCGCGGATGTGGGCGATGGCGCAGGCGAAGCCGCGGTCGAGGAGGCTCAACCTCGAGACGGAGAAGCCCGGCGGAATGGCGTGGCCGTAGGCGCCGTAGCCGTAGAGATAGACTTTGCCCGAGCCGTCGCGCGGAAAACCCTTGGGGTATACCACGGAGACCGGCACATGGCGGCCGTCGCGCGCCGGGACCATCAGCCGCTCGGTCTCATATTGCGAGGCGTCGTAGCCGGAGGGGACTTCCTGGACCTTGAGGGTCTCGAGGCGGTCCTCGTCCGGGTGATAATCGAACACGGTGCCCGGCGTGACCATTGAGGCGTAGCCAAGGCGGTAGGCGGCGGGGGCGAAATCGGCGTTGCTGCCGAGCGAGACGGTGTAGCTCGCTTCGGGAAAGGCGATGCGGCGCTCCTCGCCCGAATAGGAGCGCAGGCGGATCTGGTCGAGGCCGGCGAGGCGCTCCTCGATGACGAGGTGGTCGCGAAAGGCGGTGAGGCCGCGCATGTAGACGTCGTCGGAGCCGGGGATGACTGTGGTCCATGCGCCGGGCGCGCCGGGGTCCGCTTCGGCGAGGCGGAAGTTCAGATGCTCGTCGTTCGCGAGGATCCAGAGGCGGCCGTGGGCGGCGTCGGCGCCGTAGGTGACGTTGGGGCGGCGGCGCGCGATCAGCACTGGATCGGCGGCGGGATCGGAGGCTGGGACAAAGCGGACTTCCGTGGAGCTGTTGTCGCCGGTGGAGACGAAAAGCAGGCTCTTGTCGTGGCTCTTGCCGACGGAGACGGAGAAGCCCGGATCCTCCTTTTCCTCGTAGATCGTGACGTCTTCGGCGGCGGGGCGGCCGAGGCGGTGGAGGCGGGCGCGGTAGCTGCGCCAATGCTCGTTCACTTCGGTAAAGAGGATGGCGTCCGAGCCTGCGCTCCACTCGACGTTGCCGATGCCGGCTTCGGTGACGGTCTCGACGTCAGCGCCGCTTTCGAGGTCGCGGATGCGCAGCTTGAAGCGCTCCGAGCCGTCGTCGTCGACCAGCGTCGCGGCATAGCGGCCGTCGGGGCTCACCCGCATCGCGCCGAGGCGGAAATATTCGCGGTCCGCGGCTTCGGCGGGCTCGTCGAAGATGAGCTGATCCGTGCCGGCGCCCTTGACGCGTTTGCGCCACCACTTCCGGTATTGCGCGCCTTCCTCGAACGCCCACCAGTAAACGAAGTCGCCGTCCTTCGCCGGCACGGAGCGGTCGTCTTCCTTGATGCGGCCCTTCATCTCCTGGAACAGCGCTTCGACCAGCGGCTGGTGCGGCGCCATCGCGGCTTCGAAGTACGCGTTCTCGGCTTTCAAATATCCGAGGACGTCCTCGTCGGCGACGTTCGGGTAGCCGGGGTCGCGGAGCCAGTGCCAGGGATCCTCGACGGTCACGCCGTGGCGCTCGTAGCTGTAGGGGCGCTGCTCGGCGCGGGGCGGCTCGGGAAGCTCGGTCATGCGGTCTTTCTGCGTTGCGGCGTTCGGAAGAACAGCTAGGAAGCTGGGCTGAACTCCGTTCGGGCTGAGCCTGTCGAAGCCCTGCCCTTCTGTCGCACGTAGGTAAAGACAGGGCTTCGACAAGCTCAGCCCGAACGGTTGAAGCAAGCGGAGACCCTCGATGTCGACCTACGAAGCGCGGCTCCATGCTCTTCGCGAGCAGTTGAAGGCGGAGCGCCTCGATGGCTTCGTCGTGCCGCTGACCGACGAGCATATGAGCGAATATGTCGGGAGCTATGCGCAGCGGCTCCAATGGCTGACGGGCTTCCAGGGATCGGCGGGATCGGCCGTGGTATTGCCCGAGGAAGCGGCGATCTTCACCGACGGGCGCTACACGCTCCAGGTCCGCGAGCAGGTGGACGGGCGGCACTGGTCGTACCAGTCGGTGCCCGAGACCAGCATGGCCGAGTGGCTTCGCGAGCATGCGCCGGGCGGCGGACGGATCGGCTACGATCCTTGGCTCCACACCAAGGACTGGGTGAAGCGGGCGAAGGCGGCGCTGGAGGAGAAAGGCGCCGAGCTGGTCGCGGTGGCGCGCAACCCCATCGACGCGGTCTGGGCGGACAAGCCGGAGCCTTCGAAGGCGCGGGTGATCGTCCATCCGGACGGCTTTGCCGGCAAATCCTCGGCGGCGAAGCGGCAGGAGATGGCGGACTGGCTGAAGGCGCAAGGGGCGCATTCCGCGGTGCTCTCGGCGCTCGATTCGATCGCATGGACCTTCAACGTGCGCGGCGCCGACGTGGAGCATACGCCGGTCGCGCTTTCCTTCGCGATCGTCCACGAGGACGGGACGGCCGACCTGTTCGCGGCGCCCGAGAAGGTGGGCGACGACGTGCGTCAGCATCTCGGCAACTGCGTGCGCGTCCACGATCGGGAGGCCTTTGCGCCCTTTCTCGCTTCGCTGGCGGGCAAGACCGTGGTCGCCGATCCCGAGCGGGCGGTGGCGGCGATCTTCGAGGCGCTGGAGAGCGGCGGCGCGAAGGTCATGTCGAAGCGCGATCCGGCGGTGCTCCCCAAGGCGATCAAGAACGACGTGGAGGTTGCCGGACACAGGGCGGCGCAGGCGCGGGACGGCGGCGCTTTGGTGCGCTTCCTCCATTGGCTTTCCGTCGAGGCGCCGAAAGGCGGCCTCGACGAACTCACGGCTTCGGACAAATTGCTCGAATTCCGCCGCGCCTGCGGGGACCTTCGCGATACCAGCTTCGATACGATTTCGGGCGCGGGGCCGAACGGCGCCATCGTCCACTACCGGGTCTCGGAGGAGACCAACCGGCCGCTGGAGCCGGACTCGCTCTACCTCGTCGATTCGGGCGGCCAATATCCGGACGGGACGACGGACGTCACACGCACCGTTGCGATCGGCACGCCGACGGCTGAGATGCGCGACCGCTTCACGCGGGTGCTGAAGGGCCACATCACCGTCTCGCGCGCGGTCTTTCCGGAAGGGACGCGAGGCAGCCAGCTCGACAGCTTCGCGCGCCAGTTTCTCTGGTCCGCTGGCCTCGATTACGCGCACGGGACAGGGCACGGCGTGGGCAGTTTCCTGTCTGTCCACGAAGGCCCGCAGCGCATCTCGCCGGCGGGGAGCAGCCAGTCGGGCGGCGACGAGCCGCTCAAGGCCGGCATGATCCTGTCGAACGAGCCCGGTTTCTACAAAGCGGGCGAATACGGGATCCGGATCGAAAACTTGATCCTTGTCGTGCCGGTTGAGGTGGAGGGCGCGGAGAAGAAGACGCTGGCCTTCGAAACGCTGACGTTCGCGCCGATCGACCGCAGCCTGATTGCGGCGGAGATGCTGACGCGTGAGGAGCAAGCGTGGCTGGACCAGTATCATGCGCAGGTGCTGGAGGTGGTGGGGCCGCTTGTGGACGGCGAGGCGCGGGAGTGGCTCACCGAGGCGTGCCGGCCCCTTTAATCCTCCCTGGGACGGCGAGGGCTTGATCGGCTGACCTCCCCCGTCATCCCCGCGAACGCGGGGATCCAGCGGGCGGCGGTGCCGGGCTCAGGCTTCGTCTGGATTCCCGCTTTCGCAGGAATGACGGGGAGAGGGCACACCAACCACAGCTTCATCGCCGCGCGCCTGGGCCTTGCGGCGGCGCAGGTTCTGGCGGAGCGCTTCGGCGAGGCGCTGCTTGCGTTCGGCTTCGGCTTTGCTCATCGCGCAACCGCTAGGCCTTCGGCGCGGAGGGGCGCAAGTCGCCTTGACACGAGCGCCGGTGCGCGGCCATAGCGCCGCTTCTTCGCGAAATGGTGATGCTGCCGTAGCTCAGTGGTAGAGCGCATCCTTGGTAAGGCTGAGGTCGTGAGTTCAATCCTCACCGGCAGCACCATTCGCCTCCTCCCCCGATCGTCGCGAGCCTGCTGCCCGCCCAGGCACGGCAGCGCGCCCTAGGCCCCGTCGATCTCGTCCCTGCCGAACCAGCGCACCCATTCGATCACGGCCAGGAGCGCGGTCGCCAAGGCGAGCGCCATGACCGCTATTCCGAGCAGGGACCGCGAGCCGAGGTCCGCCGCGCCGCCGAGGCCGCTTGCGCCGAGCCAAAGCAACGGGGCGAAGGCGGTGCAGCCGACCGCCACGACCAGATGGACCTGCCTGCCCTGTTCGAAGGCGACGCCGCGCACCATCTCCGCGATCCAGAAGGCGGCGAAGACCAGCCCGGCGATGAAGAGAATCTGCACCATCGTTCTCGTCGCCTTTTCGAGAAACACCAAAAACCCGCGGCGCCATGGGCGCGGCGGGCGTCGTCCCTTGCCGCGTGAAATCAGGAGGCGAGCTGGACTCGCTGGGCGGCGCGCTGTTCGGCTTTGGAGGCGAAGAGGGTGGCGAGCTCGCGGTGGCGTTCGCGCGCGGCGGCGGTGATCGCCCGCTCGGCGGCGCGCCGCTCTTCCGAAGCCCTGCGCACGTAGTAGCGGTAGTCCGATTCCATCGATCCAAGCCCTCCCCAGAGCGTCCCCGGGGCGGGTGTCTATCACAGGTCTATCGATTCGCCGAATCGACGGCGTGACGCCGCGCCTCCATCCGCCGTGCGCGCGGGGCGCTTAGCCGCCCGCCTTGCGCACGATCATCTGCAGGACCGCCGGGTGGAGCGGGCGGACGAACGCACAACCGACATAATGGCCGCGGCTCCAGGCGACGCGGGCGTGGCACGGTTCGAGCCCGGGCAGGCGCAGCCAGACGTCGGTGCCGGCCTGGAGCACGAGGTGCGTCGCGACTCGAAAGCCGTTGGTGGAAAGATCGGCGATCTGGACGGAGACGCCGCTCGCGCCGCGCTGGCGCAGCGCCGCGCCGAACGACACTTCCACCCGTTCGGCGATCCGCGCCTTGGCGACAGCGGCGGGCACGGGATCGGGCGTCGAAATCTCGAGGTCGAACGCCGTGGGTCCGTCTTCCGGATCCGGCTGCCAGTGACCGCCCCAGGCGTTCATCACTGCCTCCTCAGAACCCGTCCGGAAGGGCGATGCCGACGGTCACGCCCCAAGCGCGGGCCCGCTTCAGATCGTCTTCCTGGAGGCCCTCGTTGAGGCCGGGGCGGCGGAAGCGCTGGGCGTTGCCGCCGCTCGGCGCCTTCTTGAGCTGCACGAGCACTTCGTTTTCGTCGATGGGATAATGGAATTCGAGGCCGATCCGGCCGGCCGCCGTCCAGGCGACGCGGGCGGGGACCACCGTCTGGCCGCGCGAGAAGACGACTTCCGAGCCGACTTGCGGGACGCTCGCGCATTCCACGAGCGCGCCCATTTTCGAAATGTCGCGGAGGCGCGCGTCATACTCGCCGAACGGCGTCTGCAGGCGGCCGGCGAGCAGCACCCGCGCGCGCTTCGCCTGGCGCTCACTCGGGACCGTCACCGACTTCACGAAATTCTCTACGCCCATCGCCTCTTTCCCTGTCGATCCTTGCCGTCCTCAATAGGCCGCTCATGCCTAAGGGGAGGTAAACGGATGGGGCGTCGGCGCACTTTTCGGACGGCCCCGTTGACCTTGCCCGCCGCGCGTCTAAGGCGCTGCGCATGCGCTTCTTTTCCGACAATGCAGCCGCCGTCTGCCCCGAGGCGATGGCCGCGATCGCCGCCGCCAACAGCCTCGACACCGCCTATGACGGCGACGCGATGAGCCGCAGCCTCTCGGCGCGCTTCTCCGATCTGTTCGGGACGGAAGTCGAGGCTCTGTGGGTGGCGACGGGCACGGCGGCGAACAGCCTCGCGCTCGCAGCCCTCTGCCCGCCGCACGGCTCGATCGTCTGCCACCGCGACGCCCACATCCAGAATGACGAATGCGGCGCACCCGAATTCTACACGCATGGCGCCAAGCTCGTCCTCGCGGAAGGCGAAGGCGCGAAGCTGACGCCGGAGAGCGTCACGGCAGCGCTGGCGACGATCCGCGACGACGTCCACCAGGTCCAGCCGCACGCGCTTTCGATCACCAACGCGACCGAATACGGCCTCGTCTACACGCCGGACGAGACGACGGCGCTCGGCGCCTTGTGCCGGGAGCGCGGGCTCGGCTTCCACGTCGACGGCGCGCGCTTCGCAAACGCGGTGGCCTCCGCCGGCTGCGCGCCGGCCGATCTCACCTGGAAGGCCGGCGTGGACGCGCTTTCGTTCGGCTTCGTCAAGAATGGCGGGATGTCGGCGGAGATGCTGATCTTCTTCCGCAAGGAGCTCGCCGCCGCGACGCTCTACCGGCGGAAGCGCGCCGGGCAGCTCATGTCAAAGGGCCGCTACCTCGCCGCCCAGGTGCTGGCGATGCTGGAGGGCGACGTCTGGTTGCGCAACGGGCGGCAGGCGAACGAGGCGGCGCGGCGGCTTGCCGAGGCGGCGGGGGCGGAGCGGCTCGTCCTGCCGGTGGAGGCCAACGAAGTGTTCGTGCGGGTGACGGCCGAGGAGGCGCAGCGGCTGCGCGGCCAGGGCTTCGACTTTTACGACTGGGGGCCGGGCGAAGCGCGGCTGGTGACGAGCTGGGATTCGGACCTTGGCGCGGTGGACCGGCTCGCCGCCGCGATCCGCGCGCTGTGACGAACGAAGGGCGCGGCTTCCGCGACCCGAAGGTCCTCCTCTCCTTCGCGCTCATCATCCTGATCTGGGGCTCGACCTGGATCGTCATCAAGGACCAGCTCGGCCCCGTGCCGCCGACCTGGTCGGTCACCTACCGCTTCGTAATCGCGGGCGCGGCGATGTTCGCATACGCGCTCGCCACGGGGGCGCCGCTCCGGATGGACTGGAGGGGCCACGCGCTGGCGGCGGCGTTCGGCGTTCCGCAGTTCGTGCTCAACTTCAACTTCGTTTATGCGGCCGAACTGTACGTGACGAGCGGCCTCGTCGCCGTCGTCTTCGCACTCCTCATGGTGCCCAACAGCGCGCTCGCCTGGCTCTTCCTGAAGCACCGGCTCACCGGCCGCTTCCTGCTCGGCTCGCTGGTCGCCTGCGCGGGCGTCGCCTTGCTCTTCGTGCAGGAGATGCGCGCCAGCCCCGCAAGCTCCCGCGAAGTCGTCGTCGGGATCGGGCTCACCTTGCTTGGCGTCCTGTCGGCTTCGGCCGCCAACGTCCTGCAGGCGGGCGCGGCGATGAAAAAGCGGCCGGTCTCCACCAACCTTGCCTGGGGCATGTTCTACGGCGTGATCGGCAACGCCCTCCTGGCATGGCTCTGGTTCGGGCCGCCGGTCGTCGAGGCACGGGCGGGCTATTGGATCGGGCTCGTCTATCTCGGCCTGTTCGCATCGGCCGCGGCCTTCACGCTTTATTTCGGAATCATGCGCGCGGTGGGGCCCGGCAAGGCGGCATATTCGAGCCTCATCATTCCCGTCGTCGCCATGGCGATCTCCACCGTCGCCGAGGATTATCGCTGGAGCCTGCTGGCCGTGGGCGGCGGCGCGCTCGCGCTCGTCGGCATGATCATCGCCCTCATGGCGCCGCGGGCGCGGGAGCCGGGGGCGGCGGCCTCACAATAGCGCGCTGTTCGGGCGGAAGCTCGGCCAAATGGCGGGCCTTCCACTCCATTGCCATGCGGACGCGGGTGCGGCCGGAGGGATGATCGAAGAAGATCGCCTCCTCGAGCGGCGAGGGCTCGATCTTGCGATATTCGGAGAGCTTCATCGCCGTCGAGGCGAAGCCGTCCGGCTCGCGCGCCGCTTCGAGGCCGAAGGCGTCGGCTTCGCTTTCGTTGGTGCGGATGAGCGTGTTCAGAACCGGCGTCGCGAGGAGCATGTAGACGGCGAAGATGGCGCTGAGGAGCGGCGCCGAAGCGGGATCGGCGACGTCCCTCACGCCCCAGCCCTCGCCGCGGCGCGCCAGGATCTTCGGCGCCAGCCACCAGATCAGGAAGAAGCCGGCGAAGATGACCAGCCCGAAGACGAGGAGCAGCCGTGCCACGTGATTGAGGACGTAGTGGCCCAGCTCGTGGCCCATCACCGCCTTCACTTCGTCCGGCGAGCCGCGGCTCAGGAGATTGTCGTTGAGCGAGATTCGGATGGTGGGGCCGAGGCCGGAGACGTTGGCCGAGATGCGGTTGTGCTGACGCGACTGATCGAAGACGTAGACGTGCTCGGCTGGCACGTCGTGGGCGCGTGCCATGGCGATGATCTGGTCGCGCAGGGGGCCCGGCTCCATCGGCTTATATTCGTTGAAGAGCGGCGCGATGAAGACGGGGCCGAGGAGGATCGTAACGAGGAGGAAGGCGAGGATCGTGCCGCTCCCCCATGCCCACCAGGTCCGCGGCGCCCTGCGGATCACCGCATAGACTATTGCGAGAAGGATGGCCGTCGTGACGAGGCCGATGGCAAGGCCGATCGCCTGTTCGCCCGCCCAGCCGCCGATCGACAGGTTCATGAGGCCGTATTGCTTCTCGCGCCACCAGCCGGTGTAGATTGTCCACGGCAGCACGATCAGCGACGAGACGAGGACGAAGGGCAGCGCGTAGAGCGCCGGCTGCAGCCAGCGGCGTGCCGTCACGCGCCCGGCCCACCGGCTCCAGGCCGCCGACCAGCCGAAGCGCAGCATGACCCAGGAGGAGGCGACGGCGACCAGCGTGCCCCAGAGAAGGAGCCAATAGCCGCCTTCGAAGTAATCGTTGGAGCGCTCCCGCGCGGCGCCCTGCAGCGTGTCGAGATAGGTGCGAGTCGCCGCCTCGACGTCGAAGCCGCCTGCGGCCGCCGCGGCTGAGGCGGTGAAAATGTCGGTGATCATGCGCGTCCCTCCCGCCGCGACGTTGGCGGAAAGGGCAGGCGGAGGGAAGCCTCAGCTCTCTTCGCAGCGGAGGCGGGTGAGGCGGCCTGCGCGCACGAAGGTGCCGACAAGGTGGCGGCCGGCTCCGCGGCCGGCATAATGGAGGCGGAGCTTGCCCTCGTCCGTCATCGTGCGGGGGTTCCAAAGATCGATCCAGACGCGCTCCTCGTCGAACCAGCTCTGGCGCGGCGCGATGTCGGCATCGGGCACCATCGTGGACCGGGTGATTCCGCGTTCCGACACGCTGACGCCGATAAGCTGGGCGCTGCTGACGACGTCGATCGTCGGCCCGCCTCCCGCAGCCGCCCGGCAGTGCAGGCCCTGCGTCGCCGCGGCCGGGTTGGCGGCCAGCATGGCGGCGAGCACGGCGGCGGCGGCGAAAACGATCCTCTTCATACCCGCTCCTCCTGTTCGGGCGAGCTTAGCGGACGCGGCTGAACGCTCGCCATACGGACGGGAGAAGCTTATGATCAGGCGCATGCGCCGCCTGGTCTTCGCCCTCTCGCTGCTTGCCGCTCCGGCCGCCGCGTACGTGCAGGTGTCGGACGTCCGGATCATTCCGGCGCCCGACCTCGGGCCAACGCCGCCGCCCGTGCCGCTGCCCGATTTCGCGCAAATGGGCGAGGCGGAGCTGCGCGCGCTGCTCCGCGGGCACCGGCTGGACCCGGGTGCGCGGGCGGACGCGATCAGGGGGCTGCGGCAACGTTTCCCGTCCGACGCGACGACTGCCTTCGCGCTGAACGCCGAGGCGCGCACCCATCTCGACCTTTGGGAGACGGACCGGGCGCTCGCGCTCTACCGGCAGGTGCGCACCCGCTTCGCTCGGAGTCGCGACGCCGCCGTCGAGGCGGAGATCGCCGCCGCGATGCAGGGTGAGGTGCAGGCGATCGAAATGGCCGAAGCGCACGCCTACACCGGGCCGCCACGGCCGGTCACGCAAGCCGACCTCGACCCGGACCGCCCCGGGAACCGACTGAGGCGCGAGATCGTGGACCGTTTCGCCGGGCGGACCGAGCCCGCGATCCGACGCATCGTCGCCCAGGAGCGCTTCAACCTCATCCAATCGGAGACCCTCCGCTCCGGCCGCCATTCCGATCCGGCGCGCTACATGGCGCTGGTCCGCGAATATGAGGAAAGCGACGACCCGGAGCTGCGGCGGCTGGTCGCCCGTATCCTGTTCGACATCGCCGGCGGCGCGGGCAATGGCCGCCCGGCGATCACCCATTGGGACGAGTTCCTGCGCCGCTTCGGCCAGTCCGCCGATCCCGAGCTGCGCTCGCTCGTCTTCGACGCCTACGACAACAAACATTATGTTCTGGAGCAGCTCGGGGACGACGAAGCGGCGGCGCGGGTCAGGACCCAGCAATGGGCCTGGTCCGAGCGCAACGATGGGTGGGGCGACTGAAAGGCTTGGGATGCGGCTTGGCGGCGCGCGGCCGCTTGTCTAAGCGCACGGCGTGAACGATCCGGCCACCATCCGCCGCCTTTACGGCCGCCGCTCCGGGCACAAGTTGCGCCTCGGCCAGGCGGCTTTGCTCGAGGACCTGCTCCCCGCCATCCAGGTGCCGGAGACGGGGCCGGTCGACAGCGCCGCTTTGTTCGGCGACGAGCGCACGCTCCATTTCGAGATCGGCTTCGGATCGGGCGAGCATCTCGCCTATCGCGCCGACCTCCTTCCCGATCACGGCCTGATCGGCGCCGAGCCCTTCCTGAACGGCGTCGTCGGGGCGCTCGGCCATGTCCGCGAGCAGCGGCTCGCAAACGTGCGGCTCCACATGGGCGATGCGCTGGAAGTGCTGGAGCGGGTGCCGGACGGTGCGTTGAGCTTCGTCTACCTCCTCCATCCCGATCCGTGGCCCAAGGCGCGCCACGCCAAGCGCCGGATGGTCAATCACGGCCCGCTCGACATGATTGCCGCCAAGCTCAAGCCCGGCGGCGAGTTCCGGCTCGGGACGGACGACCCGACCTATTGCCGCTGGTCGATGATGGTGATGAACGCGCGGCGCGACTTCGATTGGCTGGCGGAGAGCGCGAAGGACTTCCTCGTTCGCCCGGGCGGTTGGCCGGAAACGCGTTACGAGGCCAAGGCGCGCAGGAAGGGCCACGAAGTCTGGTACTTCCGCTACCGGCGAGTTTGAGGCTAGCCTTCGCCCATCGGCCCAGGGGAGGGGAAGATGGCGGACTACAGCACCTGCACGGATCCGGCCTGCGGAACGACGATCGAGGGGCGGCCGGCGGCTTGCCCGAAATGCGCGGCGCCGATGCGCAGGCTCCGCGAATCGAAGATCCGCGCTTTCGTCCTGATGGGCACGGGGCTGTTCCTGATCGGGTTCATGGGATGGATCTGGTCGCTGCTCTGGCGGATGCTGTGGAACCCGGGCGTCGAACATGACGGCAGCCGCTTCGCCGGCACGGCGGACGACGCGCAGCTCGTCATGCTGCTCTTCTCGGCCGTGATCCTGTTCGGGATCTGCGGCTTTTCGTACGGCGTCTACATGCTGGCGACCGGACGCGAGAGCGACGCGGCGAAGAAGGTCCTTATCGGGCTCGTCACCCTCCTCGTGGCGATCGGCGGCATCATTCGCTACGGCATCGGCTAGGCGGCGGGCGTCAGCCTCAGCAGACGGCCGCCCGTGCCGCCGCGGCTGTCCTCGAGCACGTAGATGGCGCCGTCGGGAGCCTCCTCCACCTCGCGGATGCGGGCCGCCATCGGCCAGCGGTCACCTTCGCGCGCGTTCGCGCCATTGAGGTCGATCCGGATCAGCGCCTCCCCGGAGAGCGCGCCCATGAAGGCGTCGCCGCGCCACTGGCGGAACAGGCGGCCGGAATAGATCATCAGGCCGGCCGGGGAGACGGACGGGTTCCAGGAGATGAGCGGGGCGCGGAATTCCGGGCGGGTCGAATGGTCCGGAATGTCGCGGCCGTCATAATGGCTGCCGTTGGAGACCGCCGGGTAGCCGTAATTGCGGCCGCGCTCGATGAGATTGAACTCGTCGCCGCCCTTCGGACCCATCTCATGCTCCCAGAGGCGGCCCTGCGAATCGAAGGCGATGCCGAGCGGGTTGCGGTGGCCGGTGGTCCAGAGCTGGGCGGTGGCGCCGCCGCGGGCGGACCAGGGATTGTCCGGCGGAGTCGAGCCGTCGTCGCGGATGCGGACGATCTTGCCGAGATGCTGGGCGGGATCCTGCGCCGGATCGAATTTCTGGCGGTCGCCGTTCGTGATGTAGAGCATGCCGTCCGGGCCGAAGGCGAGGCGGTGGCCGAAATGGCCGCGGCCTTCCACCTTCGGTGCTTGGCGCCAGATGACCTGCAGCCCTTCGAGGCGCGGCGGCTGGCCGGGCGCGCTGAGGCGGGCGCGGCCGACGACGGCACCGCGCGTGTCGCCCTCGCCCGCTTCGACCCAGCTCAGATAGACCATGCGGTTGCGCGCGAAATCCGGGTGAGGGACGACGTCGCCAAGGCCGCCCTGCCCGCCGGCATCGACCTGGGGAACGCCGGCGACGTCCATCGTCGCAGAAGCATTGGCGCTGCGCGTCCAGAGGAGGAGCTTGCCCTCTTTCTGCGTGATCAGCGCCTGGCTGGTGCCGGGGAGGAACGCCATCGCCCACGGCGCGTCGAACGTGCCGAGCACTTCGACCTGGAACGGGCGCCCCGCGGCGGCCGGGGTGCCGGGCGCGGCGGAGGCGTTGCCGTTCGCGGTATCGACGCCTTCGCCGGAATTGGTGCAGGCAGCGGCGAGGGAGAGGACGGCGGCAGCAGAGGCGAGGCGGGCGGAAAGGCGCATCTTGAAAAGGCTCCCGGTAGCGTGACGTGCCGCCCCCTTAGGCCGATCCGGGGCCGCTGGCCAAGGGGCGCGGGCCGGTCTACGCCGAGGCGATGATCCGCACCCTGTTCCTCGCCGCCGCGACCGCCGCCCTTGCCGCCTGCGCCGCGGGCGACCTCGCCGTCGTGCCCGAAGCGCCGAGCGCGCAGGGCGAGTTCTTCGCCCGGCTTCAGCGGCTGTGCGGACGCGCGTTCGACGGGCGCGTTACCAGCGCGCCCGCCGAAGCGGACCGCGAGATTGCGGCGAGCCGGCTCACCATGCACGTCGTCTCCTGCACCGAGAACGAGGTGCGCATCCCCTTCCACGCCGGCGAGAACCGGTCGCGTACCTGGGTCGTGAGCCGCACGAGCGAGGGCCTGCGCCTCAAGCACATTCACCGCCATGAGGACGGGAGCGAGGACGAGCTTTCCAACTACGGCGGAGACACGGCCGGCCCGGGCACCGGCCGCCGCCAGGAGTTCCCCACCGACGCCTTTTCCCGCGACCTGTTCCTGCGCACGGACCGCGCGGAGTCGGTGCCCAATGTCTGGGCGATCGAAGTCGATCCGGGCCGAATGTTCGCCTACGAGCTTCGGCGGCCCGGGCGGCACTTCCGGGTGGAGTTCGACCTGTCCCGCCCGGTGCCCGCGCCGCCCGCGGCGTGGTGAGCGGGTCCGCGCTGGGCAATCGCCAGAAAAGGAAGCGCCTGCACCCTGCAACCCTGCCGGTCAGCGCTGCGCCGCAGGAACCAGGCGTCCGAACACGTGCTTCTGGAGGTACTCGGAATAAAGCGGCGGATCGGTTCTGTTCTGCAGATGATAGATGGTCATTGCCGAGGCTGTGATGACATCGTCTGCCCTGGTGTCGTCTGCCCTGGGGTTGTCTGGCCTGGGGTCGCTGGAACAGGATTTATCGAATACCGGCACGTGATCCGCAGCGCCATGTCCGCGCTGCCCGAGGAAGTTGTGGAAAGCGACCGGCAAGCGACAGCTCACGCGCGAGCGGAACGGCCGCGGTGCGCCGCGATCCGCATGGCTCTCGGAATAGCTGTCCTGGATCATGTGCAGCAACGCGCCGCGCGCCACTCTGGCAGCGAGCGTTTCGCTCGTTGCCGGCCTCAGCATCTGCTCACACCTGCCCATCGTGATCCCGCCGCACCGCCAGTTGAAAATGGTCGCAAGCGTCCATGGATCCTCATCACGCGCACAGTGCCGCGAATGCGTTAGCTGGAAGGCGGACGCGATCTCCTGATGCCCAGTTTTGAAATAGTCGCAAATCAAGCTGTTCGCGCGGGTGCGGTTCGTGCCCAGCCGAAAGGTCAGGTCCGCCCAGTTGAGGATCTTGGCCCGGGTGTCCTCCGTGCGCTCGCCTCGCGCCGACGCCATCGCATGGAAAAACTGGAAGCGGCCGAAGTGGGAGGTGCAAAGGATTCCTACGGTGTCGAGCGTCTCATTCGGGTTTCGTAGCATTCGACGCTTGCAGTTGCCGAGCATATTCCCGCCGAAGCTGAGTAATCCGGTGGTCACCAACTGCCGGGCAGGATCGTCCGGCCAGCGGACTGTGAGCTGTAGATCGCTGAAGGTCGCACGGCGGCGCGGAGCGATGAGCGATGCGATTTCACCCGCGAATCGCCGGCAGTCACTTGGTTCGCGCGGCGCTGCTTCGATCACGCACTGTTCCGCGAGCATTGTGATCGACTCGTGAATGCGGTCGGAGGGCGCGATCTTGTATGCTTGTGCAGGACCTGACCCGACCGATGCGGCTGCAATGATTCCAACGAAGCCGATGATCAGTCTAAAGCTGGCTGAAGTCTTCAACATACCCTCCCCCCAAAGGTTACGTTCGATCGCTCACCCTACGAACCTCACTGAGACACGCAAGTCCGTTTCCGCAGCACCGCTCGCCAATCCCCGCTTGCCCGCTCCCGCGCACCCGCCTATATGCAAGCTTCCTCCTCGACATCGTTAAGGCGTTGAGGCTGGTCCCGCGGGCGGGGCCGGCAGCGGGGAGGTTTTGGTTTTTGCTTACCCGAGGTGAGTGACAGGCGCATATGGCGGATCTTGCCACACTTGAAGGATTGATCGAGCCGGTGGCGGAGGCCGAGGGGCTGAAGCTGGTGCGCGTCAGGATGATCGGCGGGACGTCCGATCCGACGCTGCAGATCATGGCCGAGGATCCAAGGACACGGCAATTGACGCTGGAGGATTGCGCGCGGCTTTCGCGGCGCATCTCCGAAATGCTCGACGAGATGGAAGCGGAAGGGCGGGACCCGTTCGCGGGGGCTTACCGGCTGGAGGTTTCGTCGCCGGGGATCGACCGGCCGCTGACCCGGATCGCCGACTTCGAGGACTGGAAGGGCCATGAGGCGCGGATCGTGCTCGGGGAGAAGCTCGAAGGGCGCAAGGTCTTTGCCGGGAATCTTGTCGGGGCCGAGGGCGAGACCGTGACGGTCGACGTCGCCGGGCTCGGCGCGACGAAGCTGCCCTTCGCCCTGATCCATTCGGCCAAGCTCGTCATGACCGACCGGCTGATCGCCGCGACGGCGCCGATCTCCGCCGAAGGCGCGGACGAGGTCGTCGAGATCGAAGACCAGACAGAAATTTCAGACACAGACATCGAAGCAGAGGAAGACTGACATGGCTACCAACGCAGCCAGCGCCCCGCCCACCGCCAACAAGGCCGAGCTGCTCGCCATCGCCGACGCCGTCGCCCGCGAGAAGCTGATCGACAAGGCGATCGTCATCGAGGCGATGGAGGACGCGATCCAGCGCGCCGCCCGCTCGCGCTACGGCGCCGAGAACGACATCCGCGCCAAGCTCGACCCGGTCACCGGCGACTTGCGCCTGTGGCGTGTCGTCGAGGTCGTCGAGGAGGTCGAGGATTATTTCAAGCAGGTGAACCTGAAGGAGGCCGAGAAGCTCCAGCCCGGCGCCGAGGTCGGCGACTATATCGTCGATCCGCTGCCGCCGATCGAGTTCGGCCGGATCGCGGCGCAGGCCGCCAAGCAGGTCATCTTCCAGAAGGTCCGCGACGCCGAGCGCGAGCGCCAGCATGAGGAGTTCAAGGACCGCGTCGGCGAGATCATCACCGGCGTCGTCAAGCGCGTCGAGTTCGGCCACGTCGTCGTCGATCTCGGCCGCGCCGAGGGCGTCGTGCGCCGCGACCAGCAGATCCCGCGCGAAGTGGTCCGCGTCGGCGACCGGGTGCGCTCGCTGATCAGTGCCGTGCGCCGCGAGAATCGCGGGCCGCAGATCTTCCTCTCCCGCGCCCACCCCGATTTCATGAAGAAGCTGTTCGCGCAGGAAGTGCCGGAGATTTACGACGGCATCATCGAGATCAAGGCCGCCGCGCGCGATCCGGGAAGCCGCGCCAAGATCGGCGTGATCAGCCACGACAGCTCGATCGATCCGGTCGGCGCCTGCGTCGGTATGAAGGGTTCGCGGGTCCAGGCCGTGGTGCAGGAGCTGCAGGGCGAGAAGATCGACATCATCCCGTGGTCGCCGGATCTCGCGACCTTCGTCGTCAACGCGCTGCAGCCGGCGACGGTCAGCCGCGTCGTCATCGACGAGGAAGAGAGCCGCATTGAAGTGGTGGTGCCGGACGACCAGCTTTCGCTGGCGATCGGCCGGCGCGGCCAGAACGTGCGCCTCGCCTCGCAGCTCACCGGCTCGGCAATCGACATCATGACCGAGGCGGATGCGTCCGAGAAGCGGCAGCGCGAGTTCGTCGAGCGCTCGACCATGTTCCAGGAGGAGCTGGACGTCGACGAGACGCTGGCGCAGCTGCTGGTCGCCGAAGGCTTCGGCGCGCTGGAAGAGGTGGCCTATGTCGAGCTCGACGAGCTCGCCTCGATCGAAGGCTTCGACGACGAGCTCGCGACCGAGCTCCAGAGCCGCGCCGCCGAAGCGCTCCAGCGCCAGGAGGAGGCCTCACGCGAAGTGCGCCGCGGCCTGGGCGTCGAGGATGCGCTTGCCGAAATGCCGTACCTCACCGAGGCGATGCTGGTGACGCTCGGCAAGGCGGGCATCAAGACGCTCGACGATCTCGCCGATCTCGCCACCGACGAATTGGTGCAGAAGAAGCGGCCCGAGCAGCGCCGCCAGCGCGAGAGCAACCGGCCCGAGGACAAGGGCGGCATCCTCGCCGACTTCGGTCTCTCCGACGAGCAGGGCAACGAGATCATCATGGCCGCGCGCGCCCACTGGTTCGAGGACGAGGCGCCTGCGGCGAGCGGGGAGGACGCCGTTGCGGACCCCTCCCAATGACACGCCGGAGCTAGAGACAGCGACCGAGCGGGGCTCTCACGCCCGTTCGTCCCGAGCGAAGTCGAGGGGCGCGGGTGAGGAGTCGGAGCAGCGCCTCTCGACTGCGCTCGGGACGAATGCGTCCCGAGAATCGGAGCCGCGCGCCTCGACTTCGCTCGGCACGAACGGGTCTGTGGATTCGGAGACCTGTTCCCGTGCCGTGAAGAGGCGCGGCGCGCATGTGCCCGAGCGCAAGTGCATCCTTTCAGGGGAGCATGACGCGCGCGACGGGCTGATCCGGCTCGCGCTGTCGCCCGCCGGCGAGCTTTTCCCCGACGTGCGGGCGAAGGCGCCGGGGCGCGGCGCGTGGATCGGCGTGGACCGCGCGGCGCTCGAAAAGGCGCAGGCGAACGGCAAGCTGCGCGGTGCGCTGGCGCGGGCGTTCAAGGGCGCGCCGGTGACTGTGCCCGCCGATCTCGGCGACAGGATCCAGTCCGCCCTGCTCCAGCAGGCGCTCGACCGGCTCGGGCTTGAGGCGCGCGCCGGGACGCTGCTGACCGGCGCCGAGAAGATCGAAACGGCGGCCCGGAAGGGCGAGGTCCACCTCCTCATCCACGCCTCCGATGCCGGCCAGGACGGCAACCGCAAGCTCGACCAGGCGTGGCGGATGGGCAGGGAGGAGGGCGCGCAGCCCCTGCAAGGGCTGGTTTTTCCTCTCGACCGGACCATATTGGCATTGGCGCTCGGGCGGCAGAATGTGGTACATATCGCATTGATCGATCGCGCTGCCGCTCAGCGCGTGCGCCATGCGCTCGAGCGGTGGCGTGCTTTTATCGGACCTGACACTGGGCTTGGCACCGCGCCGACGGGCATGCCGGATGCGTCGGCGTGAATTGAGATACGAAGGACTTTATGAGCGAAACGACTGACAAGCCGAAGCTGGGAACGCGCGCGCCGCTGGGCCTGAAGCGGACCGTGGAGACCGGCAAGGTGAAGCAGAGCTTCAGCCACGGCCGCTCGAACACGGTCGTCGTGGAGGTGAAGAAGCGCCGCATCCTGGGTCCCGGCCACGCCGCCGAAGCGCCGAAGGTCGAAGCGCCAGAGCCCGCGCCTGCGCCCGCCGCCCCGGCGGCGCCCGTGGCGCGCGCGCCGCAGCCGCCCGCTCCGGCGCAGCCTCAGCAGCGCAGCATGCCGACCGATCCGGCCGCCCGCCGCGAGCTTCAGGAGCGCCTGCTCCGCGAGGCCGAGGAATCGCGCCTGTCGACGCTCGAGGAAGCCCGCCGCCGCCAGAGCCGCGAAGCGATCGAGGCGACCGAGGACGAAAAGCGCCGCGCCGAAGACAATAAGCGTGCCGAGGAAGAAGCCCGGTTGCGTGCCGAAGAGGAAGCCCGGCGCTCCGCCGAGGAGGCGCAGCGCGCCGCTTCGCAGCCGCCCGCTCCCCCGGTCCCCGGCGCTCCGCAGGCCGCGGCCGCCGAGGAAGAGGAACGCCGCGGACCCGCGCGTCCCGGCGGCTTCCGACCGGTTGCTCCCAAGCGGCCCGAGCCGGCCCGTCCCGGCCGCGGCGCCCCGCGCGGCGGCGACGACCGGCGCCATTCGGGCAAGCTCACCGTCACCCGCGCCCTTTCCGGCGACGACGACCGCGCCCGCTCGCTGGCCGCGCTCCGCCGCGCCCGCGAAAAGGAAAAGCGCCACCAACAGTCGGCGGGTCCGTCGGCCAAGCAGTTCCGCGACGTCGTCGTTCCGGAGTCGATCACCGTTCAGGAACTCGCCAACCGCATGGCCGAGCGCGGCTCCGATCTCGTCAAGTCTCTGTTCAAGCTGGGGACCCCGGCGGCCGCCACCGATACGATCGATCAGGATACGGCGGAGCTCCTCATCGAGGAATTCGGCCACCGCATGGTCCGCGTCTCCGAAAGCGACGTCGACATCCAGACCGAAACGGACGTCGATGCGGCCGAGACGCTGCTGCCGCGGCCGCCGGTCGTCACCATCATGGGCCATGTCGACCACGGCAAGACGTCGCTCCTCGACGCCATCCGCGGGGCGAACGTCGTCTCGGGCGAAGCCGGCGGCATCACCCAGCATATCGGCGCCTACCAGGTGAGCGTCCCGGACGGTTCGAAGATCACCTTCCTCGACACGCCCGGCCACGAAGCCTTCAGCGAAATGCGCGCGCGCGGCGCCAACGTGACCGACGTCGTCGTTCTGGTCGTTGCGGCCGACGACGGTTTGAAGCCCCAGACGATCGAGGCGATCAACCACACCAAGGCGGCCGGCGTGCCGATGATCGTCGCGATCAACAAGATCGACAAGCCGGGCGCCAATGCGCAGAAGGTCCGCGAGGAGCTTCTCCAGCACGAGATCGTCGTCGAGGACATGGGCGGCGACGTCCAGGACGTCCAGGTCTCCGCGCTCAAGAAGACCAACCTCGAAGGCCTGCTGGAGGCGATCGCGCTGCAGGCCGAAATCCTCGAATTGAAGGCGAACCCGAACCGCGCCGCCGAAGGCACGGTCGTGGAAGCCAGGCTCGACAAGGGCCGAGGGCCGCTCGCGACCGTGCTCGTCCAGCGCGGCACGCTGCGCGTGGGCGACATCTTCGTCGCCGGCGCCATCTCCGGCAAGGTCCGGGCGATGATCGACGATAAGGGCAAGCAGGTGAAGGAAGCCGGGCCGTCCGTTCCGGTGGAAGTGCTCGGCCTGGGCGGCGTTCCGTCGGCCGGCGACACGCTGACCGTGGTCGAGAACGACGCCCGCGCCCGCGAAGTCGCCGCCTACCGCCAGAGCCTGATCGACCGCAAGCGGACGACCTCCGCCCCGGTCAGCCTCGAGAACATGTTCGCGTCCAAGGAGTCGCAGACCAAGGAGTTCGCGATCGTCGTCAAGGCGGACGTGCAGGGTTCGGCGGAAGCGATCGTCAGCGCGATCAACCGCATCTCGACCGAGGACATCAAGGCGCGAATCCTCCATTCGGGAGTCGGCGCGATCACCGAGAGCGACGTCGTCCTCGCCTCCGCGTCCGGCGCGCCGATCATCGGCTTCAACGTCCGCCCGAACGCAAAGGCGCGCGAGATCGCCGAGCGCAACAAGGTCGAGTTCCGCTATTACGACGTCATCTACCACCTCACCGACTGGGTGCGGGGCGCGATGGCGGGCGAGCTCGGTCCGGAGCAGATCGAGACCGTTCTCGGCCGCGCCCGCGTCCAGGAAGTGTTCCCGGCCGGCAAGAAGGACAAGGCGGCGGGTCTCCTCGTGCTCGAGGGCGTCATCCGGAAGGGGCTGCACGCGCGCCTCACCCGCGAGGACGTCATCGTGTCGAAGACGACCATTTCGTCGCTCAGGCGCTTCAAGGACGATGTCGCCGAAGTGCGCGCCGGCCTCGAATGCGGCGTGCTCCTTGCCGACACGAACGACATCAAGCCGGGCGACCATCTCGAAGTCTTCGAAGTCGAGGAGCGCGCGCGGACTCTTTGAGCCGAGGGGGCTTTTTGAGCGAACAGACCGAAGAGGACCGCAAGCGGGAAGCCCGCCGCCGGATACTCGGCCCGGTCAGGCCCGAGCATGGCGGCGGCTACCGCTCCCCGCGGTCCGGCTGGTGGGCCGACGTCGGATGCTGCAGCCTCGAACTCTTCGGCACGCTGAGCGCCTTCGCCGGCTTCCTTGTCTACTCTGTGCTGTGATAGTCGCACTTTGCGAACAGCGTTGTTCGCGGTGTGCTGCAATGCTATGGCCGGGTCGTGGAGATCCAGTTCTCCAAGACCGCGCTCAAGGCGCTGCTGCGCTCGGACAAACGCGAACTGATCCGTGACAAGATCGGCGAGCTGGCGGCGGATCCGGACGCGCTCGCGGCGAACATCAAGCCGCTGAAGGGGCGACCGGAGAGCCGGCTGCGCGTTCAGGACTGGCGGATCATCTTCCGCATCGAAGATGATGTGCTCTGGATCGACGACATCGGGCCCCGCGGGTCCGTTTATTGAGGTGGCGCGATGACTGCTCAGATCGTTGAAATCGCCGGCCAGAAGATGGCCGTGCTGCCCGTCGCGGATTATGAGCGGCTGCTCGATCTTGCCGAGGACAGGAGCGATGCCCTCGCCGCGGCGGCTGCAGAGCAACGGCGGCGCGACGGCGAGGAGTACCTTCCCGCGGCCATGGTGGACAATATCCTGGCCGGCGAGAGTCCGCTGCGCGCCTGGCGAAGCTATCGCGGCGTGACCCAGCGCGATCTCAGCGCGGCCGCAGGAATCAGCCATAACTTCCTGTCCAACCTCGAGGCGGGCAAGCGCCGCGGCGCTCCCGACGTCTGGCGCAAGCTGGCCGGGGCGCTGAACGTGACCGTCGACGACATCATTCCCGAGGATTGAGCTTTTCCGATGCCCCGACAGACCGAATCTCCCGAAGGCCGTTCCGTCCGCCTGCTGCGCGTCGGCGAGCAGGTGCGGCATGCCTTGTCGGACGTGCTGACGCGCGGCGAGGTGCATGACGAGGTGCTGCAGAGCCATCTCGTGTCCGTCACCGAGGTGCGGATGTCGCCCGATCTCAGGCACGCCACCGTGTTCGTGAAGCCGCTGCTCGGCTCCAACGAGGCGACGGTGCTGAAGGCGCTGCGTACCAACACGGCCTATCTGCAGCGCGCCGTGGCGACGCGGGTGAACACCAAATATGCGGCCAAGCTCAAGTTCATCGCGGACGAGAGCTTCGACGAAGGCTCGCACATCGATGCGCTTCTCCGCGCGCCGAAGGTGAAGCAGGACCTCGAAAAGCCGTCCGACGACGGCGAGGTGTAAGCGTCCGCACGCGGCGCGGCGGATTTAGACGCGGCGTGGCGGAAAGCGGCAGGACTTGCCGTCTCGGCATCCGGCGCCGACGGCCCTAAGGTGGCGTAACCTTCAGGAGCGCCGATCATGCCATTCGCCTTTCGCCTGCTCGCCTCGACGCTCCTCGCCTTTTCCGCGCCTGCGGCGGCGCAGGAGGAGGACGGACCGCCGCCCGTCGACTATCCGACGCTGCCTGAGCACGCACAGGCCGCGAGCGGCTTCGTGCCGGCGGGGTGGCGCCTGGAAGCGTCGGCGTCGGGCGACCTCGACCGCGACGGGCGGAGCGATCTCGCCCTCGTCCTGCGGATGAACGATCCCGCGAACGTGCTGCCCAATGAAGGCCTGTGCGGGGAGACGATCGACACCAATCCGCGCATCCTGGCGATCGCCCTTGCGGCGGCGGGCGGGGGTTACCGGCTGGGCGTGCAGGACCAGGAGCTCATCCCGAGGCGCGACAATCCCTGCGCGAGCGACTGGTTCGCGCCGGAGCACCTCAGGATCGAGCGGGGCGCGGTGCGGATCGATCTCGAGCGCTTCATGAGCGCCGGCGGATGGGACATGGGGACGACCAGCTTCACCTTCCGCTGGGAAGACGACAATCTGCGCCTGATCGGGTTCGATTATTCAAACGTAAAGCGCAACACAGGCGACGTCGGCGGGGTCAGCATCAACTATCTCACAGGACGGGCGAAGCTGACCCGGGGACGGATCGACGAGGACCGGGAGACGGTGCGCTGGGTCACGCTCCACTCGCGCCGCCCGCTGACGATCTGGTCGGTGGGCGACGGGCTGATGTACGATCCGGAGAATCTGATCAGCAGCCTTCCCTGACCCCTCGTGTCCTTGATCGGCTCGCGGCCTCGTGCAAGGTCCGCAGCCATGAGCGGGATGCTGGATGAATTGAGTGCGCCGATGGCACAGGGCGAGCTGCGGCTCGATCCGATGGACGAGGCGCACCGGGAGGGGCTGAAGGCGGCTTGCGCACAGGACGGGGAGGTCTGGCGGATCTACGCGACGTCCTTCGATCCGGAGCATTTCGATGCGGGCTTCGATCTCATCCGCTCGCGGCCGGCGTGGCGCTGTTTCACCATCCTGCTCGGCGAGCGGATCGTGGGGATGAGCTGCTTCATCTCCATCGAGCCCGAGCGCGGCGTGCTGGAGATCGGCAACACCTATTACGTGCCCGAGCTTCGCGGCACCGGGTTCAACCGGCAGGTGAAGGACCTGATGATGGCGCGGGCGTTCGGGGCGGGGATCCGGCGGATCGAATTCCGCGTCGACCGGCGCAACCAGCGCAGCCAGGCGGCGATGGCGAAGATCGGCGGCATTCGGGAAGGCGTCCTCCGGCAGGACCGGATCACCTGGACGGGCCATGTTCGCGATACCGTGCTCTTCTCCATCCTCGCCGACGAGTATCGGGAGCGGCCGCGTGGAAGCTGAAGGCCTCATCTTCAACCTCGCGACCTGGGTCATCCCGCTCGTGTTCGCGATCGTGCTGCACGAAATTTCGCACGGCTGGGTCGCGAATGCGTTCGGCGATCCGACGGCAAAGGAGCTGGGACGCCTCAGTCCCAATCCGATCCGCCACGTCGATCCGTTCGGAACGGTGATTCTGCCGCTGCTGCTCGCGGTGAGCGGGGCGCCGGTCTTCGGCTGGGCGAAGCCCGTGCCGGTGGTCGCGCACCGGATGCGTAGGCCCCGGCTGCACATGATGCTGGTCGCGCTCGCCGGGCCGGGGATGAACCTGGCGCTGGCGCTGATCGCCGCCTTCGCGCTCGCCTTCGTCATCGGTACGGCGGACCAGCCGCCGGGTTTCGCGACCCGGTTCGTGGCGGCCAACCTGTCCAATTTCGTGCTGATCAACGTCTTCCTCGCCATCTTCAACCTGCTGCCGGTGCCGCCCTTCGACGGCGGGCACGTGGTGGAAGGGCTGCTGCCGCGGCCGCTCGCGAAGAAGTGGCGCAGGATGGGGCGCTACGCCCTCTTCATCCTCATTTTCCTGCTCCTCATCCTGCCGGCGATCTCGCCGCAGCTCGACGTGGTCGAATGGCTGGTGGTGCCGCCCGTGCACCTGGTGCTGGACGGCATTGCGACCCTCGCCGGGCTCGGCGGGGCGGGGTAGGAAGGGCGATGGCCAAGCTCTATTTCTATTATGCCTCGATGAACGCGGGCAAATCGACGATCCTCCTCCAGACCGCGTTCAACTACCGCGAGCGGGGGATGGAGCCGATGCTCTGGACCGCGGCGGTGCACGACCGGTCGGGCTACGGCGTGATAGACTCGCGGATCGGCATCACCGCGCAGGCCAATGCCTACGATCCTACAACGGACCTTCGCGCCGAAGTGGAGGCGGAGCTGGAGATCAGAAAGGTGCACTGCATCCTGGTCGACGAGGCGCAGTTCCTGTCGGCGGCGCAGGTGCGGCAGCTCGCCGGCATCTGCGACGATCTCGGCATACCGGTACTGACCTACGGGTTGCGCACCGACTTCCAGGCGAACCTCTTCGAAGGATCGGCGACCCTGCTCGCGCTGGCCGACAAGCTCGTCGAGCTGAAGGCGATCTGCGAGTGCGGGCGCAAAGCAACGATGAACCTCCGGATGGATTCCGAAGGGCGCGCGGTGGCGAGCGGGCAGCAGACCGAGATCGGGGGCAACGACCGCTATGTGGCTTTGTGCCGCCGGCATTTCACCGAGCGGATGCGGGACGCCGAAGCGCGGCAGCTCAAGCTCAGCCTCGCCGCCGGCTGACGTGCACGGCTGGATCGTCATCGACAAGCCGGTGGGGCCGGGATCGACGCAAATCGTCTCCGCGGTCAAGCGCGCGCTTCGCGAGGGCGGCTATCCCAAGGTCAAGGTCGGGCACGGCGGCACGCTCGATCCTCTGGCGAGCGGGGTGCTGCCGGTGGCGCTCGGCGAGGCGACCAAGCTCGCCGGGCGGATGCTGGACGCGGACAAGGTGTACGAATTCACGATCCGGTTCGGGGAGGAGACGTCGACTCTGGATGCGGAAGGCGAGGTGGTGGCGCGCTCGGACGTGCGGCCGACGTTGGCGCAGGTGGAGGCGGTGCTGGCGCGCTTCACGGGCCTGATCGAGCAGGTTCCGCCGACCTATTCCGCGCTCAAGGTGGGGGGGAAGCGGGCGTACGATATGGCACGGGCCGGGGAAGCGGTGGAGCTCAAGAGCCGCAGTGTCACGATCCACTCTCTCACCGTTCGGGCTGAGCTTGTCGAAGCCCTGCCCTTCTCCGACCGCGATCAAGAGAAGGACAGCCCTTCGACAAGCTCAGGGCGAGCGGAGGGGGGCTCGAGCGCCCTGCCCCTTTCTGAAGTCACCCTCACCGCCCGCGTCTCCAAGGGCACCTACATCCGCTCCCTCGCCCGCGACATCGCTTATGCCCTCGAAACGGTCGGTTCCGTCACCATGCTCCGGCGAACGAAGGCGGGACCGTTCAACCTCGAAAAGGCGATTTCGCTGGACAATTTGGCTGCATCCGCTAAGGCCCGCAGCCTTGAACAGGCACTCTTGCCATTGGCGGCAGGGCTGGACGACATCCCGGCTCTTCCCGTCACCCCCGATCAGGCAAGGCTGCTCCGCATGGGGCAGAAAGCGATCGGGATCGCCGCAAAGCCGGGGCTCCATCTCGCGACCGACCGCTCTGTTCCGGTCGCCCTCGTGGAGCTCAGCGAAGGAGAACTTCGCGTGGTGCGCGGCTTCAACCTCGTGACTTAAGGAGTGATACGATGTCGGTGACCGCCGAGCGCAAGAACGAAATCATCAACGACAATGCCCGCCAGTCGGGCGACACCGGTTCGCCTGAGGTGCAGGTCGCGATCCTCACCGAGCGGATCAACAACCTGACCGACCACTTCAAGACCCACGCGAAGGACAACCATTCGCGCCGCGGCCTGCTGATGATGGTCAACAAGCGCCGCTCCCTTCTCGATTATCTCAAGAAGGAAGATGCGGACCGCTACACCGCACTCATCGCGAAGCTCGGTCTTCGCAAATAATCGCGAGGGGCGCCCCGATCGGAGCGCCCCTTTTGTCATCCCCGCGAAAGCGGGGATCCACCTTTCTTCTCACTTTCAGACCTGGACGAGAAGAAAGGTGGACCCCGGATCAAGTCCGGGGTGACGGAGGAGAGGCAATTCGGCCGATCTTCCATGGGCCACTTCGGCCCGCAGCAAGTCCGGCCCACACGGCGCCGGCACATTGGCCCCCGCGGCATCCGGCTGCGGGCGTTGAAGGAAAACATATGTTCGACATGAAAAAAGTGGAAATCGAGTGGGGCGGCAAGACGCTGACGCTCGAAACGGGGCGCGTTGCCCGCCAGGCCGACGGCGCGGTTCTCGCGACCCTCGGCGAGACCGTCGTCCTCTGCGCGGTGACCGCCGCCAAGAACGTCAAGCCGGGTCAGGACTTCTTCCCGCTGACGGTCCACTATCAGGAAAAATTCTCGGCCGCCGGGCGCATCCCGGGCGGCTTCTTCAAGCGCGAGCGCGGCGCGACCGAAAAGGAAACGCTGACCAGCCGCCTCATCGATCGCCCGATCAGGCCGCTGTTCCCTGAGGGTTTTTATAACGAAGTGCTCGTGATCGCGCATGTCATGTCTTATGACGGCGAGAACGAGCCGGACGTCGTCGCGATGATCGCGGCTTCCGCCGCCCTCACCCTCTCCGGCATTCCCTTCATGGGCCCGATCGCCTCGGCGCGGGTCGGCTATGCGGACGGCGAGTATATCCTCAACCCCTCGCAGACGCAGATCCAGGAAGGCGAGCTCGACCTCGTCGTCGCCGGCACGCACAATGCCGTGATGATGGTGGAATCGGAAGCCAAGGAGCTTTCCGAAGACGTCATGCTCGGCGGCGTCATGTTCGCCCACCGCTCCATCCAGCCGGTCATCGAGGCGATCATCCGCCTCGCCGAGCAGGCCGCGAACGAGCCCTGGGAGCTGGAAGAAGCCGGCGACAGCTCGGCGACCAAGCAGCGCCTGCGCGATCTCATCGGCGCCGATCTCGCCGCCGCCTATCGCCTCACCGACAAGCAGCAGCGCCAGACCGCGATCAACGAAGCCCGCGCCAAGGCGCGCACCGGCCTCGCCGATCTCGAAGCCAGCGACCCCGCCGGCTATCTGGGCGCCTTGAAGCTCGTGAAGAAGCTGGAGGCCGAGATCGTCCGCGGCGCCATCCTGAAGGACGGCATCCGCATCGACGGCCGCGACACCAGGACCGTCCGTCCGATCGACGCGATGGTCGGCTTCCTGCCGCGCACCCACGGCTCGGCGCTGTTCACGCGCGGCGAGACCCAGGCGATCTGCACGACCACGCTCGGCACCAAGGACGCCGAGCAGATGATCGACGGGCTGGAAGGCCTCTCCTACCAGCGCTTCATGCTCCACTATAACTTCCCGCCCTATTCGGTCGGCGAAGTGGGCCGCTTCGGCGCTCCGGGGCGCCGCGAAGTCGGCCACGGCAAGCTCGCGTGGCGGGCGCTCCATCCGGTGCTCCCGACCCACGACGAATTCCCGTACACGATCCGCGTCCTGTCCGACATCACGGAGTCGAACGGCTCCTCGTCGATGGCGACGGTGTGCGGCGGCTCGCTGGCCCTGATGGACGCCGGCGTGCCGCTCAAGCGTCCGGTCTCCGGCATCGCCATGGGCCTCATCAAGGAAGGGGACGACTTCGCGGTCATCTCCGACATTCTCGGCGACGAGGATCACCTTGGCGACATGGACTTCAAGGTGGCCGGGACGGAAGCGGGCATCACCTCGCTCCAGATGGACATCAAGATCGCCGGCATCACCGAGGAAATCATGCGCATCGCATTGGCGCAGGCCAATGAGGGCCGCGCCCACATCCTCGGCGAAATGGCGAAGGCTCTCGGCGACGTCCGCGGCGAGCTTTCGGCCCACGCGCCGCGCATCGAGACCATGCAGATCGACAAGGCGAAGATCCGCGACATCATCGGCACGGGCGGCAAGATCATCCGCGAGATCGTCGCCACGACCGGCGCCAAGGTCGACATCGACGACGAGGGCGTGATCAAGATCTCGTCCTCCGACGTCGCCCAGATCGAGGCGGCCCGCCGCTGGATCCAGGGGATCGTCGAGGAGCCGGAAGTCGGCAAGGTCTACCAGGGCAAGGTCGTCAACATCGTCGATTTCGGCGCCTTCGTGAACTTCATGGGCGGCAAGGACGGCCTCGTCCACGTCTCCGAAATGCGCAACGAGCGGGTGGAGAAGCCCGGCGACGTCGTCTCGGAAGGCCAGGAAGTGAAGGTCAAGGTCCTCGAGATCGACCCGCGCGGCAAGGTCCGCCTGTCGATGCGCGTCGTCGACCAGGAAACCGGCGCCGAGCTGGAGGACACGCGTCCTCCGCGCGAAGGCGGCGACCGCGACCGCGGCCCGCGCCGTGAGGGCGGCGATCGTGACCGTGGCCCGCGCGGCGACGGCGGAGGCCGCGACCGCGGCCCGCGCCGTGACGGCGGCGGCGGTGGTGACCGTGGCGGCAGGGGCGGCGGCGACCGCGGTCCCCGCCGTGACGGCGGCGGACGCGGCGAGCGCAGCGAAGGCGGGCGTGGTGAAGGTCGGGGCGGCGAGCGTGGCGGTGAAAACCGCGAGCGCAGCGGCGGCGACCGTCCCCAGCGCGAAGAAGGCGGCGAGCCCGAATTCGCTCCCGCCTTCCTGACCCGCAACGACGACTAAGAACTGCGTCTCCGTCGCAAGACGGAGCCTGGTTCCAGAGAGAGGCCTCGCGGGAAATCGCGGGGCCTTTTTCTTTGTGCGTCGGGCGGCGGTGCGGGGATGCTGAGGACGGCGCGGCGCGTGCGCCGCTTTGGGGCTTCGCCAAGCCGCAAAGGAAGGAAAGGCGCAAAGGGGCGGAGCGGGTGTCGGGGGACGCCGCGTTCGGGAGGAGTGCGGCCCTTTGCGGCTTCGCGTCTTTGCGGCTTGGCGAAGCCCAAAGCGGCGGCGGCGCGACGCGCCGGGGTGCGCGAAACTGCGGAGCGGAGCGAAGTTCGGCTCTTGGCCGTTATGCCCTGCCGACGCCCGCGTTCGGCCGGCATCTATTCAAGAAGGAAAACACTTATGCGCGCAATCAGCCTGGCCGGTGCGGCCGTTCTGACGCTCTCCGCCTGCGGCGGCTCCGGTTCCGAAGCGAACGACGCCAATGCGATGGGCACCGCCAACACGATGGCGATCGATCCGATGATGGATCCGAACATGACCATGGACGCTAATGCAATGAACGGCGCCGGCACGATGGGCGCGAACGGCAGCGTCGATGCCAACACCCAGAACATGATGCAGCGCGACGCCACCACCAACGACCCCGACACCAACCTCGCCAACGGCCTCTGAGCCGAGCGACCACGTTCCCTGAGCCTCAGTCACGCGTGGGTCGGGACGGGGAGCGCCCGCCGGAGAGGCGGGCGCTCCTTTCTTTTGTGGCGATGCGCGTCGCGGGCGCCACGCCACGTTGACACGGCCGGCGTCGCTTCATAGGTTACATGTAACCTGAGGAGTTCCCATGCCGGCCAGCCCGTCATCCCGCGAAAAGGTCCGCCAGCACCGGCAACGGCTGCGCGCGCAGGGCTTGCGCCCAATCCAGCTCTGGGTCCCCGACGTGAGCGCCCCCGCCTTCCGCGACGAAGCGCGCCGCCAGGCCCGCGCGGCCGCACGCGGCGCGCACGAGGCGGAGGATCAGGCGTTCATCGACTCCATCGCCGAATTCTGAGCGGGCGAAGGCTTGAAACGCGGCGAGATCTGGACGGCCTCTGGCGGCCGCGACTACGCAGGCAAGCCGCGCCCGGTGCTGATCGTTCAGGACGACGCCTTCGAGGAGACGGGCTCGGTCACGATCTGCCTCCTGACCAGCCACGGCGTCGACGCGCCCCTCTTTCGCCCGGCCATCGAGCCCAATCCCACGAACGGTCTGCGTGAGCGCTCTTGGGCGATGGTGGACAAGATCACGACGGTGCCCCGCGCTAGGCTCGGCGACTGTCTCGGTACGCTGACGGCGGGCGAGATAGCACAAATTAATCGCGCGATGATCCTTTTCCTCGGCTTGGCGGCGCCAGCGCGCGCGTGAGCAGCACTGGAAAAGTTGCCGCTGGTCCCGCCGCGGCCGGTGCTACACATTGCGGCGAAGCAATGGGAGGAACTCGGATGGCACGGGACGGTCTTGAACGCGCGACGACGATCTTCGCGCGCTTTCCGACGCCGCCCTGCGCGACGACGCTTGGCTGGAAATTGCTCGACGCCGATCCGGAAGCAGGGACGGTTCGGATCGGTTTCGAGGGACGCCGGGAATTCTGCAACCCGGCTGGCTTCGTCCAAGGCGGCTTCCTCGCCGCCATGCTCGACGACACCATGGGCCCCGCCGTGCTCGTCAAGACGGACGGTGCCTTCTTCACGCCAACCATAGACCTCAACGTCAGCTTCCTCGCGCCGGCTCGGCCGGGGCGGCTGATCGGCGAGGGAAGGATCGTTCAACTCGGAAAGACCATCGTCTTTCTGGAGGGGAGCCTGTTCGACGCGCAGGGGCAACTGGTCGCGCGGAGCACGGCTTCGGCGCGGCTGGTTCCGACCGGTAAGCTGTCGGCGCGATCTCTGGCCGAGTCCGCAAGAGCGTCTACAGTCTCTTGCACGCTCTCCCCTGCCCAATCGAAGCCGCGGGAACACCTCACAGGATAGTGTGCGTCGCTCGTCGGCCCGAAGGAGGCGGGCGCTCCTTTCGCGTTCGTCGAGAAAGGCATCGGGCAACCGGAGGCATTTTTCGCTGCTCACGCGGGGGCGTGGAGGCACTGGCTTCCCGATCTCCGCGCCTCAGCGTGAACCCGAATTTTTGCGATAGGAGATTTCACTTGAGGCTATCGACATAGCACTGCCATTCTGCCGCCCGAGAACGAACGGGAGGCGGGGATGGCACTGATCAAATGCGAAGACTGCGGTCGCGACGTTTCCGATCGTGCTCCAGCTTGCATCAACTGCGGTGCTCCGATTGCCGCGGCCGCAGAAGCGGGCGATGCGCCTGCCAAGGTGTCGACGAACGGCGACTGCTTCCGAGCAACAAGAGCGCTCCTGACGCGCCATGCGGTGAAAGCCGTGCAGTCTCTGAACTACAAGGTTGATTCGGCCGACGAGGCATCCGGCCTCGTGTCATTCACGACAGGAATGACCTGGGGGTCGTGGAGCGGGGTGTCAGGCTCGATCTACCTCGAAGAGATCGAGCCTTACAAATTACGGGCGACCGGCAACGCCAAGCAGAATGTGAAGGGCGGTCAGCTCATCGCTCTGGACATCGGCGGAGAGGCGAAGGGCAAAGTCACCAAGGTGATCGAGGAAATGCGACGGCTTGCCGCCTAGTTGCCGACGGCGGCGGCCGAACCGGAAGCCCCTGGTTTTGCGACTGGGCGAGCGCGATGGTCACGGCGACTCTCTGCATAGCGCAGGTGCAGCGGCGGCAATAAAGGTTTTTGGCGCTGCCGACGTGAGCGAAGGTACTACGCGCGACTCTAAGAGGAAGTGTACCTCGCCTGGATCCGCTTCGCTGCTCGATCGATCTCCGGAAACAGTGTGCTCTCGTTTATTCCCATCAGTGCCAGGGCGTCTCGGAGGGGCGCTTTCTGATCCCTAGGGATGATGAACCGCGTTTCGCCAATTGCATGTGCGTAGCTGATACTCTTCGGCGGGGTGAGGCCGTGGATGATAAAGGCGCCCGCTTGCGTGAGAATGCGGCGGTTACTCATCTTGGGATGTACGTAGTAGGGCCTAAACAGGTCAACCGGTTCTATGATTGAAAGGAAATGCGGCTTCTCCGCTTTTATGAACTGGTGTAGGCGCAGATAAACGTCTTCGTTGTTGATCCTGACGATTTCGTCCCTCTTCAATGTTCCAGCTACTCGATCTGCCCGAATGCGCACGTCGGCTTTCTCAGGCGCGGTCAGGTTGGCGAGGTTGGCTATGGCGCTAGCAGAGTCGCTGTCGAAGTACTTCTCCCTCTCCTCAGGTATCGGGAACGCTGTCACGACTCCGTCAGCCCGTCGTCCGCGGCGCCGGGTTCGATCGCAAAATACAGGGCCACAAGAGGATTCAAGGATACGTCCATCAACCGCGTAGAAAGGCCAAAGTGCTGCATGCGCGCGCGGCGGGCGGCGTTTTTGAAGGCGCTGGGGAAGACCGGGAATTATGCGGCGGCTTCCGAGCAGGCGGGGGTTTCTCGGGGCTGGGTGCTGAAGGCGCGGGGGGGGGAGGAGCCGGGGTTCGATGCGGCTTGCCGGGAGGCGGTGGCGGGGGCGAAGGCGCGGCTGGTCGCGGCGCGGCTGGTCGCGGCGGGGCCGGGGCGCGGGGGCGCTCGTGCGGGCATCTCGACGGAGTGGAGCTGGTGGTGCGCGGGACGGGCGGGTGGTCCTTCGAGACGCCGCCGAGGCGGCTCCTCAGGATGAGCGGAAGATTGGGAAACGCGTGCAGATCGCCCGGGCGCGGGCGGGGCAATGGGGCCGCTCACCGAGGATCGGTTCCTCGCCGTCCTTGCCGCCACCTGCAACATCAAGGCCGCGATCGACGCCGTCGGCATGTCCAAGGGATCGGCCTATACGCACCGGAAGCGCTGGCCGGACTTCGCGCGGCGCTGGAAGGAGGCGGTCGAGGAGGGCTATGTGCGGATCGAACTCGCCTAGCTCGAGAACGGGGCGAACCTCTTCTCGCGCCTCGACCGGCCGCCGGACGAGCCGATCAGCGGCATGACCGCGGCTCAGTCGATCCACGTCCTCCACGTGCCCAAGAAGGAAGCGCTCGGGATCGGCAAGGCGCCGGGGGTGCAGTGGCGGCCGCCGCCGACGATGGTGGAGCATGGGCCGGCGATCATGCGCAAGATCGCGATCGTGATTGCCGGGCGGGACGTCGGCGAGGGCGAAAAGGCGCGGGCGGCGGCGGACTATGCGCGGCGGCGGGCGGGGGGCGGGTGCGGCTGCGGCCCCGGGTAGCCGAAAGGAGGTAGCAACGCTTCGCCCGGTTCGGGGGTTGGCATGTTCGTGAGGAGACGGAACATGCGGGCTCGGCTGAAGCGCCTCGACGAACAGACGATCGTGATCACCGGCGCATCGAGCGGCAACGGGCTCGCGGCGGCGCGCGAGGCGGTGCGGCGCGGGGCGCGGGTGGTGCTCGCGGCGCGGAACCGCGCGGCGCTGGAGGCGGTCGGGCGCGACCTGGAGCGCGGCGGCGGCAAGGTCGCGATCTGCGCGGCCGATGTTGCCGTCGAGGCGGATGTGGAGCGGATCGCGGAGACCGCGGTCCAGGCGTTCGGCGGGTTCGACTCCTGGGTGAACGACGCGGCGGCGGCGACTTACGGCGCGATGGAAGACGTGCCGATGGAGGACCACCGGCGCATCTTCGACGTCAATTATCATGGGCTGCTGATGGGCTCGCTGGTCGCGGCGCGGCACCTTCGGGTGCGGGGCGGCGGGGCGATCGTCAACCTGGGCTCGGTGCTTTCGGACCGGGCGATGATCTATCAGGGGCCCTATTCGGCGACCAAGGCGGCGGTGCAGGCGGCGACGGATGCGCTGCGCATGGAGCTGGAGCGGGACGGGGCGGGCATTTCCGTCACCCTGATCAAGCCCGGCTCGATCGCCACGCCCTATCCCGAGCATGCGCGAAGCTACATGGACGCGCCGCCGCGGCTGCCGCCGATGCTCTACGATCCGGCGCTGGTGGCGGAGGCGATAGTGTTCGCCTGCGAGACGCCGCGGCGGCAGCTTTATGTCGGCGGCAGCGGGTGGCTGATCTCGGTGGCGGGCAGGCTCGCGCCGCGGGCGACGGACCTTGCGATGGAGGCGTTCGGCGTGGGCGCGCAGCAGAAGCCGGGCGATCCGGGCGATCCGGAGAAGCGCGACAATCTCTACGCGCCGCGGGCCGACGGCGAGGCGCGCGGGCGCCAGGACGTGTTCGTGCGGAGGACCAGCGTGTTCCTGCAGGCGCAGACGCAGCCGCTGCTGGTGCCGTTCGCGGCGGCGGCTGCGGGGGCGGAAATGGCGGCGGGGCTGGCGCGCAGCCTGCTCGGCGGTCGCGGGCGGCGCGAACGGGCGCGCGGGCGGACGGCGGACCCGGGTCTCGCGCGGCCTTACGAGGTCAGGAACCTTGGAGCGGATCATGGATGACGAACGGGTGCGGCAATTCGAGACCGAGCTGTGGGTCGGCGGCGAGGAGGTCTACCGGCGGTCGATCGCCGAGGACTGCCTGATGGTGCTGCCCGAGCCGCCGTTCGTGATGAGCGGCGGGGAGGCGATCGAAGCGGTCGCCAGGACGCCGCGGTGGAGCGAGGTGACGCTGGACGACCTGCGCGTCGTCAGGCCGCGGGAGGGGCTGATCGTCATCGCTTATGCGGTGACGGCGTCGCGCGGCGGCGAGAGCTTCGCCGCGAACTGCACCTCCACCTACCTGCGGATCGCCCACGAAGACTGGCGCGTTGTCCAGCACCAGCAGTCGGTGCGCGGCGGCGCGGCGAGCGCCGAATCCGGCGGCGCGCGCGGCGGCGAGATGGAGCGGGCGCAGCAGGACGCCGCCGAGAAGAGGGAGGACGAAAGTGGCTATCAATGAAGACCCGACGCGCGGCACGGGACCCGACAAGGTCACCCAGGCGCAGGCGCCCGGCCTCGATGCGCCGCCGCATGCGCAGGAGAATGAAACGCCCGGCGACGGCGCCGCCGATCCGGCGCGCGGCGGATGCATGAAATTCGGCTGGGGCTGCCTTCCCGTCCTCGGCGCGCTGATGCTGATCCCGGCGGGCCTGTTCTTCTAAGGATCGACACGCGAAGGAGAGAACGCGCATGGCCAAACCGCCCCCGAGCACGCCGCATTCCGACATAGACGGCGTCCACCAGGACGAGCGTCCGAACATCGAGACCGCGGACGAATCCGGCCAGACGCCGGCGAACCTCGGGCTCGCCCGGTCCGAAGGCAAGGGCTACCCGAACTACGTCGACAAGAAGGGCAAGAAGACCGGCTGAGCTTTGCGAGCAACGGCGTCGCCGAAGAGGCTTGCGGGCCATACACGTCGTCGCGGCGAAGGCCGGGACCTCCGGGGGTGAAAAGCGCGAGCGGACGTGCAGGGGTGCGTTGCAGTAGCGCCTGCGACTCTTCACCCGCCGAGATCCCGGCCTTCGCCGGGATGACCATCTGCACCTTTGCATTGCGGCAAACGCCGGCGTCAGCGCGGATCCGCGGCGACTTCGCCTGAGTTGACGTCCACTTCCACTTCGGCGGCGTTGCCCAGGAGGTTGGCGTTCTGGGTGAGGAGGGCGTTGGCTTCCTCGGCGAGGCGGCGCTCCTGCTCGACGACCAGGTTCTCGGCCTCGGCGTCGTAGGTGCGGCCCTTATTCTCGATGTCGGCGCGCAGCTCGTTGAACTGCTCCGCGACGCTCGGCTCCTCGCGGCAGGCGGCGAGGGCGAGGAGGGCGAGGGGGAGGATCGGCTTCATGTGCCCCTCTTACGTCATTCCCGCGAAAGCGGGAATCCAGTTCGGCCTCGTTCGTCCGCACCGGCGTTCGCGACGGACTCCCGCTGGATTCCCGCTTTCGCGGGAATGACGGGGGGAGGGAAGAGGATGCTGAGAAAAGTGGGGAGCTTCTGTTGCTCGGTGCTCCCCGTACCGCCGGTGTCCGCTTCTGTTGCCCGGTGCGGCCCGAACCGCGCTTTAGCTTTGTAACGTCACCCGTGAGGGATCAGTTACGCTGCAATCGCGAGTGCTTCGTTATCGTTGGCACTTGTGGTTATGGGCCGTTGCGGTGGTCCCATTCCGAGCGAAAATAGTGCTTTTCAACACACGTCGATCCTAGTTCGGCCCCATCAGCTTCCCTGCCGGAGCAGGGGAATTGGTGGAGCCGCCGGGTACCGCCCCCGGGTCCGCTGCGTCTATTGTACACTACAGTTTATCGCCGTAGCCGGGCGAACCCGGCAAAGCCCATATAGGCGATCGGCGCACGCTTTTGAAGGGGCTTCAGCCTGGCGCCGGCGCGGGCTCGTCGATCCAGCAGGGTCGGAGCGCGCGGAGAATGGCATCGATCCAGTCGGCCAGGCCGCTCCCGGAGATGGCGCTGAACGTGACCGAACCCTCCGTGCCGGACGCCCAGTAAGCGGGCGCCGTCAGCCGGTAGGATGTCGCGTCCCCCGCGATGACGATCGGGTAGTCCGGCCGCCGGACGAGCGCCGGCATCTCCATTTCGCCCAGAGACTCCAGGACGGCGCGGGCGGCGGGGCAGGCGTCGGTATCGGTCGAAAGCCTGCGCTCGGGGCCGCGCATATCCAGCCGCACCGCCTGAAACCAGTAACGACGCGCCGCGCGCCCGCGCAGGCCGGGCAGGCTGCCGACGCGCACCTCGGTCGAAGCTGGCGGGAGCGAGCGCGACGCGCTGAACGTCAGCGAGTGGGGCACGGCCGGCGCCGGCTGCGCCCAGAGCGCCGCGGCAAGAACGAACGCCGGGCTCATGGCCGCCTCCTCAGTTCGTCGCGGATCTCGCGCAGGAGGATGACGTCGGCGGATTCGGGCGCGGGGGCGGCGGCTTCCTCGGCCGCCTTCTGCTGCATCAGGCGTTTGAGCATCCTCACCATCAGGTAGATGATGAAGGCGATGATGAGGAAATTGACCACCGCCGTGATGAACTGGCCGTAGCCGATCATCGGCACGCCGGCGGCTTTCAGCGCCTCGTAGCTGTTGGTGTCGCCCGCGAAGCTCGCCGGGACGGGGCCGAGGCGGATGAAGTAGCTCGAGAAATCGAGGTCGCCCAGGAGCCAGCCGACGATCGGCATGATGATGTCGGCGGTGAGCGAGGTGACGATCGACGTGAAGGCCGCGCCGATGATCACGGCGACGGCGAGGTCGACCACGTTGCCCCGGCTGATGAACTCCTTGAACCCACCCATGTCCTCTTCCCCTAAATCCGTTGCGGCCACGCAGCGAAGGTCCTAACTCACGGCCCTACCCAATGCGAGGTTCGACAGGAGGGCTTTTTCGCGATGAACCGCACGCGCCTTTACCCATTGCTCGCGCCGCTGCTTCTCCTGGTCGCGGCCTGCGGCATCAACTCCGTCCCCGCGGCGGAAGAGGAAGCCAAGGCGCGCTGGGCGGACGTCCAGAACGATTACCAGCGCCGGGCCGATCTCATCCCCAACCTCGTCGCGACCGTCCGCGCCGCCGCCGCGCAGGAGCGCAACGTGCTGCGCGAAGTGACGGAGGCGCGGGCGAGCGCGAGCCGGATCACGGTGACCGGCGAGCAGCTCACCGATCCCGCCGCCATGGCCCGCTTCGCCGAAGCGCAGGGGCGGCTCACCATCTCGCTGCAGCGGCTCCAGGAAGCCTATCCGGAGCTTCGGACCAACGAGAATTTCCTGACGCTGCAATCGCAGATCGAGGGGACGGAGAACCGCGTCTCCCGCTCGCGCGAGCGCTACAACCAGGCCGTCCAGAACTACAATACGACGATCCGCACCTTCCCGTCCGTGATCGGCGCCCGGGTTGTGCACGGCGCGCAGCCGATGGTCCCCTTCCAGGCCGAACCGCAGTCGCAGCAGGCGCCGCGGGTCGATTTCGGCAATAGCGGCTGATGAAGGGGGCGGCGGCCGCGATGCCGCGCCTGTGGCTGCTCCTCGCGGCCCTGTTCGCGCTGTCCGCGCCCGCGGCGGCGCAGGACCTGCCGCGGCTGACGGGACGCGTCGTCGACACTGCGAACCTGCTGCCGGCTGAGCATGAAGCGGCGCTTACACGGCGCCTGGAGGATCTGGAGCGCACCACCTCGCGGCAGCTCGTCGTCGCGACGGTGCCGGATCTCGGCGGCCGGACCGTCGAGGATTACGGCTTCGCGCTCGGGGAGGCCTGGAAGATCGGCGAGGGCAATGCGGACAACGGCGCGATCCTGCTCGTCGCGGTGTCCGAGCGGAAGGTTCGCATCGAAGTCGGCGACGGCCTGGAGCCGATCCTGACCGACGCCATGTCGAGCATCATCATCCGGCGCGAGATCACGCCGCGCTTCAAGGCAGGGGACTATCCCGGGGGAATCAACGCCGGCGTGAACGCGATCCTCGAGCAGCTCCGCGCGCCTCCTGAAGAAGCCGAGCGGCGGGCGGTCGCCGCCGCGCAGGCGGCCGCGCAGGAGCGGCAGCAGCGCTCCGCGAGCGGCGGCAGCGGAGGCGGCGGGGGCTCGTCGATCATCGGCGTCATCTTCTGGATCGTCATCCTCGTCTTCGTAATCGGCGCGATGGGCGGCCGCGGACGGCGCGGGCGGCGCTACGGGACGCGGCGCCGGCGCGGCGGCTGGGGCGCTTCGCCGGTGATCATGTGGGGCGGCGGCTGGGGCGGCGGCGGCGGAGGCGGCGGATTTGGCGGCTTCGGCGGAAGCGGCGGCGGGGGCGGCTTCGGCGGCTTTTCCGGCGGCGGCGGCTCGTTCGGCGGCGGCGGGGCTTCGGGGAGCTGGTGACGATGCGCTTGGGCGACGAGGACCGGAAACGAGTGACGGATGCGGTCGCCAGGGCGGAAGCGCTGAGCGACGGCGAGATCGTGACGGTCGTCGCGGAGCGCTCCGACGCCTATCACGACGTCGCCCTGCATTGGGCGGTGCTCGCCATGCTGTTCGTGCCCGCGGCCTTCGCGGCGGCGCCGGAGGGGTGGTTCGACTGGCTGGGCGGGCTCCTCCTCGGCTGGAACGGCGAGCTGACCCGGCCGCTGCTGATGCTGCTGCTCCTGTTGAAGCTCGCCATCGTGTTCCTCATCGTCCGCTTCGCGCTCGCCTGGACGCCGCTGCGCATGGCGCTGACCCCGCGCGCCGCGAAAGGCCGGCGGGTGGCGCGGCGCGCGCTGATGCTGTTCCGGGTCGCGGCCGAGAAGAAGACGCACGGCCGCACCGGCGTCCTCCTCTATCTCTCGCTGCAGGAGCGGCGCGCCGAGATCGTCGCGGACGAGGCGATCCATAGCCGGGTGGAGGCGGACGTCTGGGGCGAGGCGATGGCGTTGCTCGTCGAGCATGTCCGCGACGGAAAGCCCGGCGAGGGGATGGCGCTGGCGGTCGACAAGATCGGGGAGGTGCTCGCCACCTGCCTCCCCAAGACGCTGGGCGATCCCAATCAGATTTCCGATCGGCTGCTCGAAATATGAGCGGCGACGCTGACGGAAATGGGCGCGACGTGCCCGTCGAGACGGTCTGGGAAGGCCGCTTCATCGCCGCCAAGACTCGCGGCAAGTGGGAATATGTCTCGC
>DASWMS010000098.1:0-12619 GCA_036399655.1 Allosphingosinicella sp. | reverse complement strand
CCTTCGGTTCGCACCGATGCGACGGGAAGAATGGAAGGCTCAGACGCCGTGCCGCGCCCCTCGACTTCGCTCGGGACGAACGAGCTCTGGGCTGGGACGTTTCCCCCCTTGCCTCAGTCCCCCTCGCCGGGCGTCGCCGAGAAATATTTGTCGAATTTGCCTTCCACGCCCTTATGCTCGTCGGCGTCCGCCGGGCTGTCCTTCTTCCTCGTGATGTTCGGCCATTCGGAGGAATAGGTCGCGTTCACCTCCAGCCACTTTTCGAGGCCGTTCTCCGTGTCGGGGAGGATCGCTTCGGCCGGGCATTCGGGCTCGCAGACGCCGCAATCGATGCACTCGCTCGGATTGATGACGAGCATGTTCTCGCCCTCGTAGAAGCAGTCGACCGGGCAGACCTCGACGCAGTCCATATATTTGCAGCGGATGCAGGCATCGGTGACGACGTAGGTCATTTCTTCTCTCCCGGACGGCGGCCAATCCCCTAATCGTCGCCGGCTTCGCTCGTCAACGCCTGTGCGGTCCCGTCGGATAGGTCGGTGTAGAGCGCGCGCGCCTCGGCAGGCGGGCCGCGACGGGCGGGAAGCGCCTCCACGCGGAGCACGCGGACGCTGCCGCGCTGGGCGAAGCTCAGGACGTCGCCGATCCGGACCGGCGCGTGGGCGCGGTCGACGATGCGGCCGGCGATGCGGATGCGCCCGTCCTCCGCCAGGCTCTGAGCGAGCGAGCGGGTCTTCACGACGCGCGCGAACCACAGGAATTTGTCGAGCCGGAGCGTCTCAGCCACGGCGCAGGGCGGAGAGGGCGGCAAAGGCGTGGGCAGGATCGGCGGGCCGTTCCTCGCGGCGCGGGCCTCGGCCGGCCCGCCCGCCGCGCCAGGTCCAGTCGGCGCCCGCTTGCGCCTGACGAAAGCCGAGATCGCGCATCAGCTTGGCCGCAGCGGCGGGCTGGAGGCCGAGCGACGTGACCAGTGCCTCGTCGAGCAGGCTTCCGTCCTTGCCGGTGCGCACGTCGTGGGCGTGGCGGGCCAGGCGCTCGACCATGTCGACGCGCAGCATCTGCGGCCCGAGCGGCCGAAAGCCGAGGCGGGTGAGATGCGTGCGCTGCCCCGGCTCCGGACAGGGGAGGACGACGCTGGACGCCGGCGGAAGCGCAGGCATCGGCTCGTTCCCGGCGGCGGCGCGCAGTGCGGTGCGCCAGCGCATCGCTTCGGGCTTCAGCACATCGGGCATGAACAGGTCGAGCGCGCCGATGCGGATGCGCAGGCTCGTGACGGTGCGCCGCTGCTCCCGATCGAGCAGGGCGAGCGGCTTAGCGACCTCGTCGCGCGCGACGATGCCGCCTTCGTCGACGAGAAGGGCAAGGATCGAGCGCACGGCGGCGGGGGTCGCCTTGTCCTGCGCCGCGGCACCGGCGCGGCGCAGCGGCGCGAGCCAGCGCTCGACCTGGCCGCGCACCCAGTTCTTCAGCCGCTCGATCACCGCTTCGCGGCCGCGGTCCGAGACGCGCTCGATGCGCCGGTCGAGATGGATGCGCGGGCTGAGGAGGTTCTTGCCCGGCCCGAGCCGCGCCACCTCGTGCCCGCGCCAGAGGATCGCGATCGGGGCGCTCGCTTCGGCCTGGAGCGAGAAATGATCGTCCGTGTCTGCGACGAGCGCGGCGGCGCGCTTCTCATATTCGCCGCCCAGACGCCGCTCGGCGGTGGCGAGGAGCATCTTGCGGTCGGTGTGACGCGCCGACGGGTCGACCTCGAAGGAGAAGCCTTCCATCCGCCCGATCGGGAAGGAGCCGACGGTGACTTCGCCCTGCTCGTCGACCAGCACCGGGAATTCGGTCGCGCCCTTGCCGCCCAATTGGCGCATCAGGACGGAGGTGCGGCGGTCGACGAAGCGCTGGGTGAGCCGCTCGTGGAGCGCGTCGGAGAGCTTCTCCTCCACGTCGCGCGTCCTCTCGGCCATCGTCTCCGGATCGGCGAGCCAGTCCTGGCGATGCGCGATATAGGCCCAGGTGCGGACGCCGGCGATCCGGTCGGCGAGCGTGTCGATGTCGCCCTGCACGTTGTCGAGGCGGGCGACCTGCTCCGCATACCAGCCCTGCGGGATGCGGCCTTCGCCTTCGGAGAGATGCATGAAGATGCGGGCGACGAGCCGCGCGTGGAAGTCGGCGCCGGTCTTGCGGAAGTCGGGGAGACCGCAGGCGGCCCAGAGGCGGCGGACCCGCTCCTCGCCGGTGCAGCGGTCGCGGATCTCGGGGTCCGCGGCGAGGCGCTTGAGGACGGCGAGGTCGACCGCTTCCGGCGCGGCGCGGAGAACCGGGCGGTCGGGCTTCCTCTCCAGGTCGCGGATCAGCGCGTCGACGCTGCGCATGCTCGGGTCGCCGTCACGCCAGTAGAGATGCTCCAGCGGCGCGAAGCGATGCTCCTCGATCGCCTCGATCTCCTCCGGGCGGAACTCGGCGTTGTTCTCGCTCTCGACGGTGAGGATGCCGAAGCTGCCATCCTTCTGGTGCCGCCCGGCGCGACCGGCGATCTGCGCCATCTCCGCCGGCGAGAGCCGCCGCCGCCGCTGCCCGTCGAACTTGGAGAGACCAGCAAAGGCGACATGGGTCACGTCCATGTTGAGCCCCATTCCGACCGCGTCGGTGGCGACGAGGTAATCGACCTCGCCCGCCTGGTACATGGCGACCTGCGCGTTGCGGGTGCGGGGCGAGAGAGCGCCCATCACGACGGCCGCACCACCCCGCATCCGGCGCAGCATCTCGGCGACGGCGTAAACCTGCTCGGCGGAGAAGGCGACGATGGCGGAGCGCGGCGGCAGGCGGGAAAGCTTCGACGGCCCTGCGTAGGACAGGGTCGAGAAGCGCGGCCGGCCGATGATCTCGGCCTTGGGGAGCAGCGCCCGGACCATCGGCGCCAGCGCTTCGGAGCCGAGGATCATCGTCTCCTCGCGGCCCCGCGCATGCAGCATCCGGTCGGTGAAGACGTGGCCGCGCTCCCGGTCGGCGCCCAATTGCGCCTCGTCCAGCCCTACGAACGCGAAGTCCCGGTGCGTCGGCATCGATTCCGCTGTGCACAGGAACCAGCGCGCATCCTTGGGCAGGATCTTCTCCTCGCCGGTGAGAAGCGCGACCTGCTTGGGCCCCTTCATCTTCACGACACGATCGTAGACTTCGCGGGCGAGGAGCCTCAGCGGAAAGCCGATCATGCCCGAGCTATGGGCCGCCATCCGCTCCACGGCGAGGTGCGTCTTGCCCGTGTTGGTCGGCCCGAGAATGGCAGTGAGGGGCGCGCGGGCGAAATCGCTCATTGCCGCTAGATTGTCTCAAAAGCGGCAAACCGCAACCACTTACCGTAAAGTCCGTGCGGTCATTCCAACCGCCCGCTGCCAGCATCAGCCCGGCGCGAAAGCGTCGTCGTTAATTTGACTTCAACCCTTTTTGTTCAGAACCCTGAGCGCCTGCCGAGGAGCGGGGGCTCCATCGGAAAGTGGGGCAACAGCAACTAGATAGCGGGGGGCTCGTCCGGCCTTGTACCAATTCAGGGACCTGCACGAAGGCGGCGGCACGGCGACGATCATCGCGCGCGACGGAGTCTTCCACCGGCCGGCGATCGCCCGCGGCTTCGGCCGCAGGAGCGACAAGCGCCGCAGCGTCGCTCCGGACCTCGATCTCGTCGTCGATCTCGGCGTCCGCATCGGGTCGCGCCAGTGGCTGCGCGGCACCGCGACCTGCGCCCTCCTCTGCTACGGCGCCTGGTCCCTGGCGCCCGAAGCGCGCGCCATGCCGGGCTCCTCACCGGCCCCCACTCCCGAGCGCCACCGCGCCGAAGCGCAGGCGCTCGCCATCGTACCGCTCGCGCTCGGCGCCGACACCGGCAAGCGCATGGCGCCGTCCGAGGCCGCACAGCCGCTCGCACAGGCGCCGGAGCGCCCGACCGTCTCGCTGGTGGCGACGCTCGGCCAGGGAGACGGGCTCGCCCGCCTCCTCGAGCGCTCGGGCGTCTCTTCGGAAGAAGCCGCGCAGGTCGCCGCCATGATCGGCGCACACGTGCCGGTCGACCAGATCCGCCCAGGCACCGTCTTCAACCTGACGCTCGGCCGCCGCGCCAGCAGCGCCGTCGCCCGGCCGCTCGAAACGCTTACCTTCCGCGCGCGGCTGGACCTACGCCTCACCATCGTTCGCGCGGGGACGCAGCTCGTTCTCGAGCCGACGGCCGTCGCGATCGACGAGACGCCGCTCCGCATCCAGGGCCGCGTCGGCACAAGCCTGTACCGCTCGGCCCGCGCGGCGGGCGCGCCGGCGCGGGTCGTCGAAGCCTATATCCGTGCGCTCGCGACGCAGGTGAACATCGGCCAGGTCGGCTCGGACGACCTGTTCGACATCGTCGTCGAGAACCGCCGCGCCGCCTCGGGCGAAAGCGAGAGCGGCCGCCTCCTCTTTGCGGGCCTCAGGCGCGCCGGCGGGCGCGAGATCCGCCTCATGCAGTGGACGGTCGGCGGCGAGGCCCAGTGGTTCGAAGCCTCGGGCGTCGGACGCGAGACGGCCGGGCTCACCCAGCCCGTTCCAGGGCGCATCACATCGGGCTTCGGCTACCGAACCCATCCGATCCTCGGCTACCGCCGCTTTCACCGCGGGCTCGACATCGGCGCCGGCCACGGCACGCCGATCCTCGCGACGACCGACGGCGTGGTCGCCCGCGCCGGCTGGGGCGGCGGCTACGGCAACGTCGTCGAGCTGCGCCATTCGGGCGGCCTCGCGACCCGCTACGGCCATATGAGCCGCATCTCGGTCGGCGGCGGGCAGCGCGTCCGGCAGGGGCAGGTGATCGGCTATGTCGGCTCCACCGGCCTCTCGACGGGGCCGCACCTCCATTACGAGATGTTCCGGGGCGGCCACCTCGTCGATCCGCGTAGCGTCCGCTGGGTCAGCCGGTCGCAGCTCAGCGGCGCCGACCTCGAAGGCTTCCGGAGCCGCATGCGCACCCTCATGGCCCTCCCCACCGGCGCGCCGCAGGCACCGGCCGCGCCGCCGGTGCGGCAGGCGCCCTGACCCGGACCGTCATCCCGGCGGGGCCGGGATCTCGTGGGGTGAAGGGCGGGAGCGGCAATGGAGCGCTCCATAAAACGGCTGTGCTTCTCACCCGCTGAGATCCCGGCCTGCGCCGGGATGACGTGTGTGGGATGTGGTCGCAAAATGGACCTAAGCTGGCGTCGGCCTTTAGCGGCGATACCCTCCCGACCTGCACGGCGGCTGGGTCTACATCGTCGCGAACAAGCCGCACGGAATGATCTACACCGGCGTGACCGCGAACTTAGCTGAGCGCATTGCCCAGCACCGCAGTGGCCGCAAGTTCGCGAAGAAGTACAATCTCAGCTTGCTGGTCTACGCCGAGCCGCATCCGACGATGCTGGAAGCGATCGCACGGGAGAAAGCGGTCAAGGAATGGCCTAGACTCTCGCGCCTGCGCCTGATCCAGGAGAGCAATCCCGACTGGCGAGACCTCTACGCAACCCTGAACGGCTGACCCAAACCGTCATCCCGGCGGAGGCCGGGATCTCAGCGGGTGAAGAGTGAGGGCGCACATGGAGCGCTCCACAATCGCCTGTGCCCTTCACCCCCTGAGATCCCGGCCGTCGCCGGGATGACGTGACTGGGATGGACCGCTCTTACCTCAGCACCTACCGCCCTTGGGCGCGCCAGCGCTTTACGACGCGGCTGACCATCGCCTCCTCGTCGCCGGTCTGGCGCCAAAGCTCCGAGAAGAGCGGGTCGGAGGAGGCGGGGCGGCGGTCTCGTTCGAGGTCGTCGAAGGCGACGCGGATCGGGATCGAGACGCCCTCGCCGCAGACGATGCACTCTCGGTTGCGAAGCGCCGGGATGACGTCGAGGAAGCCGCGCGAGCCTTCCGGCATGGCGTTCTTCACGAACTGCTGGTCGCGGTCGTTGTTGAGGCGCATCGCGATGATCGTGCCGCATTGCGAGAGCACGCCCTCGGCGAGGTCGGACGGCCGCTGGGTGATGAGGCCGAGCGCAACGCCGTATTTGCGGCCTTCCTTGGCGATCCGCTCCAGGATCTTGCGCACCGCCTGGCCGTTGCCGGTCTTGTCGGCGGGCACGTAGCGATGCGCCTCCTCGCAGATGAGGAGGACCGGGCGCTGCTTTTCCGAGCGCGACCAGATCGCATAGTCGAACACCAGGCGCGACATGACCGCGACCACGACCGAGACGATGTCGGACGGAACGCCCGACACATCGATGATCGAGATCGGCTTGCCCTTGGCGGGGAGGCGGAAGATCTTCGATATAAAGCTCGTCATCGTGTCGGCGACGAGCATGCCCGAGAACATGAACTGGTAGCGCGGATCGCTCTTCAGCTCCTCGATCTTGGTCTTGAGGCGCATGTAGGGCGCGGTGTCGCCGGCCTTGTTCAGGATGCCCATCTCGTTGGAGATGGCCATGGTGAGATCGGACAATGTGTAGGGGATCGGCGAGTCCACGGTGAGCTTGGTCAGCCCCTCCGCTGCCCGGTTCTTGCCGCGGGCGATGAGCAGGCACTTGGCGAGGATGTCGCTGTCGCGCTGCTTGTCCGAGCCCGTCGTCGTGATGAACACCTCGCAATGCTCTTCGAAGTTCATCAGCCAATAGGGCATGGCGAGGTTGTCGACGTTGAACAGCTCGCCGTAACCCTTGAAGGCGGCCGAATATTCGCCGTGCGGGTCGATCATCACGATGTGACCCTCGGGCATGAGCTCGCAGATGCGGTGCATGATGAGGGCCGCCGAGGTCGATTTGCCGGTGCCGGTGGAGCCGAGCAAAGCGAAATGCTTGCCGAGGAGGGCGTCGACGTAAAGCGCCCCGCGCACGTCCTGCGTGGGATAGACGGTGCCGATCTCGATATGGGGCCGCTCGTCGGCGGAGAACATCTGCTTCAAGTCCCGGCCGGTGACCGGGAAGACCCGATTGCCCGGGATCGGATAGGAGGTGATGCCGCGCTTGAAGTTGACGATTCGGCCGGTCTGCGAGTCCTCGTCGCCTTCGCCCAGGAAGTCGATTTCGGCCGAAACCTTGTTGTCGCCGCCGGTGGAGCCCTTCAGCGTCCGGACGTTGGCGAGCAGCCATTTCCTGCCGCACTCGATCTTCACCTGGCTGCCGACCTGGCCCGACATGGCGACGCTCGGGTCCGGATCGGAGCCGATCGCGCGGAGCCGCACGCCGTCAATCTCCAGACGCGCGCCGCCACCACCGATGTCGACCACCACGCCGATCGCCTCGTGCACCGCCTCGGCAGGCACGACCGGCACCCGCACGGGCGCCGTCGGCACCGGTTCGGCGACGGCGGGATTGAAGGTGCGCTGGTGGAACATCTCGGTCATATCGGCTCGTTCTGGCAGTGGACCACGAGCCGCCTCTCTAACCGGGAGGGGTAAAGAAGTGCTTGCCCGGCCGTTATTTCGTCATCCGCGTCCGCCGCGCCGGAAGAAGGCGCTCGCCGCCCAGCCGAGGAAGAGCGACACGGCCACCGCGACGATGCCGTAGGCGAAGGACCAGCGCTCGGCCGCCCGGGCGACGAACCCTTCGAAGCCCAGTTTCTCGATCTCGATCTCGCGCACTGCGCCGGCGATGACGCGGCCGTTCTGGATGAGGAAGGTCTCGGCCGTATAGGTGCCGACGGGCACCCGCGCCGGAATGTCGATCCGCGCCTGGTAGAGCACGCCTTCGGAGATGGCGACGCCCTGCGGGTTCTCCTGGTAGAGCTGGCTGCGGCGCATGGTCTCGACGAGGCCGGTCTCGAAGCGGCGCAGCTCCTCGGGCTGGACGCCGCCGCCGGGCGAGAGCTGGAGGTTGCCGAGGCCGAGCTCGTAGATGGCGGCCGTGCGCTCGTCGATGATCCGGCGCAGGGGCCGGGACGAGGCGACCGCGTAGAATTGCGGCGCCGAGCGGAAGCGGGCGCGGCCGACGTTCATCCAGATGCCGGCAACCCGCTGGCGCTCGCGCACGACGATCGGTTCCATCGGCCCCTTCAGCACCACGGCGACGTCGGTGCGCTCTTCGGGCAGGCGGCCCCGAGGATAGAGGATGGCGCCGAACAGGAGGAGCTCGGCGCCGGTAAAGCTGTAGCGTATCTCGACCTGCCGGTGCGACACTTCGGGGACGAGCCGCGGCTGCGGACCGCTCCGCGCCTGGGCGAGGGCGAGAGGCGCGAGCAGGAGGAGGAGGAGCGCGCGCAGCGGCCTCACAGCAGCTGCACCGTGAAGATCTCGGACGGCCGCCAGGTGAGCTGGAGGCCCATGCGCAGCGCCACTGCGAGGACGACGATGGCGAGGAACAGGCGCAGCAGCTCCGGCTTCATCTTCTGGGCGAAGCGCGCGCCGTACTGCGCTCCGATCACCGATCCGACGAGGAGGAGGACGGCGAGGACGATGTCGACGGAGCGCGTGGTGGTCGCGTGGATCATCGTCGTCGCGGCCGTCACCGCGAGGATCTGCAGCAGCGAGGTGCCGACCACCACCTGCGCGGACATGCCCAGCAGGTAGATCATCGCCGGGACCATGATGAAGCCGCCGCCCACGCCGAGGAGCACGGTCAGGATGCCGGTGAGGAAGCCGAGTATCAAAGGCGCGAGCGGCGAGATGTAGAGGCCCGAGCGGTAGAAGCGCCAGCGCATCGGCAGGATGGCGATCATGGGATTGTGCCGCCGCTGGGGCCTCGGCTCGCGCCTGGGCGTCCAGATGCCGAGCGAAGTCGCCGCCTCCTTCGCCATCAGGATGCCGATGCTGGAGAGCAGGACGACGTAGAGGAGGGAGATCACCGTATCGATCTGGCCGCTGTTCTGGAGCAGGCGGAACAGGAACCCGCCCAGCAGCGAGCCCATGACGCCGCCGGCAATGATCACCGCGCCCATCCGGTAATCGACGCCCTTGCGCCGAGTATGGGCGAGGACTCCCGAGATGCTGGTGCCCGTGATCTGGGTCGTCGAGGAGGCGACCGCGACTGCGGGCGGGATGCCGAAGAAGATCAGGATGGGCGTCGTCAGGAAGCCCCCGCCGACGCCGATCATGCCGGTAAGCAGGCCGACCACGCCGCCCAGCGCAACGATCATGAGCGCGTTCACGGAAAGGCCGGCGATCGGCAGGTAGATGTCCATCGTCCGCGGGACCCTAGCGCCTATCGGGAAGGGGAGGAAGGGTAGGCGGCGCGGGGCCTCAGCCGATGCGGGCGGCGAGGAGGCCCTGGAGCGGCGTGAAGTCGGTTCCGGGATTGGCGCGCAGGTGGAGCGGGTGCGGATCCTGCTCCAGCGTGATCCTGAATTCGCTGCGCCCTTCGCCGTTGGCCCCGCGGCTGAGCGAGAAAATCCGCACCGCGCGGTAGGAGATGGACGTGGTCTCGATCCGCTCGCTGATCAGCACCTGGAGCTGCACGGTGACGATCCGCCGGTCGGTGAACAGGATCGTCGTGGTCGCGCCGCGATAACCGATCTCGATCCGCTCGCCGGGGAGAAGATAGTCCGTGAAATCCCGGCGCTCCTCGGGCGCGAGCGGGTCCACATCGAAGGTGCGCATCGCCATTATTCACTCTCTCCTTCCGGCGCGAGAGGAATGCACCGCGCCGCGCGGCCGTTCCCCGGCAAAGAAAAAGCCGACGGTTTCCCGCCGGCTTTTCCCCATTTTGCAGTCGCGCCGGATTACCAGCGGCGACCCCGGTAGCCGTAGCCGTAGCGCCGGCGATCGTCGTGGCGGGCGTCGCGCAGCTCGCGGCGGCACTCGCGCCGCTCCGAGCGATATTCGCGGCGGCTGTCGGCACGGGCGATTTCGCGCCGGCACTCGCGCAGCTCGCGGGCGGTTTCGGTATTGTGGCCGTAGCCGTAAGCATAGCCGCGGCCGTAGCTGTTGCCATGCGGATGGGCCGACGCGGTCGCCGGGACTGCGATGGCGGCGAGTCCGGCGGCGAGAACGAGAATGCGCATCTGTTCGTCTCCTCGAGGGTGGGTGGCCCCGGCGGCGACAGGGGGGGCACCGCCGGGGAACGAATCGGACCATAAGCCCGGTCTCCTGAACGCTCGGCATCGCCGCGTTAATCGGCGGTATAGCTGCGGCCGCTCTCCTGCGCGGCTTCCCCCGCCTCCGGCTCAAGCTCGCGATAGCGGTAGCGGCCGCGAATGCGCGCGTTGAAGTGGCGCCCTTTCGAAAAGGCGCCGCGCAGTGCCTCGGCGGCGTCGGCAGGGACATCGCAATAGACGTAGCGCCGGCCGGTGGTGAACAGCATTTCGAGCTCGCGCGCCTCGGCGCGGTACAGGAAGGACCGGATGACGGCGGACGGCATCGACGGCACAACGCGCCGGCCCGAGAGAAGGTGCGCCGGTTCGAACCAGCCTAGCGGAGCCGGTAGGGGCGTGCGGTGCGGCCGGTCCCGGGCATCAGGTCTCCACCGCCGCCGCGCTCTCGATGCGGAAATCTCCCACCTCCATCACCGGACCCGACGGCCCGTCCTTGCCGCCGGCGCGGACGAAGGAGACGCTGACCTGCCGGTGGCGGGACAGCGCAACGCCGCGAAGCGCGGTCGTCGCCGGGAAGACCAGGCGGACGGCGCCGCTCTTGCCTTCGGCAGCGTCAGCCGCGGCCTCGCCGTGCGACGCGTGGGCGGCACCGGTCGCAACGCTGAACGGGGCGATCGAGCCGACGCGGTGCCGGCGCTTCGGCCCGCCCGCGACGGCCGGAAGGTTCACGTAGATGTCGTAGAAGTAGCCGCCCCTCTTGCCTTTCTCGGTGAATGTCACGTCGTCGAGGACGACGTCGTAAGTCGCCGCTCCGGCCGCCGCGGCCGGCTCGTCCCGCTGCTGAAACCCGGCTGCGAGGGCAGCCCGCCGGGCGGCCGGCGGCGGCGCGAGCGGAAGGTTCACTGAAAAGGAGTTTTCTCCAAGCACGAGCGGGGTGCTCCGGCCGACGGCCGTGAAGCCGCGGCGCGCGCGGAGCGGAGTTCCGGGAACTACGGATTTTGCCCTTGGCCGCGCCGGCGCCCGGCGTTCCGCCCGCGTCGGGAGCCGTGTATCGTCGTAATCGTAGCCGAAGCGCGACACCGTATCGATCGTCGCGGATTTGAGGCCGCCGACGAGGGGCCCGTGGTCGAACCTGCCCGCCCAATAGGAAGAAGCGGCGGCGGGCATCGTCCGCCCGCCGCCGGCCGCCACCCAAGCGGACCACAGCCGGTCGATGTTGCAGTGATGAAGCCAGAAGACCGGATCCTCAGGGGAATGGTAGGAGCTCATGATCTCGCCGATCAGGCTGTGCACCTGGTTGTGCGGGCTCTGCTCGATCTCGGCTTCGAACGAGGCGCGGTGACGCCCGCTCAAGTCGCGTTCGAACCTGGTGAGGCTGTCGTCGAACGCGGCCGATCCGAGGGCTTCGCTGACGTCCAGCTTGACCCGCTTCATGAACAAGGGGTTGGTCGGCGCGTCGCCGTCCGTGAAGTCGCCCGGGATCGTCGCTCCCGAATAATAGTCCCAATAAGGCAGCGTCAGGCCCGGCGATCCGCCGAGCTCCCGCAGCTTCTCCTCGAACAGGCCGAGGAAGGAGCGGTGCCAGGCGAGGAAGTAGGGCTCACCGTGTGGGCAATCGCGATAGTGCGCTTCCGCCCAATAGAGGATGCTGTCGGGATCGCGCCGGTCCTTGTTCGTGCGAAGGCGGGTGAACGCCGCCTTGAAGGCGCCGAGATGCGGGCCTTCGGCGAAGCGGCTCCAGGGGATGCGCAGGCGCGGCGCCTCGCGCGGCTGAGAAAATGCGGATTCGGGCAGCGCGCCCGAAGCGCCAAGAGCGGCGATGCCGCCGAGCAGGTGGCGACGCGTGATCTCCATGGCCTAATCTCCCCCCTTTGCAGCGGGTGGCACCGCCGGCGCGCCAAGCCTGCCGCCGCCGAACCCGAAAGTCAGTGGCTTTTCGCACCGGGCGCGCTTCGCAAACGCCATCCTCCACCCTATGTTGCAGTGCAACAAAGGCCGGCTGCGCTTGTTCAGCCGGTAAGGAGCCGCGATCGTGCCGCGCGGCCAGGAGATTTACATGCCCGTCATCACGCCCCGCCTTCGCCTCCGCCGCAGCCGCAAGGGCGCCAGCGCCTTTGCAGCCAAGGGGGCGGCACAGGACCGTCTGTCCGCGCTTGTCGGCATCCGGGAGAATCCGGGCAATCTCATCGCGCGATGCTACGTGCCGGAGGGGCTGGAGGCGGGCGCGCCGCTGGTCGTCGTGCTCCATGGCTGTACGCAGAACGCCGCGGTCTACGATCACGGTTCGGGCTGGTCGACGCTGGCGGACCGCCATGGCTTCGCCTTGCTCTATCCCGAGCAGCAGCGGGCCAACAATCCGATGCTCTGCTTCAACTGGTTCGAGCGCGGCGACACGGCACGGGGGCGCGGCGAACCCGCATCGATCGCCGGCATGGTCGAAGCGATGGTGGAGCAGCACGGCGTCGATCGCACGCGGGTGTTCGTCACCGGGCTCAGCGCGGGCGGAGCGATGAGCTCGGTGATGCTCGCCACCTATCCCGACCTGTTCGCCGGCGGCGCGATCATTGCCGGCGTCGCTTATGGGGGTGCGGACAGCGTCGGCGATGCCTTCGAGTGGATGGCCGGTCGCGG
>DASWMS010000097.1:0-24670 GCA_036399655.1 Allosphingosinicella sp. | reverse complement strand
GGCTTCGGTCTCGGCATGGGCGAGCTGCGAGGCCGCCCGACCCTGGAACATAGCGGCGGAATCTTCGGCTTCCAGACGGACAGCGTCTACATCCCGGGGGACGACGTGTTCGTCGCCGTCTTCGCCAACAGCGACTCGCCCGCGACGCCGCCGAGCCTCGTCATGCGGCGGCTGGCGGCACTGGCCGTGGGCGATCCGTATCGCGAGTTCACCCGCGCCGAAGTCGAGCCGGCGGCGGTGGCGCCCTTCATCGGCGTCTACCGCGTGGGGGCCGACGGCACGACGCGGCGCTTCTTCTCGCGCGACGGCAAATATTATACCGCGCGGGCGGACGGGCCGGAGCGCGAGGTGGTGCCGGCCGGCGACGGCCACTTCTTCTATCCGGGCGACTTCACCTGGTTCCGCCTCGTGCGGGGCGAGGGCGGCAGCCTGGCGATGGAGATGCACCAGAACGGCGCCGCCGCCGCCGAAGTTGCCACCCGCACCGGCGACATCCCGCCGGAAGCGCCGCCCGCCGCGGTGGCGCGCTCGGTGCTCGAATCCTATGTCGGCCAGTACCGGACGCCCGGGCCGGTAGTCGACATCGCGATGGGCGCGGACGGCGCGCTGACGGTTCAGCTCAGCGGCCAGCCGGCGATCCCGCTTCGCCCGACCAGCGACACGGAGTTCACGGTGCAGGGCGTCGGCGCGCGGATCGTCTTCCACAGCGAGAATGGGCGGCCGAATCGCCTGGTCATCCACCAGAACGGCCGCGAGCTCGAAGGACGGCGCGCGCCGCAGCCTGCGAGTTAAAGCAGGTCATCGACGTGGCTAACCCCCGCCGCTAGAGCGCGCCTCCACCACAGGCGCAACCGGCGGCGGGGGATTTTCCTTGTTCCAGAGCTTCTTCATGGCGGGCTTCGAATGCTCGTCTCACCGTCGGCCGGACGGACTGCGGCTCGATCTCGTCGCCGGGACGGGGCACGACCGGCTCGTGCTTGACGATTATCGCGGCTGCACCTCGCTCGGCATCCGGACGGCGCGGGACGGGCTGCGCTGGCACCGGATCGAGACGGCGCCCGGCCGCTACGACTGGTCGAGCTGGACGCCGATGCTGGAGGCCGCGGCCGAAGCCGGGGTGCAGGTCGTCTGGGACCTCTTCCACTACGGCTCGCCCGACGATCTCGACCAGGGAAGCGCGGACTTCGGCGCCCGCTATGCCGACTTCGCGGCCGCCGCCGTGCAGGAGCATCGCCGCGTCACCGGCGCGCCCGCCCTGGTCGTGCCGGTCAACGAAATGTCCTTCTTCGCCTGGGCGGTGGGCACGGGCTATTTCACCCCCGCCGGGCCGGGCGAGGGCGGTTGGTTCAAGCGCCAGCTCGTCCGGGCCGCGATCGCGGGCGCCAGGGCGATGCGGGCGGCGGATGAGGAATGCCGCTTCTTCACGGCCGAGCCGCTGATCCACGTCGCGGCGAGGCAAGAGGACGAAGAGTCGCGGCGGCAGGCGGAGGGGGCGCGGGCGTCGCAGTTCGAAGCGACGGACCTCCTTCTCGGCGTCAAGGAGCCGGAGCTCGGCGGCGCAGCCGACCTCGTCGATGCGATCGGCCTCAATTTCTATCCGGAGAACCAATGGTATGCCGGCGGCGGCTCGACCATCCCGATGGGCCACCGCGACTACCGCCCGCTGTCTGCCATGCTTGCCGAGGCGCATGCCCGCTACAACAAGCCGCTCTTCATCGCCGAGACGATGTCGCAAGGGTCGGCGCGGCCGGCCTGGCTCCATTATGTCTGCCAGGAGGTGCGCACCGCGATTGCGGCGGGGGTGCCCGTGCTCGGCATCTGCCTCTATCCGGTCACCGCCTATCCCGGCTGGGACGATCTGCGCCTCGTCGATCTCGGCCTGTTCTCGGCGCCGGACGGGGAGGGCAGGCGGAGCGTTGCCCTCCCGCTCGCCGAGGAGCTGAGGCGCCAGCAGGCGCTGTTCGCGGCCCTCTAGCGGCCCATCGTGCTGGGGCTGGAGCCGGTCCAGCGCTTGAAGGCGCGTGAGAAGGCGGCGGGATCGGAGAAGCCGAGCCGGTAGGCCGCATCCTTCACCGAGGCGCCTTCGCGGATGAGCTCGATCGCCAGGCGCCTACGGACGCCGTCGAGCAGCGCCTCGAAGGTCGTGCCTTCCTCCTTGAGGCGGCGATAGAGCGTCTGGCGGCTGAGGCCGAGCGCGCGGGCGACACGCTCGATCGCGGCGTCTCCGGCGGGAAGCAAAGGCTCGATCGTCGCTTCCACCTGCCTGCGCAGGGCGCTGGGCTGCGCCTTGGGAGTCGTGTGGGTCTCGATGACCTTCACGATGTCGCCCAGGAAGAGCCGGAACGGGTGGCGTTCCCGAGGCGCCGGGCGTTCGCGGCGCGGCTCCGGGCGGTGTGGACGCGGCTTCGAAAAGGCCCCGCCGGGTCCGAACAGGCCGGAGAAGAAGTCGGAGCAGGCGTCCTTCTTCGCGCACGTGCCGCAATCGCCGTGCCGGGCCTTGTCGATGCAACCTGCGATCATGCTTTTGGTCCCCCGGATCATGTCCCTGGGTGTATTAGATAAGCAATACTCCTCCCCGCGGCCCGGCGCAAGTGCCGAGGGCAAGCGAGAGGAGGACGGGATGCTCAAGAGGATATGGACGACGGCAACCGCCGCGGCGGCGCTGTTCGCGGCGACGCCGGCTTCGGCGGACACGGTCTGCGACTGGATGGACCTGGCGAACCGGCTCGGCGCGGCGGCGCAGGGCATGCCGGGCCGGATGCCGGAGGCGGAGCGTGCGACGACGCGCGTGGCGCTCGCCATGTTCGAGGCGCTGAACGCGATCGAGCCGCGCTATCGCAGCCATGTCGGCTTTCCCGCGGCGGGCGCCGCGGCATCGCAGGAGGCGGCGGCGGCGACGGCGGCGTTCAAGGTGCTGCTCCATCATTATCCCGCGCAGCGCACCAATCTCGAGGAGAGCTATGCGCTCGCCATGTCCGCGGGGCGCGGCGAGGCGGCGCGCGAGGCGGGCCGCGCGGTCGGCGAAGCGGCGGCGGTTGCGGCGCTCGCCGCCGGCGGGATCGATCCCGCGCGGCCGCAGGAGCCCTATCGTCCGCGCACCGCGCCCGGTGTCTGGATCGGCGCTTCGCTTCCCGCGCTCGAGCCGCATTGGGGCGCCTTCCGCTCCTGGATCGTGCCGGACCTGGCGGCGCTGCGGCCGCCGCCGCCGCCCGCGCTCGGCTCGCAGCGCTGGGCGCGCGACTATGAGGAGGTGCGGCGCCTCGGCGGCCGCACATCGGCGGAGCGGACGCCGCACCAAACGCTCGTCGCGCGCTACCGCCAGGCCTTCGACACCATGCCGGCGCTGCGCCAGGTCGCGGACTCTCCGGGGCGGAGCCTGGTCCGGAACGCCCGCATGTTCGCCGTCTACCAGATGGCGCATGACGATGCGGCGACGGCGATGGCGGTCGCCAAGCTCCACTACAATTTCTGGCGGCCGATCACCGCGATCCGCAACGGTGCCGAGGACGGCAACGATGCGACTCAGGCGGACGCCGGCTGGACGCCCTTGCTCGGGACGCCCAACTTCTCCGAATATCCGTGCGGCCACTGCACCGTCGCCGCGGCGATCGCCGAGGTGATGAAGGCCGAGACGGGCGACGCTCCCGCGGGCGGCGTCCGGATCATGAGCCAGGCGATCCCGGTCTCGGTCGTGCAGACCTTCCCGAGCTGGAGCGCCTGGGCGCAGGAAGTCTCCGACTCGCGCATCTACGGCGGGGTGCACTACCGCTTCTCGAACGAAGCGGGCGAGGAGATCGGTCGCAGTGCGGCGAGGATGGCGCTGGAGCGGGCGCTGCAGCCTTTGCCGGAGGCGCGCAGCAGGAGGCGCTGAGCCTCTACGCGGAAGGGCGCGGCCCCTCCCCCTCGAGGGAGGGGCTTTGCCGCCGCGCTCGCTCGGCCGCCGCGTGAACATTTCACGTTGTGCGGTGCAGCAGGAATGTGGAGCCTCAAGCCGGTTCCGCTGCGATGGCGGATGCGAGGCGGGGGTCGATTGGTGCAGTTCCGGACGTTGGCTTTCGCCGCCTTTTGCCTCTTGCCCGCCGCCTCGCCGGCGCTTGCGGAGGTCGCTACGCCCCCGATCCCGGACAAGGGCGATACGGCCTGGATGATGGTCTCGTCCGTCCTCGTGCTGATGATGGCGGTCCCCGGGCTCGCGCTTTTCTACGGCGGGCTGGTGCGCTCCAAGAACATGCTGTCGGTGCTGATGCAGGTGCTGGCGATCGTCGCCGTCGCTTCGCTCGTGTGGGTGGGCTGGGGCTACAGCCTCGCCTTCACGAGCGGCAATCCGTTCGTCGGCGGGCTTTCCAAGGCGTTCCTGGCCGGCGTCGACGCGACGACGCTGGCGGCGACCTTCTCGAACGGTGTCTACATTCCGGAATATGCGTTCGTCGTCTTCCAGATGACCTTCGCCTGCATCACGCCGGCGCTGATCGTCGGCGCCTTCGCCGAGCGCATCCGCTTCTGGCCGCTGATGCTGTTCGTCGTGCTGTGGCTCACCATCGTCTATTTCCCGCTCGCCCACATGGTCTGGTACTGGGCGGGTCCCGACGCGCTGCCGGGCGCGCCGGGCGACCACGGCCTGATCTGGGGCTGGGGCGCGCTCGATTTCGCAGGGGGGACGGTGGTCCACGTCAATGCGGGGATCGCCGGCCTCGTCGGCTGCCTCGTGGTGGGGAAGCGCATCGGCTACAATTCGGAAGCGATGCCGCCCCATTCGCTGGTCATGACGATGATCGGCGCGTCGCTGCTCTGGGTCGGCTGGTTCGGCTTCAACGCCGGATCGAACCTGGAGGCGAACGGGGTGGCGGCGCTCGCCTTCGTCAACACCTTCGTCGCGGCCGCCGCCGCGGCGCTCGCCTGGGCGCTGATCGAGCAGGTCCTGCACGGCAAGCCGTCGCTGCTCGGCGCGGCGACGGGGGCGGTGGCGGGGCTGGTGGCGATCACGCCGGCCTCCGGCTTCGGGGCGCCGGGGACGTCGATCCTGCTCGGCGCCGCGGCATCGCTCACCTGCTTCTGGTTCGTCGCGCGGGTGAAGACGCGCTTCGGCTATGACGACAGCCTGGACGTGTTCGGCGTGCACTGCATCGGCGGCATCGTCGGCGCGATCGGCACTGCGGTCGCTGCGTCTCCGGTGCTCGGCGGACAGGGCTTCCTGGATTATACCGTGCTGCCCGCTGTCCCGGGGGCCTACGACATGGGCGCGCAGCTCTGGGCGCAGGCGAAGGCGGTCGCGGTCACGCTCGCCTGGTCAGGCGGCGTCTCGGCAATGCTGTTCATCGCCATCGACAAGACGATCGGCCTCAGGCCCGCTCCCGACGCCGAGCGCGAGGGGCTGGACATTACCGAGCATGGCGAGCGGGCGTACAACCCGTGACCGGAAGGGGACAGTCATGAGTGACTGTCCCCAATCTCCGTCACTGCGCCGGTGCGGCGGCGTTCCCGGCCGGAGGCGCGGGCGGCACCGGCGCTTCGGGCGGGCCGGACTCCGCGCCGCCTCGGCCTCCGCGCCGGCCTTCGTGGCCGCCGCGTCCGTGGCGGCCGCCGCTGCCGCGGCCGCCGAGAGCGGCGACCCGGCCGTCCGGAGTGACGAGGTGGCGGGCGCGCAGCACGCCGTCCTCGTAGCGGCCCTGGACGGCGACGGTCTGGCCGACCGCGAGCGTCGTCGCCGTATCCTCGGAGCCACGATGGCTGCCGGTGTCGACGAGGACCTGGCCGCTGCCGTCCGTCAGGACGAACTGATTTCCGAAGAGCTGGGCGATGCGGCCGCGCACCGTGACGAGGCTCTCGGCGCCGCGCACCAGCGGCTGCGATGCTTGTGCGAGCGCCGCGATCGCGACGGGCGCGGTGGGCGCCATCGCCTCCACCCTGCGGTCGTGGCCCCCATGTGCCGCGACGGCGCCGATGCCGCCGCCGAGGAGGAGAAGGATCGCGCCCGAGACGACGAGGCCGGGCGTGGTCGTCAGTCTTTGCTTCAAGGTCATGGTTCGGCTCCTTTGCTGGAGCCGGTGGTAGACGCGCCGCGCCACCCCAGGCTGAACCTCGCCGTTCAGTCCCGGTTTGGCTAAGCGGCCTATCGGCAGCGCGAGGAGGCGCCCATGCGCATATTGCTGGTCGAGGACGATCCGGCGCTCGCCGATGAGCTGGCGCGCGCGCTTCGGGCCGAGAATTTCGCCGTCGACCATGCGGCGAACGGCGAGGACGGCGCCCATCTCGGCGACACCGAGATGTACGATGCGGCGATCCTCGACCTTGGCCTGCCGAAGATGGACGGCATTTCCGTGCTCCACGCCTGGCGGGCGGCGGGGCGCTCGCTCCCGGTGCTGATCCTGACGGCGCGCGACGGATGGTCCGAGAAGGTCGCCGGCTTCAAGGCGGGTGCGGACGATTACCTCACCAAGCCGTTCCGGATGGAGGAGGTGGTGATGCGGCTGCGCGCGCTCGTACGCCGCGCGGCTGGGCATGCGGCGGCGAGGATCGGGTGCGGGCCGCTGGTCTACGACGCGCAGATCGGCAATTTCGAGCTGGACGGCCTGCCGCTGCGCCTCACCGCCTTCGAATGGCGGGTCCTCTCGGCGCTGATGCTGCGGAAGGAGAGCGTGGTGGAGCGCTCCGAAATCCTGGAGCGGGTCTACGAATATGATGCGGACGTGGATTCCAACTCGCTCGAGGTGATCGTGGGGCGGCTCCGGCGCAAGATCGGCGCCCAGATGATCGAGACGGTTCGCGGCCGCGGCTACCGGCTGACCTGCGCCGCGCCATGATCCGGCGGCTCTCCCTCCACGTCCGGCTGCTGATCGTGGCGGCCCTGACCGGCATCGCGGCGCTCGCCTTCGCCTCCTTCTCGATCGGGCACGTCCTGGAGCGCTTCGTGGTGAGCGGCCTCCACGACAAGCTCGACACGCAGGCGGCGGTGCTGGCGCGGGCGGTGGGGCCGGACGGGCGGCTCGACCCGGCGCGGGTCGTGGAGCTTCCGGACTTCGGCACCGCCGGCTGGGGCTGGCGGGTGCGCAGCCCGGCGGGCGAGTGGTCCGGCGGCTCGGGCGTCGCCGATCATCAGGCGCGGCCGATGAACGGGCGCGGCGTCCGCGAGGGCAAGGGCAGGGACCGGGGCGGGCGGGCGCTCTACGTGCGGCGGCTCGACATCGAGACCGGCGCCGGCCCGGCCGAGATCGTCACCGCGGCGCCGCGCCGGATCGTCGACGCGCCGCTCGGCGACGCGATGAGGCCGTTGCTGGTCTCGCTCGGCCTGCTGGCGCTGGGGCTGGCGGCGGCGACGCTGATCCAGCTTCGCTACGGGCTGCGGCCGGTGCGGGCGCTCAGGGAGGCGGTGGCGCGAGTGCGGGCGGGTGCGGCGGCGGGGGTGCCGACCGACCAGCCGGCCGAGCTGCGGCCGCTCGCCGAGGAGGTGAATGCGCTCATCGCCCAGAACGCGGCGGGCCTGGAGCATGCGCGGCGCCACGTGGCGAACCTCGCCCACGGCCTCAAGACGCCGCTCGCCACCCTGTCGCTGAAGCTGGCGCGCGACGGCGCTTCGCCCGAGGCGCAGGCGCTCGTGGGCGAGCTCGACCAGCGCATCGCCCACCACCTGCGCCGCGCCCGCGCGGGCGCCGCGGCGAGCGGCCAGCGGGCGCGGACGCACGTCGGCGAAGTGGCCGCCGACCTGATCGACGCGGTGTCGCGGGTGCATGGCGAACGCGAGATCGCCTTCGAAGCGGAAGTCGCCCCGTCGCTGGCCGTCGCTGTCGACCGGCAGGATCTGGACGAGCTGCTCGGCAATCTGCTCGACAATGCGGCGCGGCATGCGCGGTCGCGCGTGCTTGTGTCCGCCGGCGCCGACGAGGCGATGGTGCGCGTAGCCGTCGAGGACGACGGGCCGGGGATGAGCGAAGCGGAGGCGGCACTGGCGCTCATGCCCGGCGCGCGGCTCGACGAGAGCGGCGTCGGCTACGGCTTCGGGCTCGGCATCGTCCGCGAACTGGCCGAGCTTTACGGCGGCGCGCTCGACCTCAGTCGCTCGGAGCGCCTCGGCGGTCTCCTCGCGGAGGTGCGCCTCCCGCGGCAGGCGTGAACCACAATGACGCTTCGCCGCCGCCGCCCGATCTGGTAAACGGCCCCCATGTTCACCGACATGAAGCACGGCACCGCCGAGGACTGGCAGCACATCGCCGCCGAGCATGCCAGGCACCAGAAGAGCGACGCGCCGCGGCAGATCATGGAGAGCCTCGCCAGGCTCGAAGCGATCGAGGTCGGCTTCGGCGCCAACCAGCTTCAGCACAGCCTGATGGCGGGCACGCTGGCGCGGCGGGCGGGCGCTTCCGACGAGGAGGTGGTGGCGGCGCTCTGCCACGACATCGGCAAGCTCTTCTCGATCCCGAACCACGGTCCGATCGCCGCCGAGATGCTGAAGCCCTATGTCTCGGACGACATCTACCACGCCGTCTATCACCACCAGGCGTTCCAGGGCCGCTATTATTTCGAGCATCTCGGCATCGACCCCGAGCAGCGCGCGCGCTTCGAGGGGACGAGCTGGTACGGTTTCGCTGTGAAGCTGGTCGACGATTGGGACGCCCCGGCCTTCGATCCGGGCTTCGAGGCGGACCCGCTGGAGAGCTTCGAGCCGGACGTGACGCGGGTCTTTTCCAACCCGAAGAAGATGGTCTGAGCGGAGCCGCTTAACGGCCCGCAGGGGCGCTGTTCCGCGGCGGGACAGGCGCTGCGGGGCGCGAACGGGCGCTTGCAACCAAATGGTTATTTAAGTCTTAACGGCGGTCATGAACCGCCTCGCCCCGCTCATCGTCCGCCGCCCCCGCACCGCCATTTGCGCCGCGGCCGCAGCGCCTGCTCCCGCCGCAGCGCCTGCCGAGGCGGCGCCGGCTTTCTCGGACGACGTCCGGCTGTTCGCCACCAACTTTCTCGGCGGCCTCGCCTTCTTCGGCACTTATCTCGCCTGAGGGTCAGACGTCTTCCGGCAGGATTTCCGTGTCGGTGCAGACCTTGTCGTCGCAAGCCTTGTGGAGCTTCCAGCCGAGCCAGGCGGAGACGAGGCACATGGCGGCGGCGAGCAGGAGCTGATCCTCGACGGCGATGCCGGCGATCGACAGGCCGATGGCGAGCAGGGACCCGATCACCATCGCGCCCGAATTGACGATGTTGTTGGCCGCGACGGTGCGCGCCGCCTGCGCCTTGGGCACGGTGGTGGTCAAAAAGGCGTAGAGCGGGACGACGAACATGCCGCCCGCAAAGGCGATGCCGAAGAGCGATCCGAGGAGCGGGATGATCGCCGGCTGCTGGACGAACTCGCCGACTTCGTAGAGCCGCTCGCTTGCCGGCCAATGGCCCGCGACCAGGTGGAAGAAGACGACGAACACGCCCATCGCAATCACTGCCGGCGCGCTGTAACGGGCCGAGACCTGGCCCTTCAGCAGCCGGTTGATCGCGATCGATCCGAAGGCGACGCCGACGGAGAAGATGGCGAGGAAGAGGCTCGCCACCTCGCGGTCGGCATGGAGGACGTTCTTCACCAGCGGCGGGAACTGGATGAAGAGCACGGCGCCGATCGTCCAGAAGAAGCTGATCGCGACGATGGCGAGGAAGAGGCGCGGGATGTGCAGCGTCGCGGCGATGAGCCGCGCGGAGGAGCGGAAGATGTTGAGGTCGATCCGGTGACCTTCCTCCATCGGCGGAGCGGGGGGCACCTGGCGGCCGGAGACGTAGCCGATGAGCGCGATCGCGACCACGGCGGCCGCGGCGGCCTGGACGGAGATGATGCCGGCGAGGAGGGTGCCGCCGAGGATGGCTACGTAAGTGCCCGCTTCCACCATGCCGGTGCCGCCGAGCACTTCGTCCGCTTCGAGGTGCTGGGGGAGGAGGGCGTATTTGATCGGCCCGAAGAAGGTCGAATGGACGCCCATCGCGAAGAGCGCGAGGAGCAGGACGGGAATCGCGACGCTGTTCACCGCATAGCCCTGCCACGCCATGGCGAGGCCGAGCGCGCCGACCAGCATGATCAGGATTTCGCAGAATTTGACGATGCGGATGATCTTCGCCTTGTCCCGCGCGTCCGCAAGCTGGCCCGAAAGCGCGGAGAGCAGGAAGAAGGGCAGGATGAAGACGCCCGTGGTGACGGCGGAGAACCAGGCTTCGTCCGTCTCGCTGTTATAGACTTCGTAGACGACGAAAAGGACCATCGCGTTCTTGAACAGATTGTCGTTGAACGCGCCCAGCATCTGCGTGACGAACAGGGGCAGGAAGCGGCGCTTGCCGAGCAGGCCGACGGCGGAAACGGTCATTCGTCAGGCTCCGGGCACGGCGGAGGCGGATGCCTCGATATTGTGGGTCAACGGCATCCTCATCCTCGGCCATCCGGTCGGGCCCGCAGACATAGGCGGAGCCTTGCGGCGCGCACAAGCCCGAACGCCGCCGGCAGGCAAAGTGGACGAAGTGAACGCGATCGGCGTGGACGGGATCGGCGCCGGCAAAGTTGACAACCTGGACGAACTGGACGCGATCCGCGCCCGGTGTGCGCCGCTGTCTGCCGGCGGAAGGTCACACCAAGGCCACACCGAAGCCGCGCGGTCGCCGACCGGCGGGTGCGGGCGCCGTGCGGCGGGAGGCGGAGGGGCGGCCACAGGTCAGCAGGATGGTTCGTTTTCACAGGCGGAGCGAACCACATGATTTCCTACTTTGCAAGGGGGCGGTCACTGCGCGTTCGATGGGGGCAAGTGTTTGCGGAGGCGTCGCGGACGTCCTCGCAACCTGCGTCATTCCCGCGAAAGCGGGGATCCAGACGAAGCCTCCACCCGCTCCGCCTGTACCGAACGCCCGCTGGATTCCCGCTTTCGCGGGAATGACGGGGAAGGCCGCGGGAATGACGGGGAAGGCGGGTGCGTGTTCGAGCACGCTCAGCCTTGCCCGGACGTCCGCTGGATTCCCGCTTTCGCGGGAATGACGGGGAAGGCCGCGGGAATGACGGGGAAGGCCCCGGGAATGCCGGGGAAGGCCGCGGGAATGACGGAAAGGCGGAATTCGGGTTCGAGCGCACCGTCAACCCGCCCCTCCCCAAGCGCGTCCAATGCCGCTAAGGCGGGGCGCCGATGCTGACCCTGCCGAACCTGCTGACGCTGTCGCGCATCTTCGCGGTGCCGATCCTCGTCTTCCTGCTGTGGAAGCCGGGCTGGTACGATTATGCCGTGACGTTCGTGCTCTACTGCATGGTCGGCATTACCGATTATTTCGACGGATACCTCGCCCGGGCTCAGGGGACGGTGTCGCGGCTCGGGGTGTTTCTCGATCCGATCGCGGACAAGATCATGGTGGCTTCGGTGATCGTGATGCTGGTTTCGACCCGCAACGAGAGCGGCGTTCCCGTCATCCACAGCTTCCACATCGTCCCGGCGCTCGTCATCCTGCTGCGCGAGATCGCAGTGTCGGGGCTGCGCGAGTTTCTCGCCGGGCTGCGCGTGTCGCTTCCGGTCAGCCACCTCGCCAAGTGGAAGACGACGCTGCAGCTCGTCGCATTGGGCGCGCTGATCCTTTCCGGCGCGGTGCCGGAATGGGATTGGGTGGAATATGTCGGCCTCGGCTCGCTCTGGGCTGCGGCGGTGCTGACGCTGGTGACGGGCTGGGATTATCTGCGCGTCGGCCTCAGGCATATGGACTGATGGATTTCGCCAAGCGCGCTTTCGACCACAGCTACCATATCGATCCGATCGTGCGCTCGCTGCTCGATACGGATTTCTACAAGCTGCTGATGCACCAGTTCATCTACCTTCGTTATCCGAACGTGGACGTGAGCTTCGGCCTCGCCAACCGGACGAAATCGGTGAAGCTCGCCGAGGAGATCGACATCGCGGAGCTTCGCGAGCAGCTCGATTTCGTGCGGGGGCTGCGCTTCCGCCCGTCCGAGATCGTCTGGCTGCGCGGGCAGAGCTTCTACGGCCAGCACGGCCTGTTCGAGGAAAGCTACCTCCATCATTTGAAGACGCTGCACCTGCCGGACTACGAGCTGGGCACGACCGAGGACGGGCAGATCCGCCTCGTCTTCCACGGCGCCTGGACGCAGACCACGCTCTGGGAGATCTACGCGCTCGAGATCATCAACGAGCTTCGCTACCGGCGGATCATGCGCGGCATGAACCCGTCGCAGCTCGACATCATGTATTCGCGCGCCAAGGTGAAGCTCTACGACAAGCTGGTGCGGCTGCGCTCGGTGGACGGGCTGAACCTCAGCGATTTCGGCACGCGGCGGCGCCATTCGCACCTCTGGCAGGAGCATTGCATCCTGACCGCGAAGGAGGTGCTCGGCGACAAGTTCACCGGCACTTCGAACGCCTATTTCGCCGCCAGGCACGATCTCGAGGCGAAGGGCACGAACGCGCACGAGCTGCCGATGGTGCTCGCGGCGCTTGCCGAGACCGACGAAGAGCTGCGCGAGGCCCAGTACAAGGTGCTGAAGCAGTGGCAGAACGTCTATCGCGGCGGGCTGCTCGTCATGCTTCCCGACACGTTCGGAACGACGCAGTTTCTCCGCAACGCGCCCGAATGGGTGCGGCACTGGACGGGCGCCCGGCCCGATTCGAAGAAGCCGGTTCCGGGCGGCGAGGAGCTGGTCGAATTCTGGCGCCACCGCGGCGAGGATCCGGCGGACAAGCTCATCATCTTCTCGGACGGGATGGACGTGGCCCTCCCGGGGCAGGCGCCGAACGGGTCGGACATTCCCGCCGTCCACGCCCATTTCGAAGGCAAGGTGCGCGTCGGCTTCGGCTGGGGGACGAACCTCACCAACGACTTCATCGGCTGCCATCCCGACGCGCCCGACCGGATGAAATCGATCAGCCTGGTCTGCAAGGTCGCCTCTGCGAACGGGCGCCCGGCGGTGAAGCTCAGCGACAATTACGAGAAGGCGACGGGGCCGGCGGACGAGGTCGCGCGCTACCGGCGGGTGTTCGGGACGGAAGGCGTGGCCGAGGTGCCGGTGACGGTTTGAGGAGTTGGACGTGGCTTACGAGATCGGACCTTCGGACGCGCTGGTCGTCATAGACCCGCAGAACGACTTCTGCCCGGGCGGCGCGCTGGCGGTCGCGGGCGGGGACGAGATCATGGCGCCGGTCGCGGCGCTCGCCCGCCGCTTCCGCGCCGCGGGCGGGCTGATCGTCATCACGCAGGACTGGCACCCCAAGACGCACAAGAGCTTCGCCAGCAGCCACGAAGGGGCTTCGCCCTTCGGGACCGCGGCCATGCCTTACGGCGAGCAGGTGCTCTGGCCCGATCACTGCGTCCAGGGAACGCCCGGCGCGGACTTTCACCCGGATCTCGCGGGTGCGGTCGAGGAGGCGCATCTCATCGTGCGCAAGGGCTACAATCCCGAGGTGGATAGCTATTCCGCTTTCTTCGAGAACGACAAGGTCACCACCACGGGCCTCGGCGGCTGGCTGAAGGACAAGGGCGTGAAGCGCTGCTTCTTCGTCGGCCTCGCCTACGATTTCTGCGTCGCTTATTCGGCGCTGGATGCGGCGCAGCGGCTCGGCCTCGAAGCCGTCGTGCTGAAGGACCTGACCCGCGCCATCGCCATGCCGGCGGGGGAGGGGACCACCGTCGACATCGCCGAAGAGGGCTTCCGCGAGGCAGGGGTGGCGCTGGTGCAGAGCCTCGACGTGGCGCCGGAGCGCGTGGCGGCCTGATGCGACGTCTCCTCGTCGCCGCAGCCGCCGCAGCAAGCCTCGGCGCGGCGCCGCCCGAGCTGACGCTGCCGCTCAACATCGGCGGGCGCGTGATCCGCGACGCCGCCGGCGCGCTGCGATTCGGCTGGCCGGGCGTCTATTTCGAGAGCCGCTTTCGCGGCACGGCCGTGCGCGTGCGCTTCGAGACGGCGACCGAGCACCTGCGACTCCTCGTCGACGGCGAGGAGAAGGCGGTCTTCCGCCGCCCGGGCAGCGTTGATCTCACCGTCGGCGGCCTCGCACCGGGCGAGCACGTCGTGCGCCTCGAAAAGCTGACGGAGAGCCAGGCCGGCGGCGGACGCTTCCTCGGCTTCACGCCCGGGTCGGGCGGCGCGGCGCTGCAGCCGCCGCGGCGCGCGCGTCAGATCGAATTCATCGGCGACAGCTACACGGTGGGCTACGGCAATACGTCGCCGCGCCGCGAGTGTACGCCGCGCGAGGTGCACGCGACGACGGACACGCAGCAGGCGTTCGGGCCGCTCGTCGCCCGCCGCTTCGACGCCGATTACCGGATCGTGGCTTATTCCGGCTTCGGAATCGTGCGGAATTATGGCGGGCGCTTTCCGGAGCTCAGCCTTCCCGGGATATACGAGCGGCTGAAGCCGGACGCGCCGCGGCCGCTGCTGCTTCCCGATCCGCACTGGCGGCCGCAGCTCATCGTCGTCAATCTGGGCACGAACGACTTTTCGACGCCGCTCGCGCCCGGCGAGCGGTGGCGGGACGCGGCGGCGCTCAAGGCCGATTACCGCGGCCGCTACGCCGCCTTTCTCCGGGAGCTCGACGTCCGCCATTCGACGGCCCGGTTCGTGCTGATGGGTTCGGACGTCTTCCTGGAGGACGTGCGGCAGGTCCGGGCATCGCTGCCCGAGCCGCTGCGGACTCGCGTCACGGTTTTGCGCCTGGGGGAACTCGAGAGAACCGGCTGCGACTGGCACCCGTCGCTTGCCGACCATCGCCGCACGGCCGGCGAGCTTGCGGCGGCGATCGACGCCATCCCCCGCCTTTGGACGCGCCGCTAGGCCGCGGCGTCCGCCCGGGTCTTCATCAGCGACCGGGCGAGCAGCCTGAACTCCTTTTCGCGCGGGCTGCCCTTGCGCCAGATGAGGGCGATGCGGCGAAAGGCGTGGGGCGCTTCGAGCGGGCGGGCGGTGGCGCCGGTGCCGGCGAGGATGCCGGCATCGACCGCCATTTGCGGGAGAAGGGTCTGGCCGAGGCCGTTGCCGACCATCTGGACGAGGGTGTGGAGCGAGGTGCCGAGCATCGAGGCTTCGGCGCGAAGCTCCGGCCGGTTGCAGGCGGCGAGGGCGTGGTCCTTGAGGCAGTGGCCGTCCTCGAGGAGGAGGAGATGCGACTGGTCGATCGCCGCCGCAGTCACCGCTTCCGCGCTCGCCGGCTCCTGGCCTGGGGGAAAGGCGATGAACAGGCGATCGTCGAACAATTCGGCCGCCTCGACGTCGCCGCAGCCGAACGGGAGCGCGAGGAGGACGCAGTCGAGCTGACCGCGCTGGAGCGAATCGCAAGCCGCCTGGCTGGTCTCCTCGCGCAGGTACAGGCGAAGGTCCGGCCATTCCCGGCGCAGGCTCGGGAGGAGGGCGGGGAGGAGAAAGGGCGCGATCGTCGGGATGACGCCCATGCGAAGCTCGCCCGACAGCGGCTTGCCGGCGGCGCGCGCCATGTCGGCGAGTTCCTCGGCCTCTCTCAAGACCTTGCGCGCCTTTGCTGCGATGCGGTCTCCAACCGGCGTGAAGCGGACGACGCGCCGCGTCCGCTCCACGAGGGCGGTGCCGAGGAGCGACTCAAGCTCGGCGATGCCGGCGGAAAGCGTCGACTGAGTGACGAAGCAGCTTTCCGCCGCGCGGCCGAAATGGCCGTGCTCCTGAAGCGCCACGAGATACTGGAGCTGCTTCAGCGTCGGTGTGTAGGTGCTCATCGAACGCTCATCGCCTCAGCCGATCAATCTGTACGGATTAATCGATTTGAACGGAGGAAGCCAATCCCTATATCGGCTTCACACGAGATCACGCACACCACGCAACAGGAGGAAAACCCCCATGCTGACCATCGGCGACAAGCTTCCCGCACTGACCCTCCCCGTCCAGCAGGGCGTCGACGCGCTGCCGAGCGGCGAGACGATCAACCTCGCGGAAACGAACGGCAAGTGGAAGATCCTCTTCTATTGGCCGAAGGACTTCACCTTCGTCTGCCCGACCGAGATCGTCGGCTACGGCGACCTCAAGGGCGACTTCGCCGACCGCGACGCGGTGCTGATCGGCGCTTCGACCGACACGACCCACGTCCACTTCGCCTGGCGCAAGTCGGACGAGCGCCTCGCCCAGGCCGACTTTCCGTGGATCGCCGACACCAAGAAGGAGCTCGCCTCCGCGCTCGGCATCCTCGATCCCAATGAGGGCGTCGCGTTCCGCGCCACCTTCATCGTCGATCCGGACAACGTCATCCAGCAGGTGACGGTGAACGGCCTCAACGTCGGCCGCAACCCGCAGGAGACGCTGCGCGTGCTCGACGCGTTGCAGACGGACGAGCTGTGCCCCTGCAACTGGGAGCCCGGCCAGCAGGTCCTGCAGCCCGCCGCCTAAGAGGTTCCCCCTGCCTCTCAGGTCCCAGTCGGGCCGCGGGCCGACCGGGGCGCGGGGAGCAATCCTCGCGCCCCAACTTTATCCGGGCGGTCAACCAGCCTTTCCCGTCATCCCCGCAAAAGCGGGGATCCAGACGAAGGCTCCACCCGCCGCGCCCTGCGAACCCTGGATTCCCGCTTTCGCGGGAACGACGAGTTCAAGCGGCGGTGAACAGCCTTTCCCATCCCCGCAAAAGCGGGGATCCAGACGAAGGCTCCGCCCGGCGTGCCCTACGAACCCTGGATTCCCGCTTTCGCGGGAATGACGAACCTGGAGAATAATCCATGTCTCTCAAGCAGTTTGCCGACGTTCTTCCCGATTATGCGAAGGATCTTAGGCTCAACCTCGGCTCGCTCCTCTCCGACCAGACGCTCGGGGATCAGCGGAAATACGGCCTGCTCCTCGCCTGCGCGCACGGCACCGGCTACCGCCCGATCGTCGCCGCCGCGGAAGCGGAAGTGGAAGGCAAGCTCAGCCCCGAAGCGGCCAATGCGGCGCGTGCGGCGGCGGCGGTGATGGCGATGAACAACGTCTATTATCGCTTCGTCCACCTCGCCTCGAACCCGGAATACGGCACGCTGCCGGCACGCCTCCGGATGAACGTCATCGGCAATCCGGGCATCGACAAGGACGATTTCGAGCTGTTCAGCATCGCCGTCTCCGCGATGAACGGCTGCGGCATGTGCATCGACAGCCACGAGCGCGTCCTCCAGCAGCATGGCGTCAAATCCGAGACCATCCAGGCGGCGGCGCGCATCGCCGCGGTGGTGAAGGCCGTCGCGACGGTTCACGCGACGCTTTAAGCCCCAAGCCTTAAAGATCGCCGGCGGCGCGTCCCGTTTCGGGAAAGGCGCCGCCGGGGATTTGCGCCTGTCCTTAAAAGCTTAAGGGTCCGCTGCTAGATGGCGGGGGCGATGCACAAGCCGCTCCTCCTTGCCCTTGCCGCCCTGCTTGCCGGAGCCGGCTGCACGAAGGCGCCCGAGCCGGCGCCGATCCTCGCAGTCGCTGCGATCCCCGCTTCGCAAGACGCTGAAGTCGCGGCATTCTATGTGCAGCGCGGCGGGCGCCCTTTGTGGATCAACCGGGGCGGCGAGCGGCGGGTGCTGGACATCCTCGCCGCGTCGTGGAGCGACGGCTTCGATCCGGCGCGATACCGTGTCGCGGAGATCGCGGCGGCACTGCGGGCGGGCGATCCGCAGGCGCTTGCGCGCGCCGACCTTCTCCTGTCCGAGGCCTGGGTGCGCTACCGGCGGGATCTCGCCGCGCCCGCCGCGGCGGCGCGGCCGATCTATGCCGAAGAGGGGCTGGCACCCGCGCCGCAAGCCGCGAAGAGCATCCTGGAAGCGGCCGCCGCCGCTCGCGACGTCGCGGCGCATGCCGATGAGGGCCGCCGCCTCAATTCGGTCTACGACGGCCTGCGCGACGGCTTTGCGGATTATCGGCGGCGCTGGTCGTCGCTGCCGCAGGTGCAGCTTGGCGCCGCGCCGCCCGAGGACTTGCTGCGCCGGCGGCTCGGGCTGCCCGGCGGGGCTCCGGTCGACGCGGCGCTGCGCCGCTTCCAGCGCGTCCATGCGCTGCCGCCGACCGGCCAGGCCGATGCGGCCACGGTCGCGGCGCTGAACCTGGGCTCCGGCCATTACGAGCGGATCGTCCGCGCCAATCTCGAGCGGGCGCGCGCCATCCCGCCGCAGGGCGGACGCTTCGTCCTCGTCGATACGGCGGCGGCGCGGGTCTGGATGTTCGAGGGCGCGCGGGCGGCCGGGACGATGCGCGCCATCGTCGGCAAAAGGGGCATGGAGACGCCGGCGCTTGCCGGGCGGCTGCGCTATGCCGTGCTGAACCCTTATTGGAACGTGCCCGTCGACCTCGCGCGGCAGCGGGCGCAACGCGTGCTTCGCGAAGGAACAAGCGTGCTCGCCCGCGAGCGGCTGCAGATTTTGTCTCAGTTCCATACCGACGACCGGGTGCTGAGCCCCGCTTCGGTGAACTGGGGGCGGGTGGCGGCCGGGCGCGAGCCGCTGCGGCTGCGCCAGCTTCCGGGCGGCGCGAACGTGATGGGCGCGGTCAAGTTCATGATGCCGAACGGACTCGACATCTACCTCCACGATTTCCCCGACAAGGCGCTCTTCGCCGGGGCCGACCGGCGCATCTCGTCCGGCTGCGTGCGGCTGGAGGATGCGCAGGCCTTCGCGCGCTGGCTGTTCGGCGGGACGGCGCCGCAGCCGAGCGGCCCCGCGCCCGAGCAGCGAGTGGACCTGCCGGCGCCGGTGCCGGTCTACATCAGCTATTTCACAGCCGTGCCGGACAATGGCGCCGTGGCGTTCCAGGCCGATCCTGAGGGGCGGGACGCGGCGTTGATTGCGGCGCTGGCGGGGGCGGGCAGGCGGGGTTGAGCCGCACTCCAGCGCTGGCTCGCACAATCCTCCGTTCGTCCCGAGCGTAGTCGAGGGGCGACTGCACAGAGACCGAGCATGCGCCCCTCGACTTCGCTCGGGACGAACGAAGTAGAGCTCAGCGCGATACGCCTACAAACGGTCGAAGATCGAGCCGGTCCTTGGGCTGAAGAGGCGGTCGTAGGTTTTGAGGAGGAAGGCGTCGGTCATTCCGGCGATGTGGTCGCAGATGACGCGGGGGGAGCCGCCGGCGGCGTCGTGGAGGGCGCGGGTGGCGGGGCTCAGAAAACGGTGCGGGTCGCTCGCCAGCGTCTCGAAGACGTCGACGACCATCTTCTGGCCCTTGAATTCGAGGTGCTGGACGGCGGCGCTGAGGATGACCTGTTCGCGCACGACCTTGTGCAGCGCTTCGAGGAAGCGCTTCGGGCCTGGGGCGATCGAGGCGCGGTAGCGAAGGAGGGGCTCTTCGAAGCCTTGCGCTTCCTCGATGCGCGCGTTGCTGATCATGTGGAAGACCATGCGGCCGATGAAGCGCTTCCGGGTGCCGCCCTCGCCGAACAGGCCCTCCACCAAGGCTTCGTAGACGTTGTTCTGGGATTCGCCGGGATAGCGGGCCTTGAGCCCGTCGAGGAAGCTTGCGGCATCCTCCTCGACGACGCCCGCGCGGAACGCCGCTTCGCCGATCAGGCCGAGGGCGAGCGCGTCTTCGAGATCGTGGACGCCGAAGCCGATGTCGTCGGCAAGGTCCATGATCGAGCAGTCGAGCGATTTGTGGAGCGCCTTCGCATGCGCACCGGGCCGATCCTGCGCCGCCTGAAAGAGATCGCGGTCGCCAGGCGTGAGCGGATCGAGAATCCAGCCGACCACGTCCGCTTCGCCGTCCAGATAGCATTTGGGCGGCTTGGAGGCGGCGCGGTCGATGATGCGGACGGTGGTCGTGTTCGGATCGAGGCGGGGCCGCAGCGCCGGATTGTTGGCGCGCGCGTAGGCGATCGGATATTTGAGGACGCCGAGCAGGCTGCGGCGGGTGAGGTTCGAGCCCGCGCCCTGCGAAAATTTCTCGAGCCGGGCGAGGATGCGGAGCGTCTGGCCGTTGCCCTCGAAGCCGCCTGCATCGCGCATGCAATAGTTGAGCGCGACTTCGCCGCCGTGGCCGAAGGGCGGATGGCCGAGATCGTGGGTGAGGCCGATCCCCTGGATCTGGTTGGCGTTGGGGAGGTGCGGGATGGCCGGGTGACCGGCGAAATTCTTTTCGAACTGGCTGACGATGCCGCTCGCGATCTGGGCGACTTCGAGGCTGTGGGTGAGGCGGTTCCTGTAGAAGTCGCTGTCGCCGAGATTGAGGATCTGGGTCTTGCCCTGGAGCCGCCGGAACGAGGCGGAATGGACGACGCGGGCATAATCGACGCCCGCTTCGTCGCGCGCGTCCTCGGCCTGCGACGACCAGGATTCGCGCCGCTCCAGCCACTTTGTCTCGCGTTCCGCCATCGGGCTTCCGTGGCGGCTCGGGCGCGCCGCGGCAAGCGCGCTCGTGCGGCGCGAGGGCCGGCTTGGTCGCGGCGCGGGCTTGATATAGGCTCATCCGAACCAGGGAGGCCTCATTCGATGAAGACGACACGCCGCTTGCTTCGCGCCGCACTCCTCGCGCTCGGCCTCTCGACCGCCGCCGGCGCCCTCGCCCAGAAGCCGGGCGCCAAGCCGGACGAGACGGTGCCGCCGCTCTCCCGCTTCACCAGCGAGACCCTGTCGCGCTTCGAGAACGAAGCCGAGTTCGACCTGTACCTGCGCGCGGTGGACGAGGCGGAGGAGCGACGCGACCGCCGCTACGGCGCCCGGCGCACCGGCGTCCAATATGCCGCCGCCGCGGTGCAGGATGCGGTGCAGAGCGACGCGGCGCAGGAGCCGGTCTGCACCGATCCCGAGCTCTGCCCGGACGAATCGCAGCAGGGCCTGGCGGAAATCATGGTCACGGGCTCGCGCATCGCGACCTCCAACCCCTCGATCACCAACGTCCAGATGGCGGGCGTCGACGAGGGCGACATCGTCAAGCAGATCGGCAACTTCCTGATCGTCCTCCAGGACGGACGCCTGTTCGTGGTCGACCTGCGGCCCGGCGGCGGGCAGGGGCTGAGGCTCGTCGACCGGGCCGACGTCTACCGCACGCGGGGCACCTACGCCTGGTATGACGAGATGCTGGTCCAGGGCGACCGCATCGTCGTCACGGCTTATTCCTATGGCGAGCAGGCGTCCGAGCTTTCGGTCTTCCGGCTGGACGAGGCGGGGCGAATCCACCGCGAGGGCGTGTTCCTGATCTCGTCGGACGATTATTACAGCGCCACCAATTATGCGACGCGGCTCGTCGGCGACAGCCTCGTCGTCTACACGCCCTACAGCCTGGATCGCTGGGAGGACGGGAATCGCGCCGGGCGCTGGCCGACGGTGCGCCGCTGGCTCCCGGAACAGGAGAGGCGCGAGGCGATGGAGGCCGGGACTCGCCTGTTCGACGCGGCCCGCGTCTACCGGCCCGTGCGCGACGAGATCGAGCCCGAGATCCACACCGTCTCGGTCTGTCCGCTCGGGCCCGTCGAGGCGGGGCGCGACCTCGCCTGCCGGACCACCGCCTTCGTCGGCCCGTCCGGAGCGCAGCTCTACGTGACGAACGACCACGCCTATCTGTGGACGAACGACACGAGCTGGCGGCCGCGCCTGCCCCGCTGCAACGCGCAAGAGGAGGGCGCGCTGTCCGCCGCCTCGCAGGCGACGGTCTACCGCGTGGGAATCGCCAGCGGCGCCCTCGAAGTGCTCGGCGCGCGCGGCCGGCCGGTCGACCAATTCTCGTTCCAGGCGAACGAGTCGCGGCTGTACGGGCTGCTGCGCCAGCATGCCGAATCCTGCCGCCCGCACACCGCGACCGGGCATCAGCTCGGCTTCGCCTCGCTCCCGCTCGATCGCTTCGGCCAGCGGCTGCGCGAGGTGCCGGAGGCGGATTATACGGACGTGCCGGCGCCGCATGACGGGCCGATCGCGAACCGCTTCACCGACCGCTACCTCGTCTACGGCAGCCTCAGCGAAGGCGCCGGGATCCGGAACGAGGATTACCGGGTCCGCCTGCCGCGCACCTTCGCCGTTCCGGTCGATCGGCCCGCCGCGGTGCGCAGCCTCGCAGTCCCGCACAACGTTCTGCGCGCCGAGCGGGCGGGCGACGACATCGTCCTGACCGGCTACCGCGACCGGGAGGGGCTGCACGTCAGCCTGGTCGATCTCGACCGCGCGCCGCGAGTCGCCTCCACCGCCTTTCTTCCCAAGCGCTTCGAAAGCGAGGGCCGCAGCCACGCCTTCAACAGCCGGATGGAGGGCGACGGCAGCGGCATCATGGGGCTTCCGACCGTCTATTACGACAGCAGCCGGCCGGTCTCGCGGAGCGAAGCTTCTGACCTTTCCTTCCTCACCGCCGACCGGGCGGGGCGGCTGGCGCCGGCGGGCGAGCTCAAGGCAGAGGACGAACGGCACCACCCGACCTACCGCTGCGAAGTCTCCTGCATCGACTGGTACGGCAATTCGCGCCCGATCTTCACGGACGGCCGGATCTTCGGCCTGTCCGGCACCGAATTGGTCGAGGGGCGGATGGAAGGCGGCCGGATCGGCGAGATCGGCCGCCTCGATCTCAGCGCGCCGCCCGAGCGCCGCCCCTGAAGAAGGCGGCGTCGAGCGACCAGCGGCCGGCGCCGCGCGCCGCGAAGTGGAGGCCGAGGAAGATGAGGATCCCGGCCGGCCACCAGGCGCGGTAATCCTCCGGCCAGTGGACCATCCAGAGGGCCACGGCGAAGTTGAAGGTGAGGACGAGCCCGGTCCAGCGGGTGAGGAGCCCGAGGATGAGGAGGATGCCGCCGACGAACTGCGCGTAGACGGAGAGCGGCGCCATCAGCTCGGGCATGGCGAAGCGGTGGGCGGCGAGGAAGCCGACGAATTCCTCCATCCTTGCGGCGCTCAGGACATTGTCCTGCGTGCCGTAGATGAGGAACGCGCCGGTGACGATGCGCAGCAATGCGAGCGTCAGATCCTCGTGGCGCGCCGCGAAGCGCGGGTCGAGCAGGTCCTTCATCGCCTTTTTCCCCTTCGAAAGGCCGTTCTCATCCCCCCGGGAGTCTAAGCCACGATCGGGGGAGCGGCGGCAGCTTTTCGACGGGCCTGGCGCGCTTCTTCGACGAGCGTCGGCGCCGGCCGGCCCGGCCCGTCTGGCAATCCGCGGCGAAACGCCTATCTTGGCGCGAAGCGGAAGTGAGAGCCTCTTTTATGATTTCCGGCCTGCTGGGCTATGTCGACTCCATCAAGGCCCGCGATCCGGCGCCGCGCTCCCGCTGGGAAGTGCTGCTCTATCCGGGTGTCTGGGCGCTGGGGTTCCACCGCCTCGCCCACTGGCTGTTCAAGGGCGAGCTTTATTTCCTCGCGCGCTTCGTCAACCACATCGCGCGGCTCCTGACATCGATCGACATCCATCCGGGCGCCGAGATCGGCCGCAACTTCTTCATCGACCACGGCTATGTCGTGATCGGCGAGACGGCGACGATCGGCGACGACGTGACCATCTATCAGATGGTGACCCTGGGCGGCACCAACCCCACCAACGGCGTCGGCGGCAAGCGCCATCCGACGCTGGAGGACGGCGTCATCGTCGGCTCCGGCGCGCAGGTGCTGGGGCCGATCGTGGTCGGCCCGCGGGCGCGGATCGGCGCCAATGCGGTGGTGACGAGGGACGTTCCCGAAGGCGCCACGATGACCGGCATCCCGGCGAGGCCGACACTCGTCGATGCCGGCCATTATGCGAAGGATTTCGTCCCCTACGGCACGCCCTGCTCGGAAAACGGCGATCCGCAGGTCCAGAAACTGGAAGCGCTCGCCTGCGAAGTGGAGCAACTGAGGAAGCGCCTCGCCTTGCTTCTCGAAGAGCGCGACGCCTTGGCCGCCGAAGCCGGGAAGAAGGCGGCGTCGAGCGGAGACCGCGCCTGATGGGCAGCGTCCACCCGTTTCCCGCATCCGGCTCGCCGCCCACCCAGGTCGGCTTCGAGCGGGCCGAATTGAACCGCATCGTCGACCTCTACGGCCGCATGGTCGCGGCGGGGATGTGGAAGGATTATGCGATCGAGTTCGCGCGCGACCACGCGGCCTTCTGGTGCTTCCGTCGCTCCGCCGAGCGGCCGGAATACCGGATCGAGAAGCGCCCGGCGCTCCGCTCCAGGCAGGGCATGTGGGCGCTGATCGGCGAGCACGGCGCGGTGCTCCGCCGCGGCCACGAGCTCGGGCCGGTGCTCGCGCCCATCGAGCGCCGGCTCCTCAAGGTGGTCGGCGACGAATAAGGCGCAACGAACAAGGCCCCGGAGTTTCCTCCGGAGCCTCGTCGCCTCCCGCTCGGGAAGAAGCGTCAGGCTGCGATCGGTGCGGCCGTGCTGGGCCGGTCGACGACCGGCAGCCGCGACTGGAGCGCGGCGGGAAGCGGCCTCACCACCGCCCGGCGTGCCTGGTGCCAGAAGGCCGACAGGACGAGCAGGCCGGAGCCGATCACGAAGGCGGTAAGCGCGATGTCGAGCTCGACCGGCCCGATCTCCCGGAACAGCACGCTCATCGCATAGAGGACGTAGGCGAGGGCCGAGACGAGCAGCGCCCGCCGGTCGATCGCCAGCGCCGTCACGCCGAGGAAGACGTAGAGCAGCAGCACGGCCACCGCCTCGAGCACCGTCGCGTCGCCGTCGGTGAGGCCGAGCAGGTGGAAGACCGGGTGGACGATGAGCGGCGCCGACAGGAGGTGGAGCCAGAAGGCGACGTCCGAGCGGCGAGTTTCGCGGCGCGGATCGGACGCATCCCACCACATGGCGAACAGGAAGACGCCGAT
>DASWMS010000096.1:0-66799 GCA_036399655.1 Allosphingosinicella sp. | reverse complement strand
CGGCGCGATCCGCTCCCACTGCGCATCGCTCAACTCGTAACGGCTGATCCCCATCGAAAAGCTCCATGCCGAAAAACATGAAACCCTCTGAATCAGACATCACACCGCTTGGGAATCCTGAATGTCGATCCGACCTAGCGGTCTTTAGAAAGACACCCGGGCGGGTACTGCGACCCGCAGCCGCGTCTCAGCTCGCGGTGCCGTTGCAGCGGCGGAGGCGCTTGCCGCGCAGGCCCGCGCAGGGATCGGTGAGGTTGAGGAGCGGAACGCCGGTGGGGAGCACGGCGCGGGCCATGGCCGTCTGCGGCACGTCGAGGACCGGCACCAGGCTGTTCCGCAGCTCGCGCATCCGGGCGGCGGCGAGCTGGCCGAGTTCGCCCTTGCGGAGCGCCAGCGCTTCCTTGGTGATGTTGGTCGCGGTCTGGCAGAAGCCCATCTGTGCCTGCAGCGTCGAGAAATTGTTGTAGGTCTGGGTCGAATAATCGTCGAAGCGGCGCGGCCCCTGCACGGGGCCGTGCACGCGGCGGAAATAGCCGCTCAGCACCGTGTAGGCCGTGGCCAGCTCGGTCGAATGATGGGCGAGGAACGCGTTGTAGTTCGGGACCGCGCGCAGATAGGCGGAGAACTGGCACTGGAGCGCCGCGACGTTCAGGCCCGAGCGCAGGTTCCAGATCAGCGAGGCGCGGGATTCGGCGGCCGTCGCGCCCGGCAGCGGTATGCCGACGAGGGGATCTGCGGCATCGATCGGCCCGCGCCGAAGATCGGGCTCGTAAAGGTAGATCTGCGCCGAGGCGGGCTGCGCCATCGCGGCTGCGGCGAGGGCCGCCAGCGCCGCCCCCTGCAGGATCTTCGTCCAGGACCTTGTCATGCCACCCCTTCTACGCGCCGCTTACAGATACGCACCATTAACCATCATCGTCCGCTTATCCAGTAACCCGGCGCCGCCCGTCGCGGCGGCGGCACGGTTCACCGGCTAAGCTGCTGGCTTACAAGAAAAAGGCCGCTCGTCAAACGAGGCTGTCCCTGCTTTTCGCGGGCCCGCCTCGCGGGCGTCACATGCCGTTCGAAGTCCCTCCCGCCGCATTGCCGCCGGCACTGCTGTTGCCCGACGCGTTGCCCGCGGCGCTGCCGTTGGCATCATTGCCGAGGTCCATGGCTTCGGCCCCATTGCCCATCGTCTCGACGGCGCTTGGATCGGCGGCGTTGCCGAAGCCGGCCTCCAGCGGGTTCATGGCCGTGTTGCTCGCTTCGCCGCCGCCGCCGCCGCCGCAGGCGGAGAGGGCAAGCGCCGCGCCGCCCGCCAAAGCGGCAGCGACAAGCTTCGAATGACGCATAGGTTTTCTCCTGTTGGGCCGAAGCGACGGCCGGCCCGCGACACGCTGCGTTGCGCTGCCTTGCGCCGCGCTGCGCCTGCGGTGCGCGGCGCCCGAAAAGAGAAAGGGCCGCCGGGTTTCCCCCGCGGCCCTTCCTTTTTCACGAATTTCCGCCGAAGCGAAAAGGCAATTACATGCCGTTCGTGGTGTTGCCGCCCGTCATGCCGCCGGCGGAGTTGCCGCCCGTCATGCCGGTGTCGGTGCCGGTGGTGCCGCCGGTGCTGTTCATGTCGCCGCCCGTGGCGTTCATGCCGCCGGTGGCGTTCATGTCGCCGCCGGTCGCGTTCATGTCGAGCGAGGTGTTCATGTCGCTCGCGTTGAACACGTCGGTGCCCATCGCGTTCGCGTCGGTCGCCGTGTTGTTGGCTTCGCCGCCGCCGCCGCAAGCGGAGACGAGGAGGGCCGCGCCGGCGATCATCGAGCCGGTCATAACTTTCGAAAGGATGTCACGCATTTCCTGAAACTCCCTAGATTGAGATTTGGATGGGGTGCCCCCGTTTTTGCCCAAATCGGATTGTACAGTATACGGAAAGGATACGGCCCTCAAGCCTTGCCTGTCCTCCCCTCGAGAGAAGACAGAAAACCGCCCAGCCTTCGCCTCAGTGCCAGATCGAAAAGCGCCTGCCCGTCGGGCACGCCCAGTTCGTCGAGGCTGGTCACCGGGAGGTCGCCAATACCGCAAGGCACGATGCCTGAGAAGTGCGAAAGTTCCGCGCTGGCATTGACCGAGAAGCCGTGCAGCGTGACCCAGCGGCGCACCCTGACGCCGATCGCGCCGATCTTGGCGAAGGTGCCGCCGCGGCGCACCCAGATGCCGATCTTCCCCTCCAGCCGCTGCGCCTCGATGCCGAGGTCGGCGAGGCTGTCGATCACCCAGCCTTCGAGGCTGTGGACGTACCTGCGCACGTCGCGGCCCCTTTCCTGGAGATCGAGGAGGACGTAGCCGACGCGCTGGCCGGGCCCGTGATAGGTGTAGCGCCCGCCGCGGCCCGCCTCGTAGACCGGAAAACCCTGGGGGTTGAACAATTCCGCCGGATTCGCGCTGGTCCCGGCCGTGTAGAGGGGCGGATGCTCGAGCAGCCAGACGAGCTCGGGCGCCGCGGCGTCGCGGATCGCGCCCGCCCGCGCCTCCATTTCCGAAAGCGCGGCCGGATAGGCGGTGAGCCCCGGCGTCTCGCGCCATTCGATCCCGTCGCCCGCGTCCATCCTCCGGGCCGTTAGGCCGCTGCGCCGCGGCGGGGCAAGGGCCGCGTTGCGCGGCCGCGCCCGCTCGCGCATAGATATGGCTGAACGGGAGGCGGAATTGACGAAGCTATCATTGAACGACGCTTGGAACGACACGGCGGCCTTCGTGAAGCGGGAATGGCGGCTGCTCCTCCCGATCGCCCTGCTTCTGAACGCGCTTCCGATGGCCTTCGCCATGGCGGTGCTTCCGCAATGGTCGCCGGAGCGCATGCCGGAGCCGGGGCTCTGGCTGCTCGCCGTACCGCTGGCCGCCCTCGTCGGCATCGTCGGCAACGTCGCAATCTCCTGGCTGGCGATGAGTCCCGGCCGGACCGTGGGCGAGGGCCTGCGGCGCGCTTTTTCGCGCTTTCTGCCGCTCTTCGCCGTCTACCTCATCGTCGGCGCCGGCATCTTCATCCTGTTCGTCATCGTCGCCGTCGTCGCGGCCCTGTCGATCCCGGGCCTCGTTCCGCAGGCGCCGAACACGCGGGCGCTGGGCGGATTCGCCGCGATCCTGCTCGTCGTCATGGTCCCGGTCCTGCTCTACGTCTCGGTCCGGCTCATGCTCGCGGCGCCGGTGGCGGCAGCGGAGGAAGGCGGCCCGATTGCGATCATGAAGCGCAGCTTCGCGCTCACGCGCCCGGTCTTCTGGACCCTGCTCGGCTTCCTGATCCTCATCACCGTCCTCGCCTGGGTGATCCAGACCGTGGCTGCCATGATCATCGGCATTCCGATCCTGCTCCTCGCCGGCCGCCCCGAGGAAAGCGGCATCAGCGAGGTTCTCATCCTCCTGATCGGCTCGGCGGTTTCCTCGGTGCTCACCGTCTACATCACGACCATGGTGGCACGGATCTACCTGCGTCTCTCCGGCCGGCCCAACGCAGACGTCTTCACCTGACGCCCCCCGTCCGACCTGCGCCGCCCGATCCGGCGCCTGACTTGCCGGAACCACGGCCCCGCGCGCGCGACACGCGCACTGGACAGCGCCTGCGCGGCGCGTCAGGTTGCGCGGCGAACGACAGGGGGCAATGACATGGGCGTTTTCACCATCGGCCGGGCGTGGGCGCTCGGCATCGACTTCATCAGGCGGTCCCCGGCCGGGCACGCGATCCTGCTCATCTTGATGGCGGCAGTGGTGCCCGCGCTGATCCAGTTCGCGCTGATCGGAAGCACATCGTCGATCATGAGCCCGGCCGCGCTGAGCGGCGGCGGAGGTGCCGAAGCGCTCGTCGGCGCCGGCATCGCGGCCGTGCTCGCGGGCCTCGCCGGCTACGTGCTCACGACGGGCGGCTATTTCGGCTCGTGGCGGCTCGGCCTGGGGCGCGATGCCGACCTCGGCCGTTCGATCACCTACGGGCTCATCGCCGGTCTCGCCGTGGTGGGCCTCGCCTTCGCGGTCGGCCTCGTCGCCTTCCTCCTGGTCCAGCTCCTCGGCTGGGCCGGAGGGCTGCTGATCATGCTGCTCGTGCTCCCGCTTTTCACCGCTTTCTATGCCGTGACGGTGGGGATGATCGGCACCGGCATGATCCTCATGGGCATCCTCACCCTGCTCTTCGGTGCGGCGATCAGCAGCGCCAATGCGGCGTTCGGCGGCCTCGGCGCCGGCATGGTCGGCGTCGCCATCATGGTGCCGCTCGGGCTCCTCTTCCTCTGGCTGGCCGCACGGCTGTGCTGCGTCACGCCGGCGATGGCGAGCCGCGGAAGCCTGAACGTGCTCCAGGGGCTCGGCGAGTCCTGGAGCCTGACGGGCCCGGTCCAGGTCCGGATCATGCTCTATCTGGCGCTCGTCGGCGTCATCTTCGGGCTCGTCTACCTCGTCTTCGCCTTCGTCATGGCCGCGAGCGTCGGCATGTCGATGGCGGGCGGCGGCGTCCCGACGATGGGGATCGGCATGCTGATCTTCGCGACTTTGCTCGGCATCCTCACCGCCTATGTCTCGGTGCTCGTCCCGGCGGGGATCTACCGGGCGCTGCAGCCGGACGTCGACGCCTCGGCGGCGGTCTTCGAATAAGAGGGGCTGCTCAGGCGCTTGCCAGCGGGATGTGCGGCGCCGTCTCGCGCGGCAGCAGGCCGAGAAGGCGCGGGTCGGGGAAGCTCTCGAACGCGCGGCGGTACGGCCTGAAGCCCACCCTCAGATAGGAGGGGAGGGCGGCCGGATGGTCGAGCGAGCAGGTGTTGACGTGGACACGGGCCACGCCCGGCCGCCAGGCGAGCGCCAGCGCCTGCGCGAACAGCCAGCGGCCGAGCCCGCGCCCGGCGAGCTCCGGCACGAGGCCGAGGAAGCGGACCAGGCACTCGCCTTCGCGCCGGAAATCGAGCTCGAGCATGCCGACCTCGATCCGCCGCCGGTCGACCACCGCATGGACCTCGGCGACCTCGGCGAGCAGGGCGGCATCGCCCATTGCGAGCCGGGAATACCACAGCCAGTTGGCGCCGACCCGCTCGAACAGCAGCCGGTACTTCACCGGATCGACCTCCCGCCACCGCACCATCTGAAGCGGCGCCTCAGGCACGGGTGCCGGCTTCGGCCGCTCCGTCATTTCGAGAAAGGTCACCACCGCGCCGACATGGCCCGGCGGGATGTCGATCAGGGCCACGGCCGCGCTCCTCTCAGCTTCCCGATCCTCAGCTCCCGGCCCCTCAGCTCCCGGCCCCTCAGTTCCACGTCGCGAGCGGCGGGAGGCTCATCAGGATGGCATCGACGTTGCCGCCGGTCCTGAGGCCGAACAGGGTGCCGCGGTCGTAGATGAGGTTGAACTCGGCATAGCGGCCGCGCCATTCGAGCTGCCGGGCCTTGTCGGCATCGGTGAACGGGGCGCCGATCCGCCGCCGCACGATGCGCGGGAACACGTCGAGGAACGCCTCGCCGACGTCGCGGGTGAAGCCGAAATGCTCCTCGAACGTGCCGCCCTCGCCCGGCGCCTTGCACTCGAGATGGTCATAGAAGATGCCGCCGACGCCGCGATGGACGCCGCGGTGCGGGATGAAGAAATACTCGTCCGCCCATTTCGAGAAGCGGTCGTAATAGGTCTGGTCGTGGGCGGCGCAGGCGGCGCGCAGCCGGGCGTGGAAGTCGGCCGTATCCTCCTCATATGGGATGGGCGGGTTCAAGTCCGCGCCGCCGCCGAACCAGCGCTTCGTCGTCGCGAGGAAGCGGGTGTTCATGTGGACGGCCGGCACGTGCGGGTTCGCCATGTGGGCGACGAGGCTGATGCCGGTCGCGAAGAATCGGGGATCCTCCTCGGCCCCCATAATCGACTTGGCGAAATCCGGGCTGAAGCGGCCGAACACGGTGGAGACGTTGACTCCGACCTTTTCGAACACCTCGCCCTTCATCACCCCGCGCACGCCGCCGCCGCCCTGCGCGCCTTCATGGTCCGCGCGGTCCCACGGCATGAACTCGAAGCGCGCGCCCGATCCGGCCTCGCGCTCGATCGCTTCGAATTCGGTGCAGATGCGGTCGCGCAGCCCTTCGAACCAGTCCCGCGCCGCCTGCTGTTCGTGATCGAGCTCGCTCATGCCGAGCCCGTTGCCGCGCGCGCGCGCCGCATGCAAGCGCTAGCCGCCTGACGAGTCGGAGTCCGCCTCGTTGCCATCCTCGCCCGCATCCGGACCGCCGGTCGCCGGAACGTCCGTGTTGTCGCCCTCTTCCATCCCGAAGCGCGTGGTCCCGCCTTCGCCGCCCCGCTGCGGCCGGCTCTCCCCGCCGCCGCCCGCCTTGTCTCCATCCTGCACGATCATTCTCCTGCTGCCGTCACCGCTCCAACTTCCGAGAGCGCCCTCCGGTTCAGCGCACCGGGAGCGAGACACGTCATCCCGGGAAGGCCGGGACCTCAGCGGGTGAGAAGCAAATCGCCACTGCAGCGCCCCGAAACTACGCACCCAACCGCCCAAGATCCTCCATCAGCACCTCGAAGCAATCCCGCTTCATCCGCCCCAGCTCCGGCAGCCCCGCCGCGCGCATCACCCCGATCTTCTCCCGCACCGCTGCGATCCCCGGCGCAGGCGTCAGCGCCACCGACACCGCCGCATCCTGCATCGGGTCCGTGCAGCGCGCCCAATAAGCCTCCTCGGCCTCGTCCATTCGCCGCCACGCCGCCTCTGCCTCCGCGCCGCCCTCGGCGGAAGCCCGCGCCGCCTCCCAGCTCCCGAACCGCGCCGCCAGCGCCGCCGCCTCCCGCGCGTAAAGCTCGTTCGCCGCCCGGAACCACCCCGTCTCCGCCGCCTCCTCGGCCGCCGCCGCGAGCCGCCGGTGCCGCGCAAGCCTGCACGCCCACAGCCGCCGGGCAGGGGAGGGGAGAGGAGTGGAAGGATCATCGGTTACGGCCGCCGCCGCGGCGCCGCCCGCAAGCAGCACGGGAACCGCTGCCGCGGCGCCTAGGACGCGCCTTCGGCTGATGCTAGACACGGGGCCAGCCATCGTCACCTCCACATAAGGTGGTCATGGTCAGAGCCGGGAGGAAGTTGGCGCTTCCTCTCGGCTCGCCGCGTCGATAACACTGGCCGGTGAACGATACAAGTCGCGATAACACGAACCTCCGAAAAAAGCGTCCGGCGCAAACCGGCACGTTCATCGGCACCCGCGTCCAACCGGATTTGCTGAAGCAGATCGACGAGTGGCGGAAGGAGGAACCGGACCTGCCGACGCGACCGGAGGCGATCCGGCGGCTGGTGGTGAAGGCGCTGGGAACGTGAACCACGTTGATCGGTGCTTTCGCGGGGCCGGGGAGAAGCAGAGATGACTTCCCTGATGCCCGGCACTCTCATGCTCGTGGCCTTCAATCTAGTATGCACGGGAACCGAAACTTCGAGGAACGGCAGCGCACGATCTGCAAATTCGGTTCACTTCCGAGATGTCTATCGGGTGGACGTGCGCGATTACCGTTGGTGCCGCGGTGAGTGCGCAGTAACACGCGACCTAACTGAGGTGACCGCAACGACGATCACCTTCGAAGTCCGGCGGGATGGTGCAAGGAACGCCTACGCCTCGGTGAACCGGGAGACGGGCACATTCTCTCGATCCGAGCAGATTGGTGACACTACGACCGTCCAGATCGGAAGGTGTGAGCGGGTGGCGTTCACCGGCTTCCCGTCGCGCCGCTTTTAGCGTGTCAGGCGCTTCGTGATTCGCGACTTATGACCGCCCCGAGCTTCCCCGCGAGGAGTGGTAAAAAACAAGCTCACTGTCCGGCTACTAAGTAGATTTGTGCGGTCATCTGTGCTACTTATGTTCCTCAAAGAAGGAGCGTGGCATGAAGGACATAGGCGATCTCGCAAGTGCTGCAGGAATGCGTCACGATTTTCCTCATTTCGGAACATCCGCGGCGCAACGCATCGCTGAGACCCTGAAGTCACCGCTTACCGCTGCTGACGTTGTGGCGAGGTCAATACGCGAGAGTGTCGGCGCCGCGGGTAAGTTCGGACTTAACGGCTCCTTGGCGGATCAGGAGATCAGGAATGCGCTAGGTGGAAGCTTGAGCGAATATCGAAAGTCTCGAGACCATATGCATGATGTATTCGGTGCGGGATCGCTAGCCGATAAAGCGGCAGGTATGGCAATCCAACCAACCGCCAGCAGCGAAATAGAGCGCTATATGGCCGAGCTTGAAGGGCCATCTCAGTACAGGTCGGTCACTCCCGACCTACCAGATTTGTACATTCCCCCAAACCCGATCAAAGAAACAAATGAGCACCTAGCCGGCGTCAGCAAAAAGTTTGATGCGCTTGTAGATCTCTCAGCAAAGCAAGCAGACGTGATCAACAAACTGTTGGAGGTGCAGATATCGAACAGCGCTGCGCAAGAAAAGGCAACTAAACGAACTAATTTGCTCTCTGTTGTTAGTGCCGCACTAGCAACGGTGCTCGGCATCGGTGCTATTATTGTCACCATCGTTGTAGCTGGCTAAAGACAGAGTTGCGTTTATCGTGCCCACGGCCCCACCTGCCGAAGCGCCTCCGCCACTCCGATCCCCGCCGCCACCGCGAGGTTCAGTGATCGTGTCCCCTCCACCTGCGGGATTCGCACCCGCATGTCCGCCCGCGTATGCACCTCGGCCGGTGCGCCGCGGCTTTCGGAGCCGAAGAGGAGGGTGTCGGTTGGCTGGAAGGTCGCGTGGGGGAGGGGGAGGGCGTCCGGGGCGGTGGTGAAGAGGATGAGGCGGGCTTGGACGCTCGCTTCGAAGGCGGTCCAGTCGGGGTGGCGCTTCACTTCGGCCAGGGCGGCGTAGTCCATGCCTGCGCGTTTGAGGGCTCGGTCGGAGAAGGGGAAGCCGCAGGGCTCGATCACGTCGACGGGCACGCCGAAGCAGGCGGCGGAGCGCAGGATGGTGCCGACGTTGCCGGCCTGGTCGGGCTCGAAGAGGGCGATGCGCATGCGCTGTCCTTGGCGGCCCCGGCGGGGCGACGCAATCCGGGCGGAAGGAAGGGTTGGCTTCGCAAGCCGCAAAGAAGGGAAGCCGCGAAAAGAACGAGGAAGGAGGATCGTCGATGCGTCCTCCGTCCACCACCGCGACCGTTGCCGTTCCAGCGCCGCCGTGGCGGCGCGATCAGCCGTCGCCTCCCGGATGCCACAGGCGTTCCCGCTGCCGCAGCCCTTTGCGGCTTTCCCTTCTTCGTGGCTTGCGAAGCCACCAAACGACGCTTGTCCAGGGAACCGCCGCACACATTCAGGCAGCGCCGCCTCCTCTCGCCGCAAGCCCCGCCATAGCCCCAACTATGCGCCCCGCGCGCTCGCGGGAAAATCGCTGTTGGCAAATGGCGCGCCACGCGGCTATCAGGCGCCGCGAGCCGCCAGGGGGTCTCTTCCGGCGCGGCACGTGTGGCGTTCATCGTGCTTCGCTGCGAAGCGCAAGCGGTGTCACGCACTCCTGTTTTGGATCGCTGAAGGTTTCTATGGCGACGGTTGATCATCAAGGGACGGGCCCCGCGGCGCCCGAAGACGGCGCGGCCCTCCGCGGAGACGGCGGGCATGGCGGCCACGAGGGCGGGAGCGGCGACGGCGTCCGGCGCCGCGACTTCCTCAACATCGCGGCGGTCGCGGCCGGCGGCATCGGCGTGGCGGCGGTCGCCTTTCCGCTCGTCAACCAGATGAACCCGTCGGCGGACGTGCTGGCGCTGGCCTCGATCGACGTCGACGTCTCCGCGATCCAGCCCGGGCAGGCGATCAAGACGATCTGGCGCAAGCAGCCGATCTTCATCCGCCACCTGACGCCGGCCGAGATCCAGTCGGCCAACCAGGTGGACGTCGGCTCGCTTCGCGATCCGCAGTCGCTCGCCGACCGGACCGCCGAGGGCAAGCCGCAGTGGCTGATCACGCTCGGCGTCTGCACCCACTTGGGCTGCGTCCCGCTGGGCACGGCGGAGGGCGAGAATCGCGGCGATTATCAGGGCTATTTCTGCCCGTGCCACGGCTCGCACTACGACACGGCGGGTCGGATCCGCAGCGGCCCGGCGCCGCTCAATCTCGAAGTGCCGGAATACGAATTCACCACGGACACGACGGTCCGGATCGGCTGAGGTAGCAAAGATGGCGTTTCCCTGGGCCCAGGCCTACGAACCCAAGTCCGGCTTCATGCGCTGGATCGACCAGCGGCTGCCGCTTCCGCGCCTCGTCTACGGCGCGGTCGGCGGCGGCTATCCCGTGCCGCGCAACCTCAACCATTTCTGGAATTTCGGCGTCCTCGCCGGCATCGCGCTGACGCTGCAGATCGTCACCGGCATCGTGCTCGCGATGCACTACAACGCCAATGCCGACACCGCCTTCCAGTCGGTCGAGCACATCATGCGCAACGTGAACCAGGGCTGGTTCCTGCGCTACGCCCACGCAAACGGCGCGAGCTTCTTCTTCATCGTCACCTACATCCACATCTTCCGCGGCCTTTATTACGGCTCCTACAAGGCGCCGCGCGAGATGGTGTGGCTGCTCGGACTCGTCATCTTCCTGCTGATGATGGCGACGGCCTTCATGGGCTACGTCCTTCCCTGGGGGCAGATGAGCTTCTGGGGCGCCAAGGTGATCACCGGCCTGTTCGGCGCCATTCCGCTGATCGGCGAGTCGCTCCAGACCTGGCTGCTCGGCAGCTTCGCGCCCGACCAGTCGACGCTGACGCGCTTCTTCTCATTGCACTATCTGCTGCCCTTCGTGATCGCCGGCGTGATCATCCTCCACATCTGGGCGCTGCACATTCCGGGCTCGGGCAATCCGACGGGCGTCGACGTCAAGACGCCGCAGGACACTCTGCCCTTCCACCCTTACTATACGGCGAAGGACGGGTTCGGCATCGCCATCTTCATGCTGCTGCTCGCCGCGGTCATCTTCTACGCGCCCAATTATCTGGGCCATGCGGACAATTACATTCCGGCGAACCCGCTGGCGACTCCCGCCGAGATCGTGCCGGAATGGTATTTCTGGCCCTTCTACGCGATCCTTCGCGCCTTCACGGTGGACTTCATCCTGCCGGCGAAGCTGTGGGGCGTGATCGCCATGTTCGGCGCCATCATCCTCCTCTTCTTCCTCTCCTGGCTCGATCCGTCGCCGGTCCGCTCGGGCAATTACCGGCCGACGTTCCGGATCTTCTTCTGGGTGCTGGTCGTCGACATCCTGATCCTGGGCTATGTCGGCGGCAAGCCGGCCGAGCAGCCCTATGTGATGATCAGCCAGCTCGGCACGATCTATTATTTCGCACATTTCCTCATCATCCTCCCGATCCTCTCCAAGACCGAGCGGACGCTGCCGCTGCCCAGCTCGATCTCGGCGAGCGTGCTTCACGGCGAGGCGGAGGAATCGGCGCCCTACGGCACGCGCCCGGCGGCAACGACGGTGGGGACGACGACGGACGGCAGCGGCACGCAGCCGCAGCCGGCACATTAAGGGATAGAGTCGGTCATGGTTCGTTTGTTGGGCATCCTGATCGGGTTCGGCTTCGTGCTGGTCGCGAGCGTGTCGTTCTTCTCCGACACGTATCGCTACCTGACGACGGAGCATCACGAGTCGCCGGAGCATGCATTTCACGAGCATCCGCGCAACATCGCCTTTTCGACGGACGGTCCGTTCGGCAAGTTCGACAACCAGCAGCTCCAGCGCGGCTTCCAGGTCTACCGCGAAGTCTGCGCGAGCTGTCACAGCCTGAGCTACGTCGCCTTCCGTAACCTCTCGGAGATCGGCTATAACGAGGCCGAGGTCCGCAAGATCGCATCCGAATTCCAGGTGCCCTCGATCAACCCGGACACCGGCGAGGCGGCCAGCCGCCCGGGCCTGCCGGCGGACCGCTTCCCGTCGCCCTACGCCAACGAAGTCGCCGCGCGCGCCGCCAACAACAATGCGCTGCCGCCCGATTTGTCGCTGATCGTCAAGGCGCGCCACGGAGGCGCCGAATATATCGCCTCGCTGCTGACGGGCTATCGCAACCCGCAGACCTACCGCAACCGTGACGGCGAGGCGCTGCCGGAGGACAATCGGCCGGGCCAAGGGCTGCACTTCAACCCCTATTTCCCGAATTTGAACATCGCCATGCCGCCGCCAATCCAGCGCAACGGCCAGGTCGCCTACGCCGACGGCACGCCGGCGACGATCGACCAGATGGCGAACGACGTCTCCGCCTTCCTCACCTGGACGGCCGAGCCGAACCTCCAGCGCCGCCACCGCTCGGGCCTGGCCGTGATGATCTTCCTGCTCTTCGCGTCGATCCTCTCCTACCTCGCCTACAAGAACGTCTGGTCGACGGCGAAGCGCACCGTCCGCATCGCGGGGCCGCTCGATCCCGAGAACCAGGCCAAGAGCGAAGCCGCCAAGCGCGACGCGGGGATTGCCGGGTAAGACCTGCGCGAAGTCGGGTTTTCCTCCCGTCGATCGTGGAGCGGAGGAGCGAGACGTCATCCCGGCGCAGGGGCACCCCGCAAAGTAATACTTTGCGGGGACCCCGGAGGCCGGGATCTCAGCGGGTGAAGAGCGCCGAGCAAGTGCAGCGCTCCAATTGCGCTGTGTCCATCACCCCCTGAGATCCCGGCCTTCAGCCGGAGGCTGAGGTTTACCCTGAGCGCCTGCCTTGCAGGCAGTCGAAGGGCCGGGATGACGGCCTCGGACCACTAGCGGCCGGCCGCCGCTGCGCCCAATCATTACGCACGAGGAACCCGGCCGAAGCTCGTCCGTTTTCAGCCGGTTACCCTCCAAGCGTTTTCGGGAGCCTGTCGCCATGCCGTCGTTCCGCCGTCTCCGCATCGCCGCCCTTGCCCTCGCTTCCGGACTGTCGCTGGGCGCCTGCGCCTACGGTGACGGATATGGCTACGGAGGCGTCGCGGTCGGCTACGGCGGCGGCTATGGCGGCCACTGCGACCCCTATTACGACGATTGCTACGGCAGCGCCGGCTACGGCGACCCGTGGTACGGCTGGTACGGCGATTATTATTATCCCGGCTACGGCATCTACGTCTACGACAGCTACCGTCGCCCGTATCGCTGGAACGATCACCAGCGCAGCTATTGGGAAGGCCGCCGCGGCCGCTATGCCGGGCGCAACTGGAACGACCGGCGCTGGGAGCGCTGGGACGGCTGGGATCGCAGCGACCGCCGGGAGTATCGCGAGGACCGGCGGGAGGTGCGCGGCAACTACCGCGACTATCGCCAGGACCGGCGCGGCGACAATCGCGAGTTCCGCCAGGAGCGGCGCGACGACCGGGGCGCGCTGCAGCGCGGCGAAGTCACCCGCGACCAGTTCCGCCAGGACCGCCGCCAGGACCGCCGCGACTATCGCCGCGAGCAGCGCCAGGATTATCGCGGCCTCCGCCGCGAAAACCGCCGCGACCGGCGCGATTGATCCTGAATCCTCCCCGCGAGCGAAGCTCGGGGGGAGGGGGACCACCGAAGGGTGGTGGAGGGGTAAAGGACGGTGAGCGCGTCTCGCTACGACCAATAACGACGGCCTGCGCCTCTACCCCTCCACCATGCTACGCATGGTCCCCCTCCCCACCTACCGGTGGGGAGGAGGCCGGCCGCCGCCGCATCAGGACGATGGACGTGAAGGTGAGGACCGACACGCCGTCCTGATTGGTGACGGTGCATTCCGAGCGGAAGGAGCCGATTTCCGGCTTGGAGCGCGACGGCCGCGTCTCGACGATCTTCGAGCGGACATGGAGCGTGTCGCCGGGAAAGACCGGCTTCAGCCAGCGCAGTTCGTCGACGCCCGGGGAGCCGAGCCCCGCCTGCTCCGTCTCGACGACGTTGCGGGCGATCACCGCCATGGTCATCGCGCAGGTATGCCAGCCACTCGCCGCCAGCCGCCCGAAATGAGTCTTCGCCGCCGCCTCGTCGGAGAGATGGAAGGGCTGAGGATCGAACTTGCGCGCGAACTCGATCACTTCATCGCGCGTGACCTCGTAACTGCCGAGATAGGCCTCCTCGCCGACGACCAGATCCTCGAAATAGATCATGAGCACTCCTCCCGAACGCGAGAACGGTAGCAGATCGCAACCGGGATGCCAGCCCGAGGCGCCGCGCGGATGCAAGATCGGCATCGCAAAAGGATGTGAGATCGCGCAGACTGATGATCCGGAAGGAGACGTCTTGCGCAAGATCGTGCTCATCGCCGCCGTGGCGGCTGCGTTGGCTGGAGCGGCACACACGTCCCGCGCCGGGCAGGCGCCGCGCGTCGCGGTTCCGCAGCAGGACATCGTCGGCCAGCGCATCGAGGGCGAGAGCCCGATGCGCGTGAGCGGAGCGGGGATGCGCGGTACGGCCGAATATGCCATCGAGATCGGCGCGGACGGCCGGGTGCTAAGCGCTCGGCAGAACGCGCGGCCGCACGAGCCTCCGGCTCCCGCCGCCGTCCTCGCGGCGGTGCGCGCATGGCGCTTCCTGCCTTTCACTCTCGACGGGGCGCCGATCACCGCCGTGGGCGCAGTTCACGTCGAATATCTTCCCGGCGAGCGCTCGGCGGACCCCGCGGCTCCTTTTCCGTCGGTTGACTATGATCGGTTGCGGATCGTGCTCGAACGCACGCCTTGCTTCGGCTGGTGCCCGGCATACCGGGTGGAGATTTCCGGCAACGGCGCCGTGCGATTGACGACGCAGCCCACGGGTTCGCGCACCAATCCAAACTTCCGGCCCATCCTCGTCCCCGGCGAACATGTGTGGCGCATACCACAAGCCGACGTGGAGGCGCTGGTGGAGCGATTCCGCGCCGCCCGCTTCTTCGGGCTCGACGATCGCTACGCCGCGCAGGTCAGCGACGCACCCGATACGACACTCGTGTTCGCATCGGGCCGGTCGAGCAAGAGCGTGCTCGATCGCGTGGGCGAACTCGTCGGCATGCCGGATGCGGTTACCGCACTCCAGGACGCGGTCGACAACGCCGCCGGGATCGACCGGTTCGTCAGGGGCAGCGCGGACACGGCCGCAGCTCTCGCGGCGCGAGGCTTCGACTTCGCCTCTGAGGAGGCAACCCGCATCCTCCTGGCGGCCGACGATCGTGCTCCCGAAGCACTCTATCTCGATTTCCTCGCCCGCGGCGTCCCTCTCGATCGGCCGTTCGCCGAGGAGAATGCCGCGGCTATGCCGCTCGGGCGGCTGCTGCTCGAGCGTGCCGTTCGCCGCGGCCAGGTTCGGCTCTTCGCCTCGCTCGCGGATCGAGGCTGGCTGGAGAGGGTGCCCGACGGCGAGCTCGGCCGCTGGTTCGTTCAGCATGGCAGCGGCTGCGAGGAGGCGATCGCCGAAGCGCTGGTCCGCGCCGGCGCCTCGCCGCGAGGCCGCGCGGGGGAGGACGGCTGGGGCGTGTTCCACATGCTGGTGCGGCGACCCTCCTTTTGCGACCGCCGTGTCCCGGAGGAGGTTCGCGCCTTCGCCGCGGCTTTGGTCCGCCTCGGCGCGGATCCGAACCTGCGCGACAATCATGGGAGCCCGCCGCTCTTCTACAGCCAGGATCTCGGCCACACGCAAATGCTGCTTGCGCTCGGTGCCCGGCCGGACGTCGCCGGCCCGGATGGTCCGGCGATCCTCTGGACGCACGACGATCGCATCGCCCTCACCTTGCTTCGCGCCGGTGCGAACCCGCGCGTCGCGAAGGAGGACGGCGCCACCCTTCGCAGCGAAGCCATGGAGAAAGGCCTGATCGGGACGCTGCGCTGGCTGGACGAGCACCGTATCCCCTGATCCGCGCCGGGTGGCGTTGGGTGCTGGTTATGCGAAGCTGGCCGCCTCGAGGCACTTGATCTGGTCCGCGCTCAGCGTCAGCTCCAGGCTGCCGAGCAGTTCGTCGAGCTGCTCCACCGTACGCGCGCTGGCGATGGGGGCGGTGACGGTGGGCTGCGCCGCGGTCCAGGCGAGGGCGACCTGCGCCGGGGTCGCGCCGGTCTGCGCCGCGACCTCGTCGAGCGCGGCGAGCACGCGCGGGCCGTTGCCGGCGATATAGTCCTCGACGCGGTCGCTGCGCACGCTCTGGCCGAGATCGTCGCGGCTCCGATACTTGCCGGTGAGATAGCCGTTCGCCAGCGAGAAGAAGGCGCACATGCCGAGGCCGTGCCGCTCGACCACGGCCGCGAGGGCGCCTTCGTATTTCGGCCGATCGACGAGGTTGTACCAGGTCTGCAGCACGCAGTAGCCGGTCCACCCCGCCTCGCGGCTGATCTCCAGCGCGCGTTCGAGGCGGTCCGGCTCGATCTGCGAGGCGCCGAGCGCCCGCACCTTGCCCGCCTTCACGAGCCTGTCGAACGCTTCGAGCGTCTCTTCGAGCGGCGCTTCGGTGCCGTCGCGGTGCGAATAATAGAGATCGACATAGTCGGTGCCGAGACGGCGCAGCGAGCCGTCAATCGCGCGGGCGATGTTGGCCGCGCCGAGGCCGCCGTCGAAGCCGACCTTGGTCGCGATCAGGACGTCGTCGCGGCGGCCGCGGCGCTTCAGCCAGTTGCCGATGATCGTCTCGGATTCGCCGCCGACATTGCCGGGCGCCCAGGCGGAATAGGTGTCCGCCGTGTCGATCATCGTGCCGCCGCCTGCGGCGAAGCGGTCGAGCAAGTCGAAGCTCGTCGCCTCGTCCGCCGTCCAGCCGAAGACGTTGCCGCCGAAGATGAGCGGAGGGGTCTCGAGCCCGCTCCGTCCGAGTGTCCGCATAAAGCTCCCTCCTCCTTCACCCGCTCCAATGCCAAAGAAAACGCGCGGCCGCTGCCGCCCCCCTACACGTTGAAGCGGAAGAGCATGACGTCGCCGTCCTGGACGATATATTCCTTGCCTTCCGAGCGGAGCTTGCCGGCTTCGCGGGCGCCCGCTTCGCCATTGAAAGCGACGTAATCGTCGAAGGCGATGGTTTCGGCGCGGATGAAGCCGCGTTCGAAATCGGTGTGGATGACGCCGGCGGCCAGCGGCGCGCGGGCGCCTTTCTCCACCGTCCAGGCGCGCGATTCCTTGGGGCCGGCGGTGAAGAAGGTGATGAGGTGGAGGAGGTCGTAGCCGGCGCGGATGACGCGGGCGAGGCCGGTCTCGACGAGGCCGAGATCGGACAGGAACTCGCCGCGGTCCTCAGGCGCCATGGTGACGATCTCCGCCTCGATCGCCGCCGAGACGATGACGGCGCGGGCGTCCTCCGCGGCCGCTTTCTCGAAGACGCGGGCGCTGTGGGCATTGCCCTCGGCGGCGTCGCCTTCGTCGACGTTGCAGACGTAGAGGACCGGCTTGGCGGTGAGGAGCTGGGCGCGCTCGAAGGCGAGCTTTTCCTCGGCGTCCTTCGGCTGGACGAGGCGCGCGGGCTTGGAATCGCGCAGCAGCTCCAGCGCCTGGCCGAGGACGGACGCCTGGACCTTGGCCTCCTTGTCGCCCTGCGTCGCCTTCTTGGCGAGGGCGGGGACGCGCTTTTCGAGGCTTTCGAGGTCGGCGAGCATGAGCTCGGTCTCGACCGTGTCGGCGTCGGCGATCGGATCGACCCGGCCCTCCACGTGGGTCACGTCGCCGCCTTCGAAGCAGCGCAGGACGTGGACGATCGCGTCCACCTCGCGGATGTTGCCGAGGAACTGGTTGCCGAGCCCTTCGCCCTTGGAGGCGCCGCGCACGAGACCGGCGATGTCGACGAATTCGAGCTGGGTTTCGATCTTGCTCGCGCTCTTGGCGACTTCCTGCAGCTTGTCGAGTCGCGGATCGGGAACGGCGACGCGGCCGACATTGGGCTCGATCGTGCAGAATGGATAATTCGCCGCCTGGGCCGCCGCCGTTTCGGTCAGCGCATTGAACAAGGTGGACTTGCCGACATTGGGCAGCCCGACGATCCCGCAACGAAAACCCATTTTCTACTCCGAAGCCTTTGCTTTGGAGCGGCTGATAGAGGGCCGCGCGCGCCGCGGCTAGCCGCCTGCGCGCTGCGGCGCCGGGCGGCGGCGGCCCTGCCCATGCCAAACCGTCATCCCGGCGGAGGCCGGGATCTCAGGGGGTGAAGAGCACCGCTACGCGCCGCGGGCAAGATGCCCAACTTCTTCGCCGTCGAGATCGACCGCCACCCGCCGATCGAGGGCGTGCTCGCCTACGACCGCGACCGGGTGGTCGATCTGCGCGCGGAGCCCGCTCCCGCGGCCGCGTCGGGGGACTGAGCCCCGCCGCTCCCTTCGGCAGGCTGATGTGCTAGGCTTCTCCCGGGATGCGAGTCGGGGGAGGGGAAGATGCGGCATTTCTGGAAGGCGGCGTGCGCGCTTGCGGCGCTGACGGCCGGGGCGGCGCAGCCGGCCTCCGCGGACACGGTCTGCGAGTGGGTCGAGTTTGCGCAGCGCATCGCGGCGGCGAGCGCCGGCGTGGGCGGGGGCGGAGCGACCACCCCGCCGCCGCGTGATCCCGAGCTGTCGCGGGCGCAGACGCGGGTGTCGCTCGCCATGTTCGAGGCGCTGAACGCGATCGACCGGCGCTACCGCAGCTATCTCGATTTTCCGCAGGGCGACCCGGCCGCGTCGCAGGATGCGGCGGCGGTGACGGCGGCGCACCATGTGCTGCTCCATTATTATCCCGCGCAGCGCGCCGCGCTGGAGGAAACCTATGCCGTTGCCATGGAAGCGGTCGCGGACCCGGCCAAGCGCGAGGCCGGGCGGCTGATCGGCGAGGCGGCGGCGCGCGCCTCGATCGGCGCGGGCGGCATCGATCCCGCCGCGGCGCAGTCTCCCTACCGGCCGCGCACCAGGGCCGGCGAGTGGGTGCCGACCCAGCTTCCGGTCTTCGAGCCGTGGAGCACCGCCTTCCGGCCGTGGATCCTGCCGAGCGTCGATGCCGTGCGTCCACCGCCGCCGCCCGCGCTCACCAGCGAGCGCTGGGCCCGCGATTATGACGAGGTCCGCCGCCTCGGCGCCCGCGAAAGCCGCGAACGCACGCCGCAGCAGACCTTGATGGCGCGCTACCGGATCACGCCGGACATGACGCCCTCCCTCCGCCTCGCCGCCGACGCGCCGGGCCGGCGCCCGGTCGAGAATGCCCGGCTGTTCGCGCTCATGGCCATGGCGTCCGACGACGCCAGCATGGCGACCGCGGACGCCAAGCTCCATTACAATTTCTGGCGCCCGGTCACCGCCATCCGCAACGGCGAGGAGGACGGCAATCCCGCGACCGCGCCGGAGCCCGCGTGGGAGCCGCTGATCGCGACGCCCAACCACCCGGAATATCCGTGCGCCCACTGCTCCTATGCCGGCGCCGTCGCGGAGGTCATGACCCGCGAGGTTGGGCCGCGCCCGGCGACCGGCGTCAGGGTGAGCTCGCGCTCCATCCCCAACGCCGCCGTCCAGGTGATGGCGAGCTGGGACGATTGGGTGCGCGAAGTCTCCCTCTCGCGCACGCTCGGCGGCGTCCACTATCGCTTCTCCAACGAGGCGGGCGAGGGGATCGGCCGCAGCGTCGCACGGCTCGCCCTCGCCAACGTGATGCAGCCTTTGCCACGGCCGGAGCCGCCGCGGCGCCGCCGCCGCCGCTGAGGGCCTGCGCCAAGGAGCATTGCGGATAGAATGCGGCGGCGCAGCGCGGCTTTGCGGCCGACGATGCGCGATCATGGGAAGCACGGCCGGAGGCAGGACTCGTTCGTCCCGAGCGAAGTCGAGGGGCGCAGCCTCCGACTCCGTGCAGCGCCCCTCGACTGCGCTCGGGACGAACGAGGTGGGTGACGCCCTCGCAGCCTCTCAGCCCGGCTGGAGCTTGCCGCTAGCGATAGTTGAAGCTGATGCTGATCCGTTCGCCCCCGGACCGGGCGGGGCCGCTGCCGGCGACCACCTCGTGGCGCAGCCAACTTTCCCAGAGGAACACGCTGCCGGGCTTCGGCTCGGCATAGACGAAGGTGCGCAGGGCCTCCGGCGCGTCCGGCGCGCGGGACGGGGCGGCCATCATCATCGGGAGGCGCGGATCCTCGAGCTTGAGTGCGCCGGAGCCGGGCGGCACCGCGATGTAGACGGTGCCCGAGAGGATCGAATGCGGATGGATATGCCCGCTATGCGCGCCGCCGGGCTTGAGGACGTTCACCCAGAGGCTGTCGAGCTTCGGCCGCCGCCGCCCGAGGTCCATCGCGCAATCCCGCGCGAAGGCGGCGGCGTGCCGGTCGAGGAGGCGGACGAGATCGGCGAAGCGCGGGTCGCGCAGCGTGAGGTCGTTCAGCGAAGCGTAGGAGGTGTAGCCGCGATAACCGTGCGCCCGAGACCAGCGCTTCCCGGCCTCGTCCTCCGCTGCAAGCGAACGGCAGGCGCCGTCGAGCTCCGCCAGCAGCCCCTCGTCGCCAAGCGCGCCTTCGTAGAACATGGTCGCGAACAGGGCGCGTACCGTCCGCTCAGCCATCGGCCGCGCCCTTGCCGATGCCGGCGCAGAGAAGGGCGGCGCCGAGCCACCAGCCGACCGGGAAGCTCATCCCGAGGCCCATGAGCGGCACCGGATAGGCGCCGGCGAGCGGGGCGAGCGCGGTGACTGCGAAATAGGCGAAGAGGGCGAGCGCCGCATCGGCGCTGTTGCCGCGCCGCGCAAGGCCCAGCGGCGCCGCCGCGGCCGCGGCGAGCGCCAGCGCGCCGAGCCCGGCCAGGATCGGTATGGAGGCGAAAGCGAGGCCGAATATCTCCTCCACTTCCGCCACGGGCTGCAGCGGATCGGGCCGCAGCCAGGCGGCGGCCGCCGCGCCGGCGAACAGCACGGCCAGTCCCGCCCGAAGCGCCACGGGTCCGCCGGAGCGGGCGAGAAGGACGGCAGCCGCGGCGGCGAGGGCCGTGGCCTGCGACGCATCCGGCTGCAGGACGAGGAGGATCGCAGCCGCCGCCGAAGCGGCCGCGGCAAGGCGCGACGTGATCCCGGCCAACCCCGCTGCGACGATCATCGCGGGAAGGAGCAGGGCCGCAAGGTTGACGTGCAGCGGCCCGGCGTCGATCCAGCGGTGAACCCCGTCCACCGGCGCCGCCACCAGGGTGGCGGCGAGTCCCACAGGCGCCAGCACGAGCGCCGCGCTCCGCACCCACGAGGCCCGTCCGCCCGCGTAGAGCGCGCCGCCGAGCAGCGCGCCCACGCACCAGGCGATCGGGTTGCGCAGCCACGACCCGGACCCCGCCGCGGCGAGGGTCGCCGCCCCCGCCGCGACGGCGGCGAGCGAGGCGAGGGCGAAGAGGAGGAGGGTGCGGCGGCCCGCGGCATCGGTCTGCATAAGCGGCTCACTCTGGGCAGGGCTGGCCTCCGCGGCAAGAGCGCAGATGGCGCCGCGGCACGCCGGATCGATCCATATTGACGTAATATTACGGTAGCGTACACTTCTCCCCCTGGCGCGCGACCGCGCCGCGCCCAAGGAGAGTCGCCATGTCGATGCTCGCAGCCCTGTTCCTCTCGTTCCTCCAGCCCGCCGCCCAACCTGCGACCGGCTCCGCGGCGAGCGTCCAGGTCGACGTCGGCCGCTTCGATCCCGCGGAGTTTCCCGAGCTGATCCGGCTCGAGCGCCGGATGCCGGAGAACGAGATGCACCGCCGCGTCGAGGCGATGATCGCCGACGGCCGCTGCCGGCTCGAAGGCGCGACCGAGCGGCGCTTCAACATCGTCGTCCCCTTCGCCATTTCGATGCAGGCGGACGGAACGCCCGTCGAGGTCGTCATCCACGAGGCGGGGTGCGAGGCGCTCGAGACCCTGGTCGGCCAGATCGTCCTCGCACAGCTCCGCCGCGGCGACTTCCGGCCGCAGCACCGCGACGGCGAGCGCTGGTATGTGAGCGAGGTCGGCTTCGCGATGGGCGTGCAGGCCGATGCCGTCACCATGGCGCAGGACAACCCGGACCGCACGATCTGCCGCGAAGTCCAGATGGAGCTCGGCTCGCGCCTCCGTCCGGTCCGCCGCTGCCTGACCGCGGCCCAGTGGGTCCAGTTCGAAGCGGACCGCGAGCAGCTCCGCCGCGACATCCAGAACGCCGCCCGCTGCGGCGCCAAGTCGTGCGGTTTCGAAGGCACCAGCAACGGCAGGAACTGAGCCGATGGCCCTCCTCGCGATCGCCGCCGCTCTGGCTCTGCAGGCAAGCCCGGCGCCGGCGGCCACGCCGCCCGCCGGCGCGCCCCCTGCGCGGAGCAACGGAGAAGAGACCGTCATCGATCGCACCGGCGACGATAGCGAGGAGGTGCCGCTCAACTCCCGCATCGCCCGCGCGCCGGTCGACAACGTCGCCGCAGATCCTGCCGCCGCCATGTATCTTCGCGAATGGGCGGACTGCATCGTGCGGGTTCACCGGCCGCGGGCGCTGTCGCTGCTCGAAACGCCGCTCAACTCGCCGCAGCAGTCCGCGATCATCGATCAGCTCACCGGCCACCGCTTCACGCGCCGCACCGTGTGCGCGCGCTTCCGCTACATGCGGATCGACAATCTCGTCCTGAGGGGCGCGGTCGCCGAAGCGCTCTGGCGCTGGGAAGACCGGAGGCAGCGCAGCGCCGGGCCGATCGCCGCGTCCGGGGCCGCTTCCGCCGCGCCCGCGCCGAGCGCAGCCGACCGCCCCGCCTTGCTCGCCCAGCTCGGCCGCTGCGTCGTCGAGCACGATCCCCGGGGCGCCGCCCGGGTGATGGCGACGCGTCCCGGCACGCGTGCGTCCACCGACGCGCTCGCGGCCCTTTCGGCGCGAGTCGCCGCCTGTGCCCCGCCGGGCCTGCGCACCCGCAACCTCCACCCGCTCACGCTCCGCGGCGCGCTCGGCGAACCTTATTACCTGAAGGCGCGCAACGCCTCGGCCGCGCCGTCCCCCGGAACGGCGCCGTCCCCGTCCACCTGAGGCTGAGCTGGCCCGGGCGTATGCTCGGACCGCCCAGGACCGTCATCCCGGCGAAGGCCGGGATCTCAGCGGGTGAAAGGTGGGGGCGCCTTTGGGTGCACGGCACATGCGCCGCGCTCTTCACCCCCTGAGATCCCGGCCTCCGCCGGGATGACGTGCTGCTCGCTCTCCTGGAGAGCGACCGAGCGTCAGTCCTGCAGCCGCAGCGCCACTTCGTTCATGAAGCGCGCATCGTCGCCCTTCGCCAGCCACTCCGCCTCGGCGGCAAGCGCGCCCAGCATGTCGGCGAGGCGGTCCGTCTCGGCCTTGGCGTAATTGCCGAGGACGTGGCCGGTCACCCGGTCCTTGTGGCCGGGATGGCCGATGCCGAGCCGGACGCGGCGGAAGGCATTGCCGATATGGGCTTCGGTGGAGCGCAGGCCGTTATGCCCGGCCGGGCCGCCGCCGACCTTCACCTTCACCTTGAACGGGGCGAGATCGAGCTCGTCGTGGAAGACGGTGACGTCGCCCGCGTCGCGCTTGAAGAAGTCCATCGCGGCGCGGACGGACCGGCCGCTGTCGTTCATGAAGGTGTTCGGCTTCAGAAGCAGGATACGGTCGCTGCCGATGCGGCCCTGCTGCGCCCAGCCCTGGAAGGCCTTTTTGGGCGGCTCGAAATTGTGGACTTCGGCGATGGCGTCCACCGCCATGAAGCCGACATTGTGCCGGTGCATCGCATATTGTGCGCCCGGATTGCCGAGGCCGACCCAGATCTGCACGGGCTCGAACCCTTTCCAGTCGTCGTCGCTGGCTTCGGCGGCGCCGAGCGGCTGGCCCGGCACCTCGACCGGCCTTGGGCCGACAAGGGTGCCGAGCCAGCGCAGCATCGACAAGGTCAGTCGTTCCCGCCGTCGTTGGGAACGTTGGTGTCTTCGTCTTCGTCGCCCGGGGTCGCGTCGGTCGCGGGGACTTCGTCCGCCGCCACTTCGGCTTCAACCGCCGCATCCTCGGCTTCCATGACGGAGCCCGAAGAGGGAACGATGGTCACGATGGTGAAGTCGCGGTCGGTGATCGCCGGCGTGACGCCCTTGGGCAGCTTCACGGCCGAGATGTGGAGCGAATCGCCGATGTTCAGGCCCTTGAGGCTGATCTCGATGACTTCGGGGATCTCGGCTGCGTCGCAGACCAGCTCGAGCTCGTGGCGGACCGCGTTCAGCGCGCCGCCACGCTTCAGGCCCCGGCATTCCTCTTCGTCGATGAAGCGGATCTGGACCGCGACGGTGACGGTGGAATGCTCGCCGATGCGGAAGAAGTCGACATGCAGCGGCCGGTCGGTGACCGGGTGGAACTGAACGTCCTTGGGAAGCGTCCGCGCGGTGTCGCCGCCGACGTCGATCATCACGACCGTGTTCATGAAGTGGCCGTTCGAAAGCGCCTTGATCAGCGCCTTTTCCTCGACGTGGATTTGGACGGGGTCCTGCTTCTGGCCGTAGATCACGGCGGGGACGCGGCCTTCGCGACGCATTGCACGGGAGGCTCCCTTGCCCGCCCGCTCGCGCGTCTCGGCCGACAGCGTAAGCTGTTCGCTCATGTGCATGCCTTTCAAAACTTAGGTGGTAGAAACGCCCGCGCTCACGCCTCCAGGGATGACCATGAACGGGGAAGCGGGGCGTGTAGCCGAGGAGGTCCGGGAAGGCAAGGAGCGGGGGAGGGGGGCAGCCTGGAAACGTACCAGCGCTGAATGTCTCCTTACGACGCTCAGCAGACCTTCGAGCAGGCGGTGAGATGGCTCTCGTCCGATTGCAGCGGTTCGACGCGGGCCTTAAGAAGGTCGAAGGTCGCCGCAGCGATGTAGAGGCTGCTATGGTTCTGCCGGTTGCGTTCCGAAACACGCCGCCAGGCTTCCTCGGCGGGGCATTCGACGTTGTAGAGGAGCGCCTGGCCGCCAGACGATCCTACGAGTTTGCGGATATGATCCCGCTCGGCGCGGCTCCAGAAACCGTAGTCCAGCACGACATCGACATCAAGGTGCAGGCAACGCATCCACATCGGTTCCAGAAGATCCAGGATGGCAGCCTCCTTCTCCTTGAAGATGGCGGCGTGGGCGTCTTCGCCGAACACGCGCGCCATCCAATCGTCGGGCGTGAAGCGGACCGCGCGATGGCGCCGCTCCAGTTCTTTCGCCAGAGTCGTTTTCCCGGAGCCGACGAAGCCGAACAGAAGGTGTGCCGTCGCCATGTGCCCAGGCTAAACTCAGGGAAGACGGCTTTCCACCCGTTGCTGACATTCAGCTGCTATGTCCGCGAACCGCTGCTAAGCGGGGGCGATGCCTCTTTATACCTACATCAGCAGCTACCGTGGCGGGGTCCACGCGGAGCAGGGCCGTTACAGCAACTTCAAGGGCTTCGCGTCAGGCGTCTCGAGCCAGATACCCGAAGCGGCGCTACCCGGCCTCACCCCGGCGCTTCGCAAGGAGCTCGCGGAGAAGGCATACCGCTGCGAATGGGTTGCCGTCCCCGGTCGTTCGGGTCTGTGGAAATCAGCCTTCGCGCTCGGCGGCAGCGACTTCGTGGTTCATGTCGTCGAGACGGCGGGTTGAGGCGCTGGGGAATGTCTGCTGCCGGCGCACTGCAGGGCCCCGTGGCGGCTGACATTCTGCAGAATATGCGCCGAACAGCTCTGATCATCCTGCTTGCCCTGGGTGCGTGTCGCGGGCCGGCAGCCGAAAGCGACGCTCAGCTTAGGGATGGCTCCTCCGGCGGCGGTCTGGCCGCGTCGACGCGCCCGCGAAGCCTGCTGGCGCCGCCCCTGCGGCGGACGTCGCCGGTCACGCGCCAATGGCTGGTCGGCTATTGGGCATATAACGGGCAGTGCGAGGATGACAGCGAGACGGCGCTCTGGCCGGATGGCACCTACACTATGGGGCAGGGAGGAGGTCGATGGTCCCTCGTCGGATCGACGCTCAAGATGAGGCTGGAGCGGCTCCCTGGTGAGGAGTTTATGCAAGTGAGGCTCGGCGATGACGGGTCATCCGAGATCCGCAAGACCGGTTCGGACGAGATGCAGGTGGAATGGGGAGGCGGCCTAAAGGCGGGTGGCGCAGGAGCCCGCTTCGTCCGCTGCGACTAAGGTCGCTGGGTCCGCTTTCCATCCATTGCGCACTTTCGACCCGCGCTCGCCTTCCACCCCATTGTGGACAACGACCGACGCTCGCATACATCCCGCATGAAATGGCCTGGAGTCGCGCTCGTCATTGTTGCTGCAGGCGCGATCATTTTCTTCAACGCGGCCGTCAACGTCCCGGGCGGCTTCGCCGGCGCCTCCGAAGCAACGGGGGCTACTCTAAAAGCAAAGGTCGTTCGTTTGGGCGTGAGCGCCTCTTCCGAGTGGAAACAGCCGCATCAAGTCGTCGTCGCCGACGCGACGGAAAATGGGCGCAGCGGACAGGGCGTTATCGCGCGCCAGCGATTGATCGAGCGCAACTGCGAGATCGGCTCCCCGGTCGATGCCCACATGCAGGGCTCGATGCTGGTGATCGATGCGCTTACCTGTGGTGAGCAGCGGTAGCGCCAGACAGCGAATGTCCGCTCGCGACCCAAAGCAGACGATCCCCCTTTACCAGGCTGCGAGGGTGTGCAGGTAAAGCCGTAGCTCGTGCAGGTGCCTGCCCCAGTGCGTGCGATAGCCAAAGCGAAACTGCCAGATGGCGTCATTTTCGGCTGCGTTGTCGAAGAGCCATTTCACTTCGATCAGGTCTGCGGCAATCTCCGCCAGATCACCGATAGCCATGCTGAGGCCGACCTCCTGATCCGCCCCGCACTCCGGCTCAACCAGCGCATACCAGTCCAGATCAGGAAAGGCGGCGCTGGCTTTGTCGATGATAGGCCGCTCATCCGCCCGCGGTGCCTCCGATGTCAGTTCCGTCTCGGGTTCCACATCGGGAGTGGCATGGTAGCACATGACCAACCTGTCCAACGCCCGGGCGAGCGCTCCCAGCCCGTCCAAGCTATCCTCTGGCTTCTGCTGCAGGACCGTCAGATATTCATCGATGGCGGTATCGATGAGCTGACGAGCGTCGAGCTGAACCGTGGTCATTCATCTCCCTTCGTAGCCACTTTCAGCCAGTGCAAGCGAATGTCCGTTTTCCACCCGAGGGGGTCGATCGGTCCACTGGCAGGCGCGGCGGACTTTACCTCGCCTGGCGCCCGGTAGGAGTAGCGTTTGCAGGATGCGCCGGCCTCCCGCTTCGCTCGATCCTATGCAACGCTAGAGCTTCCCCAGCAGCTTCTCGTCGCCGACGTGGCGTTGGCTGATCGCGAGGCACAGCAGCGCGAAGAGCAGGGACGTCAGCGTCACCAGCGCCGCCTGCTTCGGGTCCAGCGTGCCTTCGGTCAGCAGCCGCCGGAGCATGTCCGAATGGCCCGTGACCGGCATGATCTTGCCGATGCTGCCCGTCTCGCCGCCCGAAAAGGTCGAGTTGAAGAGCAGGGCGACCGGCGCCAGCGACAGGAGCTGGATGTAGGTCTGGGCTTCCTTGAAGCTCTTCGCCAGCATCGAGACCAGCACCTGCACCGCCGCCACCGCCAGCGCGAGCGGCATGAGGAGGAAAGCGAGGCCGATCTGGTGGACGAGCGTCAGCGGCAGGTCGACGCCCAGTCTGTCGAGCGGAGCGAAGCCGATCAGGAAGACGCTGAAGAAGATGGTGACCGCCGTCCCGAAGGCGCCGAACAGGGCGGCCACCGCCCATTTGCCGCCGATCAGGCCTGCATTGTCGATCGGCTGGGCGAGGAGGGGTTTCAGCGACTGGCGCTCGCGCTCGCCCGCGGTGGCGTCGATCGCCGCCGTCATCGAGGTGAAGAAGGGCGCGAGGATGAAGAAATAGAGCATCATGCCCACGATCATCAGCGAGCGGCCGGTCACCGGGGCGACGTTCCTGTCCTCCACGACGATCGGCGCAGCCAGCGTCGGCGGCAGGCCCCGCTGGGCGAGGGACCGCGCGGCGACGGCCTGGCCGTAAGCCTCGATCTGCTCGGCAATGCCGCCGGCGCCGATCGTCGAGCTTTGCTTGCGGTCGTCGCGGAGCAATTCGACGTGGGCCGGGCGCCCGGCCGCGATGTTCTCCTCGAAGCCTTGCGGGATGACGAGCACGGCGTCGGCGCCGCGGAAGTCGTCGCCCGCCGGGCCGCTGCGCCGGTCCACCCGGGCGCCGCTGGCGCCGAGCTGCTGGACGAGCGCCGGCGCATGCTCGGCGCCGTGGACGGCGAGCGTCAGCGTTTCGCTCTCGTCGCGCATGTTGGCGAGCGCGGTGAAGGCGAGGAGCATGACCACCGGGCCGAGGAGCGCGTAGATGAGCGCCGCGCCCATCGAGCGGCGGTCCCGCACCTGGTCGACGAGCGTCGTGCGGAAGATGGTGCCGAAGCCTGCGAGACCGATCACGATTGCACCGCCAGGGACACGAAGGCCTCCTCGAGATTGGGAGCGCCGGTCTTCTCGACCAGCTCGGCGGGGGTGCCGGTGCCGACGACGCGGCCGGCGCTGATCACCACGACATGGTCGGACAGGTCCTCGACCTCCGCCATGACATGGCTCGACATCAGGATGGCGCGTCCCTCGGCACGGAGGCGCCGCAGGGTGGCGCGGAGGAGGCGGACGCTCATGATGTCGAGGCCGCGGGTCGGCTCGTCGAGGATGAGGTTCTGCGGTGCGTGGACCATCGCCCGGGCGAGGGCGACCTTCATCCGCTGCCCGGTCGAAAAGCCTTCGGTGCGGCGGTCGGCGATCTCGCCCATGTCGAGCTCGTCGAAGATCGCCTGGATGGCGGCTTCGAGGTCGGGGCCCTTCTTGCCGTGGAGCTGGCCGAAATAGCGGACATGCTCGCGCGCGGTGAGGCGGGGATAGAGGCCGAAGGCGTCGGGGAACCAGCCGATCCGCCGCCGCGCGCCCTTGGCGTCGGCGCGAACGTCGATGCCGTCCACCTTCACCGTGCCGGCGTCCGGCTTGAGCAGCGCCATCGCCGCGCTCAAAGTCGTCGTCTTGCCCGATCCGTTGGCCCCGAGCAGGGTCGTGATCGCCCCGTCCTTCGCCGCGAAGCGGGCGCCGTCGACAGCGACCACCTTTTTGAACCTCTTTTCGAGGTCCTCCACTTCGATCATCTTGCCCGATCCCCCTTGCTTGCCCTCAGTCTTGCCGCATTGCGGGCGCCCCGTACAGGGCGCCGCTTGCGCCTTTCACCGCTCCGCCCGGTCCCAGGCCGCGATGCCGACGGCGAGGAGCAGGAGAGCGCCCCCGCAGCCCGCGACGAGGACCGCCGCCGCATCGGTCAGCACGTAGAGGATGCCGAACAGCAGGAAGGCGACCAGCCCGGCGGCGATGCTGAGGACGGGGAGGGGCAGCGTCACGCTCGCCGCCTCCGCCGCTCCGGCCTTCCGCGCGCTCACTGCGCCACTCGCTCGGCGCGCAGGCCGTGGCGGGCGAGCATCGCCTGGACGCTGTCGGGCCCGGCGAGATGGCCCGAGCCGACGGCGACGAAGACCGTGCCCGGCCGCTCCATCCGCGCCCGCAGCCACTCGGTCCAGCGGGCGTTCCGCTCGACGAAGACGGACCGGTAAAGGTCGGGCGACTGGGCCATCTGGCCGTTCATGATCTGGAACAGCCGCTCGGTGTCGCCGGCGGCCCACGCATCCATCATCGGGCCGAACGTATCGCCGAGGGTGCTCATGGCCGCCAGCGTCATGTCGAGCTGCTCGATCTGTACAGCGTCCGGTGTCCGGTCGAGCATCGCGATCTGGCTCTCGGCCGTCTCGACGCCCTCGACCGGGATGTTGCGGGCCCGCGCCGCCGCGGTCAGCACCGTCTCGGTGCCGTGCTCGCCGGTGATGCCGACGCGCTGCGCGCCGGTCGTCACGAGCAGCAGCGACACGAACCAGGGCTCGAAGCTTTCCATCGCCGCCGCCGGCATGCCGAGCCGGGCGAGCTCCGCCGTCAGGCGCTCGCGAAGAGGCGCGGGGAGCCGCTGCGTCAGGGTGCGGCCCGAGGCGTCCACCGCATAGCGATGGATCATCGGCTGGAGCGCGGCCGGGTCTTCCGGCGGCACGAATTCGAGCACCAGCGCGTCCGAGCGGTCGAAGGCGGTCCGGACCTCGTCGTTGAACCAGTCGCGCCGGCCGTCGAGCAGGTGGAAGGTGCCGAACAGGTAGATGGTCGTGTCCGCGTCGCGGACGGCCCAGATTGCGGGATCCGCGTCGGGCCGGGCTGCGGCGGGGGCCGCGGGCGTCGCCGCAGGGGGCGGGGTTTCGGACAAAGCGGGGGTGGCGACGGCCGCGAGCGCGGCCGCCAGGAGCAGCTTCTTCATGTGGCAATCCTCTCGTGAGTGTGTGCGTGTGTGTGGCCGCTTAGCCTCAGCGGAAGCGGTAGATGGCCATTCCTGCGAACATCGAAACCAGGAAGACGAGGAACAGGACGACGTGCATCGGCTCCGGCACCACGCCGCCCTTCCAGAGGAAGAACCAGACCATGTAGGTGCAAAGATACGATGTGCCGGCGAGCGACGCCGCCTTGTAGCGGTTGAGCCGCTCGAGCTCGTCCATATTCTTCTTCATCAGCACCGCGCCGACCGCGATGGCGACGGCGAACGCGATGCAAAGGCCGATCGCGACGGCCGGCGGCATCACCGGGTTCGGCCCGAGCAGCTCCTCGAAGCCTTCGGCCGAATGACCGAGGAAGAAGCCGCTCACCAGCCCGAGCGCGAAGAGCGTGCCGACGACCGCGATCTTGAAGCGCCGCTTGCGCTTCTCCTCCGCTTCGCCCGCTCCGTGTGCACCCTCAACCATTCTTCCCCCCTTCGTCGTCGAAGACGTCCTCGATCCTGGTGTCGAACAGGCGCGCGATCCGGAAGGCGAGCGGGAGGGAAGGGTCGTATTTGCCGGTCTCGATGGCGTTCACCGCCTGGCGCGAGACGCCGAGCCGGCCGCCAAGCTCCGCCTGGCTCCAGTCGCGCTCCGCCCTCAAGACCTTCAACCTGTTCTTCACGTCCCAGCTCATCCGCACCCCTGCGTCCGCTGTCAATGGTCACTGACACTGTGTCAGCGAAACCTGACTATCCGAGTCGCGAGCGGGTGTCAAGCGACCATGACACTAAGCAAGGGTAAGGTGACTGGGCGGGAGATCATCCTCCCCTCGATTTCGAGGGGAGGGGGACCAGCCGAAGGCTGGTGGAGGGGCCGCGCGAAGCGCGTTCTTCTTCCTGCGGGGCAAGAAGAGCTCGCTTCGCTCGCGCCCCTCCACCGCACTTCGTGCGGTCCCCCTCCCCTGCAAAGGCAGGGGAGGATCTAAATCACTGAACCCGACGCGCCCTCAGGCCGCGCTGCTGCAGGAAGTCCTGCACCGAATCGTCGCCCGCCAGGTGCCCGGCGCCGACCGCCACGAACACCGTCCCCGGCCGCTCGAGCCGGCGCTGCAGCCACTCGGCCCAGCGCGCGTTGCGCTGCGTGAGGAGGATTCGGCGCAGGTCCGCCGACATCGTCTCCTCCTCGTTGAAGGTCCGCCCGATCGCCCGCGTGTCGCCGCTCCGCCAGGCGCGGAGCATCGCGTCGAACTGCGTGCGCACGTCCTCCGGGCTCTCCAGCACGCCGACGAGGAACGCGCGCTGCGCCTCCTCGGGCAGGCCGTCGAAGAAGCCGAGCTGCTCGTCCGCCGTCTCGAGCGCCGAAAGCGTCGCCCCGCGCCGGGTGAAATCGGGCGTCAGCACCCGCTCGACGCCGCGTTCGGCATCGAGCCCGGCGCTCTGGAACAGGACCTGCGCCAGCGTCACGGCCGCGGCCCAGGTCTCCATCCGGTTCAGCACGGCTTCGGGAACCGGGCTCGCCGCGATCGCCGTGCGAAGCGCCGCGCGCTTGTTCTCGGGCACTCGCTCGACGACCGGCGGCAGGCCCGGCGAAAGGCCGAGCCGGGTAAAGGCCCCGGCGATCGCCATCGCGTCGCGAAGGTCGATCTCCGTCACCAGCTCGTTCGACGCGGCCATGGCCTGGTCGAGCGCCGGCGAGCGCCACTCCACGCCTTCGGGCAAGGCGTGGATGGTGCCGAACAGGTAGATGGTCGTGTCGGCATCGGCGAGCTGCCACAGCGCCGGCCGCGCCGCGCCGCTCGCCGCCGGCGTCTCCGCCGTCTGCGCCGCGCAGCCGGTCAGCGCGAAGCCCGCGATCAGAGCCGCGGCCCGGCCGAAGCCCTTCTTCAATTCCTTCAGCATCTTGTCCCTCTACTTTCCCAATCGTCCTGAAAAACTCAATCGATCCGCCGCGCCCGAAAGCCTCGCGCAGCCAGCATCCTTTGCACCGAGTCCCGCCCGGCGAGATGGCTCACGCCGACCGCGAAGAGCACGCTCCCGGGCCGCTCCATGCGCTCCGCGATCCACGCCGCCCACGCCCGGTTGCGCCGGGTCACCATCGCCTCGCGAAGCGCCGGAGTCATTGCGCGCAGGTCGCGCTCGATCGCCCGCAGGTCGCCCCGCGCCCAGGATTCATCCCCGGCCGCACCATCGGGCTCGAGCGGCACCGCAGTCGCGTCCACCATCGAATCCAGGAAGTTCCGCTGCGCCTCCAGCGGAAACGCCGCGAAATCCTCGATCTGCCCTGCCGCGGTCTCCAGCCCCGTCACCGGCCGTCCCAGCCGCCGGAACGCGTCGATCAGCTCGATCTCCGCTCCGCTCATCTCCGCCTCGGCCCAGTCGCCGCCGCGCGCCTCCTCAGGCACCGCATCGCGCAGCCCCAGCGTCCCCAGCAGGGTCGCCGCCGCCAGCGTCTGCAGCGCATCCCAATTCTCAGCCGGCACTCCGCTCCGCGCGATCAGCCGCGCCAGCGTCTCGCGCCGAGCCGGCGACACCCGCTCCAGGATCGGCACCGGCACGTCCAGGAACATCAGCCGCTGCCACGCCGCATCGTGCGCCGCCTGGTCCTCGGCCACCTCGACCACCAGTTCGCCCGCTTCCGCGATCGCCCGCTCCAGCCGCGCCGATCGCCAGCGAAACCCGCGCTCGAAGCTGTGCGTCGTCCCGAACAGGAAGATCCGCGTATCCCGGTCCTCCACCACCCACATCGCCGGCCGGGCGGCAGCGGCCGCGCGCTGAGTTGGAGCGGATTGAGGGGCTGCGGCCAAAGCGGCGGGCGCCGGCGTCACGGCGAGGCCGAGCGCCGCCAGTCCCCACCTCAAACGCCCGATCCGCATCCCGTCCTCCCTGTTCCTTGACCCTAGCCGGACCATCGGCCAAAGCGAACCGCCTTTGAGCCCCTTTCAGAAGAGCCTTGCCTTGGCCGACCAGCCGCCGAGCTTCCAGAAACTCATCCTCACGCTCCACGATTACTGGAGCCGCCAGGGCTGCGTCATCCTTCAGCCCTATGATGTGGAGATGGGAGCGGGCACCTTCCACCCCGCGACCGCACTTCGCGCGCTCGGCCCCAATCCGTGGAAGGCCGCCTACGTCCAGCCCTGCCGCCGCCCCACCGACGGCCGCTACGGCGAGAACCCGAACCGGCTCGGCCATTATTACCAGTACCAGGTCATCCTGAAGCCGAGCCCGCCCGACCTGCAGGCCCTTTACCTGGGCTCCCTCGCCGCCATCGGCATCGATTTCATGAAGCACGACATCCGCTTCGTGGAAGACGATTGGGAGAGCCCCACATTGGGCGCCTGGGGCCTCGGCTGGGAAGTCTGGTGCGACGGCATGGAAGTCACGCAATTCACCTATTTCCAGCAGGTTGGCGGCTACGATTGCAAGCCCGTGGCAGGAGAGCTGACCTACGGCCTCGAACGCCTCGCCATGTACATCCAGGGCGTCGACAACGTCTACGACCTCGCCTTCAACGATGAGGGCGTCTCCTACGGCGACGTCTTCCTCGAAAACGAGCGCCAGTTCAGCGCCTACCATTTCGAGACCGCGAACACCGACACGCTCTTCCGCTGGTTCAGGGACGCCGCCGAGGAATCCGCCCGCTGCGTCGAAGCCAGCCTCCCGCTCCCCGCCTACGACCAGGCGATCAAGGCCAGCCACATCTTCAACACCCTCCAGGCCCGCGGCGTCATCTCCGTCGCCGAGCGCCAGGCCTATATCGGCCGCGTCCGCGACCTCACCAAAGGCGCCTGCCAAAGCTGGATGGAAAAGAACGGATGGTCGGCGTGATGGCGCCGAGTTTCGAGACCCCCACCCGTCATTCCCGCGAAAGCGGGAATCCAGCGGACGTCCGACAAAGGTCAGTGAGTGCGGAGACTCCGCACTGGATCCCCGCTTTCGCGGGGATGACGTCGAGCAGGGTGAAGCATGACTGATTTCCTCCTCGAGCTCCTTTCCGAGGAAATCCCCGCGCGCATGCAGGGCAAGGCTTCCCAGCAGCTTGCCAGGCTCTTCTCGGACCAGCTCGCAACCGCTGGCCTCGCGGCACAGAGCATCGAAACCTACGCCACGCCCCGCCGCCTCGCCCTGATCGCCCGCGGCCTCCCCACTGAAACCGCCGCCGTCCGGGAGGAAACCAAGGGCCCGCGCACCGCTGCCCCGCCCCAGGCGCTCGAAGGCTTCCTGCGCAAGACGGGCCTCACCCGGGACCAGCTCGTCGAACGCGACGGCGTGTACTTCGCCGTCCTCGACAAGCCCGGCCGCGCCACCGCCTCCGTCCTCGCCGAAGCCATCCCCGCCATCGTCCGCGCCTTCCCCTGGCCCAAGTCGATGCGCTGGGGCGCCGCCTCCGCATCGACCGAGAGCCTCCGCTGGGTCCGCCCGCTGCAGGGCATCGTCGCCCTGTTCGGCGAAGAGATCGTCGAATGCGAGATCGCCGGCATCCGCTCCGGCGCGGCCACCGTCGGCCACCGCTTCCACCATCCCGGCATCATCACCATCGGCAGCGCCGCCGATTATGTGGAGAAGCTCCACGCCTGCCACGTCATCCTCGACCCCGCCGAACGCCGCCGCATCATCGCCGAGGGCGCGGCAGCGGCGGCGCGCGATGCCGGGCTCACCCTTGTCGAGGACCAGGGCCTGCTCGAAGAGAATGCGGGCCTCACCGAATGGCCGGTGCCTTTGCTCGGCAGCTTCGACCCCGAATTCCTCCAGGTGCCGCCCGAGGTGATCCAGCTCACCATGCGCACCAACCAGAAATATTTCGCCTGCACTGACGCAGGCGGCGCGCTCGCCCCCAACTTCATCTGCACCGCCAACATCGAAGCCGCCGACGGCGGCACCGCCATCGTCGAAGGCAACCGCAAGGTGCTGGCAGCGCGGCTGTCGGATGCGCGCTTCTTCTGGGAGCAGGACCTCAAGGTCAAACTCGAGGATCAAGCGCAGAAACTCACCCAGATCGTCTTCCACGAGAAACTAGGCACCGTCGCCGACAAGGTCGACCGCGTCGCCAAGCTCGCAAGATGGCTCGTCGAAGAAGGCATCGTAGGGGGGAAGGAAGCGCAAACCGCTGCAACCCCCACCCGTCATTCCCGCGAAAGCGGGAATCCAGCCCCCACGTCCGAACTGGATTCCCGCTTTCGCGGGAATGACGGGGAAGGGATTGTCGGCGCCCGCGCCGGTTCGAGTTCGACACCGGGCACCCCCACCCGTCATTCCCGCGAAAGCGGGAATCCAGCACCCACGGCCGAACTGGATTCCCGCTTTCGCGGGAATGACGGGGTGGATGCGTCATCCTCCCGCGCGCATCTCGCCGCCCTCGCCGAACGCGCCGCGCGCCTGTGCAAGGCCGATCTCGTCACCCAGATGGTCGGCGAGTTCCCCGAGCTCCAGGGCCTCATCGGCGGCTACCTCGCCCGCGCCCAGGGCGAACCGGACGAAGTCGCCGACGCCATCCGCGACCACTACAAGCCGGTCGGGCAGGGGGATGAAGTGCCCACGGCCCCGGTGACGGTGGCGGTGAGCCTGGCGGACAAGCTGGACAGCCTAACCGGCTTCTTCTTCGAGCAAATGCCCCCTACCGGAACCCGCGACCCCTTTGCTTTGCGGCGCAGTGCTTTGGGCGTCCTACAATTGATTCAGCAGAACCAACTGCGGTTCTCGATCGGGGAGGTCGTTGCGCTGCACACCGGCCAGGTGGCTGCCGGAGTTGTGGGGCGCCTGCGACGGATGAAGGTGGAAGAAGCCATTCGTGCCTTAGAGGAGCTTTGGGGTCCGATGTCGGAAGCCGATGCCGATGATTTCCGTGCCAACGAAGCCGAAGAGCTGGGGAGACCTGAGTTCGCGGAAAGACTTCTAGAAGATCGAGGTCGCCCAGCTATCGGAGCAATCCTCAACTTCTTCGCCGACCGCCTCAAGGTCCAGCAGCGCGAAGCCGGTGTCCGGCACGACCTGATCGACGCCGTGTTCGCTGCCAATAATCAAGATGTCGGCGGGGAGGACGATCTCGTCCGCCTGCTCGCCCGCGTCCGCGCGCTCCAGGCCTTCGTCGAAACGCCCGAAGGCGCCGACCTCCTCGCCGGATACAAACGCGCCGCCAACATCCTCAAGAAGGAAGGGTGGGGGAAGGCGCAGGTGGATGAGCCAAACTCCGTTCGCCCCGAGCGAAGTCGAGGGGCGGAGTCGAGCGAAGTCGAGACCCTTTCTTCTTCTTCCGCCGCCGGCGAAGGCCTCGCTGACGCTCGGCAGCGGTCCTCGACTTCGCTCGGACCGAACGGGGGAGAGGCTGCGGAACAACCCCGGAACATTTCCCTTTCCTACAGGCCGGAAAAAGAGGAAACCGCCCTCATCGCCGCTCTCGAGTCGGCCGAGCCGCGCGCCCGCGCCGCGGTGGAGGCCGAGGATTTCGAAGGGGCGATGGCGGCTCTGGCGTCCTTGCGGGCGCCGGTCGACGCCTTCTTTGACAAGGTGACCGTCAACGATCCCGATCCGGCCAAGCGGGCCGCCCGGCTCGATCTCCTCGCCCGCATGCGCGCCGCCGTCCACCGGGTGGCGGATTTCTCCAAAATCGAAGGCTGAGATTTGTCCGACATCGTGAACATCGTGAACTTCACCCCGGCCCCGCCGGCGGATTTCGCGAGCTTGGACGGGTGACTTTTCCAGCCCCAGGGAATCTGAAACTTATGAAAGTTCCGCCGCTCGGCCCCCGCTCATGACCCGCTACGTCTACCGCTTCGGCGGCGGAGTCTCGGACGGAGGAGACGGGGACAAGACGCTCCTCGGCGGCAAGGGCGCGAATCTCGCCGAAATGGCCTCGATCGGCCTCCCGGTGCCGCCCGGCTTCACCATCTCCACCGCCATGTGCGCGGTCTATTATGCCGAAGGCGAGCGCTTCCCGGAAAGCCTGTGCGCCGAAGTCGCGGACGGCCTCGCCCATATCGAAGGCATCACCGGCAAAAGCTTCGGCGACCCGGCCGATCCTTTGCTCGTCTCCGTCCGCTCCGGCGCCCGCGTCTCCATGCCCGGAATGATGGACACGGTCCTGAACCTCGGCCTCAACGACGAGACGGTGGAAGGCCTCGCCGCGATCTCAGGCGATCCGCGCTTCGCCTGGGACAGCTACCGGCGCTTCATCCAGATGTATTCGGACGTCGTCCTCGGCCTCGATCACGGCCGCTTCGAGGACGCGCTCGAAATCGCCAAGGAGGACAAGGGCGTCCACCTCGACACCGATCTCGAGGCGGGCGACTGGAAGCGGCTGGTTGCGGCCTACAAGGATCTCGTCGTCGAACTCTGGGGCAAGCCCTTCCCGCAGGACGTGCACGAGCAGCTCTGGGGCGCGGTCGGCGCCGTCTTCGGCTCGTGGCAGTCCGAGCGCGCCAAGGTCTACCGGCGCTTGAACGACATCCCCGCCGACTGGGGCACGGCCGTCAACGTCCAGGCCATGGTCTTCGGCAACATGGGCGAGACCTCCGCCACCGGCGTCGCCTTCACCCGCAACCCCTCCACCGGCGAGCGGGCCTATTACGGCGAGTACCTGATCAATGCCCAGGGCGAGGATGTCGTCGCCGGCATCCGCACGCCGCAATATCTCACCCTGGCGGCGCGCGAGACCGCCGGCGCCAGGGCGGAGTCGATGGAAGAGACGATGCCGGACGTGTTCGCCGAACTCGCCCGCGTCTTCGATCTCCTCGAGCGCCATTACCGCGACATGCAGGACATCGAGTTCACGGTGGAACGCGGCAAGCTCTTCATGCTCCAGACCCGCTCGGGCAAGCGCACCGCCAAGGCGGCTTTGCGCATCGCCGTCGACATGGCCGCCGAGGGCCTGATCACCGAGGAGGAAGCGGTGCTGCGGGTCGACCCTTCGGCGCTCGACCAATTGCTCCACCCGACGCTCGACCCGGCTGCCGAGCGCAAGGTCATCGCCAAGGGCCTCCCCGCCTCGCCGGGCGCCGCCTGCGGCCAGGCCGTCTTCGACGCCGACACGGCGGAACGCTACGCGGCGCTCGGCGAAAAGGTCATCCTGATCCGGATCGAGACGTCGCCCGAAGACATTCACGGCATGCACGCCGCGCAGGGCATCCTCACCGCGCGGGGCGGCATGACCAGCCACGCCGCCGTCGTCGCCCGCGGCATGGGCCGCCCCTGCGTCTCCGGCGCCGGCCAGCTCCAGATCGATTACAAGTCAAAGGTGCTCCGCGTCGGCGGCGTCGAGGTTCGCGAGGACGACACGATCACCATCGACGGCTCGACGGGCGAAGTGATGCTCGGCGCCGTTCCCACCGTGCAGCCCGAGCTGGTCGGCGATTTCGGCACCCTCATGGTGTGGGCCGACCGCTCCAGGCGTCTGCGCGTCCGCACCAACGCCGAGACTCCGAACGACTGCCGCACCGCCCGCCAGTTCGGCGCCGAAGGCATCGGCCTCTGCCGCACCGAGCACATGTTCTTCGACGCGGCGCGCATCACCGCCGTCCGCCAGATGATCCTCGCCGAGACTGAGAAGGGGCGCCGCGCCGCGCTTGCCCGCCTGCTCCCCGAGCAGCGCGCCGATTTCGAGGAGATCTTCCGGATCATGGCGCCGCTCCCGGTCACCATCCGCCTCCTCGATCCCCCGCTCCACGAGTTCATGCCGCAGAACGAGGCCGAGTTCGACGCTGTCGCCGCGGCCGCCGGCACCTCGGTCGACACCCTCAGGCGACGCGCAAGCGAGCTCCACGAGATGAACCCGATGCTCGGCCACCGCGGCTGCCGCCTCGGCATCACCTTCCCGGAAATCTACGAGATGCAGGCCCGCGCCATTTTCGAAGCCGCCGTCGCCGTCGCCGAGGAGACCGGCCCAAATGCAAGCGGCGCGCCCGTCCCCGAAGTCATGGTCCCGCTCGTCGCCACCGCCGCCGAGCTCCAGATCATCCGCGCCCTCGTCGACCGGACGGCAGCGGCCGTCTTCGCCGAGAAGGGCCGGAGCGTCGACTATCTCGTCGGCACGATGATCGAACTCCCCCGCGCCGCGCTGCGCGCCGGCGAGATCGCGCACCACGCCGATTTCTTCAGCTTCGGCACCAACGACCTGACCCAGACCACGCTCGGCGTCAGCCGCGACGACGCGGCCCGCTTCCTCACGTCCTACGTCGAACAGGGCATCTACGCCCGCGACCCCTTTGTCAGCCTCGACATCGAAGGCGTCGGCGAACTCGTCTCGCTGGGCGCGGAGCGGGGCAGGGCGACGAAGCCGGGCCTGAAGCTCGGCATCTGCGGCGAACATGGCGGCGATCCCGCCTCCGTCGCCTTCTGCCACGCGGCGGGCTTGGACTATGTCTCGGCCAGCCCCTACCGGGTGCCGATCGCGAGGCTCGCGGCGGCGCAGGCGGCTTTGAGGGGGTAGGGGAGGAACGGCCCGAGGCTCTTTGATCATTGCAGAACACATCGTCATCCCCGCGAAAGCGGGGATCCAGCGGAACTCGCCACCCGGCGCGGCAGTCCCGAACGCCGACTGGATTCCCGCTTTCGCGGGAATGACGGTTCAGGCGATCGGCGTGTCGCGCGTTCCGTGCGCCGTCGTGGTGCCGACCGGCGCCACCGGCTCCCGCGCATGCGCGGCGATCCCGCGCGCCTCGGCGTGCTTCAATTGCGACTCCAGCCGCCCGCGGTCCGCCTCGGCGGCTTCGCGCTTCCTGACTTCCTCGCGGTAGCGGGTCTTCCACTTGGTCCCGGCCATCATCGCCATGCCCAGGATCAGGCCGAGCAGGAAGACGAGGACGAGCACGAGCCACTCGTTGGGGGTGAACTGAACCATCGGACCTCCTCGCATGCTGACTTGAAGGGACAAGCCGCGAGGTGGGGCGATTGTTCCGGCCCCGTCAGGTCATCAGGGCGTCCTTGATGTCGCACGCTGCGGGTCCGAGGATGACGATGAACAGCACCGGCAGGATGAAGAGGATGAGCGGCACCGTCATGATCGCCGGCAGCCGCGCCGCCTTCTCCTCGGCGCGCATCATCCGCTCGTTCCTGAATTCGGCCGAAAGAACGCGCAGCGCGCTGGCGAGCGGCGTGCCGTATTTCTCGGTCTGGATCATGGTCGTGACCACGCCGCGGATCGAATCGAGGTTGATCCGGTTGGCGAGGTTCTCGAACGCCATGCGCCGGTCGGTGAGGAAGCCCAGCTCGATCGAGGTCAAGGCGAATTCGTCGCCCAGCTCCGGATAGGCCTTGCCGAGCTCGCGGGCGACGCGGTTGAAGGCGGCGTCGACGGTGAGGCCGGCCTCGGCGCAGATGACCAGGAGGTCGAGCGCGTCGGGCAAGCCCTTGCGGATGGCGTGGCTGCGCTTGGTGATCTTGTTCTTGAGGAAGATGTCGGGCGCCTTGTAGCTCCCGATCAGCACGCCCGCGACGAGGCCGTACTTCTTGAACGCGTTCCACGCGGGGAACCAGTCCAGCACGTACACGCCGACGATGATGATCGTCCCGAAGACGAGCGGCAGGATGAAGCGCGCGAAGATGACGACGAAGGCGAGGTCCTTGGAGCGGATGCCGGCCTGCATCAGCTTGGTCTGCGCCTTCTCGACCTGCTCGCCCTGCAGCATCTTCAGCGCCGAAAGGACGCTCTTCACCCGGTCGGTGGTCTCGTTCTTGTTCGAAAGGCTGCGGCGGCGCTTGGAGGCGCCGGTGATGATGCCGGCCTTGAGTTGCTCCCGCCGCTCGTTCAGCGCCTTGACGCGCTTCGCCATGGGATCGCGCACCGTTGTCGCCGCATAGATAGCGACGAGGACGAAGAAGGTCGCGACGGCGGAGAGCAGGGTCCCCACCATCACCACGTCGATCCCCATGATCGAAGGTCCGCTCGCCGGTGACATTTCCTACGCTACCTTCCGCTCAGATCTCGAAATTGACCATGCGCGACATGATGAACACGCCCACGCCCATCCACACCAGGCCGCCGGCGCCGGCGATCATCAGCCTCTGATCGACGAAGAAATTGGCCATATAATCGTTGTTGATGAACCAGATCAGCGCGAACACGATGAAGGGCAGGGCGCCCACGATCCAGGCCGAGGCCTTGGATTCGGACGACATGGCCTTGATCTTGAGCTTCATCTGGGCGCGCTTCCTCAGCACCTCGGCGAGGTTCGACAGGGTCTCGGCGAGGTTGCCGCCCGTTTCGCGCTGGATGGCGAGGCTGATCACGAAGAACTGGAATTCGGGCGTTCCCATCCGGTCGGCCGCTTCCTGCAGCGCGACTTCCATCGACCGGCCGATCTTCATCTTGTCGGTCACGGAGCGGAATTCGATCGAGACGGGTCCGGGAACCTCGTCCGCGACGACGCCCATCGTCTCCGAGATCGGAAGGCCCGAGCGCAGGCCCCGGACCATGAGCTCGATCGCGTCCGGGAACTTGGAGGTGAATTGCGCGATGCGCTTCGCGATCTGCTTCGAGATCACCCAGTGCGGGATGCCGATGCCGAGCGCCAGTGCGACGAAGACGGCGAGCAGGAGCGGCATGCCCTTCATCAGGAGGAGCGTCATCAGGACCGCGACGGAGCCCGCCGTAAGCAGGAAATATTGGCTTACCGACCAGTTGCGGCCGGTTCGCTCCAGCCGGAGCTTGAGGAGGGCGGGGTTGGGGATGAAGCGCTGGGCGAGCCCGTCCATCCGGGTCTGGCGCCCGGCAAGGATGCGCTTCAGCTGAGCCTGGGCCGCGATCTCGGTCGATTTGCTGTGCCGTTCGCGGACGGCCTCGAGCCGGCGCCCCTGCGCCTTGGCGGTCGAAGGTCCGCTGAACGCCAGCACCGCCGCCACGAGGACGGCGGCGAGACCGGCGAAGATCAGGATCGTGGGGCTCATCTGGTGTCGTCCCTTACGCTGCCTTGGCGGTCTTGGGCTCCGGCTTCTTGGCGAGCAGCGCCTTCAGATTGCCAAGCTTGCCGAGCAGCGAGCTGCTTGCCTCCGCCGCCTCCGGCACCTCGGCCGCGTCCGCCGAGGAGACGGCGAGGTTCGTCAGCTGGACGAGCGGCTGGGAGAGCTTCGCCGCCTTGGCGCCCTTGGCGAAGGGCTGTCCGAGCTTGGCCGCGGTCGACGCGGACTTGAGGTCGAACGGCACGACAACGTCCACCTTGCGCTCGATCGACTGTTCGAAATCCTTGCGCGACACTTCCATGAGCGACGACTGCGGCGCCTTGTTGGCGACGACGATCACCCGGCATTGCGGCGCATTGGCCTTGAGCCACGAAAGGACGCGGATCGCGTCGCGGGTCGCCGCCAGCGTGAACTCGACCACCAGGACGACCGCGTGGACGTCGTTCAGGAGGTGCGGGAACTGGACCATCATCGCCCGCGGCAGATCGAGCACCGTGCCTTCGAAGGCGTGGCGGATCTCTTCCTGGAGCTGGCTGAAGGCCGTGCCGTCGGTGATCAGCGGCTGGTTGAGCGGCGCTTCGGCCGAGAGCACCGAAAGCTTCTCGCTCGCTCGGACCATGGCGCGCTCGATGAACAGGCCGTCGATGCGGCTCGGATTCTCGATCGCGTCGGTCAGGCCGCGGCCCGGCTCGAGGTCGAGCGACAGGGCACCGGTTCCGAAGTGGATATCGAGATCGAGCAGGGCGGTGTTACGGCCGCCCTTCTCGCCCATCAGCCAGGCGAGGGAGGAGGCGAGGGTCGAGGCGCCGACGCCGCCGCGGACGCCGACGACGGCGGCCATCACGTTCGGCTTCTCGCTCGTCGCTTCGCTGACCCGCGGCCCCGAAATGGTGAGCTGGGCGTGGGCGAAGGATTCGCGGAGCTGGTCGGCGCTGAAGGGCTTCAGGAGATAATCCTGGATGCCGCTCGCCACGAGGTCGCGGTACAGCCGGACGTCGTTCACCATGCCGGCGGCGATCACCACCGTGCCGGGCTCGCAGACTTCCGCCAGCGAGTTGATGTCGCTCAAGGGATCGAGCGATTCCGAGAGATCGACGAACAGGATGCTCGGGCTTGCCGAGACGGAGAGCGTCTGCACGGCGTTGCGAAGCCCGCCGCGATTGACCTTGTCCGGCGACCAGCCGTGCTCGACCGCGATCGGGCGGAGCATCTCGGCCGTTTCGTCGTCGCTGACGAAGGCGGTGAATGGATCGCGGAGCGTCGGCGCCCGGGGCGAGGGGAAGGGAGCGTTCATCAGCGGTTCCCGGTGTTGGACGTGTTGTTCTGCTGAAGCCCGCGCGTGCCGGTCGGCACCGCATCGCGGTAGCTGCGGATCGCGCGGGTCGTGGAGGCAGGGTCGCCGGTTCCGGAACCCTCCTGGCCGAGCACCAGGTCGTTCGGGTCGGCGATCATCGCGGCGAGGTTCGAATTCACCGCGCAGCCGTAATTGGGCGAGGTCGAGCTGCGCCCGCCGGGCTCCTGTCCGCCCCAGTTGGGGCAGTTGGGAACGCTCGCGGTGGTGCGGCTGACGACGACCCGGACGGTGCCCGGCTGGACTTCGCCCTCGGTCACCGGTGCGCCGTCGTCGACGAGGAGGCCGTAGCGGCCGGCGGCTTCTGCAATGTCCTCGCGAACCGTGCCGTCGCCTGCGCCGCCGCGCTCGTCGAGCGCGATCCGGTCGCCGTAGCGAAGCTGCAGCGATTCGAACCAGCCGTGGAGCCGGCCCTGTTCGAACGGGGAGACGCCGTCGGCGCCGGTGGCGAGGTCCAGCACATAGTCGGTGCGCTGCACCACCGGCTGGTTCACCGAGTAGAGCGAGGTATTCGCCTGCCGCGCGCCCGGTCCGCAGGCGGTGACGGCGGTCCCGAGGACGAGAAGGGCGGCAAGGGATCTCGTGCGTGCCATGGTCATGCTGTCCTTTCGGGCGATCAGAAGTTGAAGCCGGGCGCGGCGGCGGGCGCGGCGGACGGCTGGGCCGAAGCCTGGCTGCGCGCCTGCACTCCGCGTGCCGGGGCGGGAGCGGCATGGGCCGGCTGCACCGCCGCGGCGGACGGAGCACCGATGCCGGGCGCCACGGTCTGCGGCGTCGCGACGGTCGGTCCCGGCCGCGGATCGTTGCGCGAGCTGTGCTGCCGGTCGAGCAGCAGGCGCGACGCGTCGTTCGCGCTCCGGAAGCCGTCGGTCGGCAGCGCAATGTCGCGGGCGTTGACCGGGCGGACCAGATAGGGCGTCACGATGATCACCAGCTCGGTCTCATTGCGGCGGAAGCTGTTCGATCGGAACAGGGCGCCGATGACCGGCAGGTTGCCGAGGCCTGGCGCGCGGTTCGTGCTGTTGCCGCCGGTGTTGCGGAGCAGGCCGGCGATCATGAAGCTCTGGCCCGAGCCGAGCTCCACCGTCGTTTCCGCCCGCCGCGTGGTCAGCGACGGCACCTGGAAGCCGTTCAGGCGAACCGCGTTCTCCGGCGAGATTTCGGAAACCTCCGGGCGCACCCGCATCGAGATGCGACCGCCTTCGAGGACGATCGGCGTGAAGGCCAGGCTGACGCCATATTGCTTGAATTCGATCGACGTGCCGCTGATCCCCTGGGCCGTCGGGATCGGGAATTCGCCGCCGGCGAGGAAGCTCGCCGTCTCGCCCGAAAGCGCGGTGAGGTTGGGCTCGGCAAGCGTGGTGGCGAGTCCCTGCGTCTCGGCGAGATCGATGCTGCCGAGCAGGTCGACGCCGAGCAGGTTGCCGGCGCCGCCCAGCGTCGTCGCGCCGACGCGGTTGGCGAATTCGTAGACGGTCGAGCCGATTCCAAGGCCGCTCTCGTCCTCGTCGTCCGTGACGGTGCGGATGTTGCCCGCATTGCCCTGGCCGACGCCGAACATGAAGCCGCCGCTCTGGTCGCGGTTGAGGAGGTTGACGCCGACTTCGCGGACCACCGAGCGGTTCACTTCCGCGATCCGGACCTGCAGCATGACCTGCATCGGGGTGGCGGTGCGAAGGCGGCTGATCACCTGCGTGCCTTCGCCGACGAACGCCTGGACGAGGCGCTGCGCCTCTTCCACGTCCGTGGGCTGGCGGACCGTGCCGGTGAGGAGGACGACGCCGTTCATCGGCGTGGCGCGGATGTCCGCTTCGGGCATGGCGAGGCGGAGCAGCTCGTCCACGGAGCCGAGATTGGTGCCGACCCGGACGTTGGCCGAATAGAGCACCCGGCCCGCCCGGTTGGTCGCATAGACCGTGGTCTGCCCCGGCGCCTTGGCGAAGATGTAGATCTGGTTGTCGGACCGGACCTGGACATCGGCCACCGAGTCGTTGGCGACGAAGATGTCGCTCATCGGCGCGTCGAGCTGGATCATCCGACCCGTGCCGGCGCTCAAGGTCACCGTGTTGGAGGGAGCGACCGCGCCGACCGGCTGGGCCGCCGCCTGGGTCGGCAGCACCGGGGCGAAGCTCGCCGCCAGGGCCACCGCGACGGCAGTGCCGAGGCCTGCGCGCCGGATCATGTTCAACTTGCTCATCTTAGCGGGCTCCCACCGGAACGACGGTCACATTATTGCCGCGTGCGACGCGGACGGACGGCCCAGCCGGCTGAGCCGGAGCGCCGGGGGCGGAGACGCCCACCGGAGCGCGGCCGCCGCTTGAGCGGGTTGCGAATTCCATCATCGCCGCACGGGCCTGGCGCTGACGCTCTTCCGGGGTCATCGGCGGCGTCCGGCGCTGAAAGCGCGAGACGTCTCCACCCACGGTATAGGTCGGGTTGGTGTCGACAGGCTGCGAGGCGACGGCGAGCAGCATGCGGCGCTCGGCGTTCGGATCGTTGGAATTGGGCACCTGGACTTCGCCCGAGGCGATGGCGCGCTCCAGCTCGGCATTGTTGTCGGCCAGAGAGCGCAGCGACAGCGAGAGCTGGCCGATCGAGCCGGCCACGGCGATGCGCTCGGCGATCCGCGGCGTCGCTTCGAGCGTCACCGTCGAGATCGCCTGGGCGACCTGGTTGCCTTCTGCGTCGCGGGCGTTGATGCGCTGGTCGGTGGCGAGGACGCGGACGTTCCTGACGATCGTCTCGGAGACGCGCAGGGACTGCGCATCGTCGTCGCCTTCCACTTCATGGGTGAGGACGAGGTCGACGCGGTCGCCCGGGAAGACGAAGCCGGCGACGCCGCTGGTCGGCGACACGCCGACCGTGACGGCGCGCATGCCCGCTCCCAATGCCGCGGCGAGGAAGCCGCGCTCGCCGGGACGGACCAGCGAACCCTGGGTGACGGGCTGGCCGGCCGTGATCTCGTTGCGGACAACGGTGCCGACCAGATCCTGCGGATTGATCGCGCGCTGGCCGCGGATGTAATAGGCCGGCTGGACCAGGCCCTGCGGCCAGATCTGGTAGCGGAAGGCTTCCGCGTCGATGATCGTGCCGACCGGAAGGTGGCGCGTCGCGACGAGAACTTCCGGGCCTTGCGGCACGACCGGCCGTGCGACCGCCTGGGGGGCCGCGGCCCCGCTGAACATGCTCTTCGCCATCATCGCGGTAGCGCCCGCGATGAGGAGTGCGCCGATCAGCAGCACGATCTTCTTTACGTCCATGGTGCCAGTCGCCTCCTTGACAGGCTCGAAAAATATCGAGCCTAGACATCAGCCAAATTGGTTAAGAATCCGTTCGCTAATCAGCCACAGCCCGCCGAATGCGATGGCGACGCCGTACGGTACTTCGAGTGTGTGGCTGGATCGCCGCAGCTTGTGGCGCGCCCACATCGCTATGGTGAGCGCACCGCCGCCGAGCGACATCGCCACCAGCAGGAACAGGACTCCCGCGGGCGGCAGCCACAAAGCGAGGGCGCCGAGCAGCTTCACGTCTCCGCCGCCCAGCACGCCGAGCGCGAAGGCGCCGGCGAACAGGGCGAACACCCCGGCTGCAACGCCGAGGCGGATCGCCATGCCCGGCCAGGGATCGAGGCCGGAGGCGAACCAGTAGACGATTGCGCCGAGCGCGATCGCGGCATTCAGCCGGTTGGGGATGGTCCGGCGCTTCAGGTCCCCCACCGCCGCGACGACCAGGGCCGCCGCGAGCAGGAGGACGAGCATTTCGGATCCACCCCAGTTCATGCTCCAAGCCTCTAGACGGTCATGGTTTCAAAACCGTAACCAGCCGCCGATGACGACCCGCACCCTCGAACCCCGACCGCACGGCCCCGAACCTCTCGACGCCCAGGTTCTCGACCGGCGCGCCCACCCTTCCGCCGCCCGCTTCAGCGACTGGCGCGCGCCCGACGGGTGGCGGCACCGGCGGATCGACTGGCCGCGGCCGAAGGGCGAAGCGCGCGGGACGCTCCTGTTCCTCGGCGGCCGGGGCGACTTCATCGAAAAATACATGGAAGCAATGGCGCACTGGCACGAGCTCGGCTGGGCGGTGACGAGCTTCGACTGGCGGGGGCAGGGCGCCTCGCGCGGCGACATCGAGGGCGGTCACCTCGAGTCCTTCGAGCCGCTCGTCGCCGACCTTGCCGCCCTCGCCGGAGAGTTCGGCGCGCAGCCGGGGCCGCTGGTCGCCGTCGGCCACTCGATGGGCGGGCACGTCCTCCTGCGGGCGATCGCCGAGGAGAAGGTGCGCCTCGATGCCGCGGTGCTGGTCGCGCCGATGCTCGGCATCAACAGCGCGCCGCTCCCCGCCTTCGCCGCCTGGTGGACGGCCGCTCTGTTCGCCAATCTCGGTCTCCGGCGGCAGCCCGCGTGGCGAACGCCGCTCCCGCCGCCGCCGCCCGGTTCGGCGCGTCAGGCCTGGCTCACCTCCTGTCCCGAGCGCTATTCTGACGAGCTCTTCTGGTGGAAGAGGGAGCCAGGCTTCCACCTCGGTGCGCCGAGCTGGGGCTGGCTGGACGCGGCATACCGATCCATCGCGGCGCTGACCGACGAGAAGCTGCGCCGGGCGGAAACGCCCATGCTCCTGGTCGGCACCGAAGCCGACCGGCTGGTCAGCGCCGCCGCCATCCACCGTGCGGCCGCTCTCCTGCCCGATGCGAGGCTCAGGATGTTCGAGCGGGCGGGGCACGAGATATTGCGCGAGGCGGACCCGGTGCGCGGCGAAGCGCTCGCGGCGATCGGCGCCTTTCTCGACGAAGCGGTCCCCCGGTGACGGTCACGGCGGACGTCGCGATCGTCGGTGCGGGCATGGCGGGAGCGAGCCTCGCCGCCGAGATCGCGCCGCACGCCTCGGTGCTGCTGATCGAGGCGGAGGATCATCCCGGTTATCATTCCACCGGCCGTTCCGCCGCCTTCTGGTCGGAAAGCTACGGCGGGCGCAGGGTCCAGCCGCTGACCAGCCTATCGGGCGCCTACCTGGCGGATCGCGGCTTCCTCCGCCGGCGAGGGGCGCTGCACATCGCCGATGCCGACGGTGAGGCGGCGCTTGCCGCGCTGGAGCGGGAGTTTGCCGGCACGCCCGTCACGCTCGAGCGCGTGGACGATGTCGGAACGCGCGTTCCCGGACTGCGCAGGGGGTGGAGCCAGGCATTGTGGGAGCCGAGCTGCGCCGACATCGACGTCGCCGGGCTCCACGCCTTCTACCTCGCCGAGGCGAAGCGGGCGGGCGCGAAGCTCGTGACCGGCCACCGCATCGCGCGGGCGGAGCGGCGGGCGGGCGTCTGGCGCATCGGGGACTATCTGGAGGCGGCGATCCTCGTCGATGCTGCGGGCGCCTGGGCGGACGAGGTCGCGGCCGCGGCGGGCGTCGCGCCGCTCCGTATCCGGCCTTTTCGCCGCACCATCGCGCAGCTCCGCGTCTCGCCGCCGGTGCCGGCGGACCTGCCGCTCGTCATCGACGCGGCGGGGCGCTTCTACTTCAAGCCGGAGGCCGGCGGGCGGCTGTGGCTGAGCCCCCACGACGAGACGGCGTGCGCGCCGTGCGACTGCGCGGCGGAGGAGATGGACGTGGCGGTCGCGATCGACCGGCTGGAAAAGGCGGTCGACTGGACGGTGGAGCGGGTGGAGCGGAGCTGGGCTGGTCTCAGGACCTTTGCGCCGGACCGGCTGCCGGTCTACGGGTTCGATCCGGCGGCGGAAAGCTTCTTCTGGTTCGCGGGGCAGGGCGGCTTCGGGATCCAGACCGCGCCGGCAGCGGCGCGGCTCGGAGCGGCGCTGCTCCTCGGCCAAGCAGCCGAAGCGGGGCTGGACCCGGCGCACTACACCCCTGCGCGCTTTCGGAACTGACCCGCCGCGGCCGAGGCGAGGGCATCGGCGCGCTCGTTCTCGGGGTGGCCGCTATGGCCCTTCACCCAGCGCCAGTCGATCTTGTGGGTGCGGGTGGCTTCGAGCAGCTCCTGCCAAAGCTCGGCATTCTTCACGGGCTTGCGATCGGCGGTCTTCCAGCCGTTCTTCTGCCAGCCGTGGATCCACTTGGTGATCCCGTCCTTCACGTAGTTCGAATCGGTGTGGAGGGTGACCGCGCAGGGGCGCTTCAGCGCCTGGAGCGCGCGGATGGCGGCGAGGAGCTCCATCCGGTTGTTGGTGGTGACGGGCTCTCCGCCCGACATTTCCTTCTCATGCGCGCCCGAGCGGACGATCGCGCCCCAGCCGCCCGGGCCTGGATTGCCCTTGCACGCGCCGTCGGTGAAGATCTCGACCTCTGTCATCGCCCCCGCCCCAAGAAACGTCAGGCAGCCTGGAGGCCGGCGGGGAGCTTGAAGACCATGCGTTCCTCGACGCCTTCCACCGGCTCCTCGCGGACATCGAAGCGCCCGGCGAGCGCGTCCACCACTTCGCGGACGAGGATTTCGGGCGCCGAGGCGCCCGCGGTGATGCCCAGGGTGGAGACGCCGTCCAGCCAGGCGAAATCGATCTCGTCGGCGCGTCCGACGAGCCGCGCGCGGGCACCTTCCCGCTCGGCGACTTCGACGAGGCGGACGGAGTTCGAGCTGTTCGGCGCGCCGATCACGAGCATGAAGTCGCAGCGCCCGGCGATCGCCTTGACGGCGCCCTGGCGGTTGGACGTGGCGTAGCAGATATCCTCGCTCTTCGGCGACTGGATGGCCGGGAACCGGCGCTGGAGGATGGACAGGATCTCGGCCGTGTCGTCGACGGACAAGGTGGTCTGCGTCAAAAAGGCGAGGCTCCCGGGCGAGGCGACCTGCACCGCCTCGGCGTCGGCGGCGGTCTCGACCAGCGTCATCGCGCCTTCGGGCACCTGGCCGAAGGTGCCGATCACTTCCGGGTGGCCGGCATGGCCGACGAAGAGGATGTGCCGGTCCTGGCCGATCAGCCGCTCGGCCTGGCGGTGGACCTTGGAGACCAGCGGGCAGGTGGCGTCGAGGAAATCGAGGCCGCGCTCGGCCGCCTTGGCGGGGACCGCCTTGGGCACGCCGTGCGCGGAGAAGACGACCGGTACGCCGTCCGGCACCTGGTCGAGCTCCGGCACGAAGATTGCGCCCTTCGCCTTCAAGCTGTCGACGACATATTTGTTGTGGACGATCTCGTGGCGGACGTAGACCGGAGCGCCGTAGCGCTCGATCGCCAGCTCGACGATCCGGATCGCGCGGTCGACGCCCGCGCAAAAGCCGCGCGGGGCCGCGATCAGGAGGGTGAGGGGAGGCTTTTCCATGTCGAGAGCCGGCCTATTGGATTGCTTGCGTCGGTGAAACCCGCTTCCTATGATCCCGCGCGTGCCATAGGGGGCATCCACGGCATATAGAGCGTCCGCGCCAAAGTTCGAGGTATCCATTACAGTGTCCAAGCCCAAAGCGGCCGTCGCCGCCGCCCTCATCGGCCTCACCCTCGTCGGCTGCTCGCGCGAAGGCGAGATCACATCGACCGGCATCATCGCCACCTACACCGCCTGCCCGGCCGTCGCGATCGCGGCGCCGACGGGCGATATCACCATCTTCGATCCGCCGCAGAGCCGCGACGCGGCCGCCATCGACGTCGTCGCGACGATGACGAACGTCCGCTCCACCTGCAACGAAGCGGGCGAGAGCATCGTCACCGCGGCGACGTTCGACGTCCAGGCCCGGCGCCGGGACCGCGGCCCGGCCCGCGAGGTCGTCATTCCTTATTATGCCGCCGTCGTTCAGGGCGGGCAGAACGTCGTCACCAAGAGCGTGTCGAATATCGTCCTGCGCTTCGCCGAGGGCCAGGACCGCGCCAACGCCCGGGGCACCGCCAATTCGCAGGTCCTCCGCTCGGCCGCGACGCTCCCCGAGGACATCCGCCGCCAAGTCACGCGCGAGCGCCGCCCGGGAGACGCCGACGCCGCGCTCGACCCCTTCGCCGATCCGGCGGTTCGCGCCGCGGTGCAGCGGGCGAGCTTCGAAGTGCTCCTTGGCTTCAACCTCACCGAAGACCAGCTCCGCTACAACGCGACGCGCTGAGGCGGGGCGCGGGGCGCTACCGGTGCCAGGTACGTCATCCCGGCGGAGGCCGGGACCTCAGCGGGTGAAGAGTGCCGGCGGCTGTGCAGGGCGCCCTCCAGTCGCGCCTGCGCCCTTCACACCCTGAGATCCCCGGCCTTCGCCGGGATGACGATATGGGGCGCTTTCCGGCAGCAACGCCTCGCCGCCCGATTGACAGCTTATCCGCCCTCCGCCATTGCGCCGTCGTCCTTTCAGGACGCGCGGGAGAGAGTGGGGGCGAGAGCTTCCGCCGCCGAAGGAGCAACCGCCCCGGAATCTCTCAGGCACAAGGACCGCGCGGACAGGACGCTCTGGAAAGCGTCCGCTTTCTAAGGCTTTCGAGCCGGAAAAGGCGGGCCACCGAAGGGGTAAGCGGGAACTTATGGTCCCCGCGAAAGCTCTCAGGTCCAGCGACAGAGGGGGCGCGCCGCCGCGACAGCCGGTCCGATTCTCATCGGGCGCGGGCCGAGCCAAGCCACGCGACCCGGAGACTGGACTGATGAGCGACGACGGCCCCACTCAGACATTGCCACTCGACGCATGGCACCGCGGCCTCGGCGCGCGCATGGTGCCGTTCGCGGGCTACGAGATGCCGATCCAGTATGAAGGCATCATCGCCGAGCATCGCTGGACGCGGACCTCCGCGGGCCTGTTCGACGTCAGCCATATGGGGCAGCTCCTCATCGCCGGCGTGGGGGCGGAGGCGGCGCTCGAGTCGCTGCTCCCGGCCGACATCCGCATCCTGAAGGACGGGCGGCTGCGCTATTCGCTGCTCCTCGCCGACGACGGCGGGATCGTCGACGACCTCATGGTGACGCGGCGCGGCGACCATTTCTACATGGTCGTGAACGGCGCCACCAAGCTCGGCGACATCGCGCATATCGAGGGGCGGCTGCCTTCGGGCGTCGTGCTGGACCATATGAAGGAGCAGGCCCTGCTCGCGCTGCAGGGGCCCAAGGCGGTCGAGGCGCTGTCGCGGCTCGCGCCCGGGGTGGAGGCGCTCGGCTTCATGACGGGCGGGGCATTCGCGATCGGCGGGGTTCCGGCGTGGATCAGCCGCTCGGGCTATACGGGCGAGGACGGGTTCGAGATTTCGGTCCAGGCGTCACGTGTGGAGGCGGTCGCGGCTTTGCTGCTCGAGCAGGAGGAAGTGAAGCCGATCGGTCTTGGCGCGCGCGATTCGCTGCGGCTCGAGGCGGGGCTGCCGCTCTACGGGCACGACCTCGACGAGGAGACCACGCCTGTGGAGGCGGGGCTGACCTTCGCGCTGTCGAAGCGGCGGCGCGAGGAGGGCGGCTTTCCCGGCTGGCAGCGGATCGCGACGGAGCTGGCGAACGGGCCGATCCGCATGCGCGTCGGCCTCGCCGTCGAGGGGCGGCAGCCGGTGCGCGAGGGCGCGTTCGTGGTCGACGGGGACGGCGACGAGGTCGGCAAGGTGACGAGCGGCGGCTTTTCGCCGATGCTCGAGGCGCCCATCGCCATGGCCTATGTGCCGGCCGCCATGGCCGAACCCGGCGCGAGCGTCCGGCTCGTGCAGCGCGGCAAGATCTTCCAGGCGAAGGCGGTGCCCATGCCCTTCGTCCCCCACCGATACCACCGCAAGGGAGGCGCGCAGTGACCGTCTATTATACCAAGGAGCATGAGTGGATCCGCGTCGAGGGTGACACGGCCACCGTCGGCATCACCGACTTCGCGCAGGGGCAGCTCGGCGACGTCGTGTTCGTGGAGCTTCCCGAGGCGGGCAGGCAGGTCGAGCAGGGCGGCGAGGCCGCTGTGGTCGAATCGGTCAAAGCGGCTTCGGACGTGTACGCGCCGGTTTCGGGCGAGGTGGTCGAGGCGAACCAGGCGCTGGTGGACGATTCGTCGCTGGTGAATTCCGATCCCGAAGGGGAGGGCTGGTTCTTCCGGGTGCGGCTGTCCGATCCGTCCCAGCTCGACGGGCTGATGGCCGAGGCGGAGTATAAGGACTTCTGCACCGGGCTGTGAGCGTCCTTAAGCATGTGAAGGCGGTGCCGCCGGTTCTCGCTATCGCTCGAAAGGGCTTCTCGACTCGGCTCGAAGCGAACGGGTTGGGGAGTCCGCGCGTTATCGGATGGGCTCGTGTCCGTTCGGTTCGAGCGAAGTCGAGAACCGCTGCCGAGCGAAGCCGAGGCTTCCGCACCTCAGCTTCCGGAGACGCCTCCCAATGACCGTCAATGCCTCCTCCTGCTGGTCGCCGAGCGACTACGCGACCAACGCGGCCTTCGTGCCCGCTCTGGGTGAGGCGGCACTCGGCCTGCTCGCCCCGCAACCCGGCGAGTTCGTGCTCGATATCGGGTGCGGGGACGGGGCGCTGACGAAGAAGATCATGGACGCGGGCGCGCGGGTGATCGGGCTCGACGCCTCGGAAGCGATGGTCGAGGCGGCACGGTCGAAGGGCGTGGACGCGTTCGTCGCGGATGCCCAGGCGCTGGGTCTGGAGGAGCAGGCGCAAAGGTTCGGCCAGTTCGACGCTGCTTTCTCCAATGCGGCCCTGCACTGGATGCTCGATCCGGACGCGGTGGCTTCGGGCGTGTTCGCTGTGCTGCGGCCGGGCGGGCGGTTCGTCGGCGAGATGGGCGGCGACGGGAACATCGCCACTTTGCGCGGCGGCATCCGCGAGGAGCTCAATGCGCGCGGATATCCGGTGCCGGCGGAGGACCCGCAATGGTATCCGGCGGTCGAGGAATTCGCGCGGCTTTATGCCTGCGCCGGGTTCACGCAGATCCACGCGCAGCTCATCCCGAGGGCGACGCCGCTCCCGACGGGTGTCGCGGCCTGGGTCAGGACCTTCCGCTCGGGCTGGCTCGACGTCGCGCAGGTGCCGCGCGAGGCAAGGGCCGAAGTCGCGAGCGCGATCGAGGCGAGGCTCGCGCCGCAGCTTCGGCTCCCCGACGGGAGCTGGTTCGCCGATTATGTGCGCCTGCGCTTTTCCATGCGGAAGCCGGCGTGAGCAGGTCATCCCTTGCCGTCATCCCCGCGAAAGCGGGATCTCAGGCGGCGTTCGCGACTGTCACCGACTCAGACTGGATCCCCGCTTTCGCGGGGATGACGGAGTAGCAGAAGAATGCGTTACCTTCCCCTAACCGATGCCGACCGCACCGATATGCTGCGCACGATCGGCGCGGCTTCGATCGACGACCTGTTCGTCGACGTGCCTGAAGCGGCGCGGCTTTCCTCCAAGATCGAGGGCCTGCCCGACCATGCCAGCGAGATGGCCGTGGAGCGGGAGCTGTCCGCGATGGCGCGCAAGAACCTCGTCGCGGGCGAGGCGCCGTTCTTCCTCGGCTGCGGGGCATATCGTCACCATATTCCTGCGTCGGTCGACCACCTCATCCAGCGCGGCGAGTTCCTGACCAGCTACACCCCCTACCAGCCGGAGATCGCGCAAGGGACGCTCCAGGCGCTTTTCGAATTCCAGACGCAGGTGGCGCGGCTCTACGGTTGCGACGTCGCGAATGCATCGATGTACGACGGCTCGACGGCATGCTGGGAAGCGATCGGCATGGCGCGGCGGATCACGCGTCGGGGCAAGGCGGTGCTCTCGGGCGGGCTCCACCCGCATTACGTCTCGGTCGCGAAGACGATGGCGCGGTTCACGGGCGACCGGCTCGTCACTTCGCTGCCGGAGTTGGCTGCGGAGCCGGACACGGCGGCGCTGCTCGATGCGATCGATGGTGAGACGAGCTGTGTCGTCGTTCAGTATCCGGATATTCTCGGCCGCATCGGCGACTTGTCGGAGCTCGCCGAGCGCTGCCACGCTGCGGGCGCGCTGCTGATCGCGGTGGTGACGGAGCCGGTGGCGCTCGGCGCGATCCGCTCGCCGGGCGAGATGGGCGCGGATATCGTCGTCGGCGAAGGCCAGTCGATCGGCGTCGGCCTCAACTTCGGCGGACCTTATGTCGGCCTGTTCGCGACGCGCGACAAATATGTGCGCCAGATGCCGGGGCGGCTCGCCGGCGAGACGGTGGATGCCGAGGGCAAGCGCGGCTTCGTGCTGACGCTTTCGACCCGCGAGCAGCATATCCGCCGCGAAAAGGCGACGTCGAACATCTGCACAAACTCCGGCCTCTGCGCCCTTGCCTTCTCGATTCACATGACCCTGCTCGGCGAGAAGGGCCTGAGGCGCATGGCGGACGCCAACCACTATCTGGCGCTGGAGGCGGCCGAGCGGCTGACGCGGATCGCAGGGGTGGAACTGGTCAACGAGACCTTCTTCAACGAATTCACCCTGCGCCTGCCCAAGGAGGCGCGGCCGGCGGTGCGCGCGATGGCCGAGCGGGGCGTGCTCGGCGGCGTGTCGCTCGGGCGGCTCTATCCCGGCGAGGCGGGGCTGGAGAACGGACTCGTCGTGGCGGTCACGGAGACTGTGACTCACGCGGACATTGCAGCGCTGGCGAATGCGCTCGAGGAGACTTTGGCATGAGCATGAACCGCGAAGGGCGGCCGACGCGGCCGGAGGCCAGCGAAGGCGAGGGCGCGGAGACGTGGACGGGGAACCGGGCGCTGATGCTCGAAGAGCCGCTCATCTTCGAGATCGGGGACGAGGGCACCACCGGCGTCGATTTCGAAACCCCGGTGCAGGAGGTGACGATCGGCCACCGCGCGCACGAGCATGACGAGGCGTTCTACAAGGACCGGCTCGGCGGGCTGCAGCGGCGGCGGCCGATCGGGCTGCCCGGCCTTTCGGAGCCGCAGGCGGTTCGCCATTATACGCGGCTCAGCCGGCAGAATTATGCGATCGACCTCGGCCTCTTCCCGCTCGGCTCGTGCACGATGAAGCACAATCCGCGGCTGTGCGAGAAAGTGGCGCGGATGCCCGGATTCGCCGACATCCACCCGCTGCAGCCGGCCGACACGGTGCAGGGCGCGCTGCAGCTCATCGAGAAGCTGGGTGAATGGCTGGTCAAGCTCACCGGCATGCATTCGGTCGCCATGAGCCCCAAGGCCGGCGCGCATGGCGAACTGTGCGGCCTCCTCGCCATCCGCGCGGCGCTCGAAGCGCGCGGCGATGCGCGCGAGGTGATCCTTGTGCCCGAAAGCGCGCACGGGACCAATCCGGCGACCGCCGCCTTCGTCGGCTACCGCGTCGAGAACATCCCCGCAAACGAGCGCGGCCGGGTCGACCTCGATGCGCTGAAAGCCCGCCTCGGGCCGGATGTTGCGGGCGTGATGATCACCAATCCGAACACCTGCGGCCTGTTCGAGCCGGACATGGTCGCGATCTCGGAAGCCGTGCACGCGGCCGGCGGGCTCGTTTATTGCGACGGGGCGAACTTAAACGCCATCGTCGGCCGGGTGAAGCCGGGCGACCTCGGCATCGATGCGATGCACATCAACCTCCACAAGACCTTCTCCACCCCGCACGGCGGCGGCGGGCCCGGCGCGGGGCCGGTGGTCTTCTCGGAAGCTTTGACGCCGTTCGCGCCGCTGCCGTTCGTCGAGCGCCAAGGCGAAGAGTTCGTCCTTGTGGAAGAAGAGACTGCCGGCGAGCATCACGGATCGAGCTTCGGGCGCATGGTCGCCTTCCACGGCCAGATGGGGATGTTCACGCGCGCCTTGGCGTACATCCTCAGCCACGGCGCGGACGGGCTCAGGCAGGTGTCGGGCGACGCGGTGCTGAACGCCAATTACGTGCTGCGCACCCTCGACGGCGTGCTCGACGCGCCGTTCGGCCACAGCGGCCCGTGCATGCACGAAGCCCTGTTCTCCGACAAAGGCTTCGGCGACGGGCTCTCCACGCTCGATCTCGCCAAGGGCCTGATCGACGAGGGCTTCCACCCGATGACCATGTACTTCCCGCTCGTCGTCCACGGCGCCATGCTGGTCGAGCCCACCGAGACCGAGTCCAAGGCGAGCCTCGACCAGTTCCTCGGCGCCCTCCGCTCGGTCGCCGAGCGCGCCAAGGCGGGCGACCAGTCGCTCAAGGGCGCGCCCTACCATGCGCCCCGCCGGCGGCTGGACGAGACGCTGGCGGCGCGCAAGCCGGTGCTGGTCTGGAAAGAACCGGCGCAGGCCGAGGCGGCGGAATAAGGGAGCGGCGGCGTGGACGAGCAGATCGAGATCGCCTTCGTCTACGTCGCCTTGAACGCGCTGCTGATGTTCGCGCTGGCGCTGAACGTCGGGCTGCGCCGCGGCGCGCAGAAGCAGCTCCAGCCCGGCGACATGGGCGACGCGGCGCTCACCCGGGCGATCCGCGCGCACGCCAATTTCGCGGAATATGCGGGGCTCGTCCTGCTGCTGCTCGTCGGCATGGCGCTGCTCGGCGCGCCGCCGCTCTGGCTGCACCTGCTCGGCGCCGGCTTCACGATCGGGCGCGTCTTCCACGTCTTCGGCATGATGCGCGAGACCCACCCGAACGCGGTGCGGTTCGTGGGCAATCTCACCACCGGCCTTGCGCTGCTGCTCGGCGCGGGAGCGTGTCTCTGGCTTGCGCTTGGCGAGGAGACGGTTCGATGAAGCGCCACGCGCCTGCGACCGAACGCAATCGGGAGCCGCTTGCGGCGGTACTTCGCGAGGTGCTGCCGACGTCCGGGACGGTGCTGGAGATCGCATCCGGCACCGGAGAGCATGCGGCCTGGTTCGCGCGCCAGTTCCCGGATCTCATGTGGCAGCCGAGCGATTACGAGCCCGGCGCGCTGAATTCGATCGAGGCGTGGGTGGGGGACAGCGATGCGCCGAACCTCAGGGCGCCGGTGGTGCTGGATGCGGCGGGGACGTGGCCGGTGAAGGCGGCGGACGCTTTGCTGTGCGTCAACATGGTGCATATCAGCCCCTGGGCCGCGACCGCCGGCCTGATGCGCGGCGCGGCTCGGGTGCTTCCGGCGGGCGGCCCCTTGATCCTGTACGGCCCATTCCGGCGGGCAGGTGTGGAGACGGCGGCGAGCAACGAGGCGTTCGACGAGTCGCTGAAGGCGCGCGACCCGGCCTGGGGGTTGCGAGCGCTGGAGGATGTCACGGCCGAGGCGGAGGCGAACGGACTGAACCTCGAGCGCGTGGTGGAGATGCCCGCGAACAATCTGACTTTGGTGTTCCGGCGGGGCTGAATTCCTCCCCCGGTTTTCCGGGGGAGGGGAACCGCACGAAGTGCGGTGGAGGGGCGGCGCGAAGCGCCTGTTCTTTCTCACCGTGTCCGGCGAGGGAAGAACGCTCGCTTTGCTCGCGCCCCTCCACCACCCTGCGAATGGTTCGCCTCCCCTGCAAATGCAGGGGAGGAATTTGTAGCGTTCAATTGCTCTCGTTGAACCTGGGCAAATCCGCTTCTTCGCCTTTGTCGCTGTCGCGGACGCGGGTGACGGTGGGGTCGCCGACTTCCTGCTTCAGTTCATCGCGCGTGGCGATGTCGTGGCCCAGTTGGTTCGTGTTGCGGTTGCCGTGGCTCGGGGCGCCTTCCATGCCTTCGATCAAATCGCTGTCGTCGGTCTGGCGGGCGGTTTCGGCGCGGTCGGCGCCGCGGTCGTTGCGGTCGGTCATATCGTTTCTCCTTCGGGGGAAGAATGACGCAAGGGCCGCGGCGTTCCGTCGCCGAGGTCGTGACCCGTCAGGCGGAGCAGGAGAAAGGTCCAGAAGAGGCCGAATGCCCAGCCCGCAATGACATCGCTCGGCCAGTGGACGCCGAGCACGACCCGGCTGGTACCGATCAGGATGGCCAGCCAGGCCGCCGCCCAGAGCGCGACGGCGCGGCGCGGCCAGTGCGCGGTGAGGAAGAGGGCGAGGCAGAGATAGACCATCGCACTGTTGGCGGCGTGGGCGCTCGGAAATGAGAGGCTGTGGACGTCGACGAGGTGACTGTTCTCCTGCGGCCGGATGCGGCCCATCTGCACCTTCTGGGTTTCGACGAGGAGACGGCCGGTGATCGTGACCGTCAGGAGGAGGACGGCGGACCGGAAGCGGCGTTTCCAGGCGAGCCAGAGCGCCCCGGCGGCGGTGAGCGGCATCAGGACGAGATAGCCGCCAAGCTCGGTCAGGATGCGGGCGGCGCGGGCGATTTCCGGCTGCTCGCCGGCGTAGAAGAAGTGGAGAAGCGCGCGGTCGAGGTCGAGGCCGCCGAAGAGGAGCATGACGGCCCAGGCGACCGCGAGGGCGAAGAGGACGAAGGGCATCAGGCCGCGCCCCGGGGCAGGGCCGTAAGCGTGAGCGAGGGGCGGGACGTCATTCGGGCCTTCCTACGCCGCGCGGGCGGCTCTATCCGGGTTGCGGGCTGCGTCGGCATCGGCGCTCAAGAGCAGGGAGGCGGGGGGTTTGCAATGCGGGATGGGGCAATCGCGGACGGGATGAGGCCGCTCCACCCGAACCAGGTGAAGCTGCTGAGGGTGCGTTTTGCCGTGGCTGCGCTGGTGCTGGTAGCGGCCGCGGCGGCGGGCGATGTGCTGGTCGCGCGGGAGACGGACTTTCCCTTCGGCGCGATCGCCGCAGCCGGGCTGCTGCTCGGCGTCGCGGCTGTGCTCGTCATGCCGAAGCGGCGATATCGCGCCTGGTGCTGGCGGATGGACGAGGACGAGATTCGGATCGTTTCCGGGCTGATGGTGAGCAGCGACACGGTGGTGCCGTTCGGGCGCGTGCAGCATATCGACGTGCTGCGCGGGCCGCTCCAGCGCGGCTACGGCCTGGCGAGCCTCGTCCTCCATACGGCCGGAACGCGCAGCGCCGCCGTGCTGCTCCCCGGGCTCGATGCCGAGGAAGCGGAGCGGATGCGCGACCATATACGCGGCAAGATCCGCGAGGAGCTCGCTTGAGCGCGGACGCGCCCGAAGCGCCCCGGGCGCCGGAAGCGAGGGGCGGCGCCGCCGCCGGCGGCGGCGGTGCGGTGGCCGACCGGCGGCTGCACCCGACGACCCTGGTCAGCGGGACGCTGCGCGCCATTCCGAACGCCGCCGGCGGCATGGCGGCCTATGCGGCGATCATCCGTCGCGCCGAAGCGGTGCAGATCGTGTCGCTGATCGGCTTCGGGCTGGCGCTGGCCGCGGGGATCGCGTTCCTCACCTGGTGGCGCTTCCGCTACGGCGTCGGCGATCGCGAGATCGTGATCGAGAGCGGCGTCATCCGTCGGCGGCGGCGGGTCATTCCGTTCGAGCGGGTGCAGGACATCGCGATCGAGCGGCGGCTGCTCGCGCGCCTGTTCGGTACGGCGCACGTCCGGATCGAGACCGGCGGTTCGGCGAAGGACGAGGGGCATCTCGATTCGATCGCACTGGCGGATGCGGAAGAGCTGCGGGATCATATCAGGCGGCGGGCCGCGGCGCCCGGTTCCGCACCTGCCTCCAGCGCATCCGAGGAGGCGGCGACGGCGGAGAGCGAGCCGGTGCTGTTCGCGATGGGGCCGTGGCGCGTCGTCCTGTTCGGAACGTTCAACTTCTCGCTGGTCTTCGTGGCGGCGATCTTCGCGCTGCTCCAGAATGTCGAGGAATGGGGGTTCTTCGATCCCTACGACGCGGCACCGGGGGCGGTGGAGCGGCTGAAGGGCGGCTGGATCGCGGCGACCCTGCTGCTTGCGCTGGCGGTGGTGGTGCTCGGCTTCGCGGCTGGGATCGTTCGAACGCTCGCGCGGGATTTCGGCTTCCGGCTGACGCGGGCGCCGAACGGGCTGAGACGGCGGCGGGGGCTGCTGACGCTTTCCGAAGCGGTGATCCCGATCAGGAAGATCCAGCTCGCGATCGTTTCGAGCGGGATCGTGATGCGCGCGCTCGGCTGGCAGCGGCTCGATTTCCAGACGCTGGGAGCGGACCCGAAGGAGCGCGGCGCGCAGGTCGCGGCGCCGTTCGCGCGGCCCGGCGAAGTGCGGCCGATCCTGGCAGAGACCGGCTTCCCGGACGAGCGCGCCGCGGGCGAGTGGCGGCGCGGGCCGGCGCGCTCGCTCGTCCGGCGCGGCCTGGCGCCCCTCCTCGGCGCGCTGGCGATGGCGGCGGTGGCCTGGTGGATCCAGCCGTGGAACGCGCTCGCGGCGGCCTTTCTCATGATCCTCGCCTTGCTCGCGCCGCTTCGCTGGCACCGGCACCGCCATGCGCTGGGCGAGAAGGCGCTGTTCGTGCGCGGCGGGGTGCTGACGCACCGGATGAAGGTGATGCCGTATGAACGGGCGCAGGCGATCTCGGTGACTCAGGGGCCGGTGCAGCGCCTGCTCGGCCTCGCTTCGGTGCGGGTCGACACGGCCGGAGCGCCGGCCGCGGGCGGGCTTGCGGTGCGGGACCTGTGGGCGCGGGACGCCGCGGCCCTGGCCGGGCGGCTGCTCGACCTGTTCCGCGCGCGGCGCACCGATGCGCGGGCACGGCTCGGCTCCCAAGGGCATGGGCAAGGGGAACGGGGGCGCGCCCGATCCGTTGAGGCGCCGTCCAGTTCACAAGGAGTTTTGAGTAATGGCCAATCAGGGCAATGACGGCAATGTCGGCTTCCAGTCGGAGAGCGGCAACGTGGATTTCCAGCCTGAGACGGGCGGCCAGCAGCAGCAGCCGCAGGCGGGCGTGACCGCCCGCATCGGCGAGGCCGCCCAGGCGGTCAATTGGGGCAAGGTCGGCGTCGGCGTCGGCGCGGCGGCGGCGGTCGCGGGCGCTGCCTATGCGGCGAGCCGTTTCGTCGGCCGCAACTCGGACGAGAGCACGGGCGAACGCAGCAGCGACGACAATTCGTCGCGCGGCGGCAACGACCGGAGCTGATCCCCGGCCCGACGAACCGAACGAAGAGCCGGCGCGGGAGCGATTTTCCGCGCCGGCTTTTTGTTGCCCGAAATCAACGCCGTCCCGGAACCGTCATGCTCCGGCAATAAGTCGGACAATTCGCTTGTCACCGCGGAAGGGGCGGAGATATAGCTTCCGCCCGAGAGCCCGTCCGAGCGGGCCCGGGAACAGGGAAAAGGGGAGGGCACGCGATGCGCCTTAAGTCATTCGTTCTGTCGACGTCGTCGATTGCCGTGCTTGCGTTCGCCGCCACGCCCGCTGCCGCGCAGACGGACCAGCCGGAAGAGGTTCCGGCGACCGCGGAAGCGCAGGAAGCGCCGCAGGACACCGATGCGACCGGCCAGACCGGGACGGACGCCGCGGAAGGCGAGGCGATCGTCGTCACCGGCCTGCGCGCCTCGCTCCGGTCCTCGCAGAACATCAAGCGCAATTCCGAGCAGATCGTCGACTCGATCGTCGCCGAGGATATCGGCAAGCTCCCCGATATCGCCGTCTCCGACACGGCGGCGCGCATTCCGGGCGTCCAGGTGGAGCGCAGCGGCGGCGAAGCGAGCCGGGTGCTCGTCCGCGGCCTGCCGGACTTCACGACCACCTATAACGGCCGCGAGATTTTCACCGCGGAGACGCGCCTCGTCGCCCTGCAGGATTTCCCCTCGGGCGGCATCGGCGCGATCGAAGTCTTCAAGACGTCGACCGCGAACCTGGTCGAAGGCGGCCTCGCCGGCCTCGTCAACGTGCGCTCGCGCCGGCCGTTCGACTTCCGCGAAGGCCAGATCGCCGGATCGATCTGGGCGCTTTATCCGCGCGGATCGGGCGACGTCACGCCGAACGGCAACCTGCTGATCACGGACCGCTGGGACACCGGCATGGGCGAAATCGGCGTGCTGCTCAACGCGTCCTACACCCGCCTCCACTTCCTCGATTCCGAGCGGTCGAACACCGATTTCGTCGCTCCCGGACCGGCCGGAAGCCGCTTTCCGGACATCCAGCGCCTCACCTTCCGCGAAGGCGACCGCACGCGCCCGTCCGTCAACGGCGCGATCCAGTGGCGCCCCTCGCCCGGCCTCGAATTCTACGTGGAAGGGCTCTGGCAGGGCTTCCGCAACCGGGTCTCCGACCGCGAAATGGAAGCGGCGCTCTGGGGCGCCGAAAACTACACCAACCTCGTGTTCCGCGAAGGCTCGACCAACCTGCTCTACAGCGGCACGGCCGTGAACCCGGCGCGTCCGCCGCTCGGCTTCCAGGGCGGCACGTTCAACAAGACCGACACCTATCAGTTCGCCGTCGGCGGCAGCTGGGACTCGGGGCCGCTCCGCGTGTCGGGCGACGTCGCGCGCACCGACAGCACCTTCACCGGCTCGACCGCCAGCGTCGACTACATCCTTGCAAACCGGCAGACGATCGACTTCGTCACGGACGTGCCGGGCGGCGACGCCGGCCCGACGTTCAACCTGCGCAATTTCGATGCGTCCGACCCGGCCCAATATCTCTACCGCGGCTTCTACGAGGAAGCGCAGCAGGCGACGGGCCAGGATTGGCAGGCCCGCCTCGACGTCCAGTACGAGATCGAAGGCACGGTCCTGAACCGCATCGAGGCCGGCGCCCGCTTCGTCGACCGCGATGCGCATCGCGAGTTCGGCAACCGCTACTGGAACTTCGAGGGCGCACGGCGGCCGATCAGCGAAGTGCCGCTCGACTATGAGCTGTTCCGCGCCGGCTTCCGGGGCGACGACGTGCAGCAGCTTCGCACCTTCCTGTCGCCGACCTATCGCAGCATCCGCGACAACCTCGTCGAGCTGCGCCAGTACAATATGAACCTCGGCGGCACCGCGTTCGGGCCGAATACGCTCGACGCCCCCACGCCCGATCCGCGCCAGACGTTCGACGCCAGCGAGCAGTCGATGGCCGGCTACGTCCAGGCGCATTACGAGTTCGACGTGGGCGGCGCGACGATCGACGGCGCCATCGGCGTCCGTGCCGTCAAGACGAGGCTCCAGGTCGCCGGCACATCGCTCGTCGAAGGCGTTGCGACCCCGGTCTCCATCCAGCGTGAATATTCGGACTGGCTGCCCAATTTCAGCGCGCGCGTCCGCTTCTCGCCGGAAGTGCAGCTTCGCCTGTCGGCGACCCAGACGCGGACCCGTCCGTCCTTCCGCGACTACAATCCCGCCTTCACCGTGGGCCAGATCGAAGGCTGCCCCCCGGGCGACCCGGACAACCCGCAATGCTTCCGTTCCGGCGAAGGCGGCAATCCGGACATCCGCCGCCTGACGTCGAACAATTACGACGCTTCGCTGGAATATTTCTTTTCGCGGACCGGCTTCGCTTCGATCACGGCCTTCCGGCGCGATCTCAACGGCTTCATCGAAACGGAGGAGCAGCGGTTCTCCGATCCGACGCTGGGCAACCTTCGCATCCGCCGTCCGATCAATTCGGGCGCGGGGCGGATCGGCGGGTTCGAGGCGCAGGTCACGACCTTCTTCGACTTCGAGGGCATGCCGCAGCTGGTGCGCAACTTCGGCGTCCAGGCGAACCTCACGCACCTCGTTGCGTCCGCGGACTTCCAGGAGTTCAACGGCGACGCCTCGACCACCGTCAACCGGCGCCTGCTCGGCGTCTCCAAATGGTCGTACAACCTCGTCGGCATGTACGAGGGCGGCGGGCTTTCGGTGCGCCTCTCCTACAACCACCGCAGTCCGTTCCTGATCACCTACCAAAGGCGGCAGGATTTCACGGGCCGCTACCTCTATCAGGAGGAATCGGAGCCGACGTCGCGCCTCGATCTCTCGACCAGCTACAACGTCACCGAAGCGTTCACCGTCTTCTTCGACTGGACCAACATCCTCGCCAATCCCTTCCGGTCGAACCTGATCCGGCAGGATCGCACGGATGCGGGCGTCGACGTGGGCGATCCGTTCCGCTTCCCGCGGATCACGCGCTTCGAAGAGACGATCTTCTCCGCCGGCGTGCGCTTCCGCTTCTAAACGGCGCGGACAAGGGGTTGGAAAATGGGCCGGAGACGCAGGCGCGCTCTCCGGCCCTTTTTTCGTTTTCGATGCGGGCGCCCGCCGTGTCGCTGCTGGGCGGTTGACGAGGCCCGCGGCGCTGTGCTGCGAATGAGAGGCCAGGCGGGAGCGCGATGACGGACCAGACGGCAGGGAAGCAGAGGGTGGTGATCCTCGGCGGCGGCACCGCAGGCTGGATGACGGCGGCCGCTTTGGTGCGGATGCTGCCCCACGCGGCCGAGGTCCACCTCGTCGAGTCGGCGGAAATCGGCATCGTGGGCGTCGGCGAGGCGACGCTCCCGCACCTGCGCGCCTTCGTCGCGACCCTCGGGCTCGACGAAGCCGATTTCATGCGGGCGACGCATGCCACCTTCAAGCTCGGCATCGACTTTCGCGATTTCGGCGCGGAGGGGACGAGCTACATCCACCCGTTCGGTGCGTTCGGCGCCGAGCAGAACGGCGTCCATTTCCACCATTATTGGCGGCGCCTGGCCGAGACCCGCCCCGACGAGGACCTTTTCGCTTACTCGATCTGCAACGTGATGGCGGCCGAGAACCGGTTCGCGCCGCCGAGCACCGACACCAATTCGATGCTGTCGACCTACAGCTACGCCTACCAGTTCGACGCGACCCTCTTTGGACCCTATCTGCGCGACTATTCGCTCGCGCGCGGCGCGCGGCGCACGGAAGGGCGCGTCGTCGAGGTCGAGCAGGATCCCGAGTCGGGCGATGTGCGCGCGCTGCGCATGGAGAGCGGCGTGCGCATCGAGGGCGAGCTCTTCGTCGACTGCTCCGGCTTCATCAGCCTGCTGCTCGGCAAGACATTAGGCGAGGAGTGGGAGGACTGGTCGCACTGGCTACCGTGCGACCGTGCCGTCGCCATGCCGTGCGAGTCGCCGCCGGGACCGATCGAGCCCTACACGCGGGCGACGGCGATGAAAGCGGGCTGGCGCTGGCGCATCCCGCTCCAGCACCGCATCGGCAACGGCTACGTTTATTCATCGAGCCACATTTCGGACGACGAGGCGGCGGCCGCGCTGGTCGCGTCGGTGGAGGCGAAGCCGATGGCCGATCCGCGGTTGCTTCGCTTCAAGGCGGGGCGGCGGAAGAAGAGTTGGTCGAAGAACGTCGTCGCGGTCGGGCTTGCCTCCGGCTTTTTGGAGCCGCTGGAATCGACGAGCATCTACCTCGCGCAGGGCGCGATCACGCAGCTCGTCGAGCTGTTCCCGACGGGCGGGCGGATCGAAGAGGCGGACCGGAGCGAGTTCAACCGGACGGTGGACCTGGAATATGACCGCATCCGCGATTTCCTGATCCTGCATTACCATGCGACGACGCGCTCGGATTCCAGCTTCTGGAACCATGTCCGGACGATGGAGGTGCCGGACAGTCTCCATGAGAAGATCGCGCTTTGGCGCCGCTCGGGGCGGGTCGCGAAATATTCGAAGGGGCTGTTCCTGGAGCCGAGCTGGATCGCCGTCTATGTCGGCCAGGGGATCGTGCCCGAAGGGTGGGACGAGCGCGCCGACATCCCCGACGAGGCGGCGCTGGCGCGCGCGATGACGGCGCTCAAGGGCCAGATTGCGAGCGCGGTGCACAAGATGCCGGACCATGCCGAGTTCATCCAGCGGCGCAACGCGGCCATCGCGCGGTGACGGCGGAGAGGGCGATCCGCTCGATCTGCGTCG
>DASWMS010000095.1:0-9898 GCA_036399655.1 Allosphingosinicella sp. | reverse complement strand
CTGCGCGGCGTGGCTGCCGTCGGCCGGGCCGTGATCCTGCACGCCCTTGTAGGTGATCATCCGGCCGATCTTCGGCGCAAGCCAGCGCTCGAAGCTGTCGGCGAGGCTGAACGAGGCGGGGACGAGCACCAGGGTGAGCAGGGTCGAGAGCGTCAGGCCGCCGATCACCACCACCGCCATCGGCGCGCGCCAGCTGGCGTCGCCTTCGAGGCTGAGCGCCGTCGGCACCATGCCCGCGACCATCGCCATCGTCGTCATGACGATCGGCTGGGCACGCTTGTGGCCCGCGTCGAGGATCGCCTCGTTCTTCGGAACGCCCTTGGCCATCTCCTCGATCGTGAAATCGAGCAGCAGGATCGAGTTCTTGGCGACGATCCCGAACAGCATCAGGATGCCGATCAGCACCGGCATCGAGACGGCATGGCCGGTCGCCCAGAGCGCGAGGAATCCGCCGAGCGGCGCGAGCAGCAGCGAGCCCATGTTCACGAACGGCGCCATCAGCCGCTTGTAGAGCAGCACCAGCACCGCGAAGACCAGGAAGGTGCCCGAGATGAGCGCGGTCATGAACTCGGACATGAGCTTCTCCTCCTCCCGCTGCTGGCCGGAGCGCGCGCGCTCCACGCCCTCGGGCAGGTTCTGGAGGATGGGAAGCGAGTTGATGATCGCTTCCTTGTCGACGACGCCGGGAACGAGATCGGCGCCGATCAGAATGCGGCGCTCCTGGTTGAAGCGCTGGATCTGCGCCGGGCCTGCCCCGAAGCTGATACCGGCGACGACCTTGAGCGGCACCGAGCCGCCGGTGGTGGTCGGCACCGGCATGTTCTCGATCGTCGAAAGGCTGCGGCGCGAATCCTCCTGGAGCGCGACCCGGATCGGCACCTGCCGGTCCGAAAGCGAGAAGCGGGCGCTCGCCTGGTCGATCTCGCCTTGAGTCGCGGTGCGGATCGCCTGGCTCATCGCCGCGGTCGTGACACCCATGTCGGCCATCAGGTCGAGGCGCGGGGTGATCGTGATCTCGGGGCGGCGAAGGTCGCCGGCGATGCGCGGCGCGACCAGCTGCCGGTTCTGGCGCATCTGCTCGACGACCTGGAGGGCCGCCTGCTGCAGCTTGGCCGGATCCGAGCTGGAGAGCATGACGCCGATCGGCCGGCCGCCGACGCTGTCCCTGGCGCGGAAGCTGACCCGCGCATCCGGGATCGTCTGCAGAAGCGGGCCCACCTGGCGCTCGAAATCGGTGCTGGTGCGCTCGCGCCCGGCGTCGCGGTCCTTGAGCGAGACGTAGATGCTGGCGTTGCCGGCGCGAACCGAGGCGAAGGCCGATTCGACGTCGCTCTGGCGGCGCACGATGGTGGCGGCGCGGTCCGCGACGGCACGGGTCTGGTCGAGCGTGGAGCCCGGCGGCATCTCGACCGACATCTGGACGGTGTCTTCGTCGGTGTTCGGCTGGAAGCTCGACGGCAGCATCATGAACACGCCGATCTGCGCGACGAAGCAGAGGAAGCCGACGCCGACCGACTTCCAGCGGTGGACCAGCGTCCAGCGCAGGAGGCCGAGATACTTGTCCATCAGCCAGCCTTCGCCATGCTTCGCCTGGCCGTGCGCCTTAAGGAAGTAAGCGGCGATCATCGGCGTGATCATGCGCGCGACGGCGAGGCTGATGAGAACGGTGATGACGATGGTGAGGCCGAAGCTGATGAAATACTGGCCGATGATGCCGCCCATCATCGCCACCGGCAGGAAGACGGCGACGATCGAGAAGGTGGTGGCGACGACGGGAAGGCCGATCTCGTCGGCCGCGTCGATCGACGCCTGATAGGCGGATTTGCCCATCCGCATGTGCCTGACGATATTTTCGATCTCCACGATCGCATCGTCGACCAGCACGCCGGCCACCAGGCTCAGCGACAGCAGGGTCACCATGTTGAGCGTGAAGCCCAGCATGTCCATGAACCAGAAGGCCGGGATGGCGGAGAGCGGGATCGCGATCGCCGAGATGAGCGTCGCGCGCCAGTCGCGCAGGAACAGGAAGACGACGAAGATCGCGAGGACGGCGCCTTCGACCAGCGCCCACATCGAGCTGTGATACTGGCCTTCGATGTACTGGACGGGGGTGAAGAGCAGCGTGTAGCTGACACGCGGATCCGCCTCGTGGAGGGCGTCGAGCTGCGCCATCACTTCGTTGTAGACGGTGAGATCCGAATAGCCCTTGGCCTTCTGGACCATGAAGCTCACCACCTGGCGGCCGTTCTGGATGCCGTAGCTGGTCTGCTCGGCCCACTGGTCGCGGACGCTTGCGATCGAGTTCAGGCGGACGGTGCGGCCGCCGCCGATCGAAATCTGGGTCTCGCCGAGCGCGTGCGCGGTGAGCGCGCTGCCGAGCACGCGGACCGACTGCTCGGAGCCGGCGATCTCGGCCCGGCCGCCCGCTGCGTTGACGTTGATCGCGCGAAGCTGCTGGTTGACCTGGGACGCGGTGACCCCCTGGGCCTGCATGCGCACCGGGTCGAGCTCCACACGGATCTCCCGGCTGACGCCGCCCGTGCGGCTGACGACCGACACGCCCTCGACGCTCTCGAGCCGGCGGTTGATCGTGTCGTCGATGAACCAGCTCAATTGCTCCACCGTCATGGCGGTGCTCTCGGCGGACATGTAGACGACGGGATAGTCGTCATTTTCCTCGCGCTGGACCTGCGGCTCGAGGATGCCGTCCGGCAGGTCGCCGCGGATCCGGGCGACCGCGTCGCGGACGTCGGTGACGGCGCGGTCGATCGGCGTGCCGATCTCGAACATGACGGACGTGCTGCTGTTGCCCTCGCGGATGAACGAGTTGATCTCGGTGACGCCGTTGATGCCGCGCAGCGCCGCCTCGACGCGGCGGGTGATCTGGATCTCGAGCTCGGGCGGCGCAGCGCCCGGCTGGCTGATCGACACAGACGCCGCCGGGACGCTGACGTCCGGATTGAGGTTCACGTCCATGCGCATGAACGCCATCAGGCCCATGGCGAGCAGGAAGGTGAACAATACGATCGAAATCACCGGATTTCGGATCGACCAGGCCGAGATGTTACGCATCGTTCGTCAGCTCCAAATCGGGCTCTGGCTCAGCGGCGGACCGCGCGTTCCGGACGAACGCGCTCGCCCGGGTTCAGGAAGGCGCCGGCGCGCTCCACGACCTGCTCGGTGCCGTTCAGCCCGTCGGCGACCACGACGCCGCGGTCGGTGACCGTGGAGATGCGGATGGGACGGCGCTGCACCGTATTGTCGGGCAGGACGATGAAGACGTAGGTGCCGGTATCGTCGGTGAGGACGGCCGATTCCGGAAGGAGCGGCGCGGTGGTCGATCCGGCGCGGATCTGCGCCGCCGCGAAGCCGCCGGGGCGGAGCTCGCGATTGTAGGGGACGAGGATGCGGGCTTCGCCCTGGCGCGTCTGCGCGTCGATGATCGGCGAGATCTGCCACACCGTGCCCTGGTAGCTGGACGCCGAGCCGACCGGGGTCACCGTGACCGGCACGCCGACCGAAAGGCGGGCGAGGTCGGTCTGCGGCAGGCGGGCGATGAGCTCCATCTGGCCGCCCTGGGCGATGCGGAACAGGGCGCCGGTGCCGGGTCCGACCACCTGGCCGGCCTCGACGTTGCGGTCGAGCACGAGGCCCGAGGCGGGGGCGCGGATATCGAGCCGGCCGATACGGGCGCGGGCGGCGCCGAGCTGGGCCTGGGCGACGCGGACGCGGGCCGCCGCGGCGTCGCGGGTCGCACGCTTGCGATCGACGTCCGCTGCGGAGACGAAGCCGCGCGAAACGAGCTGCGCGGCGCGGTTGAGCTCCTGCTCGGCGAGGCGGAGATCGGCCTGCGCGACCTGGATCGAGGCGCCGAGCTGCGCGGCTTCCTGGGTCTGCACCGTACGATTGATGACGGCGAGAGACTGGCCGGCCTGGACCCACTGCCCCGCCTCGACGAGCACGCGCTCGACCTGGCCGCCTTCGCCCGGGACGCCGACCGGAAGGTCGCGCCGCGCGGCGAGCGAGCCGGTGGCGGAGAGGACGGCGGGAATGTCCTGCCGTCCGGGAACGATGACGCTGACGGCAGGCGCGGCGCCGCCCTCGCCCTTGCCGGCGGCAGGCGCCTTCTCCCCGGCTGCGCCGCCCGCCATCATGTAGAAGGCGGCGGCGGCTGCGATCAGCAGGACCGCGATCGCGATGATGATGTTGCGGTTGCGCCGCCGGCGCGCCGCGCCGGCGTCGTCGACGACGACCGTCGTCTCTTCAACGGCGCCTTTGCGCCACTTCGCCCCTTCGATGTTCATCGCTTTCATCGTCCCCACTCGAATCCCAACGGGTTTGCCGCTCATCCGGCCGTGTATTAGCCGAATAAGTCACCATCAACAAGCCGGTTTCTGCGGTTGCCCCCCGACAGCCGGAACCCCCCTGTACATCTGCGGTTGAGGCTTTACCACCGCTGAACGGCAGATGAACTTCGCCTCGCGCGGATCGTCGGCATCGAAGCGTCACGACGAACATCAGGAGGAGCGACAATGGACCTGCTTGCAAATTACGGCTGGGTGACCTGGATCGTCATCGGCGGCCTCGCCGGGCTCATCGCCAAGGCGATCATGCCGGGCAAGGATCCCGGCGGCTGCATCGTCACCATCCTGCTCGGCATCTGCGGAGCCGTCGTCGCCGGCTTCATCGGCCGCGCGCTCGGCTGGTACGACGAGGGCAATGCCGGCGCCGGCTTCATCGCGGCGATCATCGGCGCCCTCATCATCCTCTTCATCTACCGGCTCGTGGCCGGCCGCCGCACCCGGCCCTGACCCGGGTCTTTCCCGGCACGACGTGAAGGAGCGCCGCGGCCCAGCCGCCGGCGCTCCTTTCGGTTCAGCAACGATGCAGCCGCACCCGCGTTAAGGCGGCGTCGGGCGCATCCGGCCGCGCCCTTGTTCACTCAAGGGAGTTATTCATGATCAGGATTCTCAGCACCGCCGCCGCGCTCGCGCTGGCGCTGCCCGCCCTTTGTGCCCCCGCTCGGGCCGAGGCGCAGGCGCAGCCGTCCGCCGTGCAGGCGGTTTCCGGCACCCGGCTCGACATCGTCGCCCTGGGTGAAGTGACCCGCGTGCCCGACGTCGCCAGGATCAGCGCCGGCGTCGTCAGCCAGGCGCAGAGCGCGAGCGAGGCGATCCGGCTCAACTCGACGCGCATGACCGCAGTGCGCGACTCGCTCCGCCGCGCCGGCATCCAGGACCGCGACATCCAGACGAGCAGCATCAGCCTGCAGCCCGACTACCGCTACGTGGAGAACCAGCCGCCGCAGCTCACCGGCTACCGCGCCTCGAACGAAGTCAGCATCCGTTTCCGCGACATCGCCCAGACCGGCCGCATCCTCGACGCACTCGTCGCGCAGGGCGCCAACCAGCTGAACGGCCCGATGCTCGAGATCGACCGCCCCGAAGCGGCGCTCGACGAAGCGCGGCTCGCGGCGCTCACCAACGCCCGCGCCCGGGCGGAAATCTATGCGCGTTCGCTCGGCATGCGCGTCCGGCGAGTCCTGTCGGTGAGCGAGTCGGGCATGCCCGGCATGCCGTCTCCGCGTCCGATGGCGATGATGCGCCAGGCCGCCAACGACGCCGTGCAGATCGATCCGGGCGAGCAGCGCCTCGGCGTCTCGCTGACGGTCAGCTTCGAGCTGGAGTGAGGCTCTAGGGATCGCACTCGATACCCGCGACGGCCGTGACGGAGCGGATTTTGGTGCAGGGGAAGGAGCGAGGAGGGAGCGATGCTGCGCATCGTGACCGACGAGCGACGCACCCCTGCGCCAAAATCCGCCCGCCGCCCTCGGGCGGTCGCCCATTGCGGGTATCGAGTGCGGACCCTAGGCCGCCGGGCGGTGACGGAAGATGTTCACGATACCGACGAGGAGGATCGCGCCGGCGGCGGCGACGATGAGGGCGGTGGTGCGCCAGGGATCGTCCTCGACGCCGCCGCGGCCCGCGGCGATGCCGCCGGCGAGCGCACCGACGATCCCGGCGCCGGCGATCAGCATTTTCCCGGATGCGGTCTCGACGCGCAGGATGAAGGTCGCCGCGATGCCGATCGCGGCGCCGATCACGAGCCAGACCAGGATTGTCACGACGCTCTCCTTCGCCCCCCGCCGGATCGAGCCGGCGGGCGCGAGTGTGTCACAGCGGGAGCGGCGCCGGAAGGGGCGTCAGTATTTCTGCTGGCGCTCGTAGAGCGAGCGGTAATGCTGGATGCGGGTGACGCGCAGGCCGGGCATTCCGGAGCGGTCGACGGCGCGCTGCCAGGAGGCGAATTCCTCGAGGGTGAGGCCGTAGCGTTCGCACGCCTCGTCCACCGAAAGAAGGCCGCCGTTCACGGCCGACACGACTTCCGCCTTGCGGCGGACCACCCAGCGGGTGGTGCCCGGCGGCGGCAGCGAATCGATGGTCAGCGGCTCCCCGAGCGGGCCGATCACCTGTGCCGGGCGGATAGTCTGGTTCTCGATCATTCGGTCCTCAAAAGTCCCCTGCCCCCAGGCAGATCGTGCCGTGATGTTTCGGCTTTAGCGGGAGAGCGTTGAAAGAAGGCTAAAATGCCAAGGTAAACGCGGCGGTGACACCGCTTTACGAGGCGTTGACGGCGCGCTGCGCGGCGCGCGGGTTGAAGGAGCCGCGCTGGGCGCGAACGGCGCGGCGCCAGCCGGGGCCTGCGGAGAGCAGCTCGGCGAGGGCGTCGTTGGGACGCTCCCAGCCGCGCCGCGTCGCAGCCTCGGCCGCCTTCGCGGTCGCGCTCGTCGCCTGGTGGGCCGAGAGGGTCGCGACCAGCAGGCTATAGTCGATCGGCGCGGGCGCCGCATGTTCGCGGGCCAGCATGCGTTCGGCGCGTCGGAGGAAAGCAAGGTCCATCGACTCGCGTCTTTAGGGAAGAAGGCTGAAAGGCCGGTAAAGGGCCGGGTAAGGCGCCGGTAAGGGACGGGGCGAGCCGCGATGTCCCACACCCGTCGTCCCGGCGGAGTCCGGGACCTCAGGGGGTGAAAGGTGGGAGCGTGGATGGAGCGCTGCGCATGCGGCGGTATTCTTCACCCGCTGGGATCCCGGCCTTCGCCGGGATGACGGCACGGCATCGACCCCCTATGTACCCTCCCGCAATGGACGCGGAATTCCAGCTCTCCCGGCCCTTCAAGGGCGCGCGGATCGTCGTCGCCATGTCCGGCGGGGTCGACAGCTCGGTCGTGGCCGCGCTCGCGGCGGAGAGCGGCGCGGAGGTGATCGGCGTGACCCTCCAGCTCTACGATCACGGCCAGGCGGTCGGCCGCTCCAGGACCTGCTGCGCCGGCCAGGACATTTACGATGCGAGCGAAGTGGCCGCGAAGCTCGGCATCGCCCATTACGTCTTCGATTACGAGAGCCGCTTCCGCGACAGCGTCGTCGAGACGTTCGCCGACGAATATGCCAGGGGGCGCACGCCCGTCCCCTGCATCTCGTGCAACCAGGGGGTGAAGTTCACCGACCTGTTCGGCCTCGCCCGCGATCTCGGCGCCGACTGCCTCGCGACCGGCCATTATGTCCGGCGCGCGCTCGGACCGAACGGACCGGAGCTCCACCGCGCCGCGGACCCGGCGCGCGACCAGAGCTATTTCCTGTTCGCGACGACGCGCGAGCAGCTCGACTATCTGCGCTTCCCCCTCGGCGCCATGCCGAAGCCGAGGGTGCGAGAGATCGCCCGCGAGCTCGGCCTGCTCGTCGCGGAGAAGCGCGACAGCCAGGACATCTGCTTCGTCCCCGACGGCGATTATGCCTCGATCGTCAAAAAGGTGCGCCCGGAAGCCGCGCAGCCGGGCGAGATCGTCGACCTCGAAGGGAGCGTGATCGGCACGCACCGCGGCCTCATCCACTTCACCGTCGGCCAGCGCCGCGGCCTCGACATCGGCGGCCGGCCGGAGCCGCTGTACGTCGTCCGGATCGAGCCCGAGACGCGCCGCGTCGTCGCCGGCCCGAGGGCCGCGCTGGCGGTGCGATCGGCGCGGCTCTCGAACGTCAACTGGCTCGGCGAGGAGCAGAGGAACGGCCTCGCCGCCAAGGTCCGCTCGCTCGCCAAGCCGGCGCCGGTGGCGTTCGACGGCGCGAGCATCCACTTCGACCGGCCGGAATTCGGCGTCGCGCCGGGCCAGGCCGCCGTGATCTACGACGGCGACCGCGTGCTTGGCGGCGGCTGGATCGAGGAGACCGTCGCTGCGGAGGCGGCCGGCACGCCGCGCCCTGCGGAAGCATTTGAACCGGCGCCTCATTCTGCCTAGGCTTGCCCCTTCTCGGCAGGGGTTCCCATTCCATGTTCCTGAGGTTCAGCGGCGCCGCCGCAGCGATCGCCATTCTCTTCGCCGCCGCTCCCGCCGCGGCCGAGCCCGCACCCGGCTTCGATTGCGCGGTCGCGAGGATTCCCGACCAGACTCGCGCCCGCATCCGCCAGGCCTATGTCGAAACGGGGATCGAGAGCGTTGCGGCGATGCTGCTCGAACGCGGACTGCTGGAGCGCATGTCCAGCTGCGTCGCCCCCGGCTCGTCGGCGCGCCTGCTCGGCCGCCTCATCATGGCCCATGAGCTCCAGGGGGCGGCCCGAATCGCGCTCACGACCCGCCGCGGCTTCGATACGGCAAGGCTCGATCGCGCTTTTGCTTCCATGTCCGCCGCGGATCGGGCGCTGATCGCCGCCGGCTCCGATCCCGCGTCCCCCCCGGAGGCGCGGGATGGGATGCACGCGCCGCTGCTTCGCCTCTTCTCCGCCGCGTCCCGGCGCGACGCATCTGCTTTCCTGGCGGAGCCGGGGCTCGCGCAGGACTTCTTCGCTTATGTCGGCTCACGCTCCTACCTCGAAAGCTTCGACGGGCGCTGATCGCCGCTGCCTTGGCCGGCTAGAGCCGGAGCGTTCCTTCGATGACCGTGACGCAGCGCCCGCCGAGGACGGCACGGCCGCCGTCCACCCGGCACGAGACGCGGCCTCCGCGCCTGCTCGCCTGAAAGGCTTCGAAGGCCGGGCGGCCGAGCCGGTCCGCCCAGAAGGGCGCGAGCGCGGCGTGGGCGGAGCCGGTCACCGGATCCTCGTCGACGCCCCAGGCGGGCACGAAGACGCGGCTCGCGACGTCATAGCCGCTCCCGGGCGCGGCGGGCGCGGTGACGATCGCCATCAGGTCGACGCTCCTCAGCGCCCGCATGTCCGGCGCGCAGGCGCGGACCGCCGCCTCGTCCGCGAGGAGGACAATCGCCGTCGCTTCGGCGCCCTGGTGGCTCAGGAAGACCTGCGCCGACGCCGCGGCTTCGCTGGCGCCGTCATGGGTGATGATGTCGACCAGCGAAGGCCCGTCGCCGGTAAACCGACGCAGCGCCTCGTCGTCGGCGGGGCGGACCAGGGTCAGGGGCAAATCGAGCTCCAGCGCGCCGCCTTCGCCGCGGCGCACCGCGAGCGCGCCCGCCTTGCGGGTGATGAAGCGAACCTCGTCACGCTCGCCGATCAGCACATGCCCGCTCGCCAGCGTGGCATGGCCGCAGAGCGCGACTTCGGTCGTGGGCGTGAACCAGCGCAGCTCGTAATCCGCCTCGGCGCCCGAAGCGGCGATGGTGAAGGCCGTCTCGGACAGGTTGTTCTCCGCCGCGATCGCCTGGAGGGTCTCGTCGGGGAGCCATTCGTACAGCGGGATGACGGCCGCAGGGTTGCCGGTGAACGGACGGTCGGCGAACGCATCGACCTGGACGAGGCGGTACTGGGGCATGATCTATCCTTTGATTACATGGAACCCGTTCGTCCCGAGTAGCCGTCGAGCGAGGTCGAGACGGCGTATCGAGGGACCGCACAGCCGCCGCGGCAGGTCCCTCGACACGGGCTCTCGATACGGCTTCGCCTACTCGATCCC
>DASWMS010000094.1:0-76296 GCA_036399655.1 Allosphingosinicella sp. | reverse complement strand
ACATCGCGGCCGCGGTGATCGCCGCGGCCGACAGATTCGTCCACCCCGACAATCGCGAGGACACGCCGCTCGGGACTTACCTCTATGCGCTTCGGCTCGATCCGGAGCTGTATCGCGGCCGGCTCGCGGCGGCATGCGAGGCGCTGCGGATCGAGCGGGTGGCGGGCGGCTTTGGGGGCGTCGAGCGGCGGGAGGACGGCGGCATGAGCGCGCTCGTGCTGGACGGCGGACGGAGGATCGAGGCGGACCTGTTCCTCGACTGCGCCGGGCCTTCGGCGCCTTTGCTCTCCGCCGTGGGCGCGCGTTTCGAGGAGTGGGGCGCGTGGCTCCCGGCCGACCGGCTGCTGATCGGCGAGGCGAGGCACGGGGCGGTCAGCCCGGTGGATGTTGCCGAAGCGCTGCCGGACGGCTGGCGGTGGACGACGCCGCTCGCCGACCGGACGCTGGCAGGCTTCGCTTACGCTTCGGCCGCCACGGACGAGGCGCGCGCGCACAAGATGTTCAAGGGCGGCGAGGCGGTGGCGATCCGGCCCGGCCGCCGCACGGCGCCGTGGACGGCCAACGTGCTCGCGATCGGAGACGCGGCCGTGGCGGTGGATCCGCTGGAAGGGACCAACCTGCACCTCGCCCAGTCCGCGATCCTGCGCGCGCTGGAGCTGCTGCCGGGCCGCGACTGCCACCCGCTCGAGCTCGCCGAATATAACCGGCGCACCGAGTGGGAGACGCTGCGGGTACGGGACTTCATCGCGCTCCATTATCTGCGCTCCGGGCGGAGCGAGGGTCCCTTCTGGGCGGCGCTTGCCGGGCGCGCGCTGCCGGGCACGCTCGCGGCCACGCTCGAGCAGTGGGAGCGGCGCGGACGCCTCCCCTTCTTCGAGGAAGAGACGTTCGACAAGGACGGCTGGGCGGCGGTGCTGTTCGGCCTCGGCGTCATGCCGCGCGACGTTGACCCCGTCGCCGACGGTGTCAGCCTCGACCAAAGCGCTCCTGCCATCGCGCGGCACGCCGAGCGGCTGGCGGCGCTTCCCGCGCGCCTTCCGCCTTATCCGGACTATCTCAGCCGCATGCGCAATGCGCCGGCGCAGCAGCCGCGGCGCTGACGCACCGCGGTACGTGACATGCTCCGTTCGCCCTGAGCTTGTCGAAGGGCTGCCTTCTTTTCGGGCGCTCTAAGAAGGGCAGGGCTTCGACAGGCTCAGCCCGAACGGATTTTGAGGCTGTGAACTCTCCGCTGCCTTCAGTTTGGCGCCGGTGGCGCCACGGCGGATTTCGGCCTGAGCGCCGCAAGCCTTTCCGCCGCGGGAGCGATGGCGGGGAGCGCACTTGCCGGCCGGTCCAGGTAGAAATAGGCGACCGCCGCAACGTCGTCCGAGCGGTAGAAGTTCGTGTGCCCGTCCGGGAGAGACGGGTCCGAGAGAGGAACTTGCGGCCGCCGGGTGAGGAGCTGCTGGAAATTGTTGCGCGAGCCCGGATCGATGGTGACGGGGATGAGCGGCGCGCCGGCGCGCTGGAGATCGAGGACGACATTCTTCCTGGCGCCGCCGATCTGCTGGAGAGTCACTTCGATGCCCTGGTGGAAGAAGACCGGATCGGGGACGTGCCAGCGGTAGAAGGTCCAGCGGCCGCCGGCTTCCCAGCTCGCCACCGGCGCGCCCTGGTAGCGGTTGATGTAGGCGCCCTGGCCCCAGGCGGTGCCGATATAGTCCTCGGCGCCGGTGCCGATCAGGGTCGGGTGCTCGCGATCGCCGTCGAGAAACATCTTCACTTCGCCCTCGCCCCACCAGGTGTCGCGGTAGACCGGGTTGGTGAGGACGGTGACGCTGGCGCCGAGGAATCGGCCGCGGCCAGAGACGGGGGGGAGGATGCGGAAGTCGCGGCCGAGCGTCGTCGCACGGTCGCGGCTCCACCAGGCGTGGAAGTAGAGGGCGTCGGCAGGCTGGGTCGTCAGGGCGCGGTAGTTGACGTCGTAGAAGATGAGGTTGACCGGGCGGCCGCTCTCGTTGGTGACGACGATGCGGGCGCCGCGGCGGAAGGGCATGGGGATGTAGGAAACGAAGCTCCGGCCTTCGGGGCTGGCGAGAAGCGCCGTCTCCATCGGCAGCATCTCGGATGCGCCGTGGAGGAAGAAGTCGCCGAGCGGCGCGGAGACCGCAGGGGTCGCGGCGCCATCCCAGAAAATCTCGAACCGAAGGCCGCGCAGGGCCTCGGGCGAGCGGTCCTCGATCGTCATCCAGATGCGGTCGATGGTGCCGGCGCCCTGGATGTCGGCGAGCACGTGGCGGCCGCCGACGGGGATGGTCTCGAATGCGTGGCCCTTCGCGCCCTGGTTCTCGCGCCCGCCGGCTCCGCGTGCGCCGCTCGGATTTTCGGGGCTGATCCAGCGGGTCTGCTCGCCGGCGCGATATCGGTAGAGCGGGGCAGGGTCGGCGGGCTGGGCGGCGGCGGGAGCGGGGGCAGTGAGGGCGGGGGCGAAGGCCGCCGCGCCCAGAGCGAACCGGGCGATCACTGCGCCGGCCTGCCGATCACCGGCGCGTCGCCGTTCCATTCGATCGGCAGGATGTGCATGAACCGCGCCTCGCCGGCCTTGCGGCAACCGCTGCGCGCCGCCCAGGCGTGGAAGACCATGTAGTGGCGGCCCGCTGCTTCGAAGACGGCCGGGTGGCCGGGGCCGCTCAGGCAATCGGGAGCGCGGCGGCTGGCGAGGATGGGGTTTTCCGGCGCGTCGGTGCAGGGGCCGAGCGGGGTCGTGCAGCGGGCATAGCCGGTGGCGTAGCGCGACAGGCGCTCGCGCTCCTGCCAGGCGAAATCGTTGGCCGAGAAGAACAGGATATAGGCGTCGCCGCGGCGGACCATGAAGGGCGCCTCGGAGATGGCGCCTTCCCACGGCGTGTCGTTGCGGCCGAGCGCGACCGGCTCGCCTTCGAGCGCGAGGCCGGAAGGCGCCATGCGCTGACCCCAGAGTTGGGTGGGCGCGCGAACGGCGTTCCCGTCATTCTTGAAGTAGAGGTAGAGCTTGCCGTCCGTGTCGCGGAAGGGGCTGGCGTCGATCGTGCCGCCTTCGCGAAGCTGGCAGACGAGGGGCTCGGCGCCTTCGGGGACGAAGGGGCCGCGCGGATCGGCGGCGGTGGCGGTGCCGATGCACTGGCGGCCCGAGGCGCGGTGGTGCGCACTGAAATAGAGAATGTAGCGATTGCCGACGCGCATCACTTCGGGCGCCCAGGTGCGGCCGCGCTGCGCCCAGGCGGGAAGCGTGGGCAGGGCGTCGTGAAAACGGTCCGGATCGCCTGGGACGGCCATGAGGTTCCAGGTGACGAGATCGCTGGAGAAAGCGACGGGCACGTTGGCGCGGTCGTCATGGGCATTGGTCGCGTAGGCGAGGTAGCGGTTGCCGACGGTGAGGACGAAGGGATCGGCGAAGTTGGTCGGGAGAACCGGGCCGGCGAGGCGCGGGGCAGCGGCGGGTGGCTGGGAAGCGGGTGGCTGGGCGGCGGCCGGCTGCTGGGCGGCGGCTGGTGCGGCGAGCGCGGCGGCGGCGGCGAAGAGAGCGAGGATGCGGCGGATCATGAGTATCTTGTTCCTTGCCGATGTTGCTCCGGCCCCCGCGCGACATTAGGTCCGCTGCGGTGCGCCGGTCAATCGCGAGAGGACAGATATGCCCGTGGTGAAAGAGACGTTCGGAACGCTGCCGGACGGGCGCGCGGTCGAGGCGGTGACATTGTCGAACGGGCGCGGCCTCGTGGCGCGGGTGATCGCCTGGGGGGCGGCGCTGCAGTCGCTCCTCGTCCCGGACCGGGAAGGCGCGGCCGCCGACGTGACGCTCGGCTATGCGAGCCTCGAAGGCTATCTGGAGGGGACGGAATATTTCGGTTGCACCGTCGGGCGGGTCGCCAACCGGATCGCGCTCGGACGCTTCGATCTGGACGGGAAGACTTACCAGATTCCCATCAACAACGGTGCGAACGCGCTTCACGGCGGTACGGCCGGGTTCGACAAGGTTCTGTGGGAGATCGCCGAGGCGGGCGAGCGTCACGTCACGATGCGCTACGTTTCGCCGGACGGAGAGATGGGCTTTCCCGGCACGCTGACGGCGGAGGCGACCTACAGCGTCGATCCGGACGGGAATGTGCTGCGGCTGGACTATCGCGCGACGACGGACGCGCCGACGGTCTGCAACCTCTCGCACCACGCCTACTGGAACCTCGCCGGCGAGGGCGGACCGCGCGGCGTGATGGAGCATCTCCTCACCATCCCCGCCGACCATTTCACGCCGACCGACGAGGGGGCGATCCCGACGGGGGAAATGCGGGCGGTAGAAGGCACTCCATTCGACTTTCGAGAGCCGACCGCAATCGGCGCGCGGGTGCGCGACGCCTCCGACGCGCAGATCCGCTTCGGCAAGGGCTACGACCACAATTGGGCGATCGCGCATGAGGCCGCGGAAGCACAGCGGCTGCTCGCGCGGCTCGAGGATCCGGTCTCGGGCCGGCGGCTCGACATCCTGTCCAACCAGCCCGGCCTGCAATTCTACTCCGGCAATTTCCTCGACGCGTCGCGCACCGGCAAGGCGGGTTCGCTCTACCGCATGGGCGACGGCATCGCGCTCGAGCCGCAGAAATTCCCGGACACGCCGAACCGGCCGGAATTCGGCTCGGTGCGCCTCGATCCGGGCGAGGTCTACGAAAACAGGATCGAGTATCGGTTCTCGGTGAGTTGAGTTTGCCGCGGGAAGCCCTCCCCCTCGATGGGGGAGGGTTTGGGTGGGGGTGGAGTCTCCGGAAAGTGCGCGGGCATCGATGAAGCGCTCTTCTTCCCCAGGACTCCACACGCTCAGGCTGACTTGAGTCCACCCCAACCCCAACCCTCCCCCATCAAGGGGGGAGGGAGTCGGGCCGCATCGGAAGTTTAGCCTCCGGCTTCCGCGTCGGTGATCAGGACCATGACGTCGCCGATGATCGCAGCCATCGCGGCGCGCGCCGCGTCGGCGTTCCCCGCCTCGATGGCGTCGAGCACGTCCTTGTGGGCGGGAAGGCTGGCGGTGCGGCCCTTGAAGCGGTTGGTGAACTGGATCGAGGTCCTGAGCGCCGTCGTCACCACGTCGCGAAACTGCATGTAGAAGGGGTTGGCGGACGCGTTCAGGACGGCGATGTGGAAGTCGATATCGGCGTCGAGAGGGTCTCCGTCGCCCGCTTCCGCCGCTTCCATCCTTCGGTAGCCGTCGGCGATGGCGGCGATCAGCGCCTCGTCCTGCCCGCGCGCGCCGAGCGCCGCGGCGGCCGGCTCGATCGCGACGCGGAGCTCGCTGAACTGGCGCAGGAGGGTGAGGGAAAACTTTCGTTCGAGGAGCCAGCGCAAGACGTCCGGATCGAACAGGTTCCACTGGCGCTGCGGCTGGACGGTGGTGCCCTTGCGTGGGCGGGCGGTAAGGAGGCCCTTGGCGGTCAGCATCTTCACCGCCTCGCGCGTGACGGAGCGGCTGACGCCGTGCTCCCTCGCGAGATCCGCTTCGGTGGGGAAGGTGCGGTCGTCGTAGAAGCCGGTGACGATGGCGCGGCCGACCTCATCGAGCATCGCATAAGTGAGGTTGCGGCCGCCGGCGCCCTGCGGCTGGCGCGCCGCATCCGCGCGATCGTCCTCCGGTTCCATGGACTTCATCCCCGACGCCAACTCACAGGCCGCATCTTAGATGGGTTCGCCGCGCGCGCAACGCGACTTTCCATCCCGCGACTTTCCATCCCTCCCGACGTGAGGTAGCGCTACCATCCATGTCGAAGATCCGCGCCGCCCGAGTCATCGTCTGCTCGCCCGGGCGCAACTTCGTGACGCTGAAGATCGAGACGGAGGACGGGCTCACCGGCGTCGGCGACGCGACGCTGAACGGGCGCGAGATGTCCGTCGCCTCCTATCTCCAGGACCATGTCGTGCCCTGCCTGATCGGCCGCGATGCGCACCGCATCGAGGACATCTGGCAGTTCCTCTACCGCGGCGCCTATTGGCGGCGAGGGCCGGTGACGATGACGGCCATCGCCGCGGTCGACATAGCGCTTTGGGACCTGAAGGGAAAGGCGGCCGGGCTGCCCGTCTACCAGCTCCTCGGCGGCGCCTGCCGCGACGGCGCGATGGTCTACGGCCACGCCAATGGCGAGACGATCGCGGACACGGTGGCCGAGGCGCTGCGCTACCGGGACGCGGGCTACAAGGCGATCCGGCTCCAGTCCGGCGTACCGGGCCTCGCCTCCACCTACGGCGTCTCGAAGGACCGGCTCTTCTACGAGCCCGCCGACGCGGACCTGCCGAGCGAGAACGTCTGGTCGACGGAGCGCTACATGCGTGTGGTGCCGGAATTGTTCGCGGCGGCCCGCGAGGCGCTCGGGGCGGACGTCCACCTCCTCCACGACGTCCATCACCGGCTGACGCCGATCGAGGCGGGGCGGCTTGGGAGGGATCTCGAGCCCTACCGGCCGTTCTGGATGGAGGATGCGGTTCCGGCCGACAATCAGGAGAGCTTCCGCCTCATCAGGCAGCATACGACGACGCCGCTCGCGGTGGGCGAGATCTTCAACTCGGTCTGGGACGCCAAGACGCTCATCGAGGAACAGCTCATCGACTATATCCGCGCCACGGTGGTGCATGCGGGCGGGATCACGCACCTGAGGCGCATCGCCGCCTTTGCCGACATGTACAACGTGCGGACCGGCTGCCATGGCGCCACCGATTTGTCGCCGGTAACGATGGCGGCGGCTTTGCACTTCGACCTTTCGGTGCCGAACTTCGGGGTGCAGGAATATATGCGCCATACCGAGGACACGGACCGCGTCTTCCCGCACGGCTACACGTTCGAGAACGGCTTCCTCCATCCGGGCGATGCGCCAGGCCTCGGCGTCGACATCGACGAGGACCTCGCCGCGCAATATCCTTACCGCCGCGCCTACCTGCCGGTGAACCGGCTGGAGGACGGCTCGATGTACAATTGGTGACGGCGGTGCGGCGCTCCGGGATTTTTGCGGCCTTGCTGCTCCTCGGCGCGGGGAGCCAGGCGCTTGCGCAGGGCTCGTTCCGCCGAACGGCCGACGGCGTCGTCGTGACTCCGGCGGCCGGGCCGGAAGGCGCGGTCAGGCTCCAGGTCTATGGCGACAGGATCGTCAGGGTGACGACCTCGCCTACACGCGAGATCGAGGCGCCGGACAGCCTGATGGTGATCGCCGAGCCGGCGGCCGGCGGCTTCGACGTGACGGAAGGCGGCGGCAGGGTCACGCTGACCACGCCGCGCGTCTCGGCCGACATCGATCTTGCCAGCGGCAATGTCAGCTTCCGTGACGAGACAGGGAACGTCATACTCTCGGAAAGCGCGCCGGCAGCGTTCGCGCCGGTGGAGGTGGAGGGGCAGCGCTACGTCTCGGTGCGCCAGCAATTCAACCGCGGCACGGACGAGGGTCTGTTCGGCCTCGGCCAGCACCAGAACGGTCAGATGAACTACAATGGCGAGGACGTGGAGCTCGCCCAGCACAATATCGCCGTCGCGGTGCCGTTCCTCGTCTCGACCCGCAATTACGGGCTGCTGTGGGACAACAATTCGATCACCCGCTTCGGCAATCCGCGGCCCTACGCACTCGCCGGGGAGCGGCTGCGGGTGACGGGGGAGGGTGGTCGCCCGGGCTTCACGGCGCGCTATTATCTCGGCGATCGGCTGGCGGTGACGCGGCAGGAGCCCACGGTTGACTACCAGTATATCGAGGACCAGGCGCGCTGGCCCGCCGAAGCGCGTGCCCCGACGGCGCAGGCGACGACGGGGCAGAACACCGCCGGCAACGCGGTGCAGACGCAGCGCGTGGTCTGGACCGGGACGGTGCATCCGGACAGCACGGGCACGCACCGCTTCCGCCTCTATTCCTCCTCTTACGCGAAGCTCTACGTGAACGGCGCGCTGGTGCTCGACCGCTGGCGGCAGAACTGGAACCCCTGGTACCACAATTTCGACGTGGCGCTGACCGCCGGCCGCCCGGCCGAGATCCGGATCGAGTGGGAGCCGAACGCCGGCTACATCGCGCTCCTCCACAACGATCCGCAGCCCGAGGAAGACCGCCGCTCCGTCTCCTTCGCCTCCGACGTCGCCCGGGCGGCCGACTACTACTTCATCGGCGGGGACAACATGGACGGCGTGATCGCCGGCTACCGGCACCTCACCGGCCGCGCGCCGATCATGCCGCTCTGGGCCTATGGCTATTGGCAGAGCCGCCAGCGCTACGAGACGCAGGACCAGTTGGTCGGCGTCGTGCGCGAATATCGGCGGCGGGGGCTGCCGCTCGACAATATCGTCCAGGACTGGTTCTACTGGCGCGAGAACGACTGGGGGAGCCATCGCTTCGATCCGGCGCGCTTCCCCGATCCGCAGGCGATGGTCGACGAGGTTCATCGCCTGAACGCGAGGATCATGATCTCGGTCTGGCCGAAATTCTATCCGGCGACCGCCAATTACCGGGAGCTCGACGCGGCCGGCGCGATCTACCGGCGGAACGTCGAAAGCGGCGACCGCGACTGGGTGGGGCCGGGCTATCTCTCCAGCTTCTACGATCCGTACAATAGCCGCGGCCGCGACATCTACTGGCGCCAGATCCGCGACGCGCTCGGCGTGATGGGCTTCGACGCCTGGTGGATGGACGCCACCGAGCCCGACATGCACTCCAACCTGTCGATCTCCGAACGCGCGCTGCGGATGGGACCGACGGCAGCGGGGCCGGGCGCGGCCTTGTTCAACTCCTATGCGCTGGTCCATGCCGAGGGCTTCTACCGCAACCACCTCGCCTTCCGGCCGGACGCGCGGCCCTTCATCCTGACGCGCTCCGGCTTCGGCGGCATCCAGCGGACCGGCTCGGCGGTGTGGAGCGGCGACATCGCGTCGCGGTGGGACGACTTTCGGGAGCAGATCTCGGCGGGGGTCAACTTCTCCATGTCCGGCGCGCCCAACTGGACCCACGACATCGGCGGCTTCGCGCTGGAGGAGCGCTACGAGCGTCAGGACCCGGCACATGTCGAGGAATGGCGCGAGCTCAATCTCCGCTGGTTCCAGTTCGGCGCCTTTTCGCCGCTGTTTCGAAGCCACGGCGAAGCGCCGCGCCGCGAGATCTACGAGATCGCGCCAGAAGGCTCGGCCATGTACCGGTCGATGGAGTGGCACGACCGGCTCCGCTACCGGCTGATGCCCTACATCTATACTTTGGGCGCCGACACCTACCACCGCGACGGCACGATCATGCGCGGCCTCGTGATGGATTTTCCGGGCGACCGTCGCGCCTGGAACGTCGCCGACCAATTTATGTTCGGCCGCGCCTTCCTGGTCGCGCCGGTGACCAGTTTCCGGGCGCGAAGTCGCGACGTGTATCTGCCGGCCGGCACGCTCTGGTACGACTTCCACAGCGGCCGGACGAGCCTGGGCGGGCAAACCATTCAGGCCGACGCGCCGTTCGAGCGCATGCCCCTGTTCGTGCGCGCAGGATCGATCGTGCCGATGGGCCCGGCCATCCAGCACACAGCGGAAGGACGCGGCGGTCCGATCACGCTCCACGTCTATACCGGCGACGACGGCGAATTCTCGCTCTACGAGGATGACGGAGTCAGCCGCCAATATCTCTCCGGCGCCTTTGCCCGGGTGCCGATCCGCTGGGACGAGGCGGCGGGCACGCTCACCATCGGCCGGCGCGAGGGAAGCTTCCCCGGCATGGCCGAACGGCGCGAGATCCGCGTGCGCTGGAACCGGCCGGGCGCCGCGCGGGCGCTGGAACTGGACGGCCGTGCCGACGTGACGGTGGCCTACGACGGCCGCCGGCGCGTTCTGAAGATCAGGCGCTAGGGATCAGATAATGCGACGCCGGGAAGAGCGGCTGCGGAAGGTGGCGACGGCTAAGACGGAGCCGGAGAAGCCGGAATAAGGGGGTGCAGCCATCATGCCGACTGCCCACATGATCCATGGCTATCTTGGTGCCGGCAAAACGACCTTCGCCCACCGGCTGGAGCAGGAGCTGCCAGCCATTCGCTTCACCCATGATGAGTGGATGGCGCGCCTCTACGGGATTGATCCGCCTGTCGAGCACTTCTCCGATTTTGGCTCAAGGGTGTCCGCCCAGATCGACTCCTTGTGGCCGCGATGCCTGCAACTCGGCCTCGATGTGGTCCTCGACCTGAACTTCTGGACCCGGCGCGGTCGCGACACGACGCGGATGAAAGCACAATCGCTCGGCGCGGAGGTTCGCCTTTACCGCCTTACCTGTCCTGACGAGGTCGCTCGGCACCGGATCGAAAGGCGCAACGCCTCCCTGAACGGGAGCAGCCTCTTCATCGCGCGGAAAACGTTCGAGGTTCTAAGAGCCAGGTTCGAGCCGCTCGACCCGGATGAGGAGCGGGAGGAGATCGCTTCCTTGAAGTGACACGTCATTGCACCTTAGCCGTGCCGTGTTTGCAGAATACATGATTGCCAGCCGGGAGCTATGCCGCCTCGCGGATTGAGCCGGGCGCCTGTTCTATGTTAGCGGTCACATCGACGCCCGCGAAGAGGCGATGCCGGAAGAGGAAACGCATGATCACACGCTCTTTGTCGCTCGCCATCCTGCTCGCCACCGCCGCCTGCACCACCACCGGGCGGGACCGCGCTCCAGCCGCCGATCCCAACGCCTGGCCGGCCGTCCGCAGCGCCGTCCCGCGCGACGCCCGGATGGAAGCGCGGATCGATGCGATGCTGGCGGCGATGAGCGACGAGGAGAAGGTCGCGCAGGTCGTGCAGCCGGACATTAGCTCGATCACGCCCGAGGAATATCGCCGCTACAGGTTCGGGTCGATCCTGGCCGGCGGGAACAGCTCGCCGGGCGGCAACGAGCGGGCGCCGGCGCGCGAGTGGCTGGCGCTGGCGGACCGCTTCTGGGAAGCCTCGATGGACGGCCCCCGCGACCGCATCCGCATCCCCGTCATGTTCGGCATCGACGCGGTGCACGGCCACGCCAACATCATCGGCGCGACGATCTTTCCGCAGAATATCGGCCTCGGCGCGACTCGCAATCGGGACCTGATCCGCCGGATCGGCCAGGTGACGGCGCGCGAGATGGTGGTGACGGGCATCGACTGGGACTTCTCGCCGACCCTCGCCGTGGTCCGCGACGATCGCTGGGGACGGACCTACGAGGGCTTTTCGGAGGATCCCGAAATCGTCCGCATGTTCGCGGGCGCGATGGTGGAAGGGCTGCAGGGGCGGCCGGGCACGCCCGAGTTCATGGGACCGGGCCGCGTCGTCGCGACCGCCAAGCATTTCGTCGGCGACGGCGGCACGGAAGGCGGGCGCGACCAGGGCAACAACCCGATGTCGGGCGCCGCGCTTCGCGACATTCACGGCGCCGGCTACCCGCCCGCCATCCAGGCCGGCGTGCAATCCATCATGGCGAGCTTCTCCTCCGTCGCGGGCGAGAAGGTGCATGGCAGCCGGAACCTGCTCACCGGCGTGATCCGCGAGCAATTGGGCTTCGACGGCCTCGTCGTCGGCGACTGGAACGCGCACGGCCAGGTCGAGGGCTGCACCAACACCAATTGCCCAGCCTCGTTCAACGCGGGCCTCGACATGTTCATGGCGCCGGACAGCTGGCGCGAGCTTTATGCGAACACGCTGGCGCAGGTGCGCTCGGGAGTCATTCCGGCCGCGCGGTTGGACGAAGCGGTGCGGCGCATCCTCCGGGTGAAGCTGCGCGCCGGGCTGTTCGAGCGCGGGCGGCCATCGTCGCGTGAATTCGCCGGGCAGTTCAACCTGCTGGGGAGCGCGGAGCACAGGGCGGTGGCGCGGCAGGCGGTCCGCGAGTCGCTGGTGCTCCTCAAGAACCAGAACAACATCCTGCCGCTGCGGCCGAGCGCCAACGTGCTCGTCGCCGGCGACGGGGCGGACAATATCCCGAAGCAGGCGGGCGGCTGGACGATCACCTGGCAGGGATCGGGGATCACCAATGCGGACTTCCCGAACGCCCAGTCCATCTACGCCGGCATCCGCGAGACGGTGCGCGCCGGCGGCGGCACGGCGACGCTGAGCGCCGAGGGCCGCTACACCGGGCGCCGCCCGGACGTCGCGATCGTGGTCTTCGGCGAGGAGCCTTATGCCGAGTTCGTCGGCGACCGGCAGACGCTGGAGTTCAGCCCGTCCGACCGGCGTCATTACGAGCTGATGCAGCGGCTGCGGGCCGAGGGCATTCCGGTCGTCGCAGTGTTCCTTTCGGGGCGGCCGATGTGGGTCAATCCGGAGATCAACGCGTCCGACGCCTTCGTCGCGGCCTTCCTGCCGGGGAGCGAGGGCGGCGGCATCGCCGACGTGCTCTTCGCCGGCCGCGACGGACGGCCGCGGCACGACTTCCGCGGCCGGCTTTCCTATTCATGGCCGCGGCGGGCGGACCAGACGCCGCTCAACCGGGGCGACGCCGTTTACGATCCGCTCTTCGCCTACGGCTTCGGCCTTTCCTACGGGCAGAACGGCAATCTGGCTGCGCTCTCCGAAGATCGGCCGGCCGGCGCGGCGGCGGGTTCGGACGGCGTGCTGTTCGGGCGCGGCACGCTCCCGGCGGGCTGGAGCCTGACCCTGATGGAGGAAGGCGGCATTGCCGTCCCCGTGACCGGCAACAGCGGCCAGACGGGCACGGCGCGACTTCGAGTCGCGGGCGTCGACCGGCGGGCGCAGGAGGATGCGCGCACCTTCACCTGGAACGGAACCGGCCTGGCGACAGCACGGATCGAGGCGGGCCAGCCGCTCGACATCTCCCGCGAGGCGACGGGGCAGTTGAGCCTCGTCTTCGAGTATCGGGTGGACACCGCTCCGACCGGGCCGGTGTTCCTCGGGATGCAAGGCGGGCAGGTGCCGATCGGGGGTGCGCTGCGGACGGCGCCGGCGGGCACCTGGCAGAGCCTCGCCATTCCGCTCGGCTGCTTCGCACGCTCCGGCGTGGACATGCAGCGGGTCAGCGTGCCATTCACCCTCGCCACGGCCGGGCGCCTCGCCGTTTCGGTTTCCGACGTCCGGATCGCGAGCGCGACCGTGCCGCAGGACCGCTGCGGCCAGCCCTGAGGAGGACGTACAAGGCATGGCGACGACCAGGCGCACGTCGATCGTCGGCGAGCGCGCCCCCTTCTTCTGGGCGGGCTGCGCTGCGATTGCCCTGGGCGTGCTGCTGCACCTCCCGATGCTCGCCATGGCGCACGAGATGGGGAACCACCTCGCGGGCATGGAGATGGACGCCGGCATGTGGGCCGGCATGGCTTTGATCTTCGCCGGGGTGCCGCTCGCCATCTTCGGCGCGCTTCCCAAGCACCGCGCTGCGCACGGCGCGGATGCGGGGACGAGCTACGAAGCGCCCGATTCGACGCCGCTCAACCGCTGGCACGCCGCCGTGCTCTTCGTCCTCATCCTCGGCCTCATCATCGACGTCATGAAGCCCGCGACCCTGGGCTTCGTCCTTCCGGGGATGAGCCGGGAATACGGCATCTCCCGCGCGACCGTGGCGTGGTTCCCGTTCGTGGCGCTGGTCGGAACGACGGTGGGCTCGTTCCTCTGGGGCTGGCTGGCCGACATCTACGGGCGGCGCGTGTCGATCCTGCTTTCGACAATCCTGTTCGTCGCGACCTCGATCTGCGGCGCCATGCCCGCCTTCGAGCTCAACCTCTTGATGTGCTTCCTCATGGGAAGCTCGGCGGGCGGCATGCTTCCGGTCGTCTACACCCTGCTCGCCGAAGTGATGCCGCCAAGGCACCGCTCCTGGGTGCTCGTCCTCGTCGGCGGAACGGGGCTGGTCGGCGGCTATCTCGCGGCCAGCGCCGCCGCGCATGCCTTCGAGCCGGTCTTCGGCTGGCGGGTGCTGTGGCTGCAGGGCTTTCCGACCGGCATCCTGCTCCTGCTCTTGGCGCGCTGGATCCCCGAATCGCCCCGCTTCCTCGCCGAGCAGGGCCGAACCGCCGAAATCGAGCAGATGAGGACCAAATACGGCATCGTGCCGCGGCCGCGCCAGCCGGTGCCCGCCGATGCGCAGGTCGCGCACCAGCGCCACGGGCGGCTGACGACGGCGCTGGTCATCTCGGCGCTCGCCTGGAGCTTCGTGAATTTCGGTCTTCTGCTGTGGCTGCCGCTGGACCTCCAGGCGCGGGGCTACAGCTCGGAGCTGGCGAGCGGCATCCTTGCGAGCTCGGCGCTGGTCGCGCTGCCGACAATCATGCTGGCGGCGTGGCTCTACAGCCGCTGGTCGAGCAAGTGGACGTTCGTCGGGACGATCGTCATCACGCTCGCCGGCCTGGTCGGCGCGCTGCTTCCGGCGCATATCCTCTCCTGGCCGCCTTTGCTCATCGCCGTGATCGCGATGCTGATCGTCGGTACAAACGGCATGATCGCCGTGCTCCTTCCCTATGCGGCGGAGAATTATCCGCTGGGCGTGCGCGGGCGGGCGACGGGGCTGGTCGCGGGCGCGAGCAAGTTCGGAGGCGTGGCGGTGCAGGGCTTCGCGCTCGCCGGCCTCATCCCGACGCTGGCGGGCGCCGCCTTCGCCCTGCTCGTCCCGATGGGCGCGGCGGCCGGCCTCGTGGCATGGGCCGGGCGCGAGACGAGGGGCCGCAGCCTTCGCGAGCTCGAGGCGCACGGATGACCATCCGCGTAGGGCTCCTCGGCCGCGGCATGGCGGGAACGGTGTTCCACGCGCCGCTGGTCCGGGCCGTGCCGGAGCTGTCCCTCGCCGCCGTCGCCGGCTCCGCGGACGCAGCGGAGGTGATCGCGAACCCGGACATCGATCTCGTCGTCGTCGCGACGCCGAACCACAGCCACTTTCCGCTCGCCCGCGCCGCCCTCGAAGCGGGCAAGCATGTCGTGGTCGACAAGCCCCTCACCGTCACCGAGCATGAAGCGGACGAGCTGATCGCCCTCGCCGCGGCGCGGGAGCGGATGCTCACCGTCTTCCACAACCGGCGCTGGGACGGCGATTTCCTCACCGTGCAGTCGCTTCTGGAGAGCGGGCGCCTCGGCGAGACGATGCTGTTCGAAGCGCATTGGGACCGGCACCGCGCCGGGATCAAAGCGGGCTGGCGCGAAGATGCCGCGGAAGGCGGGGGGCTGCTCTACGATCTCGGTCCGCACCTCATCGACCAGGCCCTGATCCTGTTCGGCCCGCCCGAGGCGCTGAGCGCGGACATCGTGGTGCAGCGCGACGGCGCTGCGGTCGACGATTACTGGTCGGTGACGCTCCACTACGGCCTGCGGCGCGTGACGCTTTCCGCCGCCATGCTCGTCGCCGCGCCGCGGCCGCGCTTCGCCTTGCACGGAACGGGCGGGAGCTTCGTCAAATACGGGCTCGACACGCAGGAAGCGGCGCTTCGGGCGGGGCGGGGGCCGGGCGACACCGGCTTCGGCCAGTCGAGCGAGGACGGCATGCTGACGACGCCCGACGGAGTCACCATCAAGATCCCGACGGCCCGCGGCAATTACGCCGCCTTCTACCGGGCGGTCGCGGCCTCGATCGCGGACGGCGCGCCGCCGCCCGTCGATCCCGCCGACGCGCGTGATGGGCTGCGGCTCATCGCGCTCGCCCGGCAAAGCGCGGCGGAGGGCCGCACCCTTTCAATCGCACCTTCAGGCCCCAAGTAGCGGCCACCGCCGCAAGGAGACGAGCTTTGTTCAACGGAGAGATGTTCATCGGGCGCCGCGCCGTGCAGGGAAGCGAAGGCGAAGTCCGCGCCGTCAACCCGGAGACGGGCGAGACGCTGGAGCCCGCCTATCGCGGCGCCACCCGGGCGCAGCTCGACGACGCCTGCCGGCTCGCCGACGAAGCGTTCGACGCCTATCGCGGCGCCGATCCGGAGGTGCGCGCACGGCTTCTCGAGACCATCGCGCAGAACATCCTCGATCTCGGCGACACGCTCGTCGAGCGGGTGATGGCCGAGAGCGGCCTGCCGCGGATGCGGGTCGAAGGGGAGCGTGGGCGGACGATGGGCCAGCTCCGCCTCTTCGCGCAGGTGGTGCGCGACGGGCGCTATCTCGACCTCAGGATCGATCCGGCCATGCCGGACAGGAAGCCGATGCCGCGGCCGGACATCCGCTCGCGCCTGATCCCGCTCGGCCCCGTCGCCGTGTTCGGCGCGTCCAACTTCCCGCTCGCTTTCTCGGTCGCCGGCGGCGACACGGCGTCGGCTCTGGCGGCCGGCTGCCCGGTCGTCGCCAAGGCGCATCCGGCGCATCCGGGCACGTCCGAGCTGGTCGGACGCGCGATCCGGGACGCGGTGGAAGCAGTGGGACTGCCGGAGGGCGTCTTCTCGCTGGTGTTCGACAGCGGCTACGAGATCGGTCAGGCGCTCGTCGCCGATCCGCGGATCAAGGCAGTGGGCTTCACCGGATCGCAGCGCGGCGGCGTCGCCCTCATGAAGATCGCCGCCGAGCGGCCGGTGCCGATCCCGGTCTATGCCGAGATGAGCTCGATCAACCCGGTGATCCTCTTCCGCGGCGCGCTCGAGGAGCGTGGACCGGAGATCGCCAGGGCCTTCGTCGCGTCGCTGATGATGGGCGCGGGGCAATTCTGCACCAGCCCGGGCCTGATCCTCGCCGAGGAGGGCGAGGGGCTGGACCGCTTCGCCGCCGCCGCTGCCGAAGCGCTGACGGAGACCTCGGCCGGCACGATGCTGACGCCGGGCATCCACCAGGCCTATTGCAGCGGCGTCGAGGCGCTTGCCGCCCATCCGAAGGTAGAGACGCTCGCCCGCGGCAAGGCCGGCCACAATTACCAGGGCCAGGCGGGCCTGTTCTCGACTTCGGCCGATGCGTTCACCGAAGACGCGCATCTCAGGGAGGAGATTTTCGGCTCCTCCTCGCTCATCGTGCGCTGCGCCGACGAGCCGGCGCTCGCCCGCGTGCTGAACGCTCTGGAGGGCCAGCTCACGGCCTCGCTGCACATGGCGGACGCCGACCATCACGATGCGCGGCGACTGCTGCCGGTGCTGGAGAAGAAGGTCGGGCGCATCCTCGTCAACGGCTTCGGGACAGGCGTCGAGGTCAGCCATGCGATGGTTCACGGCGGGCCTTACCCGGCGACCTCGGACGGGCGATCGACGTCCGTGGGAACGATGGCGATCGCGCGCTTCCTGCGGCCGGTCGCCTATCAGGACCTGCCCGATGCGCTGCTGCCGGACGAGCTTCGCGACGCCAATCCGCGCGGGCTCGACCGGCTGATGGACGGAAAGCCCGTGCTCGCCGGCTGATCGTCCGCGAGGCGCTTGACACCGGAAGGCGCGGACTGTTTGGTAGCGCTACCAGAGAACCGGACAAAGACGGGCGGAGAGGGTTGGAAGCACAGGCATTTTCGGCAGCGATGCTGCCCGCGGACCTCGCCGGCGCGACCCTCGTCGGCCGCCTCCTCCTGGATGAGGGGCCGACGCCCGTCCTCATCCGGGGCGGCGAGGTGTTCGATGTCTCGCGCGCGGCGCCGACCGTCTCCGACCTGCTCGAACATGCCGATCCCGCCGCGGTGGAAGGGCAGCGCCTCTTCTCGGCCGACGAGCTGATCGCGCGCGCCGCAGCGTCGGCGCCGGGCGCGTTCCTGCTCTCGCCGGTCGACCTCCAGGTGGTGAAGGCGGCGGGGGTCACCTTCGCGCTCTCGGCGATGGAGCGGGTCATCGAGGAGCGGGCACGCGGGGACTCGGACAAAGCGGCGGAGATTCGTGCCGGCCTGGAGGCCAAGATCGGCGGCGGCATCCGCTCGGTCGTTCCCGGCAGCGACGAGGCGATGCGGCTGAAGCAGGCGCTGATCGCCGAGGACATGTGGTCGCAATATCTCGAAGTCGCGATCGGGCCGGACGCGGAGATCTTCACCAAGGCGCCGATCCTCTCGACCGTCGGCTGGGGCGGAGACATCGGGGTGCGCTCCGATTCCACCTGGAACAATCCCGAGCCCGAGATGGTGCTGATCGTGTCGAGCGACGGGCGCGTCAAAGGTGCGACGCTGGGCAACGACGTCAATTTGCGCGACTTCGAAGGGCGCAGCGCCCTCCTCCTGTCGAAGGCGAAGGACAATAACGCTTCATGCGCGATCGGGCCGTTCATCCGCCTCTTCGACGGCGATTTCACCATGGACGACGTGCGTTCGGCGGTGGTCGAGCTCACGATCGACGGGCCGGAGGGCTACCGCCTCGAAGGCACGAACAAGATGAGCGAGATCAGCCGCGATCCGGAGGAGCTGGTCCGCCAGGCTATGTCCGAGCATCATTTCCCGGACGGCTTCACGCTCTTCCTCGGCACGCTCTTCGCGCCGGTCCAGGACCGCGACGTGCCGGGCCGGGGCTTCACCCACAAGGTGGGCGACACCGTCACGATTTCGACGCCGAAGGTCGGCAGGCTCGTCAACCGCGTGACGACGTCGCGCGATGCGCCGCCTTGGACGTTCGGGGTGCGCGAGCTGATCCGCAACCTCGCTTCGCGCGGGCTTGTTTGAACGAAAATATGAGAGTGGGGGAATGGACGTGACTGAAGCGAGCGACACGCGCGCGATCTACCCGAGCTTGAAGGCCAAGCGCGTGCTCATCACTGGCGGCGGCTCCGGCATCGGCGCTGGGCTCGTGGAAGGCTTCGCGCGCCAGGGCGCGGACGTCACCTTCTTCGACATCGCGGAGGAGGATTCGCGCGCGCTCGCCGAGCGCGTCGGCTGCCGCTACGAGCGCGCGGACCTCATGGACATCCCCGCGGCGCAGGCGCTGATCGCGCGGCTGATCGAGGAGGGCGGGGCGTTCGACGTGCTCGTCAACAATGCCGCCAACGACGACCGCCACGACTGGTCCGAAGTGACGCCGGAATATTGGGACAACCGGATGGGTGTGAACCTGAAGCACCATTTCTTCTGCGCCCAGGCGGTCGCCGCGGGCATGCGGGAGAAGGGCGCGGGCGCGATCGTCAACCTCGGCTCCATCTCCTGGCACCTCGGGATCAAGGACCTCCCAATCTACCAGACCGCCAAGGCGGCGATCGAAGGGCTGACGCGCGCGCTCGCCCGCGAGCTCGGGCCCGACGGAATCCGGGTCACCTGCGTCGTCCCCGGCAACGTCCGCACGCCGCGTCAGCTCAAATGGTATACGCCCGAAGGCGAGCAGGAGATCGTCGACGCGCAGTGCCTCAAGGGGCGGCTCCACCCGGAAGACGTGGCGGCGCTCGTCCTGTTCCTGGCCTCGGACGATGCGAAGCTGATCACCGGCCACGAATATTTCGTCGACGCCGGGTGGCGCTGAGGTGGCCGCGCTGAGCGAGCCCCGGATCGTCTGGGCGGTCGAGGCCGAGCTCGGCGAAGGGCCGCTCTGGGCGGACGGCGCGCTCTGGTTCGTCGACATCAAGAGGCAGAAGATCCACCGGCTCGCCGGCGAGGAGCGGACGAGCTGGGATGCGCCGGAGCAGATCGGCTTCCTGCACCCGGCCGAAGGCGGCGGCTTCGTCGCGGGGCTGCAAAGCGGTCTTCACCATTTCGATCCGGCGAGCGGCGCGTTCCTGCTTATCGTCGAAGTGGAGCCGGAGCTTCCGGGCAACCGCCTGAACGACGGCGCCGTCGATCCCTCCGGCCGCCTCTGGTTCGGCACGATGGACAATAAGGAGGAAGCGGCGACCGGGCGCTTCTACAGCTTCTTCCGCGGCGCGCTTCGCGATCCCGGCCTGCCGCCGGTCGCGATCACCAACGGCCCTGCTTTCTCGCCGGACGGGCGCATCCTCTACTGGGTCGACACGCTCGGCCAGTCGATCCACGCCTGCGATGTCTCCGAAGACGGCATTGTCGGCGAGCCGCGCCTGTTCGTTAAGCTCGGCGAGAAAGAGGGTTTCCCGGACGGTCCTACAGTGGACAGCGAAGGCTGCGTCTGGATCAGCCTCTACTGGGGCTGGTCCGCACGGCGCTATTCGCCGGCCGGAGAGCTTCTCGAAACGGTGAAGTTCCCGGTCTCCAACATCACCAAGATCGCGTTCGGCGGCCCTGACCTTCGCACCGCCTACGCGACGACGGCACGGCAGGGGATCAGACCCGATGCTTTCGGAAAGCAGCCGGACGCCGGCGCTCTCTTCGCCTTCGAAGTCGACGTGCCGGGCCTTCCCGCGCGCCGCGTGGCGCTCTGACGTGAAGCGGCTCCTCGCGCTCGCCGTGCTCGCAACCTCCGCAGCGGCGGGCGCGGCGCCGACACTGAATTCGGTCTTTTCCGACCACGCGGTCCTGCAGCGCGGTCGCCCACTGGCGGTCTGGGGCATGGCCGATCCGCGGGAGCAGGTGACGGTGGCGCTCGGCGCAGCATCGCGCACCGTCCGCGCCGGGCGGGACGGCACATGGCAGGTGGAGCTGCCGGCGATGCAGGCCGGCGGGCCGTACCGCCTGACCGCCACCGGTGCGGGCGGGGCGAGCGCGGCGGCGGACGACCTGCTGATCGGCGACGTCTGGCTCTGCTCGGGCCAGTCCAACATGGAGTTCCCGATCGCGCGCGCTTTGAACGGCGACTCCGAAGTGGCGAGCGCCAACGATCCGCAAGTGCGCATCCTCAGCATTCCTCAGCGCACCTCCGTGACGGCCGAGACCAGCCTGCCCGACGACACGGACTGGCAGGTACTGACGCCGCAGACGGCGCGCGATTTCTCCGCCACCTGCTGGTTCATGGTGCGTGAGCTGAGGCAGCGCGAGAAGGTCCCGATGGGAATGATCGACGCGAGCTGGGGCGGCACCCGCATCCGTCCATGGATGGACGAAGCCGCGGCGCGCGCCGCCGGCGGTGCCGCGGATGCCGAGCTCCTCGCTCTCTACAGGCGCGATCCGGCGGCGGCGGGGCGGCGCTTCGGCGAGGTGTGGAGCCGCTGGTGGCGCGGCGTTTCGGGCGATGCCGAGGGCGCGGAGCCGTGGCGCGGCAGCGACCGGCTCCAGTGGCGGCCGTTTCCGTCCATCTCGATGTGGGAAGGGTGGGGCGATCCCGCTTTCTCCAGCTTCAACGGCTATGTCTGGGCCAGGAAGCGCTTCACGCTCACCGCCGAGGAAGCGGCGGCGGGCGGCACGCTTGCACTCGGAGTCATCGACGATCTCGACATGACGTTCGTGAACGGAGTCGGCGTCGGCAGCCAGTTCGGCTGGTCGAACCCGCGCGAATATCGGCTCGCCCCCGGCGTGCTGCGTGCCGGCGAGAACGAAGTGCTGGTCAATATCGGCGACCGCTGGGGCGGCGGCGGCTTCCAGGGTCCCGCCGACCGCCTGCATCTGACGCTCGGCGGCGGCGCGGTGAAGCCGCTCGGCCACGGCTGGGAATATTCGGTGGTCCCGGCGAGCTACGGCAACGGCCCGCGCGCGCCTTGGGACAGTCACGCCGGGCTTTCGACCATCTACAACGCCATGGTCGCGCCGCTTGGGGCCTACGGCCTTCGCGGCGTCGCCTGGTATCAGGGCGAGAGCGACGTCGGCGTTCCCGATTACGACGCGCGCCTTGCCGGCATGATGACGAGCTGGCGGCGGCAATTCGCAGCGCCGGAGCTTCCGTTCCTGATCGTCAGCCTTGCCAATTATGGGGCGCCGAGCGCGGCGCCGCAGGTGAGCGGCTGGGCGGAATTACGCGAGGAGCAGCGCCAGGCGGCGGAGCGCGATGCGAATTCGGCTCTCGTGGTCGCGATGGACCTTGGCGAGCGGAGCGACATTCATCCGCCGAACAAGCAGGAGGTCGGGCGCAGGCTGGCGCGGGCGGCAAGGGCGCTGGTCTATGGGGAGCAGGGGCTGTCGGCGTCGGGGCCGGAAGCGACGGGCGCGACGCGGGCGAGCGGGTCGGTCAGCGTTGCGTTCAGCGGTGTGACCGGACGGCTGGTGACCTACAGCGGCGCGCGCGCGCTGGCGTTCGAACTCTGCGCGGAGACGCAGGAAAGCTGCCGCTGGGCGAACGCGGTGGCGGACGGCGCCGCGGTGCGCATTGCGGACGACGGCCGCCCGGCGACGCGGGTGCGGTACGGCTGGGGCGAGGGGACGGTGGTCAACCTCTACGACGAGGCGGGAATGCCCGCAGGGCCGTTCGAGCTGCCGATCCGCTAACCCGTCATTCCCGCGGAAGCGGGAATCCAGGCGGCGCCTGCGCCCGGCACGACCTTCGTCCTGGATTCCCGCTTTCGCGGGAATGACGGCTAGTGGTTGTGGCGGGGCGTTCTTTCGGAGGTTTTGCGGTACTTGGTCGCGAAATCGAGGACGCCGCCTTCGGCGAGCTGCCCCGTCTTCTCGCGGTACAGCTCCTCCCACGGCGTATTGCTCGCCGGCACCTCCGGGAGCCCCTCCGCCTTGCGCCTCGCGATCTCCTCGTCATCTACCAGCGCGTCGCAGCGGCCGGTGTTGAGGTCGATGCGGATCGTGTCGCCGGTGCGGATCCAGGAGAGGCCGCCGCCTGCCGCGCTTTCGGGGGAGGCGTTCAGGATGGAGGGACTGTCGGACGTGCCGGACTGGCGGCCGTCGCCGAGGGTGGGCAGGCTCATGATGCCCTTTTGGATGATGTGGTCGGGCGGCTGCATGTTGACGACTTCCGCCGAGCCCGGCCAGCCGAGCGGTCCGGCACCGCGGATGACGAGGATGCAATTCTCGTCGATGTCGAGCGCCGGGTCGTTGATCCGGTGGTGATAGTCGTCCGATCCGTCGAACACGATGGCCCGGCCCTCGAACACGCCTTCCGCGCCTTCCCGCGAGAGGTAGCGCGCGCGGAAGGCGTCGGAGATGACGCTCGTCTTCATGATCGCGAAGTCGAACAGATTGCCCTTCAGGACGAGGAAGCCTGCGCGCTCGCGCAGCGGCTCGGCGAACGGAAAGATGACTTCGCGGTCGCTCGTCTCGCGGCCGTGGATGCTTTCGGCGAGGCTGCGGCCGGTGACGGTCATCTGGCCGCCGTCGAGCTTCCCGGCCTGGAGCAGCTCCCACATCACCGCGGGCACGCCGCCGGCGCGGTGGAAGCGCTCCGAGAGGAATTTGCCGGCGGGCTGCATGTTGACGAGGAGGGGGAGGTCGTAGCCATGCTCCATCCAGTCCTCGTTGCCGACCTCGACGCCCGCATGACGCGCCATGGCGACGATGTGCGGCTGGGCGTTGGACGAGCCGCCGATCGCGGTGACGGTGCGGATGGCGTTGAGGAAGCTTTCGCGCGTGAGAATCCTGGACGGGCGCAGGTCCTCGAACGCGATCTCGACCGCGCGCCTGCCGGTCTCATAGGCCATTTGCGCGCGCTCCCGGTAGGGCGCGGGGATGGCGGCGTTGCCGGGGAGCGACATGCCGAGCGCTTCCGAGACCGCGTTCATCGTCGAGGCGGTGCCCATGGTGTTGCAATGGCCGGCTGACGGGGCTGAATCCGCCGCACGTGCCATGAACTCGTCCTCGTCGATCTCGCCCGCGGCGAGCTTGCGGCGGGAGCGCCAGATGACCGTGCCGGAGCCGACCAGCTCTCCCTCGTGCCACCCGTCCAGCATCGGACCGCCCGACAGCGTGATCGCCGGAATGTCGACGGTGGAGGCCGCCATGATGCCGGCGGGCGTGGTCTTGTCGCAGCCCGTGGTGATGACGACCGCGTCGATGGGATAGCCGTTCAGGATTTCGACCAAGCCGAGATAGGCGAGGTTGCGGTCGAGCGCGGCGGTGGGCCGGCGGCAATTCTCGAAAATCGGGTGCATCGGGAATTCCATCGGAATTCCGCCTGCGTCGCGGATGCCGGCCTTGACCCGGTGGACGAGCTCCAGGTGGATGCGGTTGCACGGCGCGATGTCGGAGCCGGACTGGGCGATGCCGACGATGGGCTTGCCGCAGCGAAGCTCGTCCGGCGTGATGCCGTAATTCATGAATCGCTCGAGATAGAGCGCCGTCATGTCGCTCCGCCCCGGCGCGTCGAACCAGTCGCGCGAGCGGAAGGGACGGGCGGGCGTGCGGGTCATCGTTTTCACTCCGGAAAAAAGGAGGGGCGCGGCCGCCGAAGCCGCCGCGCCCCCGATCGTGTCGAGCTGCGAAGGCTCAGCCCTGCATCTCTTCGAGCTCCTTGCCCTTGGTCTCCTTGATGAACTTCTGCACGAGGAAGAAGCTGATCACCGCGCAGACCGCGTAGAAGCTGTAGCTCGCGGCAAGGCCGAGGCTCGCGGCCATGACCGGGAAGCTCTGCGCGACGAGATAGTTTGAGAACCACTGGAAGAAGCCGGCAACTGCAAGCGCCGATCCTCGGATCTGGTTCGGGAACATCTCGCCCAGCATCACCCACATCACCGGACCCCAGCTCACGTTGAAGAAGATCACGTAGAGATTGGCCGCGATGACGGCGATCATGCCGAGATCTTCGGAAAGGACGATCTTGGACGCGTCGGCGGGATCGATCGCGGCATGGCTGAAGGCGTAGACCATCACGAAGAGGGTGGCCGCCATCCCGGCCGAGCCGATCAGCAGCAGCGGCTTGCGACCGATCCGGTCGATGAGCAGGATGGTGAGCAGGCAGGCCGCGATCGAGACGACGCCCGAGACGATGTTGATCAGCAGCGACTGCGCTTCGGTGAAGCCCGCGAGCTGCCACAGGGTCGAGCCGTAGTAGAAGATGACGTTGATGCCGACGAGCTGCTGGAAGACGGCGAGCAGGATGCCGGCCCAGACGATCGGACGCAGGCCGAACAGGCCGCGCCTGGCGCCGGCCGGCGCCATCACGTCGCTGAGGCGCGGGCGATGGTCCTGGTCGAAGGTGGCGCGGATCTCCTCGAGCTTTGCCCGCGCAACATCGGCGCCGAAAAGCGAGGTGAGGACGCCGAGCGCCTGCTCGTCGCGCCCCTTGGAGACGAGATAGCGCGGGCTCTCCGGGATGAAGAGAAGGGCGATCAGGAAGATCGCCGCCGGCAGCGCCTGCATCAGGTACATCCACCGCCACGCCTCGATGCCCATCCAATAGGGGGCTGTCGATTCGCCGGCTTCGCGCGCCACATACCAGTTGACCACGAACGCGGCGGTGAGGCCGGTGATGATCATGATCTGCTGGATCGTCGTCATCCGGCCGCGGATGCTCGCCGGGGCCACTTCGGAGATGTAGGCCGGCGAAAGCACGCTGGCCGCGCCGACCGCCATGCCGCCGAGGAGACGGGCTATGACGAAGAGCAGATGCGCTTCCGCCAATCCCTGAACGAGCGCGCTGACCAGGAAGAGCACAGCCGCGAGCATCATCACTTTGCGGCGGCCCATCACGTCCGCGAGGCGGCCGGCGAGGAATGCGCCGATGAAGCAGCCGATGAGGAGAGAGCCGACGGTGAAGCCGAGGCCGGCGTCGTCGAGCGAGAAAGCGGCCCTGAGGCCCGGCTGCGTGCCGTTCACGGCGCCGCTGTCATAGCCGAACAGAAAGCCGCCGATCGTCGCCACCGCGACGATGGCGCCGATAAAGCCCATGTTCGCCCTTTGCGGGCTCGCTTCGGTCATTGCGCGTTCCTCTCCCTGCGGCCGATTCGCCGGCCTGCTTATCTGCACCATGTTAGCGGTAACGAAGCCAATGTTAAGCCCGCCTCCGCGAAAAGGTCAGGCTCGGCGCCGCGCCGTCGTCCGAATGCGGGCGGGGGGCGCCGGGGCGGCGGCCTGCTCGCGCGACCGCCCGGTTGCCGCAGGGGCGGGGCCGGAGGATTCGCGCACGATCATCTCATGGCCGAGCACTTGCTCGTTGGCGCCCGGCTCCGATCCGCCGCGCCGGGCGCGGACGTTGGAAAGAAGGATGTCGAGCGCCGCTTCGGCCATGGCGGCGATCGGCTGCTTGACGGTGGTGAGCTCCGGCCAGATCGTCGTCGCGATCAAGGTGTCGTCGAAGCCGACCACGCTCACGTCGCCCGGAACGGAGAGGCCGCGGCGGTGCATGACCGAGACGGCGGCGGCGGCCATGTCGTCGTTCGAAGCGAATATCGCGGTGGGCGGATTGCGCCGCGCGAGGAGGCGCTCGGCGGCGACGAGGCCCGATCGGAAGGTGAAATAGCCCTGCTCGATCGGCGCGTCGGCCGGATCGAGGCCGTGATCCTCGAGCGCGGCCAGGAAGCCGCGGGCGCGCTCGTGGCTGGCGATATGGTTGGGGTGGCCCTTGATGAAGCCGATCCGGCGGTGGCCGAGATCGAGGAGGTGCCGCGTCATCTCGTTCGCCGCCGCATAATCGTCGATCCGGACGTTGAGGCTGTCCGCGCGCGGGAAGCCCATCGCGACCGTGACGACCGGCATGCCGACCGCGTCGAGCTCGGCCAGGATGGCGTGGCTTTCCGAGAGCGGCGGGGGCAGGATCACGCCTTCGACGTTCGTGGTGGCGAAGCGGCGCGTCGCTTCCGCCTGCTCGTCGGCATTTTCGGATTCGCAGCTTTCGACGATGAGGTGGCAGCCCGCCCGCCGCGCCGCTTCGAGAGCGCCGATCAGGAACTGGCTGAGATAGGCCGCGGAAGGGTTGGCGTAGAGCAGGCCGATATGGGTGGCCTCGCCGGCCGCGAGGCTGCGCGCCGCTGCGTTGGGCGCATAGTTCAGTTGCGCGATGGCGGCGAGGACGGCGTCGCGGGTGGTGTCGCGGACGTTGGGCTCGCCGTTGATGACGCGGCTCACCGTCATCGCCGAAACGCCCGCCGCGCGCGCCACATCCTGGATCGTCACGCTGCCGCGGGATCGTCTGCTCAACCTGCTCATGCCTTGGAGCCTATGGCGGCGGCCGCTGCAAAGCAATGTTCCCGCCCCGCGCAATTGACGGCACTCGGGCGCCGGAGCTATGGAATATGGTAACGCTACCATAAGATGCACGGTCCGGGACAGGACCGGCTGGAGAGGGAGACGATCGTGACCAAGCGCGCCCTGAAATCCGCGGGCCTCGCCCTCTTCCTCGCCGCGAGCACGTCCGTCCTTGCCGGCTGCGCGGCAGATGCGGGCATCGCCCCCGAGACCGCGCAGCAGGCCCCGGCCGGGCCCGCCGCCGCCGCCGCCGCCGTCCAGCCCCGCAACGCACCCGACGGCCGCCCGCTCTACCGCGACGCGAACCAGCCGCTCGAAGCGCGGGTCGAAGACCTTCTCTCGCGCATGACGCTCGAGGAGAAAGTCGCGCAGATGATCTCGGTGTGGCTCCAGAAGGACCAGATCCAGACGCCGTCCGGCGACTTCTCGCCCGAGGAAGCGAGCGTCAAGTTTCCGAACGGCCTCGGCCAGATCGCCCGTCCGTCCGACCGGCGCGGCGTCGAAGCCGGCAACGCCGCCGCCGGCGCCCAGGCGGGCGTCCGCAACCGTACTGCGCGTGAAACCGCCGAATATATCAACGCCGCCCAGCGCTGGGCGGTTGAGAATACCCGCCTCGGGATTCCGCTCCTGTTCCACGAGGAATCGCTCCACGGCTATGTGGCGCGCGGCGCGACCAGCTTCCCGCAATCGATCGCGCTCGCTTCGAGCTGGGACCCGGCGCTCGCCGAGCGCATCTTCACCGTCGCCGCGCGCGAGATGCGCGCTCGCGGCGCCCAGTTCGCGCTCGCCCCCGTCGTCGACGTCGCCCGCGATCCGCGCTGGGGGCGTATCGAGGAGACGTTCGGCGAGGACCCGCACCTCGTCTCCGAAATGTCGCTCGCCGCCATTCGCGGCTTCCAGGGGACAACCCTGCCGCTCGCGCCCGACCGCGTCTTCGTGACGCTGAAGCACATGACCGGGCACGGCCAGCCCGAGAACGGCACCAATGTGGGCCCCGCCAACATCTCGGAGCGGACGCTGCGCGAGAACTTCTTCCCGCCCTTCGAGCGCGCCGTGCGCGAGCTTCCGATCCGCTCGGTCATGGCCTCATACAACGAGATCGACGGCATTCCCTCCCATGCCAATCGCTGGCTGCTGGAAGACGTGCTGCGGCGCGAATGGGGCTTCGACGGCGCCGTGGTCTCCGACTATTTCGCGATCCGCGAGCTCATCACCCGGCATCGCATGACTGCCAGCCCCGAGGAGGCGGCAATCCGCGCGCTCGAGGCCGGCGTGGACGCCGAGCTTCCCGACGGCGACGCCTACAGCCACCTGCCGGCGCTGGTCCGCTCGGGCCGGGTCTCGCAGGCGAGGATCGACGAAGCGGCGCGCCGCATGCTGCGCCTCAAATTCGAGGCCGGGCTGTTCGAGAACCCCTATGTCGATCCAGCCCGCGCCGAAGCGGTGGAAGGCACGCCGGACGCGGTGGCGCTCGCTCGCGAAGCCGCGGCGCGCTCGATCACGCTGCTCGAGAATCGCGGCGTCCTGCCGCTGCGCGCCGGCAGCTTCCGCCGCATGGCCGTGCTCGGCACCCACGCCCGCGACACGCCGATCGGCGGCTATTCCGATGAGCCGCGCCATGTCGTCTCCGTCCTCGAAGGCATGCAGAACGAAGGCCGCCGCGCCGGCTTCCAGGTCGATTATGCCGAGGCGGTCCGGATCACCCGCAGCCGCTCCTGGTCCGCCGATCCGGTCGATCTCGTACCGGCCGAGGAAAATCGCCGGCTGATCCGGGAGGCGGTGGAGACCGCGCGCCGCGCCGACGTCGTCGTCATGGTGCTCGGCGACAACGAGCAGACCAGCCGCGAAGCCTGGGCCGACGAGCATCTCGGCGACCGCGCGTCCCTCGACATGCTCGGCCAGCAGGAGGAGCTCGCCCGCGCCATCTTCGCGCTGCGCAAGCCGACGGTCGTCATCCTGCTCAACGGCCGGCCGCTGTCGGTCAACTATCTCGCCGCCAACGCGCCGGCGCTAATCGAAGGCTGGTATCTCGGCCAGGAGACCGGCAATGGCATCGCCGACGTCGTCTTCGGCCGGGTCAATCCGGGCGGAAGCCTTCCCGTGTCGATCGCCCGCCACGTCGGCCAGCTCCCGATCTACTACAATCACAAGCCGACCTCGCGGCGGGGCTATTTGTTCGAGACGACGCGGCCGCTCTACCCGTTCGGTTACGGCCTATCCTACACGACCTTCGACATCTCCGCGCCGCGCCTGCCGCAGGCGAGCGTCGCCATGGGCCGTAACGTCGCCGTCGAAGTGGACGTTGCCAATACCGGCCGCGTGGCAGGCGACGAGATCGTGCAGCTCTACGTCCGGGACGACGAGGCGACGGTGACGCGGCCCGTGCTGGAGCTCAAGCGCTTCCAGCGCGTCACGCTCCAGCCCGGCGAGCGGCGGACGGTCCGCTTCGAGCTGACTCCGGCCGACCTTGCGCTCTGGAACCTCCAGATGCGCCGCGTCGTGGAGCCGGGAACGTTCACGATCTCGGCGGGCCCCGACTCGGCGACGCTGCGGAGCACGAAGCTGACGGTTACGGGCTGAGGCCGAGGAGAAAACCGTCACCCCGGACTTGATCCGGGGTCCATGAACACGGCCTCACCGGGTACTCGCCGGGCGGTGTTCATGGATGCCGGATCAAGTCCGGCATGACGGTTTATGTGTGGCTCCTAAGCCGCGCCTATTTCCGCTCCGCCACCCACGCCGACACCCACACGAGCGGCGCGTTCCAGTTCACCGCCACTTCGTTGAGGCTGAACGCATGCGCATGGTCGCGCCAGCAGGTCATCGGCGCGCAGGTGCCGCGCATCGGGCGGGCGATGTCGTCGGACATGCTCGTATTGTTCGGGCCTCCCGAAAGGGCGCCCGGCGGCGGCGGCGGGAAGCCGGGGTCGAGGCTCGCGGCCCAGAAGCGGTGGTGCGGCGCGACCATCGGGCGAACGCCCCAGCCGCTCACATAGGATTGGTCGAGCGGGTTTCGGCCGAGCAGATATTCCATGCCGTCGATCACGGCGTCGCGGTAATGACGGTCGCCGGTGAAATCGTTAGCCAAAGCGAGGATCATCGCACGGTTGAGGATGTTGGAATTGGAGCCCCAGGCATAGCCGGACGGCGCCGAGAAGGGGATGCGATAGCCTTCGTGCCCGACATCCTCGACGTAGCGGTCGGCCGAGGCCACGAGGCGGCGGCGCATGGCAGTGCGGTCGCGCTCCGGAAGGCGGTCGACCAGCGCGAGCGTGATCGTCCCCAGGGTATCGACTCGCGGCCAGCCGGGCTCGCTCGCCTCGGCGCTCGCGAAATGCGGCGATGCGCGCAGCGCCTGCTCGTAATCGCGGCGACCGGTCGCGGCGTAGAGCTCGGCCGCGGCCCAGTAGAATTCGTCCGACACGTCGGAATCGCCGTAGCCGCCACTGCCGGTGAAGTTGCTGAGCGCCCACACCTCCGGGTTGCGCCGTGCGGCGGCATAGGCACGCTCGGCAGCGGCGAGGCAGCGGTCGGCGAACGGGCGGTCGATTCCGCGCCAGACCCGGGCGCATTGTGCGGCGGTCGCGGCGAGGTTGAGCGTCGCGGCGGTGCTCGGAGGGTAGAGGAAGCGGCGGCGGTCGTCCTGGTGCGGGGCGAGCGGGAGCGCCGTCCAGGTCTCGTCGGCGACCTTGTGGTGCGCCATGCCCGAGGCGTCGATCTCGGCGAACGTGTAGCTCGCCGCTGCCTGCTTGACGCCGACGGGAACGCGGATGCGCTGCCCGGCCGGCACCTGCATGCGTAGCATGAATTCCATCTGCCATCGCGCTTCGTCGAGGAGGTCGCTGATCCGGTTGCCGGCTTCGGGAATCGAGGCGCTGCCGTCGCGGAAGAGATCGGGGCGGCGGAGCAGGCGCTGGCGCTCGGCGGCGTTCTGCAGGGTCCAGAGCGAGATGCCGCCGTTCACGACATATTTGCCGTGGTCGCCGGCATCGTACCAGCCGCCGGTCACGTCGAGCGTGTAGGCGCAGCCCGGCCAGCGCACGCCGCGCTCGTCCGTTCCGGAAAAGCAGGTCGCCCGCTCGTTCAAGTGGCCGGCCAGCCGCGCCCAGCGCTCCCCGCCCGCATAGCGCGCCTCGATCGGCGTGCCGGCGCGATTGTGGTAGAAATAAGCGAGCGCGTCGAAGGGCAGGAGATCGTAGAGGCCCGGCGCGATCTTGAACGGGCGGCTCGCCGCCTCGCCGACGAGGATACGGAAGTCGTCACCCGTTCCCGCGAAGTTGCTGAAGTCGACGAGGTGAACGTGCTCGGCCGACGCCGCGTCGCGCCCGTGAACCCGCGTTTCCCCTTGCGCCACCGTGCGGCCGCTCGCGTCGACCAGCCGCCAGGGGAGGGGCCTCGTCGCCGCGTTGGGGACGATCGCGCGTTTCGGGCCATCGGGAAGGAGCCCGATCTGGCTCATCCTGACGGGCGGTACCGGCGGCGCGTTCTGCGCCGTTGCCGGGAGGGCGAGAACGGCGGCGGCCGCCGCTGCGGCGAGGAGGAGGTGGTGCTTCATGTCGATCCTTATTGCGCCGCGTAAGCGTGGAGGCCGAACACGGCACCGACGAAGCCGCCGGCGGTGCGCGTGCTGAGGATGGTCCCGTCGGCGCCGCGAAGCAGCGGTTGCCACTCGCCGCCCGGCCGCGCCCAGTAGAAGTGGTACCTATCTCCGTCCGCCTCGATCCGGAGCCGCAGCGGCGCTCCCGGGCGAACAGGGGAGGGGATGGAGACGATGGTCCTGCCGCCTGCCGGGTCGGACGCGCCGGCGCGGCGCTCTACCTTCAGGACGTCGCGCCCGTTCTCCCGTCCGAGCGCGAGGAAGTACCAGAAATCGTCGTTCTGAAAGGCGGCCACCCCTGCTTCCTCCCGGTCGCGGGCGGGGGCGAAGCGCAGCTCCGTCTCGAAGCTTGCCCGCGCATGCTGCTGGCGGCGCGCGAGGAAGGAGGGATTGCCGTTGCCGCCGAGGCCCACCGGCCGCGACGCGAGCGTCAGCCGCCCGCCTCCCAAGCCGTACCAGCGCTCCCGCGGATTGCGCGGCATCATCCAGTGGAGCGGCAGCGTCGCTTCATCGAATTCGTCGCGCATCGGCCAGGAGCCGGTCGTCGGCACCGGCGGCTCCGGCTGGCGCGGCAGCCGCGGGCGCTCATGAAAGCGCGGGATCGCCTCGCCGGGGCGGGTGATGACCGGCCAGCCGTCTTCCCAGCGCACGGGCAGGAGGAAGGTCTCGCGCCCCGTATTGTAATGATCGCCGCGATAGGGCTGGACGGCGAGAAAGGTCGCCCACCAGTCGCCGTTCGGGAGCCGGACAAAGTCGGCGTGCCCGGCCGAAGTGATCGGCTCGGCGCGGTCCCGCGGAAGGTCGCGCTGGGTCAGGATCGGGTTGCGCGGCCCCGGCACGTACGGGCCGGTGACGCTGCGGCTCCTCAGCACGACCTGGCTGTGCCCTTCCGCCGTCCCGCCTTCCGCCGCGATCAGATAATAGAAGCCGTCCTTGCGGATGATGTGCGGCCCTTCGATCCAGATCGGGCGCTGCGAGATGTCGACGCCGCCGTTCACCAGCACGCGGCGCGGCCCGATCATCCTTTTCGCCCGCGCGTCGAACTCCTGGATCCAGATGGCGCGGTGGCCGTCGTAGAGCGGCTCTCCCTCGGGCGGGCCGTTGTTGACGATCCAGGCGCGGCCGTCCGCGTCGAAGAACAGCGACGGGTCGATGCCGCCGACGATCTCGGGGAGCCAGACCGGGTCCGACCAGGGCCCGGCCGGGTTCGTGGCCGTCAGGAGGAAGTTGCCGCCGCAATCGACGCAGGTATTGAGGATCCAGAACGTGCCGGCGTGATGCTCGATCGCCGGCGCGAACAGCCCGCGCGAAAGGCCGAGGCGGCCGAAATCCACCTGGTCGCGCCGGTCGATCGCATGGCCGACCTGCGTCCACGAAACGAGATCGCGGCTGTGGTAGACGGGCAGGCCGGGAAACCATGAGAAGGTGGAGGTGACGAGGTAGTAATCGTCGCCGGCGCGCGTGATGCTGGGATCCGGATGGAAGCCCGCGAGAATGGGATTTTCGTACGCGTTGGGCCGCATCGTGCCGCGCACTTCGGTGCTGCGATAGTCGGCATATTCGAACGAAGCGGCGCCCGGCGGCGGCGGCGCCTCGGGGACGCTTGCGCAGCCGCCGGCGAGGAGCAGCGCCGTGAGGGCGGCGCTCCCGCGCCTCACGCGGCAAGCTCCGGCGCGGCGCAGTTCTGCCGGATGAACTCCTTGTGCGTCGGCATGTACTCCGCCGAATTGTGCACAGCCTCGGCGATGTGCGCCAGCCGCCGCCGCGTCTCCTCCAGCGGCATGATGTCGGCCACGGGATCGTAGGTCCTGGGCTTCATCAACTGCCCGACCATGACCGCGAACCAGCTCGTGTCGTTGAACAGCTCGTCATTCTCGCGGAAGGTGCGCCCGTAGGCGTTGAAGACGCGGATCTTCTCCTCGAGCCGCTCCGGGATCGGCATGTTGCGGCAGTAGTTCCAGAACTCGGAATCGTCGCGTTCGCTCGCCTTGTAGTGGAGCACGATGAACTCGCGCACGATCTCGTAATCGTTGGCGGTGAGGCGGTTGAAGCGGTCGATGTCCGCCTGCTGGAAGGTCCTGTCCGGGAACATCGTCATGAGCCGCGCAAGGCCGCTCTGGATGAACCAGATGCTGGTCGATTCGAGCGGCTCGATGAAGCCGGACGAAAGCCCCATCGCGACGCAATTCTTGATCCAGAAGCTTTTCCGCCGCCCCGTCTTGAACGGAACGATCCTGGGCTCGGCGAGCGGCTCGCCGTCGAGGTTGTCGTGGAGGATCCGGATCGCCTCGTCGTCCGACATGAAGGAGGACGAAAAGACGTGTCCGTTGCCAATCCGATGCTGAAGTGGAATGCGCCACTGCCACCCCGCCGAATGCGCGGTCGAGCGGGTGTAGGGCGTGATCTCCGGAACGCTCGCGCAAGGGACGGCGACGGCGCGGTCGCAGGGGAGGTAATGCGACCAGTCGACATAGCCCGCCTTCAGCGCCTGTTCGATCAGCAGTCCGCGAAAGCCCGAACAGTCGATGAAGAAATCCGCCTCGATCCTGCGCCCGTCCTGCATGGTGACGGATTCGATGAACCCGTCGTCGCCGCGGAGGGTCACGTCGACGATCTTGCCTTCCTGGCGGACGACGCCTCGCTCTTCGGAATAGCCGCGCAGGTAGCGCGCATAGAGACCCGCATCGAAATGATAGGCGTAGGCGATCGACGACAAGGGCGAATTGCCGGCGTCGAAGGGCCGCATGAACTTGCCCCGGTGGCTCGCCATGGCGGCGAGCGACCATTCGTCGAGCCGCGGCGCTTCGCCCATCTGGTGGAGGCGCAGCCAGTAACTGTGAAAGGAGACGCCTTCCATGTTGATCCCGTAGCTTCCGAACGGGTGGAAATAGCGGTGGCCGATCTTGCCCCAGTTGACGAAGTCGATGCCGAGCTTGAACGTGCCCTTGGTACGCCGCACGAAATCGTCCTCGTCGATCTCCAGCATCCGGTTGAAGGTCGCCATCAACGGGATGGTCGCTTCGCCGACGCCGATGATGCCGATCTCGTCCGATTCGACGAGGGTGATCGACGCGTATTTCGTGGTCAGGATCTTGGAGAGCGTCGCCGCGGTCATCCAGCCCGCGGTGCCGCCGCCGATGATGGCGACGCTTCTGATGCGCTTGTCGTCGGTCACGCCTGCTCCTCCAAAATCCTCGGCGCCGGCTGCGCGGGGCAGTGCCGGCGGACATAGTCGCCGTGGCGCGGCATCTTTTCCGCCGTCGATCGGATGAACGCCTTCATGCGCGCGAGCGTCTGCCGGAGCTCGCCTTCCGGCAAGGTGTCGGCGAGCGGGTCGTGGCGCCGCGGCATCACGCCTTGCCCGATCAGCACGGCGAGCCAGCTCGCTTCGGCGAACAATTCGTCCTCGTAGCGGAAGAGGCGCCCCTGCGCGCGGAAGAGGTCGATCTTGCGCTGCAGCGTCTCGGGTACTTCCATGTCCCGGCAGCGGCGCCAGAAAGGCGTGTCGCCGCGCTCCGTCGCCTTGTAGTGGAGGATCAGGAAGTCGCGGATCTGCTCCGTCTGGATGTCGGTCAGGCGGTTATATTCCGCCGCGAGGACTGGATCGAAGCTTCTGTCCGGAAAAAGCGCGAACAGCTTCGAAATGCCCGCCTGGACGAGGTGGATGCTGGTGGATTCCAGAGGCTCCATAAAGCCCGAGGCGAGGCCGAGCGCGATGCAGTTGCGGTTCCACGCCTTGCGCCGCCGCCCCGTCCTGAAGCGGAGGAAACGCGGCTCGGCGAGCGGCTCGGCATCGAGGTTGGCGAGCAGCTCCGCCGCCGCGTTTTCGTCCGATTGGTCGCGGCTCGAATAGACCAGTCCGTTGCCGACGCGATGCTGCAGCGGAATGCGCCATTGCCACCCGGCGCTGCGTGCCGTCGCGCGGGTGTAGGGGAGGGGGTCGTCCGGTCGCGACGCCGTCGGCACCGCGATGGCGCGGTCGCACGGAAGCCACGCGCTCCAATCCTCGTAGCCGGTGCCGAGCGCCTCTTCGATCAGCAGCCCGCGAAAGCCCGAGCAGTCGATGAAGAGGTCGCCTTCGATGCGCTCGCCGCCGGCAAGCGTCACCGCTTCGACGAAGCCGTCCTCCCCCCGCAGCGACACGTCCACGACCTTGCCTTCGCGGCGCGTCACGCCTCGCTTCTCGGCGATACCGCGAAGATAGGCGGCGTAAAGGCCCGCGTCGAAATGGAAGGCGTGGTTCAGCGTCGACAGAATGGAGCGGGGGTCGCGGCTCGGCCGCTCGAACCGTCCGAGGCGCGCTGCGACGGCGTTCAGATTGTAATCCTCGAGCGCGCCGGCTTCCTCGCCGAGCCTGAGCCAGAGCTGGTGGAAGCTCACCCCTTCCATGTCGGCGCCGAACTTGCCGAACGGGTGCATGTAGCGATGGCCCTTGCGGGTCCAGCCGACGAACTCGATGCCGTATTTGAAGGTGCCGCCGGTCCTGGCGAGGAAGTCGTTCTCGTCGATCCCGACCATGTCGTTGAAGGTGCGGATCGGGGGGATGGTCGCCTCGCCCACTCCGATGGTGCCGATCTCATCGGATTCGATGAGGATGATAGCGCTCACGGCGCCGCTCAGCAGCCGCGCCATCGCCGCCGCCGCCATCCATCCTGCGGTGCCCCCGCCGACGATCACGATTCGCCGGATGGAGTCCGGCGCGCTCATCCTCGGCGTCGCCGCGCAGGGGATCGCCCGCCGCCGCAGCCGCAAACGGCCCATCTTACAAAATCGTGCGAATACAACGGCTTGTGCGGCAAGGGTCCGGCTCCCGAAGGTGCTTGTTAGCGCTCACTCCACGGCCGCGTCAAATCGTTCGCCGTGCCGTGCGCAGGTGCGGCGTTGCAGACGGGCCACATCGCGGGCTCCACTTTTGCAGGCGATGCGCGGGCTCTTGATTCGACGCCGGTTTCCGGTCTACCCAGATCGGCAGAGATTGGCGCGGCCGAAATTGTTAGCGCTAACATGGTACGGGGAGGTTCCTGATGTTCAAGCTGAAGAGCGACGATTTGCGTGCCGAGCAGGGCGCGAGCCTTTTGCTTCGCTGCGGCGTTTCGGCGCTTGCGATCTGCGCCGTCGCGGTCGCAACTCCGGCTTTCGCGCAGACAGCTCCGGCCACCGGGCCGCAGAGCCAGGCGGACGGCGAAGTCGACCAGACGGACGGCGCGGAGGAAACCACCCCGACCAACGATCCGGCGGAGGGCGGCGAAGAGATCGTCGTCACCGGCATCCGCCAGAGCCTTCGCAGCTCGCAGGCGATCAAGCGCAACTCCGACGTGGTCGTCGACTCGGTGACGGCCGAGGACATCGGCGCTCTTCCCGACCGCTCGGTCACCGAAGCGCTGCAGCGCATCCCGGGCGTCGCGATCGACCGCTTCAACGCCGGCGTCGATCCCGATCGCTTCTCGGCCGAAGGCAGCGGCGTGGTTGTCCGCGGCCTCTCCTACGTCCGCTCCGAGCTGAACGGCCGCGACACCTTTTCGGCGAATAACGGCCGCGGCCTCAGCTTCGGCGACGTTCCGTCCGAGCTGCTCGGCGGCGTCGACGTGTTCAAGAGCCCGTCCGCCGACATGATCGAGGGCGGCATCGCCGGCACGGTCAACCTGCGCACGCGCCTGCCGTTCGACAATACGGGCCTCGTCGTTGCCGGCACGCTGGAAGCGAGCTGGGGCGACATGCGTCGCCGCTATTCGCCGACCGGATCGATCCTGATCAGCAACCGCTGGGAAACCGACGTCGGCGAGTTCGGGCTGATCGGCAGCTTCTCCTATTCGGAGCTCTCGTCGCGCAGCGACGCGGTGCAGATCTCCAACTTCGGGCTCCGCACGCTCCAGACGAACGGCGACGTGCAGGGCGGCACGCCCGTCGGCGGCGTCGCCTGCACCACCGGCAACGAAGCCTCGTGCGTCTACCTGCCGCGCGGCGCCGTCATGCGCTCGACCGACTACGACCGCCAGCGCACCGGCTATTCGGCCGCCGCGCAATGGCGCAGCCCGGACCGCACGATGCTGGCCACCGTCCAGTTCCTCCGCTCCGAGTCCCAGGAGCGTTCCACCGAGCACGTCATTGAAATCGCCACGGACAACGTGACCTCGAACGGCGATTCTCGCGCCGTTCCCGGCACCACGCTTGAGTTCGACGACAGCGGCCTCTTCGAGAACGGCTTCATCACCGGCCCGACCGGCTGGCGCGACGATCAGAACAATACGGCTGCCTGGGGCGGCAACGGCGATGTCCGCACGCCGCGCTACGGCCTGCAATCGAACAACATCCGCCGCGATTCCGATCAGCGCTTCATGACCAGCGACATCGGCGGGAACTTCCGCTGGAACGCGACCGATCGTCTGACCCTCAACTTCGATTATCATCACGTCGATTCCGAGGTCAAAGCCCTCGATTTCGGCATCTGGACGTCCAGCTTCCAGAACGTGTTCATCGATCTCAACGGCAGCCGCATCCCGACCATCGAATTCCGTCCGCCGGAAGTCTGCTCGGGCCCCGCGACGAACAGCCCTTGCACCGATCTCGCCGGCGGCGCGTCGGACCAGGATCCGAGCTACTTCGGGCTCGATGCGCAGGGCAAAGCCCGCAACAGCTTCTCGGATCCGTACAACACCTTCTATCGCAACGCGATGGACCACATCGAAGACAGCGAGGGTAATGAGGACGCCTTCCGCTTCGATGCGAACTATGATTTCGAAGAGGGCAGCTGGCTTCGCTCCGTCCGCGTCGGCGTCCGCCATTCGGACCGCGAGAACATCGCCCGCTTCTCGGCCTACAATTGGGGCGTGATCAGCGAAATCTGGGGCGGGCGCGGTCCGGTCTGGCTCGACGATCCGATCGACGGCAGCCCGACCACCAACGGCGGCACGCCGGCAACCGATCGCTACGAGACGTTCAACTTCCCCGGCTTCATGCGCGGCCAGGCCGGCGATCCGACCTTGGGTGATCCGCGCCTCTTCTATTCGCAGAACGTCGCCCGGAATTATGAAGACGCGTCCAATTTCGCGCTGCTCGTCGGCGACGAATGGCGTGCCCGTCTCGTCGACGGCTGCCCCCAGAATTGGGTGCCGCTCGCCATGCGTTGCGGCGTCACCGAAGGTCCGTTCCGGCCCGGCGAGGTCAACCCGGTGAGGGAGAAGAACAGCGCGGCCTACGCAATGATCCGGTTCAGCCAGGAACTCGGCGACAGCGGCGTCAGGGTCAGCGGCAATCTCGGCCTGCGCTACACGCGGACCAACCGCGTATCGACGGGCAGTCAGGTCTTTAACCAGCAGACCTTCTCGACTGAGGCGCAGTGCCTCAATCCGACGCCGCGACCGGACGGATCGATCCCGCCGGCGACGCCCTTCTGCGCACTCCCGACGGAAGTCAGGGCACAGGCCCGGGCCTTCGCCAACGGCGCGCTCGAGGTTCGCAGCGGCGACCTCACCTACGATTACTTCCTGCCGAGCCTGAACATAAAGGCGGAGCTCGGCGGCGGCTTCCAGGCGCGCTTCGCCTGGTACAACGGCATCTCGCCCCCGGAGTTCGGCCTCACCCGCAACTTCGCCAATTTGAGCCTCGCGACCAACCAGGAGGATATCCAGGCGGGCAACGGGCGGCCGGTGATCCGCACCAACGTCGGCAACCCGTTCCTGCGGCCGATCGAGTCGAGCAACTTCGACGCATCGCTCGAATGGTATTTCAGCGACGTCGGCCAGCTCACCTTCGCCGTTTTCCACAAGCGCCTGACCGGCGTGCTGACGAACGGCGTGGCCCGCCGCGACTTCACGAACAACGGTGCGACGTTCGAAGGCATCGTCACGACGCCGGTCAATTCGGACGAAACGGGTACCATCCGCGGCTTCGAACTCGCTTACCAGCAGACCTACGACTTCCTGCCTGGTCCGTTGCGCCACCTCGGCCTCAACGCGACCTACACGTTCGTTGACTCGAGCGGCGTGAGCCAGAGCACGCTCAACTCCACCGACCCGGACGTCGCCGCGGGCAACCAGTCGAACGTCGACACCAGCCTCCTGCCTCTGCAGGGCCTGTCGCGGCACTCGTTCAACATCACGCCGTTCTTCGAAAGCGGTCCGTTTACCTTGCGGGTGTCGTACAACTGGCGGTCGCGCTTCCTGCTCACCACGCGTGACGTGATCGTCCCGTTTGCCCCGATCTTCAACGAATCGACGGGGCAGCTGGACGGCTCGATCTTCATGTCGCTGAACTCGAACATCAGGGTCGGGGTGCAGGCGGTGAACCTCCTCAACGAAATCACCCGGACGAGCCAGGTGATCGCCGCTGACGAGGCCAATGGCATCCGCAGGGCACCGCGCTCCTGGTTCATGAACGACCGCCGCTTCTCGGCGGTGCTGAGGGCTACCTTCTAGGCCCGGGCGCAACAGTCCCCTGCAATGGCCGCCGGTCTTCGGACCGGCGGCCTTTTTTTATGCCGGGCGGTAGTTGACGAAGATGTTGGCAGTCAGGCGCCCCCGTCGAGGATCCCCGCTGAGCGGCGTGTTAGGCGCGATCAGCCCCGAATGGAGCGTGCGGCTGCGATAGACGATGAGCCTGTCGAAGCGCGCCTCGGCGGCAGCGATGCGCTCGTAATGAGGGCTGTCGCCGACGATGTAGGCGGCGCCCGGCGGCGCCTCGTGAAGCTCCGCGTCGCGGGCGGCGGTGAAGGAGGCCATGCGCTCGGGGCTGAGCGTCTCGAAGCCGGTCGCGCGGTGGCGGTAAAAAGCAGTCCCGCCGAAGGCCGAGGCGCAGAGATAGTGAAGAAAGGCGAACTGCAGCGGGTCGTCCGTATCGGCATGCGGGATGCGCTGCAGCGGCTTCAGCTCGGCGGGCGGCAGCGTCACCAGCGAGAAGTTGCACTCCGCCCGGGCGAGCTTCACATCGGCCAGTCCGAACGCCTTCTCGACGACGGGACTGAGCGAGCGCACCAGTTGCTCGACGTAATTGAGCGGCGCCGGCGCACGGAGACCGGGAAAGCCGCCGCTTGCGGTCCAGGCCGGCCGGAACTCCACCTCACTGGCCGCATAGTCGATCAGCGCCTCCGGCCGCTGCATGACGCCGTCGAGGATGAGGAGCGGCTCCCGCTCACGTCCGATGCGCTCGACCCGGGCGGTCACGCGCGAGCTGAGCGGAAAGCCGGCCTCCGCTGCGGAGTTCGTATTCATGGGGGCGGGTCTAGACGGCGGCGGCCGCTCGTGGAAGGGCGGGTGGCATGAGCCTACCCGAAGCACGCGTGCGCGCATATCACGGCATCGACGCGCGCAGTTTCCACGACGAGATCGCGGCACGCTACAGCCCGGCGATCTTGAGAGGAGCCGTGTCGAGCTGGCCCGCCGTGACGGCCGCGTCCACCGTCGGCGGCGCGCTCGATTATCTCGCATCGTTCGACGCGGGCGCCGAGGTCGAAGCCTTTGCCGGGCCGCCCGAAATCAAGGGGCGGTTCTTCTATCGGCCGGACATGAGCGGCTTCAACTTCGCGCGCCGGAAGGGGCCGCTGCGCGACGTCGTCCGGTACATCGCCGCTTTGTCGGGCGAGACGGAGGGCGACCCCGTCCTCTATGTCGGCGCGGCCGCCGTTCCCGAGGTGCTGCCGGGCTTCGACGCTGCCAATCCGATGCCGCTCACCGGCCCGGACAGCGCGGTCCCGCGCATCTGGATCGGCAACCGGACGGAGGTCGGCACGCATTTCGACGTGTCGCACAATCTCGCCTGCGTCGTGGCTGGGCGCCGCCGCTTCATCCTCTTCCCGCCGGATCAGCTCGCCAATCTCTATGTCGGTCCTCTCGATCACAATATGGCGGGCCAGCCCACCAGCCTCGTGTCGGTCCACGACCCGGATTTCGGGCGGTTTCCGCGGTTTCGCGATGCGCTGGCCCAGGCGCAGGTGGCCGAGCTCGAGCCGGGCGATGCGCTCTATGTTCCGGCGCTCTGGTGGCACCATGTCGATGCGCTCGCGCCGTTCAACATCCTGATCAACTATTGGTGGGAGGCGCAGCCACGCGACGCCGGTTCGCCGCTCGAAGCGATGGTTCATGCGGTTCTTTCGGTCGGCCGGCTCCCGCCGCCGCTGCGCGATGCATGGCAGGGCATGTTCGATCATTATGTGTTCGGGAAGAACGGCGACCCGGTCGAGCACCTCGCGCCGGAGCATCATGGCATCCTCGGCGCCCCGACGCCCGCGCTTCGCCGCCGCATCCGGGACTTCCTGCTCCGCGGGCTCAGCCGCAGCTGAACCTCACTGGCCGGGCGCGTAGCGGTTGTCGATGGCGCGGTAGTGATCGAGGCCATGGCGCGGCGGCGCCACACCGGCGAGGAGGGGGCGGCGCGAGAGACTCTGGAAGTAGGCGATGGAGGCGTCGCGCCACCACGTGGCCTCCTCCTCCTGGATGCGCAGGAACGCCGCGACCTGGCGGTGCCGCTCGGCATCGACGCGAGGTGCGAGTTCTTCCCAACCCGCGCGCATCTGCCGCACCTCGTCCGCGCCGCGCGTGTAGCGGTGGACCAGTTCATCCCAGAGCGTCCGCCCGCTCCGCATCCTGTGGTCCCATGGGAGGTGATGGAACCAGAGGAGATATTCCTCGGGCACCGTCGCCGGGTTTCCGAATCGCGCGGCGACCGGCGGCGCATATTGCGCGACCTGGTTGCTGCCGGTGCGGGTTCTGTCGAAGCCGATGCCGTTCCTGTCGGCGCGATGATAGTAGGTCGGATTCCAGTCGGCGCGCGCGAGATCGCCGACCCACGGGCCGGGCCCGTAATGGTGGCCGGTCGCCATCAGGTGGTGGAGGCCGAGCGGGGTCATGTAATCGACCACCGCTTCGCGCGAGCGCATCATCGTCTCGACGATCGGCCGCACCAGCGCCGGATCGTTCCCCCAGGTCCTCCGCGCCCATTCCTCGGCGATCCCGGCGGCGCTCGCATGCGGATCCCACGCGAAGCGGCCGAAGGCATACCAGTTCGCCTGGTCGAAATGGGACCCGCTCCAGTTGCGGTCGGTGCCGATGTTGGCGACACCCGCCATGCCGGTCAGCCGGTGCCCGTGAAGCGACCCGTCGACCACGCGTGCGACGGTGGAGCCGGGGCCGCTGCGGTGCGTGTCGGCGCGAAGCACCTCCTCCCACATCGGACCGAGGTAGGCGAGGTGGGTGGCGAAGCCGAGATACTCCTTGGTGACCTGAAACTCCATCATCAGCGGCGTCGCCGGCATTGCGCCCAGCAGCGGATGGAAAGGTTCGCGCGGCTGGAAGTCGATGGGGCCGTTCTTCACCTGGACGATGACGTTCGGGCGGAACTGCCCATCCAGCGGCTTGAACTCGTCATAGGCCTGCGCGGCGCGGTCGCGACGGTTCTCGGCCGCGTAGACGAAGGCGCGCCACATGACGGTGCCGCCGTGCGGCGCCAGCGCGTCGGCGAGCATGTTGGCGCCCTCGGCATGCGTGCGGCGATAGTCCTGCGGCCCCGGCTGGCCTTCCGAGTTCGCCTTGACGAGGAAGCCGCCGAAATCGGGAACGAGCGCGTAGATTTCGTCCGCCTTGGTGCGCCACCAGGCGCGGACGCGCGGGTCGAGCGGGTCTGCGGTCGGGAGGCCGCCAATCTCCATCGGCGCGTTGAAGCGGGCGGAGAGGTAGACCCGGATGCCGTACGGCCGGAACGTATCGGCGAGTGCAGCGACCTTCTCCAAATAGCGATGCGTCAGGATCTGCGCATTCGAGTTCACATTGTTGAGGACGGTGCCGTTGATGCCGATCGAGGCGTTGGCGCGGGCGTAATCGGTGTAGCGCGGATCGCTCCAGCCGGGGAGCTTCTGCCAGTCCCACAGCGACTGTCCCGCATAGCCGCGCTCGACGTGGCGATCGAGATTGTCCCAATGGTTGAGGAGGCGGAGCTGCACCCGCGGCGCGTCGGCGATGTCGAGCCGCTCCAGCGGTTGCCGCGTCTGGATGAGGCGCAGCAGGCGAAAGGCGCCGTAGAGGACCCCGACATCCTCCTTGGCGGCGATCACCGTCACCGGGCGGCCGTTGACGCGCATGCTGCGGATGAGGAAGCCCTGGCGTCCGGCGGCGGAGAGATCGAGCGCGAGGCCGCGGACGATCGGCGACGAAGCGGGCGTGCCGATCACGATCGCGCCGCGCGTGACGGACCGTGCCGCCACGGCGCGCTCGAGCAACCCGGCGAGCCCTCGCCGCAGCTCATCCTCGGCGGCGCGCAGGGTAGGGGAGGCGCCTTCGTTCACCACCGAAGCGGCGGCATCGCGGTAGCGCCCCTGCGCCGCCGCCTCGACCGGCCGGTAGCGTAGCCACAAATCGTATCCGTCCTCCGCGTTCGCCGCGCCCGGGGCTAGCGCGAGGGCGGACAAGGCGGCGAGCAGCAGTGCGAGGATGCGCATCATCTTCATGTTGTGCAGCCTAGCATGTTAGCGCTATCAGCCAAAGAAAAGACGCGAAGAGGAGCACTGCCGATGGCCGTCACCCGCCGTGAAACGCTTGCGCTCGGCCTTGGCTTCGCCGCCGCTGCCTGCTCCCGCAGCACGGGCAGCCCGCGCATCCCCGCGGCGCCCGCCGACTCGCTGCGCAGGATCGCCGAACAGACCGGCCACCGTTTCGGATCCGCCGTCGCCTGGGGTGCGCCCGGCGCCGACCGCGGCAGCTTCGCCAATCCCGCCTACGCCGCGATCCTGGAGCGCGAATGCGGGCTGCTCGTCCCGGAAAACGAGCTCAAGTGGCAGTGGACCCGGCCGTCGGCCACGCAGTTCGATTTCGCGCAGATGGACGCGATCGCCGATTATGCGGCCGCCAAGGGCTTCCAGCTTCGCGGGCACACCCTCTTCTGGGCGCCGCCGCAATGGTATCCGCGCTGGCTCACCGAGCATGATTTCGGATCGCGGCCGGCGACCGCGGCGGCGGCTTTGCTGGAGGAGCATGTCCGCACCGTCTGCCGCCGCTACGGCACCCGGATCTACTCCTACGACGTCGTCAACGAAGCGGTGCAGCCCGAAACCGGCCGCATCCGCGACACCGTCGTGACGCGGGCGATGGGGGGCGAGGCGATGCTCGACCTCGCCTTCCGCACCGCCCGCGCCGAAGCGCCGCACGCCGAGCTCGTCTACAACGATTATATGAGCTGGGAGCGCGGCACGGAGGACGAGACCCACATCACCGGCGTCCTGCGCCTCCTCGAAGGCTTCCGCCGCCGCGGCACGCCGGTCGACGCCCTCGGCATCCAGTCGCACATCCGGCTCCTCAAGGACCTGCCGGTCGCGGAGATCGTGCGCGAATCGGAAGGGCCGTGGCGCCGCTTCCTCGATGAGGTGACGGCGATGGGCTACAACCTCGTCATCACAGAGTTCGACGTCAACGACCGCCGCGCGCCCGACGACGTCGCTTTGCGCGATGCGATGGTGGCGGATTATGCCCGCGCCTATCTGGACGTGATGCTGTCCTACCCGCAGCTCCGGGACGTGCTCGCCTGGGGCATGGTCGACAAATATAGCTGGCTGACCGACTTCGACCCGAGGCCGGACCGCTCGATCAAGCGCGGCACGCCTTACGACATCGCGTTCCGCGCCAAGCCGCTTCGCGGTGCCATCGCGGCTGCGCTCGGCGGAGCGCCCCAGGCGCGGCTGCGGCCGCGGCGGCGGTAAGGCGCCTGCGCTCGATCAGCCGGCGGGAAGACGGAGCTCAAAGGCGGTGCCGCGGCCGGCGAGCCGCTTCACGGTAAGGCGCCCGCCATGGGCGATCGCGATCTGGCGGGCCAGCGTCAGGCCGATCCCGCCGCCGTCCGGCTTGGTCGTGTAGAAGGGGACGAAGACCTCTTCGATTCTGTCCTGATCGATGCCCGGCCCATTGTCGCTGACCGTCAGCGTCGCGAAGCCGGGCGCCTGCCCGGAGGCGAGGCGGATGCGCGCATCGGCAAGGCCGGCCACGGCTTCGGCGGCATTCTTGACGAGGTTCAGCACCGCCTGCTCGAGCAGCGCCGCATCGGCCGGGACGTGCGGCAGAACCGGCGCCGCCGCGATCGCGAAGTCGATCCCGCGCCCGCGCAGCTCCGCGCCGACCAGTCCGTCCACCGCGGCGAGGAATGCGGGGAGGTCGACCGGCTCCGCTTTCGGTGCGGGAAGATCGACGATGGCACGGTACCGCTCCACGAATGCGATCAGATGCTCGCTCCTTCGCCAGATCGTCGCCACGGCGGCGGCGATGCGCGAATCGGCGTCCGGCGCGTCGGTCAGCCGCGCGACGCTTTCGGCCAGCGAGGCGATCGGCGTCAGCGAGTTCATCATCTCGTGGGCCAGCACGCGGGTCATCATGTGCCAGGCGCCGACCTGCACCGCGTCGAGCTCGCCCGCCACCGCCTGCATGGAAACGAGGCGCTGCGCGCCGCCGCCCGCCATGGCGAGCGACCCGGCCCACACCAGCATGGTCCGGCCGTCGGCAAGGGAGACGAGCTGGCGCCCGCCCGGCGGCAGCGACAGGATGGCCGCGGCGGCTTCGGCGCCGAGGCCGGGCAGATCCTCCAGCCGCCCGATATCGAAGCCGGCAAGGGCTCGCCCAGCGCCGTTCGCGAAGCGTACTCGCCGATCCTCGTCGATCACGAACAAGGCGACGGTCACCGCGTCGAGCAGGGCGAGCGCTTCTTCGAGCCGGCGATCGAGCGTCACGGGCGGCAAACCAGCGGCACCATGCCTGCCGCGCAGCGTGAGCCGCCACACGTCGAAGAGCGTCAGGGCGAAGGCGCCGGCCGCGAGCAGGGCGGTGGCGTAACGCTCCATCGCCGCCAGCGAGACGAGCGCGACGCCAAGCGCGGCGGCGAGCAGGAGCCGCCAGCCGGCGGCGGAGGCGATGGCGGGGTAGTCGCGCCCTCTAGAGGCCATGCTTGCCGATCTTGCGGTACAGCGCGGGGCGGCTGAGCCCGAGGGCGAGCGCCGCCTGGGCGATGTTGCCGCCGTGCCGCTCGAGCGCCTGCGCGACGGCGCGGCGCTCGACCTCGTCCAGCGGCAGCGGCGTGCGCGCCGTGCGCGTTCGGGCCGCCGCAGCCGTCACCGCGGCGACGAGCGCGTCGTTGCGCCAGGGCTTGAGCAGGAAATCGTCCGCGCCGCGCTTCAGGCTCTCGACGGCGAGCGCGACCGCCCCGTAGGCGGTCATCAGCACCACGCTGAGCGTCGGATCGGCCGACTTGATGGCGGCCAGCGCTTCGAACCCTTCGCCGCCGCTGCGCTGCCCGGCGGCGAAGTTCATGTCGAGGAGCACGCAGTCGTAAGTCGCGCCGGCAAGCGCCGCGTCGATCGCGTCGGGCGACCGCGCCGTCACCACCCGCGCCGCATGGCCCGCGAGCGTGAACTCGGCCGCCTGCAAGACGTCGCGGTCGTCGTCCAGGACGAGGATCGGGCCAAGGCGCTCCATCGGGGCACCGTATAGCGACGCAGGCGCGGCGCAAGGGCGTCCGGATACGGACACATCGTGCGGGGCTGCTCGGCGGACGCCCTCCCAATCCCTTGGGAACACGCGTTTTTTTCTACGGCGCCGCCGGGTTATCATCGGCGGATGATCGAGCTCAACGACATATCGAGGATCCACCGCAGCGACGAGGTCGAGACGCACGCCCTCGCCTGCGTTTCGCTCTCCGTCGCCAAGGGCGAGTTCGCCGCAATCATGGGACCGTCGGGCTGCGGCAAATCGAGCCTCCTCAACATTCTCGGTTTTCTCGACCGGCCGAGCAGCGGCACCTACCGGTTGCTCGGCGAGGAGGTTTCGGGACTCTCCGAAGGCGGCCTGACGCGTCTCAGGCGGCGGCACGTCGGCTTCGTTTTCCAGGGCTTCAACCTGATCGACGACCTTACCGTCGCCGAGAATGTCGAAGTCTCCATGCTCTACCGGAGCGGAAACGGCGGGCGCGGGCGGATCGCGGAGGTGCTGGAGCGGGTCGGCATCGCCCACCGCGCCGGGCACCGTCCGCAGCAGCTTTCCGGCGGCCAGCAGCAGCGCGCGGCGATCGCCCGGGCGCTCGCCGCCGATCCAGCGCTCATCCTCGCCGACGAGCCGACCGGCAACCTCGACAGCGCGAACGGAGAAGCCGTGATGGACCTGCTCAAATCGGTCGCCCGCGCCGGAACCACGGTGGTGATGGTCACCCATTCCCCCTTCCATGCGGCGGCGGCGGACCGGATCGTCGCGATGCTCGACGGCCGGATCGTCGGCGAGACCCGGCTGTGAGCCGCGGAATCGGCCGGGCGAGGGCGCTGCGCCACCATTTCGTCGCCTACGTCCGCAGCCTCCAGGCGACGAAGCTTCTGTCCGCGATCGCCGTTTTCGGCCTCGCGATCGGCCTCGCCGGCGCCATCCTGATGGGCCTCGTTGCGCGCACCGCGCTCGGCTTCAACGGCTTCGTGCCGGACCACGAACGAATCCACCTCGGCCTTTCGGTGCTGAGCGGCCCGGGCATGCCGCCCAATGTTGCGGAGATCACCAACCTGCGCGCTGCCGACATGATCGAGGCGAACGTCGCCGACGTGGAAGCGGCGGTGCGGCTGGTCGAGGCGCCCGTCGAACTGCGCCGCGGCAAGCGCGCGATCACCGTCCCCATCTACTGGACCGATCCGGACGCTTTCGATCTGCTGCAACTGCCGGTGCTGAGCGGCGACCTTCGAACGGCGCTCAGCCGACCGGAGGGGCTGCTCATGACCGAAAGCGCGGCCATGCGCTTTTTCGGAAGCACCGCCCTTGGCCAGCGCATCGCCGTGGCCGGGCAGCCGATGGAGCTTCGCGCCGTCATCCGTGACTTGCCGGCCGGCCGCACCGACCTTGCAAGCGGCGTCTTCGCCTCCGGCCTCGCCGCCGGCTCGCCGCTCGCCGGCACCGCAACGGAGAGTCCGGACGGCTTCTCCATCGAAGCGCGCACCTACATTCGGCTTCGGGAGGGTGCCTCCGCGGAGGCGGTCCAACGCCGCGTCTCCCATGTGATGGAAGGCGTCCTCCCGCCGATGATGCGCGGCGCTTACCAGATGGAGCTCGTACGGATCGACAGCATCGCACTCCACGAGGCGCTTCATCCGGACGCTCTGCCGCGCCTCAGGGTGGGAAGCCTCGTCGCCGCGCTCATTCTCTTCATCGCGCTCGCCAACTTCATCAATCTCGGCGTCGCCATGTCCGCGCGGCGGCGGCGCGAGATCGGCGTCCGCAAGGCAAACGGCGCGAGCCGCGGCCAGATCGCCGCCCAGTTCCTCGGCGAATCGGTCGCGACGGTGCTGATCGCGGCCTTGTTCGCGGCGGCGGCTGTGGAATGGCTGCTTCCGGCCGTGAACGGATTCCTCGGCACCGAGGCGACCTTCGATCACGGCGAGCCGGCGGTGATCCTCGCAATCCTCGCCGGCGCGCTGCTGCTCGGCCTCGTCGCGGGCGCCTGGCCGGCCTTGCTCGTCTCCGCCCTGCCGCCCGCCGCGATCCTCGCCGACCGCGGCCATGCGGGACGGGGGCGCGGCTGGGTGCGCAGCGCGCTGGTCACCGTCCAGTTCGCGATCCTGATCGGCCTCCTCGTCTCCATGGCCGTCATCTACCGCCAGCGCGTCTTCGCGATGGACGAAGCGCTGCGCGTCGACGTCGACCAGGTGCTGACCATCGCCGCCGATTGCCCCGCCGCTTTCGTCGCGGAGGTACGGCGGCTTCCCGGCGTCGAGAGCGCGGTCTGCGCGGGGAGCGAACTCCTCGACCCCCAAACCTTCGCCTTCGTCGAGACCCCCCGGGGCAGGGTCTTCACCGACATGATTTCGCTCCTCCCCGGCGGCTTCGCGCTGCTCGGCATCGCCCCCGTCGCCGGCACGCTCGACGGCCTGCCGCCCGACGGCGAGGAGGGCGTGACCCGGATCGTCGTCAACGAAGCGGCGGTGCGCCTTTACGGCTACCGCTCACCCGCCGCCGCGATCGGCCAGAGCGTCGCGGCGCCCGGCGAGCGGGGAGGTGTCGAGCCGCGCCCCCGGATCGTCGCCGTCGTGCCGGACTTCGCGTTTTATTCGGTGGAGACGGCGGTGAAGCCCACCATATACTTCGCCCGTCCCAAATCCTCCTTCGGGCCGGGGATGGTGATGGTGAAGCTCGCCGGACGCAGCGTTCCGGAAGCGCTCGCCGGCATCGACCGCGCCTGGCGCGCGACCGGCAACAGCGAACCGATCGAGCGCGCCTTCGTCAGCGAGCATTTCGAGGAGGTCTACAGCGACCTGGAGCGGAGCACGCGCCTGTTCGCGATCTTCGCCGCTATCGCCGCCTTTCTCGCCGCGATCGGCCTCGTCGGCCTGTCCGTCTCCGCGGCCGAGCGGCGAACGAAGGAGATCGGCATCAGAAAGGCGCTCGGCGCGACCACGGGCCAAGTGCTGGGGCTGCTCCTCTCGCAGCTCAGCCGTCCCGTGCTCTGGGCGAACTTCATCGCATGGCCGGCGGCCTGGTGGCTGATGCGCAGCTGGCTCGACACCTTCGCCTACCGGGTGCCGCTCGACCCATGGCTGTTCCCGGCGGCGGGCGCCCTCGCTCTCCTCATCGCGCTCGCCAGCGTCGGCGTCCAATCCTGGCTGGTCGCGCGCAAGAAACCGATCCACGCGCTTCGATACGAATGAAGATGTCGAGGGGAGAATATTCCGCGGCCTCCTCGCCAGCGGCGGCGACGGCCGAGCGCCGGCCGCCCCCGCGCCGAAGGCTCAGCCCTCCGCGTTGACGGCCGCTTCCACCGCTTCCTTGAGTTTCTGGCCCGCATCGCCGCTCACCGTCCGCACGGTGCGCACTCCGGTCGCCGGATCGGTCACGTGGAAGTGGAAGGGCGTTCCCGCGAGAGGGCCGGAAATGAGATCGGCGATCATGATCTCGCGCTGGCGGTTCTGCTGGTCGGCAAAGGGCGCGATCAGGTCGACGAGCCACACGGTGTCGCCGCTCGCCCATTCCTCCATCGTCAGCCGGTTTTCCGGCTCCACCATCCCGCGCTCGAGCTTCGCCGCCGCTTCCGGCGTGCACTTGGCCCAGAGCGCGAGCCCGACCGGGCGGTCCCCGTCGCGGAAGATGTAGAACTGGCGGTGGATGAGCGCCGGCATCGCCAGCCACTCGAGGTCGCCGATCGCCAGCGCGCGGTGAAGCGGCGACTGGGTCAGCAGCCAGGTCATCTCCCCGAGCAGGTGGCTCACGGTGACGGGCGTGCCGCCGCCCTCCGCGGCGGTGCCGGCACTGGCCTCTGCATTCATGTTCGAAACTCCTGTCAGGCGAAATAATCCACGTGGCTCTGGTGCGGCTGCTGCCCCCGTCTCCAGTCTCCCTCGCCGGAGCGGGGGCCGAAGCTCGCCATGTCCTGAACGATCCGGGCGAGTTGAAGGTCCGCGACATCGCCGACGGCCGTTGCGGGCGCCTCGTCCGCTGCCTCGACCGCCATCCGCGGCAGGTCCATCCGGCTGGCCACGGGCTCGGCGAGCGCGCCCGCCTGGGACGATGCCGACGCTGCACCGATGATCTCCGCGATCTGCGGAGCGATCGTGGCATAGCGCTCGAACAGCGACGATCCGCCGAGGTCGAGGTCACCGAACGGCCGCGAGGAAAGGCCCGCACGAAGCGCCGCGACCTGCTCCGCTCCGTCCGGCTCGGCTTCCGAGCCGGCATCGGCGGCGCGCGCTGCGGCGACGATCCCGTCGAGCAGGCCCGAGCCTTGCTTGCCGGGCCGGAAGGCGAGGGCGGCATCGCCGACGCTGCCCGTGCTGCCGTCCGTGCGGGTGAAGGTGGAGGTGGCGAGCATCGCGTTCCTGCCGATCTCCACCGCCGCCTCGACGGCGCGGCCGCCGAGGCCGATCGCCGCGATGTTGCGGTCGGCGAGCGAGCTCAGCTCGCCCGCATCGGTGACACCGTTGCCGTTGCGGTCAACCCACAGCTTCAGATCCCCGAAGCGCGCGTCCTTGTCATCGATGCTGCCGCTGCGATCCGAGTCGAGCGTGGCGAGTGCATCGAGACCGCTCTTCGCGTCCTTCTTGAGGCCGAGCAGCGAGAGCTCCGCGGCGGAGGTGATGCGCCCGTCGCCGTCGAGATCGACCACGACGAAGCCGTCCTGCTTCGAAATCCAGCCGGTGTCGTCGCGGCTGCCGTTGCCGTCCATGTCGAAGCGCGCCTTGGCATCGCTCCGGCCGCGCAGCTCCACGCCGTCCCCGTCGAGGTCGAGCACGACCGGCGCGACCAGGCCGACCGCAGAGCCGCGGAAGCTGAGGATGCTGGCGGGCCGGACTTCCTGAACGCGTGCGTCGATCGCGCCTTCGGCCTTGCTGTCGGTGACGAAGAGCCTGCCGCCCGAGGCGGTGAGGGCGTAGCGGCCGCTCTTGCCTGAGAAGCCGCGTCCGACGAGATCGATGGCGTGAACGTTCGCCGGAGAGGGCGTCGCCGTCGCGGGCGCCGGTGTAGCCGGCGTCGGCGCGGTCGGTGTGGCCGGCGCGGCCGCCGCGGTGACGGTGCCGCCGTCCCATCCGGAGAAGGCGATGGTCGAGTCGCCGCCGCCAGCGAGGTAGGCAAGGCCCGCGTCGAGCAGCGTTCCGGCACTGCCGTCGTGGCGGATGAAGCTGCCCCGTCCGAAGATCAGGTTGGAGCCGCTCGACTCGCCGCCTTCCTCGGTCGCGCTCGCCTTGAGGCTGATCGACGAGATCCCGGCCTGGGCGAGCGTCCTGAGCTCGTCGGGCGCGCTCACGCCGTCGCCGTTGCGATCGAACCAGAGCTGGAAGGATCCGAACCGGGCATCCTTGGAGTCGAAGCTTCCGTCGCCGTTGCTGTCGAACGCCGCGAGGCCCTCGAGATCGGTCTGCGCGCCGGCCTTGTCGGCCGTGAACGAGATTTCCGAAACGTCGTTGACGATGCCGTCGCCGTTGCGGTCGAGCACGAGAAGCGCGTCGCCCTTGGCGATCCAGCCGGTGCGATCGGCGCTGCCGTCGCCGTTCATGTCGAAGCGCGCGGTGCTGTCGCGGACCGAGACGAGGCCGGAGCCGTCGCCGTCATAGTCGAGGACGATGGGCGCCGCGATCGTGTCGAGGTTGGACGGATCGTAGGCGAAGAACACGTCGCCAACGGCATGCGCGGCGCCGGCGGCATCCCGCCACTGCGCGGTCGCGTAGACGACGTTGTCGGAGGCGGTCGGCTCCGCTCCGGTGCGCTCGAAGGAGAGATCGACCGCCTGGACGCCCGCTTCCGCCAGCGTGCGCAGCTCGCCCGCCTGGCTGACGCCGTCCTGGTTGGCATCGCGCCAGACCCGGAATTCGCCGTAGCGCGCATCGCCCGCGTCCAGCGAACCGCTGCCGTCGGTATCGAAGGCGCTCAGGCCTTCGAGGTCCGAGACGGCGCCGGTGAGATCGCCGACGAACGAGATTTCGCTGATATGATCGATCGTGCCGTTCCCGTCGCGGTCGAGCGCGAGGAGGCCGTCGTCCGACCCGACCCAGCCGGTCGTGTCCCTGACGCCGTCCGAGTCCATGTCGAACGTCACCGTCGAACCGTGGAAGGAGACGAGCTCCACCCCGTCGAGGTCGAGATCCAGCACGATCGGCGGAATGGTCGAATTCCGGCGCAGGAAGGTCAGCGTGTAGGGGACGACGGTCGTCATGCCCGCGGAGTCGGTGATGTTCACGTCGAACGAATATTCGATGCTGAGCGTGCGGCGGGTGCTGTTGATCTTGGTGCCGCCCTCCCAGTCGGGATCGCCGTAGACCGTGAAGCCGATCGTGCCCATGCCGTCAATCGAAAGCACCGGATAGCCGCCGTCGATCTCGTCGTTGCCGCCGTAGCTGACGTTGATCTCGCGGGTGACCTGGTTGGCGATCGAGTAGCTGAGCGCGCGGCCTTCCGGATCGTAGGCGTTGATGTGCACGACGGTGCCGTTGTTCCGGTCCGACTTCACGTAGAAGTTGGTCCCGGAATTCTGGAGCACCGCGCCGCCGCCCGAGCGGTAGACGATGCTCGAGGAGGTCGTGACCGCCTCGTTCACGTCGGCGACGGTGAGCTGGAGGTTGCTCGACGCGACCTGCCCGGTGCTGTCGTCGACCGCCTGGACGGCAAGGTTGAAGACCGCGAGGCTCGGGTCGTTCGAGTAGACGGGATATTCCTGATATTCCGCGCCGTCCCAGTAGGTTTCGTAGGTGACGCTGGTCGTCAGCGCCTCGTAGTCGACGCTCTCGCCCTGCCAGATCTTGCCGGTCGCGGCGTCGATGCGCCACGGGCCGGACGCCGTCGTGCCGTTGCCGAACTGCCAGCGTACCGCGCCGTTCTCCGGATCGGTGAGCATCTGCGTGCGCGCGTCGTTGACGCCCGAAAGCGTCGGCACCGGCGTATAGGCGGCGGGATTCTGATTCTCGCCGACGGTGATCGCGTTCGCCCGCATCGAATGCGGCTCGTTCACGTTCTGGAGGTTGATCGTCAGGGTGCCCGCCTGGCTCAGCGCATGGGCGCCGCCCGAGCGGTCGGTGACCGTGGTCGCGTAGCTGAAGCTCGTCTGCCCGCTCTCGTAATCCAGCGCCTGGGCGCCGTTCACGAACACCTGGCCGTTCTGGATGTTGATCAGGAATCGCCCGTCGCCCGAGCGGCTGACGTAGCCGATATTGCCGTCGAAATAAGGCGCGCTGCTGCCGGTGAAGACGTAGCGCAGCTCGCTTGCGGCGCCGTCCGGATCCGCGCCGGCGACGGTGCCGAAATAGGTGTAGCCCGCCGCATTCTCGTTCAGCGTGAAGCTGTACGGGTTGGCGCTCCAGTAAGGCGCCTCGTTCCGGTCCTCGATGAGGACGTTGTAGGTGAACGTATCGCCCTTGAGTCCGCCCGCGTCCGCAGCGGCGAGGGTGAGCGTCGCAACGCGCACTTCCTTCAGCCCGTCGCCGTCACGGTCGTAGCCCCAGGTGGCGTCCTGGCCGTAATTGCCCATCTGGCTGCGCAGCCAATCGGTGCTGAAATTGGCATTGGCGAAGGCGAGACTGTTGCCGCTCACCGTGAACCAGTTGTTCGCATTGCCGCCGACGATCGTCAGCGCCGGTGCCGGCCCGTCCGGGTCGGTCGCCGAGAAGGTGGCGATGGTCTGCCAGAAGTGGCCGCTCTCGCCCGGCAGCGTTTCGGAATAGAAATTCTCGCCGGTCTTCGTGAGGGCGCTCGGACGCTCGTTCACGTCCGAAAGGTAGAAGGCGGTCCCGGTGGTGCCGGAGGCGAGCGATCCGTCGTTCGCCTGCACGACGACGTTGCCGATGAAGGCGTCCTGGCGCCCGTCGCCGTTATAGTCGGCGACGGAATAGCCGCTGTTCTTCGCCCATTCGAAGTCGAAGTTCGGCGCGAAGTGGACGTTGCCTCCCGAGATCGTGAACCAGTTGCCGGGATTGCCGCCGGAGGCGAATTGCAGCGCCGGGGCGGCGCCGTCCGGGTCCGAAAGACCGTAGCTTGCGAAGAGCAGCCCGGCCTGGGCGGCGTTGGAGCTGCCGGTATTCGCCTCATCGGCGAAGCGGCTTGCCGGACCGGTCGGCGCGTTCGGCGCCTCGTTGACGTTGCCGACGCCGATCCGGACGGTGCTCGACGCCTGGAAGTAGGGGCTGGCGCCTTCATTGTCGCGCGCCACGACCGTGTAGTCGACGGGAGCGCTCATCGTCTCGTAATTGATCGCCGCGGCGGTCTTGATGGCCCCGCTCACCGAATCGATCGCATAGCGGCCGTCTGCCGAGGTGGCGGAGGCGGCGCCGCCGTTCAGGAAGTAATAGCGCTGCTTGCCGAAGCTCTTGGACGTCGAGTCCGGATCGGTGGCCGCGACGGTGCCGACGGGGGCGCCCACGGCCACGTTCTCGTTTACGCTGAAGGCGTAGCTCGCCGGCAGCGCGTTTGCCTCGTTCACGTCCTCGACCCCGATGGTGACGGTGCCGCGCGCCTCGTTGAAGGGCGACGCGCCGGCATTGTCGCGCGCGACGACCGTGTAGCTCTTCGCGGTCCCCATCGTCTCATGGTTGAGCGCGCCCGCGACGGTGATCGCCCCCGTCATCCCGTTGATCGCGTAGAGGCCGTCCGGGGTCGTCGCGGCGATGTCGCCGGTCGAGTCGTTGCGGAAGGAGTAGCGCTGTTCGTTGAACGGAGCTGTGGTGTCGATGTCGGTCGCGGTGAAGGACCCGACCGGCGCTCCGGCGGCGACATTCTCCTTGACGGTGAAGATCGGGCTGGAGGTGAAGCTGTTCGCCTCGTTGACGTTCTTCACCGTGACGGCGAGCGTCGTGGTGATGGAGAGCGGGGCCTGGCCCGCCACGCCGTTGTCGCTGACCCGCACCACGACGTTGTGCGACGTCGCGGTCTCGAAGTTGAGCAGCGCGCCGTTCGCGACGGTGAGCTGGCCGCCGGTGGTGAGCGCGAAGCGGCCGCCGGCATTGTCGAGAAGCGTGTAGGTGAGCGCATCCCCGTCCGGATCGACGCCGACGACGGTGCCGACGGCCGTGCCGTTGGCCGCGTTCTCGTTGACGCTTGCGTTCAGCGACGCGCTCGTCGGCGCGCCGTTGACGACGACCAGGAGCTGCACCGGCGTACCGTCCCGCGTCGACGTGCCGTCCACCGAGCGCGGCGTCAGTGTCAGGTTCGCGTCCTCAAAGCGGCCCGCAGGCGCGTTGAGGTGGAGGCCCGCAAGCTGCGCGGCACCGACGAGCACGCTCGTGCCGACGGCGGTGCCGACGGCCGCGCCCGCGGCGTTGGTCAGCGTGTAGCCGGCCGGGATGTTGCCGATGAGCACGTCCACCCGCTCGGATCCGTCCTTGTCGGGCGTGAGCGTGTTGATGGTAATCGGGATTCGAGTGCCGGCATTGCCGCCCGGCGCCGAGGCGCTGAGCGTCGCCGTGTCGGCGGTGGGCGCGATGGTGAGCGTGAAGGGATCCTTCGCGGTCCGCGTGCCGTCGGCATCGACGACGTCGCGCACCTGCGCCCGCATTTCGAGCGGCAGCGAGCCGTTCTGCAGCAGGTGCGTGGAGCCGTTCTGCGTCAGCGTCAGCGTCACGGTGCGATTGCCGTTCGCATCCGGCGTACCGGGGCTCTGCGACACCACATAGTCCGCGAGGTTCGCGCCGTTCGTGGCGACGACGAAGACGTTGAGATGGCTCGCCGGGATGAGGATGCCGCGGCCGGTCGTGTCCTGGTAATAAGCCCGAACCGGTATCGTCACCGTGCCCAGATTGTTGTCGAGCGGCTCCGTGCCCACGGCGTCGGCGACGGCGACGAGCTGCGGCGCGACGAGATGCGCCCAGGCGGCTTCGACGGCAGCGTTCAACGCCGCGTTCGTGCTCATCAGGCTCTGGAACGCTGTGTTCGATCCCGGGCGCGTATGCTTGCTCATTTCCTGGATCGCGGTGTCGACGTCGATCCCCGTCGTCGCGCGGTCGGTCCCCTCCGTGATCAGCTCGATCCGGAACAGATCCGGATTGGTCGGTGAGAACCAATCCTGGACGGTCACGCTGTTGTCGACGCCGTTCGCCCCCAGGATGAAGATCTTGAGGTCGTCGGGCCCGGTCGTGCCGGCGATCCGCTCGAACCAGATGTCCTTGTACGTGATCCCGGTGCGCAGCGTCAGCTTGTCGTAGCCGCCATTGTCGAAGTTCTGGATGATGTCGTGGCCGTCGTGCCGGCTGACATAATAGGTGTCGTTGCCCTCGCCGCCGACCATCGTGTCGTCGCCGATGCCGCCGGTAAGGTCGTCACCGCCGCCCATGCCCTTCAGCGTGTCGTCGCCGCCGCCGCCGCTCAGGATGTCGCGCCCGTTGCCGCCGGTGATGACGTCGTTGCCGAGGCCGCCGGTGACCTCGAGCAGCGCGTTCGTCTCGAGCGAACCGTCGAAGACGAGCTTGTTGGCAATGCCGAGCGCCATCGCTTCGACCTTGAGCTTTCCGTTCGCCGCCACGTTTCCGTCGTGCATCGTAAAGGAATAGTCGGCTCCGGCGTCGGCCGTGATCCGCTCGATACCTGCCAGGGAGTCGGCCGCGAATACGACCGACACGCCGCCCCGGAACGAGAGCACGTCGTCGTCGGAACCGGGGACGAGGCCGTTGCCGCCGCTGATCCGGTCGCCGGCTTGCCAGGTCCCGGCATTGAGCTGGAAGTAGTCGTTGCCCGCGCCGCCCTTCAGATTGTCCGCAGCCGTGCTCACGAAGAAGTAGAAGGATCCGTCGGTCTCCGCGGAGCCGTCGAAGGTGAGGGACTCGCCGGCGACCATCCCGTTCCCGTTGATCCGCGTCTGGGTGCCGGCCGCGACCGTCGCGTCGGTGGTGGTGATCACGTACGTGTGCGGGGTCGTGCTCTGGCCGCCGTAGATCGTCGAATTCGCGGGCAGGAAGGACAGCCGCTCGATGTTCTTCGCGATGTCCGCCGTCAGGGTGATCGTGGTGCTCCCCTGGAAGAAGATGGTGTCGGTACCCGCGCCGCCGTCCAGTCGATCGTTCAGGTCGAGAGCGCCGCCGACGTACAGGATGTCGTTGCCGTCGCCTGCCGCCACCGTGTCGGTGCCGCCGCTCTGGAGGTAGACGATGTCGCTGAACGCCGTCCCCTTGACGACGTTGTTGAGGCTGTTCCCGCGCAGCGTCTGGCCGGTCGTCGTCGACGTTGCCGTCAGATTCTCGGCGTTGGCCGCCAGGGTGTAGTCGGCGATGCCGGTCTTGACCTCGTCGATGCCCGCTCCGGCGTCTTCGGTGACAGCATCGCCGATCGAGTCGACGATGTAGGTGTCGTTGCCGGCGCCGCCGCGGAGGATGTCGTTGCCGGCGCCGCCGTCCAGCGTGTCGTTGCCGCCGAGGGTGGTGATGTCATTGTTGAGGCTGTTGCCGGTCAGCGCCTGCGCCGTGCCGGACCAGCCGTAGAGATTCTCCACGTTGGCGGCGGTGAGGACGTAAGTGGCAAGGTTCGTGGCGACCAGGTCGGTGCCTTCCCCCGCCGCCTCGGTGACGACGTCGGCCTGGGTGTCGACGACATAGGTGTCGTGCCCTGCGCCGCCGGCCATCGTGTCGGTGCCGATGCCGCCGTTCAGCAGGTTGTTGCCGGCGCTGCCGTAGATCGTATCGGCGAGCGCGGATCCCATGACGTTCTCGATGCTGTCGAGAGTGTCGATGCCGCCGATCGAATCCTGGGCGCTGCGCGCCGCGACGGTGACGCCGTTGGCGGTGACCGCCGCGTCGGAGAGGTTGATGATTGCCGAGCGGCCGTCGACCTGGAAGGTGACCGTGTCAATGCCGAGGCCGCCGTAGATCGCATCGTTGCCGCTGCCGCCGCGGATCGTGTCGTCCCCGGCGCCGCCGTAGATCGTGTCGTTGCCTGCCCGCGCATCGAGGATGTCATTGCCGTCGCCGCCCGAGACGATGTTGATCTCGTTGCTCCCATAGAGGGTATCGGCAAAGGCGCCGCCGACGACGTTCTCGACTCCGAAATAAGTGTCGCCCGTCGCGTCGCCCGCCGTGCCGGTCGTGGTCAGGTCCACCGTCACGGCAGCCGCCGCGGCCGCGTAGCTGGCGGTGTCGACGCCGGCGCCGCCGTCATGCACGTCGGCGCCCGCGCCGCCGGTCAGCGTGTCGTCGCCGGAACCGCCCGACAGCGTGTCGTTGCCCAGGCCGCTGGTGAGGGTGTCGTTCGCGGCGCCGCCGTACAGCGCGAAGGAGCCCTCCTTTTCGGCGCTGCCGTCGAACGTGAGCGTCTCGCTCGCGCCGAGAACGCCGCCGTAGACCGTCAGGCGTTCCCCCGCCGCGACGTTCGCATCGTGGGACGTCAGGACATAGGTGTGGGACGTGCCCTGCGACGCGCCGGACAAGAGCGAAACGACCTCGATGCTCTTGATGGCATCTGCCGCGAACGTGCGGGCGTAAGTGCCGCGCAGTTCCAGAACGTCCGAACCGGCGCCGCCGTCGACGCGGTCGGCCGCCCCGAAACCGTCCTGCACGCGGAAAGCAAACGTGTCCGCCCCGGCGCCGCCGAGGAAGGTGTCGGTGCCCTTGCCGCCGAAGATCAGCAGCGAGCCGTCGGTTTCGGCGCGCGCGTCGATGCGTACCGTTTCGCCGACTGCGGTCGTGGCGGAGTCCATGACGAGCGTGGTTCCGGCCGCGATCGTCGCTTCGACGGTCGCAAGATCGTAATAAGCGAGTCCGCCTGCGGGACCGAAGCGCGTGTCCGAGCCCGAAAGGAGCGCCACGGACTCGAACGAATGGATCGACACCTGTCCAAAGCTGCCGACGAGGACGCCCTGCAGGACGAGCTGATCGGTGCCGGCGCCGAAATCGATATGTTCGAAGCCTCCGCTTATCACGACGATGTCATTGCCTGCGCCGGTCTCGATCCAGTCGTTGCCGCCGCTGAGCACGACGACCATGTCGTCGGCGCCACCGGTCGAAATCCGGTTGTTGCCGCTGTTCCCCGTATAGCGGGTGGCGCCCGTCGAGACGGTGGAGGTCAGATTCTCCACGTGGTCCGGGAGCACATAGGTCGCAGACGTGGTGGTGACGCTGTCGGTCCCTTCGCCCGCGAGCTCGGTCACGATGTCGCCTGCCGCGTCGACGACATATGCGTCGTTGCCGATGCCGCCGATCATCGTGTCGTTGCCCGTGCCGCCGTCGAGCGTGTCGTCGCCCGCTCCGCCGGTGAGGCGATCGGTGCCCGCGAAGCCGCGGATGAGGTCCTTGCCGGACTGCCCGTCGAGCTGGCCGTTGTCCCCGGCGTCGCCGTCGAGCACGTCCAGCGCGTCTTCGATGACGAACCTGAAGGTTTCGAAGACTGTGAACGGGGTCCCCGTCTTGTCCGTCGCCACCACCTTGAGGTCGATCGAAGCGCCCTCGCTTTCGTAGTTGAGGCTCTTGTTCGCGAGGAGGCGAAGGTCGCCGTTCACGACGGCGAAGCGGTCGCTCGCCGTCGCCGCGCCGTTTTCGTAGACGAGGTAATTATAGCTTCCTGATTTCTCGCCCGGCGCGTCGTCCTCGGCGATCTTGACCGTGCCGATCACGACGTCGCCGCGCGTGATGCCGGTCGCAACGCGGTCGCGCTCGACGATGGTCGCCGCGGGATAGCTGAGCGTCGGCTTGGCGGGCAGATCGTTGACGTCCTCGACGACGGCCGTGAACGGCGTTGCGCCCACGGAATCGCCAACGGTGTCGTAAGCCTTGACCGTGCCGTTGATGGTGATCTCGCGAAGACCGTCATTGTCGCTGTCGGCCGCCGTGAAGAGACCTGTGGCGAGGAGCGTCTTGAAGTCGGGCGCCGTCTTGAACCGCACCTCGTTGCCGGCAACGGTGAACAGCGCACCCGGATTGTCGAACACCTTGAGCTGGGGCGTGCCTTCGTCGTCGGTCAGCACGAAGCGGGCGAACCAGCCGGTGGTGCGCTCGGAAACCATGCCGCTGGCGCCGTCGGGAGCCGGCGCGTCGGGAACGTCGTTCGCGTCGGTCACCGCGATGGTGACGCTTGCCTCCGAAAACGCGCCGGCCGAGTCGGTCGCGCGAACCCAGATCGTGTGCGCCTGCGCGGTCTCGTAATCGATGAGCGAGGGATTGGTGACGCTGACGGTGCCGTCAGCGGCCACAGCAAAGCGGCCGCCGGCATTCTGCGCGATGCCGTCCACCGTCGCGATCGACCAGGTGATCGCCTGGCTCTCCGCGTCCGAGGCGGTGAGTCGCGCTGCGCTTCCCGGCGCGCCGGCGAGCGTGGTCGTACCCTCCTTCACGGAGATTTCGCCGCCCTCGGCGCCGATGACGTAGGGCGAAGCATTGACGGTGACGTTGAAGGGCAGCCTTACCGTGAGCCCGTCGGGGTCCGTGGCCGCGACGGTGAAGCTGTCGCTGCCATGGAAGCCGGCTTCCGGACGGTAGGTGACGGCTCCCGTGACGGCATTGACTTCGACGTTGCCATGCGCCGGAAGGTCATCGCCGCTGACTTTGTAGCTGAGCTGCGTCTGGCTGTCATGATCGACGATCTGGTACCCGGCCGAATAGACGGCCTGCTGGTCCTGGTTGACCGAGAGCGACCATTGCGTTTCGGACGTGCGCGGAGCCGCGTTGATGCCCTCGTCCCAGTAGCGGGTCAGGTCCGCCGCAATGGTCGCGGGCATGGTGGTCGTGACGTCCGTCGCGGCCGACATGCGGTTGATCAGCTCGAGCGTGTCGGCGTGGCCGAGGAACAGGGTCCGGCCGCCGGCGCGGACCGCCTCGACGCTGGTCGCCTTCGGAGTCGCGAAGAAGCCGGAAACGGTGACGCTGTCGTCCGTTCCCAGGACGCGGATGCTGAGGTCGCCGCCGGATTTCGTCAGCCAAAGCCGCTCGGAGCCGATGCCGTCGCCGAACAGGACGACGTCCTTGCCCGCATTGTCGATGATCGTGGCGCCGCCGTCGCCGAGATCGAACGCATATTCGTCGTTCCCGGTGCCGCCGCGCACCGTGTCGGTGCCCGCTCCGCCGGCAATGCGGTCGTCGCCGTCGCCGCCCCAGAGGGAGTCGTCACCGCCGCCGCCCTGCAGCTCGTCATTGCCCGCGTCGCCATGCAGAGTGTCGATGCCGCTGCCGCCGACAAGCAGGTCGTTGCCGCCGTTGCCGGTGAGCAGGTTCTGCCCGCCCAGTCCGACGAGTTCGTTGTCCGCCCCGTCGCCGATCAGGACGTCGTCGCCGGCCGAGCCGCGCACGTTCTCGATGCCCTGGAACGTGTCGCCCTGAGCGTGGCCGCCCACGCCCGCAGCCAAGGTCGAGAGATCGACGCGCACGCCTGCCGATCCGTCGTACCGGACCGTGTCCCTGGCGCCCGCGTCGCCGTGGAAGTGATCGGTTCCCGTGCCGCCTACGAAGATGTCGTCACCGGCACCGCCGTGAAGCTGGTTGACGCCCCCGCCGCCGGTCAGGGCGTCGTTGCCGGAGCCGCCGGTCAGCGTCTCGTCGCCGGCGCCGCCGAGGACGAAGTCGTCCGCGCCGTCGGCACCTGAGACGCCGAGCCGTACGGCGGCGAGCGGGACGGTGAGGCCGTCGACAAAGGACAGCGTCTCGATCCGCGAGCCCAGGACGGAGTCCGGGTGTTGGTCCCGGAGGCGCAGAATCGGCCAGGTCTCCGGCAGCGTGTTGGGTTCGGAGACCGTGATCAGCAGGTCGTTGCCGGACCGAGCGAATGCGAGATGCTCGAAGCCGATGCCCTCGCCAAGCTCCAGCGTGTCGATGCTGCCGTCATCCGCGCTGCCGCGAGCAACCTGCAGGCCATTGCCGGTCATGGTATAGCCGCCGCTCCAGTTGTTGCTCGCCAAAGCGTCCGCCCGCGGCGGGTTGTCGCCGTCCGTGCTGGACCATGAGCCCTGGAGCAGGACCTCGCCCGACGGATCGGTGAGCACGAGCGTCCAATTGTATCCGATGATGGTGCCGCCGCCGTCGCCGATGATGGGCTGGTCGACCTCGTGCTGGTGCCCCCCGGAATTGTCCTCCTCGTACACCGGCACCGACTGCCAGAATTCCGAATAGTTGGAGTTGATCGCGCCGGAGGCGTCCAGCACCTCTTCGAAGGAGTCGGCGATGACGTCGCTGCCGTCGCCGCGATTCCAGACATAGGTGTCGTCGCCGGAGCGGCCGCGAAGCAGGTCCGCGCCCTTGCCGCCTTCGATGACGTTCTCGCCCTCGTCGCCGCTCAACCGGTCGGCATGGTCGCTGCCCGTGAGGTGCTCGACCGAGTCGAATTCGTCGCCTGCGGCATCGCCCGTGTTCGGTGATGTGCCGGCAAGGTCCACGGCCACGCCGAAGGCGGCATTCGCATAGGACGCGGTGTCCTCGCCTGCGCCGCCGAGCAGCACGTCGGCCTGGGCGCCGCCTTCGAGGCTGTCGTTGCCCGCGCCGCCGTAGATGACGTCCGAACCGTCACCGCCGCGAAGCGTGTCGTAGCCGCTGCCGCCGTTCAGGATGTCGTTGCCGCCGTTGCCGATGATCGTGTCGTCGCCGGCGCCGCCGGTTGCCCACTCGGCATTGCCGTCGCCCGTGATGGTTTCGGCAAGGTCCGTGCCGGCGAGGATGTCCTTGCCGCTCGGGCCGGCGCCGATGTCGATCTCGCCCGTCTGGTAGAACGCCATCGTGCCGATGCGGCGGTTGGCGGCCCAGTTCTTGACGGTCAGGCCGTCGGAGATCTGCTCCGACGATCCCAGTTCCGCATCGTCGCGCGTCACGCCGATCTTGAGATCGGTGCCGGACATGCTGAACTGGATGTCCTGGATGTCGATTCCCAGGCCGAATTCGATCCGATCGAAGCCAACGGTCTCCATCCCGGTCGGGGCGCCTTCCCCGATCCAGCGATAGTAAGTGGCCGTGTCCGCATCGAAATGCAGGCGCCCCTGCCAGTGCAGGTTGGGACGTCCGTCGTACACGCCGGTATAATCCGCCATGCGCAGATAGTCGCCGTACTGGTTGTGGACCTCGTTCGTGTACGGATCGACCTCGAAGCCGTTCATCCAGCCGTCGGCCAGGTTCCAGACAGCCTGCCAGTCGGACGCGGCCGCCGTCACGCCTTCATCCTCGGCGATGGTGTCGCGGCCGTCGCCGCGGTTGAACTTGAACGTGTCGGCCCCCTCGCCGCCCATCAGGCGGTCGTTGCCGCGTCCGCCGGAGAGGACGTCCTGGCCGGAGCCGCCGTCGAGCTCGTCGTCGCCCGCGTCGCCCGAGAGCATGTCGGCTTCCGTGCCGCCGTAGAGCTTGTCCTGCCCCAGGCCGCCGATGAGATAGTCGCGGTCCTCGTCGCCGAATACGACGTCGTTGCCGCTGCCGCCGTTGCCGATGTCGTTGCCGGCGAGCAGCCGGATCTCGTCGTCACCCGCAGCGCCGTAGGCGAAGTCGTTGCCGTTCGTGCCGATGATGACGTCGTTGCCGGGGGTGCCCATGATGAAGGTCACCGTGTCGCCGATGCGCAGCTCGTTGCCGTCGGCGAATTTCAGCCACTCGACGCGCTTCAGCGGATCGACGAACCAGTCTTTGATGACCAGCGACGTGCCGGTCGATGCCGGGTTCCCGTCGGCGCCGGGGCTCATGATCGTGATGCGCAGGTCGTTGGTCGTGACCTTGACGCCGTTCACGTCATAGGAATCGCGTGCGAGGACGACGTCGCCCACGTCGATGCCTGCACCGAACACGATCGAATCCTCTCCGCCCGCAGCCACGGCCGCGACTGCGACGGGACGCGTGGTCCCGGCCGGAATGGGAGCTTTGTTCAACTCGGCCGCGGCTTCGATATCGGCCTTGTCGCCGTGCCAGTTGCGCTCGATGATGTTGCCCAGGATTCCCGCATAGCGTGCGCGGATGAAGTCGTTGCCGTAGGTGGCGTTCGGCACCGGGGCGCCGACCACCGAGACGTTCGCCGTTTCGTCGGCAAAGTCGGCGCCGTCGCCGCTGCGCAGCAGATACTGATCGTCGCCGAGGCCGCCCTTCAGCGTGTCGCCGTCGCCGGCGCCGCCGGTGAGGATGTCGTCGCCCGAGCCGCCGTCGAGATCGTCGAGACCCGCGCCGCCGTCGAGCCAATCCGAGCCTTCGCGCCCGAACAGGTGATCTTCGCCGTCGCCGCCGGAGAGATAGTTGCCGTTGCCGCCGAGCCACTCGAGATTGGTTTCCGGGTCGATGCCTGCTGCGCCGGCATAGAGCCAGTCGTTGCCGTCCTCGCCGAGCAGCCAGTCGTCGAGCAGGCCTCCGTAGATCCTGTCGATGCCGCCGCCGCCCATGACGGTGTCGCCGCGGTTGGAAGCCTGCACATAGTCGTCGCCGTCGCCCGCTTCGATCGTGGCGGCGACGTCGATGGCGACGCTCGCGGAGCCCTGCGCCGCGCCGTCGACGGTCAGCCATTCGTTCGTTCCGGCGGACGGCGCGGAAAGCCCGGTGGCGCCGAGCCGGATGTTGTCCGAACCGGACGTGCCGACGATCCGCGTCTGAGCCGCGAGATCGATCTCGTCTTCGGCGATGTCGACGATGTAGCCTTCGGCGTCGTAGATCACCCAGGAGCGATTGCCGGTCTCTCCATCGATCATCAGGCCGAGATTGGCGGGCGAAACGGATTCGCCTCCCAGCTTCCCGTCGAGCACGCCGTCGAGCCACACGCTGTAGCCGCCGGTCCAGTCGGTGGCCGCACGCCGGTGGAGCCCGAGCTCACGCGCGCGCTGGAAGGTGATGGCCCAGCTCGCCGCGAAGCTGCTGTTCGGCTGCGCAGCGATCATCTCGATGATCGGATCGGGGTTTGCGAGGAACGCATTGTAATCGAACGCCACGGCGATGTCGCCCATCAGCGTTTCCATGGAAAAGTCGCCGGCCGCGCCGGCTGTATCCACGTCCGGGTTGCCGTTCGCGTTGTTCAGGTTCGTCTGGATGGCGCGCTTCACGATCGTGTCGCCACCGGCCATCTGGCCGATCATGCTGCTCAGCCCGAGGTAGGCGCCGTGCGAGATGAGACCTCCGGCCTCGGTGCCGCTGAAGCGGGCCGTGATGGCATGCTTGTCGCGGGTGGCGACGGGGCGGTACACGAAGTCCTTGTTGCGCATCCCGTAGGAGCCGGCCTGGACCGATGCGGGATCGAGCAGTTCGGAGCCGCTGGCCTTCAGCACCGAGTTGAAGCTCTCGGCAACGGCGGTGCTGACGTCGATCGCCATCTGCTTCGAACCGCCCTTGCGGGCATAGGCGTTTGCGACGGTGAAGCCGCCCTTCGCGCCGTCCCAATGCACTTCCGCGCCGGAGCGGGGCGTGCCGCCGAACACCGATCCGAGCGCTCCGCCGAGGAGCTGCCCGACGAAGGCGCCGATCGCGGCGCCGACGAGCGTTCCCAGCGGTCCTCCGAGGAGAGTGCCGGCGATCTGGCCGATGATCTTCCCGCCGACGAGGGAGCCGACGGCGCTGCCGATGCTGGCGCCGAGCTGCCCGCCGATCGAATTGAACTGCATGACCTCGCTGGCCAGCTTCGAACCGATGAACGAGCCGGCCACGTTGGCGACGTTGACGGCGCCGAACACCTGCGTCAGCGACTTGGTGCCGGCGGCGAGGGCGGGCAGCGCCTCCATGATGGCGCTGATGTAGGCGCCGGTGATCGCCTGCCCGAACTCGCCCACGGTGCCGTCGATATTCAGCGCGTTGAACAATTCGGCGGTCAGGAACGAGGAGATGGCCCCGATCCCCGCGGACTTGAGCTGCGCGAGGAAATCCTCGGGCAGGTTCTGCAGCGCCTCGTCGATCTTCTGCGAGCTGCTGAACCCGGTGCGCCCGTTGGCGCTCAGGGGATCGTTCAGGAAGTTGTCGGCGACCTCGCCGAGATTTGCCGCGACGGTTCCGAGCAGCGCGCCCATCCCGATCTGCGCGACGACGTTGCCGCCGCCGATCTGCTTGCCGAGCGCCGACCCGAATATCGATCCGAACTGCTCGAACGTGATGACCTTGTTGGGATATTCGATCGTGATTTCCGGCTTGATTCCGCCGAAGTTCGTCGAGCCGGGCGTGTTGTTGACGCGCCGCTCGGTAACGACCGCGTCGCGGCCGCCGCGTATGATCGTCTGCGTGTGGGCGTAATTCTGTCCCGGACGATAGACGAGCGTCTGGACGATCGGATCGCCGACGCCCTCGCCGCGATTGTCGAGGTGGAAGCTGATCGTTTCGGTGCGCGTCCCGTCGAGGGCTTCGGTCAGCTCGCTCGTGATATCGCCATCGAGATCGATCAGCTGGTCGGTCGGCAATGCCGCACCCGGGCCGGCGAACTGGACCCGCCCGCCCATACCAGGGAGCGACAGCAACTCGCCGAGCCCGTTGATCCCATTCAAGTCGTTGTGCGTGTATTCGGTTCTGGTCCAGCGCTGCGTGACCACGAAGTTCGAATTTCCGTCGACCGTGAAGAACGCCTTGCCGCTGCGTCTCGTCACCTGGCCCCCGGCATTCGTCCACACGATGTCGACGGGGTGGTCGACGCCGTCTTGGCTGAGATACCGGATCGTGCTGCCGTTCGGCATGTGCATCGTAACCGAACCGTCGGTTCCCCGCGACATCGTGAACGTTGGGGTACGCGGGCCGGCGTCGAACAGCCCCACGGGGCGGCCGAACTTGTCCATGATGAACGTGCTTCGCGGCCGCTCGGTGTTTTCGATTGCGAATGAGTAGAACGAGCTGCCCGTATCGGCGACGATATGGGACCTCCCCGACTCGACGTCCGACGGCCGGAAGCTGCCTGTGATCCGATTGGGGACGGTGACCGGCAGGAACACGGACGCATATCGGCCGGGTGCCCGCCCGCCGTAGACCGTGTTCAGCCAGTCCGCGCGGACCCCGGTCTGGCGCGCGATGTCGGCAAGGCTGTCCTGCCCGGTGTAGGACACGAACATGCCGTTGTTGCTCGTGACTTCGTTGATCTGGCCCTTGAGGGCGTTCATCTGGCCTTCGAAATCCGCAATGAAACGCCGGGTATCTTCGTTCGCATTGAGGCCACTGCGCTTCGCGTCGATTTGGGGAGCCCACCTCTGCAACGCATCGACGAAATCCAGCGCCGACGTGAGCGAGAGCTGGGTCGGATCCCCCGCCGACGTGCGCCCGAAAACGGCCGCGTTGATCATCGGCCGTTCGTGGGTCGATTGCGGCACGGTGTTGCTGAAGGCGAGGATGACATACGCTTCCTCGAACCTGCCGGACTTTATGGCGTTGTTGAAGGGCGCGGTGGTAAGCCCGTTGAATACGGAAGCAACGATTGCCGCGCGCTCGACCGACTCGGGAATGCGTTCGAAGATGCGGGAAACTTCGACCTCGTAATTCGTGTCCGCAGCTACGTCGAAGAGCCGGACCGCCTGTTCGCGGCTGATCTGGAAGCCCGCGGCTATAAGCTCGTTGCGCAGCTGCACCGCGCGCACCAGCTTTTGCTCCCTCGACAGATTTTGGTAAGCGTCAAACGCTTCGATTGCGGCTCGCGCGCGGGCGTTTACGGGAATCCGCGCTGCGTTCAGCTGGTCGAGAAAACTTCCTTGCTGATACGCGAAGTCGAAGCCGAAGCCCATCACCGGGCGGTTGTTGCTGTCGAGGTCGGGTCCAAAGGTGGCGCGCTCGGACAGGAACGCCGTGGTATGCTCCATCGTGCCGACCAGAGCGAAGCGCAGGCCCCGATAATCTTTCGGAAGCGCGTTCAGCCTCGCCAGCAATGTCGGGTAGTCGGACTGGCCGAACTTCGGCGAGCGAATAAGCTCCTGATAGAGGGTGCCGAACGCACGCGTGTAATCGGCTCTGCTCGTCGCGAGGTTGCTGTAGACCCCATTGACCCGGTTGCGGCTGACTCTCGCCATGACTTATCCCTCGTTCCTGTCTGCGCAGCGTGCATAGGTCGCACGCATGTCCCTATCGCCGAGCCGTGCGACCCAGCGTTTTTCGTGATTAAGTAGATTGCGTCGCCGGCGCGGCCGAACCTGGTCCCGGCCGGCGACACCGGCCCGCGGAGGTCGGTCTGCCCGCCTCCGCCGCAGGTTTGACAATAATACCAGGTTCCGACGCCCGAGGGCGCGGAAGTCTGTTCAACAAGTCCCTCGAAACTGACCATCGCGGTTTCCCGCAAAGCAATGCGCGCCGCGGCGGCGTCCGACGGGCCTCCGGTCGCGAGGAAGGTGAGAACGCTGAGGCGGCCTCGGCGACACTGGACACGTTCATTGTGCCAGCCTCGCTCTCAAAGCTTCGAGACGGAGCCGGGCGTGCGGCAAGCCGGCGCCGGCGCCCGGATTGCGCACCGGCAGCACGCGCCCCGCGCCGGAGCGGCCGACCGGCGGCGCATAGACATAGGTGATCGCCGGCCGGGCCTTGGCCGCCTCGCGATAGAGATGCTCGGCACGACCGAGATCGACGGGAACCCCGCGCCCTTCTTCGTAACGTATGCCGAGATCGAGCTGCGCATGTGCGTCACCGCGCGACGCGCGGGCGGCGAGTGCCTGAATGTCCGCATCGGCGGCGCCGGGGGTGAGGGGAATGCCGGCATAGGCCCGGGGCCCGCCGGCCGCGGTGCAGCCGGCTAGCGCAAGCGCCGCAGCCGCGAGGCAAAGCCGCGCGAGCGCATGGCGCGGCATAAAGACCGATGTCACCCGAAGCACGACGCGCGCTTCCCCCTTGCCCGATTCCCCGCAGCCGCCCGCTGGTGCGCGCGGCGAAGACAGCCCTCCATCCCCACGATCACGTTGCCCACTGCGCATGGCGGCCTCAAGCGAGAAACGAAGATAATTCCGCCATGGTCTCAAAAGCTTAGCGAATGGCGGAAAAGCGCCGTTCTTGCGCAGCCGCAACGGCTCGCATTGCCGCCAGATTGGCGCCATCCTCGGCGCCGCGCAGCCGCCCGCGCCGGGGCGGCTCACGCCACTGCGCCGATGCCGGCGAGATGGGCGAGCAGGCGCTCGGCGGCGTCGTCGGACAAAGCGACCAGCACGCCGCGGCCGTCGCGCGGGTTGGCGCTGCGCACGAACAGCCCGCGTTCGGTCATCAGGCGCACCAGGCGAAGCGCGGTCGTGCTTGGAACGCCGGCGGCGATGCACAGGCTCGAGGTTTCGACGACACGCCGTTCGAGGCGGGCGGCGAGCAGGTCCAGCATCATGTCCCAGGCGGGATCGGAAAAGAGGTCGGCTCCGAACGTCGCCGCCCGCTCGCGGCGCGCGCGGATCAGGCGCCGCACGAATGCGGCGTCGGGGGTGCGCCCGTCGGAGGCGAGCGGCCTTGCGGCCTTGGCGATCTGGCCCGCCAGGCGGCCCAGTTCGCTCGTCAGCGCAAGCAGGCAAGCGGCCTCGTCCGCCTGAGCGGCGGCCGCCGGGCCTCCGCTGCCAGGCGCCGCGGCGCGCCCAGGCGATCCGTGGAGCTGCGAGAATGCGGGACGGGGAGGGGATGCTTCATGGCCGCGCCGGGCGCTCCCGCCGCCCTGCTCGCGCCTGGCCGCCGCCTCACCGCTCACGGCCGGCCTCGTCGAGCGCCTTGGAAATAGGAGACAGAAGGTATTTGATGATCCGCCGCTCACCCGTCTTGATCTCCGCCTGAACGGCAAGGCCGGGGCCGATCGGCTGGCGGCGCGTGCCGATCCCGATCCAGCTTCTCTCGAGCCGGATTCGCGCGGTGTAGACGAGGCCGCCGGCCGCGGGCGCGCCCTCGCCGTTGCCGCCGCCGGCGGGCGCGTCCTGCTGGACGGCGTCGCGGCTGATCGTTTCGACGACACCTTCGACGATGCCGTGGTCGGTAAACGGAAACGCTTCAAGCTTGACGCGCACGGGCTGGCCTTCGCGGATGAAGCCGATGTCGCGGTTCTGGATCTGGGCCTCGACCGCAATCTCCCCCTCGACCGGCACGATGACCATCAAGGGCTGAGCGGGCTGCACGACGCCGCCGATCGTGTGGACGGCGAGCTGCTGGACGATGCCGTCCACCGGGGCGGTGAGCTGCTGGAGCTGGCGGCGCCGCGCGGTCATGAGAAGCTGCTCGGTCTGCATGCCGGATTCGTTCTCCGCCGAAGCGAGCTCGGTCGCGGCCTCCTCGGCGAAACGCTCGCGAAGCGTGGCCAGCGAGGCGTCGATCGAGCCAAGGGCGGCCCGCGCCCGCGCCGCGGCGCTCTCCTGCACCTGGATGTTCTGGACGTGCTCGATGCGCGCCTGCTCATATTCGAGCACGCGAAGCTGCGAGAAGTGGCCGCGCCCCGCAAGGTCGCGGCGTGCCTCGAGCTGGCGCTCCATCAGCGGCAGCGTCTGGCGCAGCTTGGCGATCTCGGCCGCCGTGCCCGCCAGCTCGGCGCTGCGCTCCGCCTTGCCCTGGATCAGGGATTGCCGCTCGCTTTCATATTCCGCGATCTTCGAGCGGACGAGCTCGCTCTGCGTCGCGGCGACTTCCGGCGAGGTGCCGGAAGGCGCGACGAAGCGGGCCGGGCGTCCCTGGAGATGGGCAAGGAGCGCGCTGTTGCGGGCGCGGATTACGTCAGCGGCGAGAAGGCCGCGGGTCGCCTGCGATTCCTGGCCGGCGGCCGTTGTGGGATCGAGCTCGATCAGGAGCTGTCCCCGGCGGACGCGCTGGCCGTTGCGCACGTGGATCGCGCGCACCACGCCGATCTCGACCGGCTGGATGACCTTGACGTTGCCCGTCGGCATGGTCCGTCCGGTGGCGACCGCTACCACGTCGACGCGGCCGATGAACGACCAGAGCAGGGCGACGGAGAAGAGGCCGCAGAGCAGCAGCATCAGGATGCGCAGGCCTGGGCTCGGCGGCTTCTCCATGATCTCGAGCGCCGCCGGCAGGAACTCGTGCTCCGCGGTCGGCTTCCTCGTCCGGTCTGCCGTATTCTGCTGGCGCCATGCCTCGCGCAGCACGGCAAGGTGCCGGCTGAGGGTGGGGAAACGGTCGGCGATCACGTTCATGCCGCGACTCCCATCTGCTTGGAATAGAGGGCGGCGTAGCGGCCCCGCTTGCTGAGCAGCACGTCGTGATCGCCCTCCTCGGTGATTTCGCCCGCTTCGACGGTGATGATCCGGTGGCACTGACGCACGGCGGAAAGCCGGTGCGCGATGATGATCACGGTCCGCCCCTGGGAGATCATCCGGAGGTTCTTCTGGATGATCTCCTCGCTTTCGGCGTCGAGCGCCGAGGTCGCTTCGTCGAGGATCAGGATGCGCGGGTCGTTGATGAGCGCGCGGGCGATGGCGATGCGCTGCCGCTGGCCGCCCGAGAGGTTGCTGCCGCGCTCGTCGATCGTGGTGTCGTAGCCGTGGGAAAGGCCGGCGATGAATTCGTGGGCGCCCGCGAGCTGCGCGGCCGCCATCACCGCCTCCATCGGGCGGGTGGGGTCCGAGAGCGCGATATTCTCCCGCACGCTGCGATTGAAGAGGATGTTCTCCTGGAGGACGACGCCGACCTGACGCCTGAGCCAGGCCGGGTCGACCAGCGCGAGATCGACGCCGTCGACGAGCACGCGGCCCTGTTCGGGCACGTAGAGGCGCTGGATGAGCTTGGTGAGGGTGGACTTGCCGGAGCCGGACGGGCCGACGATGCCCAGCATCTCGCCGGCGCGGATCTTGAGCGCGACGCCGCGCAGCGCTTCGGGCGCATCGGGACGGTAGCGGAAGCGCACCTTGTCGAATTCGATCTCGCCGCGGATCGGCGGCAGGCTCGCGCGGGCCGGATTGTGCTCCGGCTCGGCGGGCGAGTTCAGCACGTCGCCAAGGCGCTCGACGGAGATGCGCACCTGCTGGAAGTCCTGCCAGAGCTGCGAAAGGCGCAGGATCGGCTGGGCGACGCGCCCCGACAGCATGTTGAAGGCGACCAGCGCGCCGACGCTGAGATCGCCGGCGATCACCGCCCGCGCACCGAAATAGAGGATGGCGACGGTGGTCAGCTTCGAGACGAGCTGGATGAGGTGGTTGCCCCAGTTTGCGAGCTTGGTGACCTGGAAACCGGTCTGGGTATAACCCGCAAACTGCTTTTCCCACTTGTCCCGCATCTGCGGCTCGACGGCCATCGCCTTCAAGGTGCCGATGCCGGTCACCGTCTCGACGAGGAAGGACTGGTTCTCGGCGCCGCGGCGGAACTTCTCGTCCAACCGGTCCCGCAGCGTCGGCGTGATGAACACGGACACGAGCACGTAGAGCGGGATGGAGAGCAGAACGACGAGCGTCAGCATCGGGCTGTACATGTACATGACGGCGAAGAAGACGATCGTGAAGAAGAGGTCGATCACCACCGTCACGGCGTTGGATGTGAGGAACTCGCGGATGCGCTCGAGCTCGCGCACGCGCGCCACGCTGTCGCCCACGCGCCGCGCTTCGAAATAGGAGAGGGGAAGGTTGAGGAGGTGGCGGAACATGCGCGCGCTGAGCTCCGCGTCGACCCGGTTGGTCGAATGGGCGAAGAGCCAGTTGCGGAGACCCGACAGCGCCGTCTCCCACGTGAGAATGACGGCGAGGCCGATGGCGAGAACGTCGAGCGTCGTCACGGACTGGTGGACGAGCACCTTGTCGATGACGAGCTGGAAGAAGATCGGCGAGACCAGGGCCAGAACCTGGAGGAAGAAGGAGGCGATAAGGACGTCGCGCAGCGGCTTCCTGTATTTGACGAGGGCCGGGATGAACCAGCTGATGTCGAAAGGGCGGGTCGCGCCGGCCATCTGCTCGCGCGCCGTCATCAGCAGCAGCCGCCCGCCGAAGCGCCGCTCGAACTCCGCTCCGCTCCAGACCTCGGGCCGCTCTCCGTCGCCGAGCTGGACGAGAACACGCGGATCGTCCTGCTCGTCCTCCACCTTCAGGACGATCGCGAAATCGCCGTCGCCGAGTTCGGCGATGGCGGGGAGGGGCATCTTGTGGACCTGATCGGCGTCGCAGCGGCGGATGCGGCCGACCAGCCCGAGCTTCTTTCCCGTGCGGGAGAGGTCTTCGAGCGTATAGGGATCTTCGCCCTTGCCGCGATCGTGGGCGATCTGCTTGGCGTCCGCGGGCACGCCGAGGAAGCGGGAGAGCAGGACGAAGCAGGACAGCGCCGGATCGAGCGCGCTACGCTCCTGACCTTCGCCCATAGGGCGGTGCCCGCCTGTATTGTCCATGTTCCCCGCCCATCATGAAATCCCCCATCGCGCGTCTCAGCGGCCTTTCGAGGCCGGACGGGCAGGAATTAAGGCGCTGATATCCTTGAACAATCCTGTGATCCAGCGACAAATGGACCAAATCCACGCAGGTTCGCTGCCACCGGGGGCAATCCGCCAGAAATTCCATCCATAATGACTGACATTAGTCAATGATGCGGCGGACGGCCTTGAGGTACACCTCCATCCGGTGACACCCTTCCTCGGTGAGCTCGACGAGGACGCGGCGGCGATCCTCGGGGTCGGGGATGCGCCGCACGAGCCCCGCCTCCTGCAGGACGCCGATCCAGCGTAGCGCCGAGGTAGCCGAGGTGTCGACGCCCGCGCCGAGGCTCGAGACGGAGACGGGCCGGCCGGCCTGCCGCGCGTCCATCAGGTCGAGCAGCATGTCCCATGCCGGGCCGGCGAAGAAGTTGGTGGGGAAATGGCGATTTTGCAGCCGGCGGACTTCGAGCAGAAGCCGGAGCACGTCCCCGGTCGAGTGGTTTGGACGGCTGCGCCTGCGCAGCGGCGGAAAGGAGGTTTCGGCCGCCGGCGTGGACAGCGTCGACGCGAGATGCGCGGCCTCCTCGCTGAGCGCCCTGAGGCGCAAAACGACCTGATTCTCGGCAAGCCGCGCTTGCCCCGACGTCGATTGCCTAGCCAAATCATCACCAGCAGGGTGAGTGCCTCCGCACCGGGGGCGATTGCAATAATCGCCGCAAAATGCCGGAACGGACGCCGAATGCCCGGACCGGAATGATCCGGGCATCTGCAAGAAGGATTGCGCGGAATAATGGTTCCATCGCCGCCTGCAGACATTCCGTAGGCCCGCTTCTTGCCGCCTAAGAGTGGGGTCAAAGGCGAAACCAGGCGGGCGCGCGCCTCGACCTGAGCGATCGGTTCGTTGACGATCCGTTCGCCGAGCGCCGCCAACCGCTTGGCCGTTTTCGGCGCTATTTAGTACAGGAGCGTGCTTTTGCGCTGCCGTCCATCGTCCGCGTCCGCACTGCGCTCGTGCGAAAGCGAGAGAAATTCTATCGGGTCACAAGCAGCGCGTGATCCTGAACTGGCCGCTGCTGTCCATCGGCGCTGCGTCAGGCGCATCGCTGCCATTCCTGGCGATTGCCGTTGCCGATCAGGATGAGCGTCTCGCCCGAGCGGGTGACCTGGGTCTGCGTCGAGCCGTTCGGCAAGGTCATGAAGAGGATCTGGTTCATCGCGTTCAGGGACCATGTGCCGGTCGTGCCCTGATTGTCGGTAACGACCCCGCTGCCGAGGAACTGCATCCACACGGTGCAACCCGTGCCGCTATAGCCCCACTTTCCGGTCAGCCAACTGTCGTAGACGGTCGTCCCGGTTGCCGACGATGTTGACGCCGTTCCGCTGCCGACCGGCATCTGCATGTTCATGTCGGCCTGCGGCGCGACGGAGGTCGGCTGGCTCCGGGTGGAACCGGAAAAGGCACCCAGCCCCCGCGCCATCTGCGCAAGACCCGCGAGAACCATGATGATCCCGGCAGCGATCATGAGGAACTTCTTGGCACCGGACGGCGCCGGGGCCGGCGGAGCGCTTGCGGCCCAATGGCTGTGTGCCGCAGCGGGCGGGGATGAGGCGCTATGCTGCGGCGGAAAACCTGCCGCCGCCGGCGCCTGCGCCTGCGGGCGGAGTTGCCGCAGCTCGGCGGCGAAGCGGGACAGATTTTCCTCGCGTTGCGGTCCGGTCGCGTCGATCCATGCGCGCGCCCGGGCCAGCGCGGGAAAGGGAGGCGCCGCCGCCTGCTCGCTCACCCGCACCGGGTAGATCGGCTTTCCGGCCGCTTCGGCCATTTGGGTGAGGTCGCCGAGCGGCTGCGGATGAAGCGGCCGGCCGCCGACAGGCAGCACGAACGAAGCGCATCGGCTTGCGGCCGCATGGAGTGCGGCGGCATGGCCGGGATCGCCCGGGTCGCCGCCGTCGCGTCCGGAGACCCAGACGTTCAAGCCCGCTCTTTCCAGCACGGCCGCCAGCGCCTGCGCGTCGTGCGCGTCTTCCGGATCGTGCGCGACGAACACGCACCCATCGCTCTGCTTCTGGTTCGTGAGCACGATAAACCTCCGCGACGTTGCTGATTACGGCGGGCCGACCGGAGGCCTTATGGGGCGGTCACCGGCTCCACTTGCGAGCCGCAATAGCGGCACTTGATCGCCTCGGCCCTGATCTCCTCCGCACAGAAGGGGCAGGCGCGGAGCGTGGGCTGAGACTGCGACTCCTGCGCGGAAGGAGGCGGTGCCGGAACGGCCGGGGCCGCATGATGCGGCGCGGCCGGTGCCGGAGCAGGTGCCGGCGGCCAGGCGGGAGGCGGAGGAGGTGCGGGCGGCCAGCCCGCGGCGGCTGGCGCAGGCGGAGCGGGAGGAGCGAACGCGGCCGGCGGAGGTGCCGGCGGCCATGCGCCCGGCTGAGG
>DASWMS010000093.1:0-32170 GCA_036399655.1 Allosphingosinicella sp. | reverse complement strand
ATTGCTGTCGCAATGGGCCCCTCCCTCTCCCTGAAGGGGAGAGGGGTAGATGAGCCTCAACAGCTTCGGCCGTGTCTTCCGCTTCACGACTTGGGGCGAGAGCCACGGACCGGCGATCGGGGCGGTGGTGGATGGGTGTCCGCCGGGCATCTCCCTCTCCGAGGCCGACATCCAGCCTTGGCTCGACCGGCGGCGGCCGGGGCAGTCTCGGCATGTGACGCAGCGGCGGGAGCCGGATGCGGTGCGGATCCTTTCGGGCGTGTTCGAGGGGCGGACGACGGGGACGCCGATCTCGCTCATGATCGACAATGTCGATGCGCGATCGAAGGATTATGCGGAGATCGCCGGCGCCTACCGCCCCGGCCACGCCGATTACGCCTATGATGCCAAATACGGCCACGGCGACTGGCGGGGCGGCGGGCGGAGTTCGGCGCGTGAGACGGCGGCGCGCGTGGCGGCGGGCGCGGTGGCGCGGCTGGTGATCCCGGAGGTGCGGATCACGGCGTGGGTCGAAGCGGTGGGCGGCGTGCCGGTGCTCTATTCGCGCTTCGACGAAGCGGAGATCGGCCGCAATCCCTTCTTCTGCCCTGATTCCAAGACGGTGCCGCGGTGGGAGGAGCTGCTCGACGGAGCGCGCAAGGAGGGGTCCTCGCTAGGCGCCACGGTCGTGTGCGAAGCGCATGGCGTGCCGGCCGGCTGGGGCGCGCCCATCTACGCCAAGCTCGACGCTGAGCTCGCGGGCGCCTGCATGGGTATCAATGCGGTGAAGGGCGTCGAGATCGGCGACGGCTTCGCCGCTTCGCTGTCGCGCGGCGAGGCCAATGCCGATCCGATGCGGCCCGGCGTGGGCGGGCCGATGTTCCTCGCCAACCATGCCGGCGGCATCGCCGGGGGCATTTCGACCGGCCAGCCGGTGCGGCTGCGGGTCGCGTTCAAGCCGACCAGCTCGATCCGGATCGAGACCGAGAGCGTGACGCGCGAGGGCGAGGCGGCGACGGTGTCGACGAAAGGGCGCCACGACCCGTGCGTCGGGATCAGGGGCGTGCCGGTCGTCGAAGCGATGATGGCGTTGGTGCTCGCTGACCAGAAGCTCCTTCACAGGGCGCAGTGCGGGTGAACTAGCTCCTCCCTGCCGCGCAGCGGTGGGGAGGGGGACCACCCGAAGGGTGGTGGAGGGGTAGGTCACTCGGATCGCTCAGGCTTGCGCCCTTTACCCCTCCACCATGCTTCGCATGGTCCCCCTCCCCATCTTCGATGGGGAGGTTTTAGTCCCGCTTCTTTCCGATCAGTGTGCCCTTGGAGCCGCCTTTCCAGAGACGGAAGCTGAATTCCGGATGCGCTTTCTTCCAGCGCCGCGCGACGAGACGTTCGCCGGGGCGGGCGGCGTCGTCCAGCATGACCGTGCCGCCGGGCGCGATGTTGGCGAAGAGCGTCTCGGCCGCGCCGCGCGTCATCGGGTGGATCGACCAGGGCGGGCCGTCGACCAGCATGAAGTCGATGCCTTCGGGGAGCGGCCCGTGATCGTACCAGAGTCCCGGCCAGCCGCCGGGCGAGCGGCGCAGCGGCACGGCGCGCATGTCGGACTCGAGGCCGTGCTCGGCGAGCCAGGTCTTGGTCGCATCGACGAAATCCTGATGCTGCTCGAAGCTGATCAGCCGCCCGCAGCCGGCTTTCTCCAGCGCCTTGGCGATGACGAAGGAGGAGGCGCCGGCGCCGAATTCGACGACGAGCTTTGGTTTGTGTTCGAGGATGTGGTCGACGACGAGGTTGAGGAGGCCGGCATCGGCTTTCCAGCTGCCGAGGTTGGGGAGCGCGTCTTCGGGGAGGCCGAGCTTGGCGAGCATGGCGCGCTTGACGCTCTTGCGGCCGGGATCGAGGCTTCGGAGCAGCCACGGCCAGGTGATCGCGCCGAAGGCAAGCACGGCGAGGCGATCGCGCTTGCGGCGGCGGGCGCCGGCGGCGAGCGGCGTGCCGCCGCTGCGTGACAGGAGGCCGGTGGTCTCGCGGGTGGTCATTGAAGGGCCTCCTTCAGCCGGCGAACGGATCGCGCACGAGGATCGTATCCTCGCGCTCCGGGCTCGTCGAGACGAGCGCGACGGGGCACTCGATCAGCTCCTCGACGCGGCGGATATATTTGACCGCCTGGGCCGGAAGCTGCGCCCAGCTCCGCGCCCCGGCCGTCGATTGCGACCAGCCCTCGACCGCCTCGTAGACCGGCTCCACCGCCGCCTGGTCGGCGGCGTGGGCGGGGAGATGGTCGAGGAGCTCGCCGCGCAGGCGATAGCCGGTGCAGATGCGGATCTCCTCGAGCCCGTCGAGCACGTCGAGCTTGGTCAGCGCGATGCCGGTGACGCCCGCGACGGCGCAGGACTGGCGGACCAGCACCGCGTCGAACCAGCCGCAGCGCCGCTTGCGCCCCGTCACGGTGCCGAACTCGCGGCCCCGCTCGCCGAGCCGCTGGCCGACCTCGTCGTCGAGCTCGGTCGGGAACGGACCGGAGCCGACGCGGGTGGTGTAGGCCTTGACGATGCCGAGGACGAAGCCCGCCGCCGACGGGCCGAGGCCGGTGCCGCCCGCCGCCGTGCCCGCGATGGTGTTGGACGAGGTGACGAACGGATAGGTGCCGTGATCGACGTCGAGGAGCACGCCCTGCGCGCCTTCGAACAGGATGCGGCGGCCTTCCGCGCGCGCCTTGTTCAGCGTCTTCCAGACCGGCCGGGCGAATTGCAGGACATAGTCGGCGACTTCCGCGAGGTCGCGCATCAGGCGGTCGCGGTCGATCGGCGGCTCGCCGAAGCCGGCGCGAAGGGCGTCGTGATGGGCGCAGAGCCGGTCGATCTGCGGCTCGAGCCCGCCGAGATGCGCAAGGTCGCAGACGCGGATGGCGCGGCGGCCGACCTTGTCCTCATAAGCCGGACCGATGCCGCGGCGGGTGGTGCCGATCTTGCCGGCGCCGCTCGCATCCTCGCGCAAGGCGTCGAGATCGCGGTGGAAGGGGAGGATGAGCGGGCAGGTGTCGGCGATCTGCAGCGTCTCGGGCGTGACCGAGACGCCCTGCGCGGTGAGCCGCTCCACTTCGCTCCGCAGCGCCCAGGGATCGAGGACGACGCCGTTGCCGATCACCGACAGGGTGCCGCGCACGATGCCGGAGGGGAGGAGCGAAAGCTTGTACACCTCCTCGCCGACGACGAGCGTGTGGCCGGCATTGTGGCCGCCCTGGAAGCGGGCGACGACGTCGGCGCGGCTGGACAGCCAGTCGACGATCTTGCCCTTGCCCTCGTCGCCCCACTGGCCGCCGATCACGGTGACGTTCGCCACGCTCGTCTCTTTTCGCAATGCTGGTTTGGAAAAACGGATGCGCCGTAGGCCACGAGGCGCGCAACGTCCAGAAGCGGCCGGAATCGTTGTGTGAGGTTAATGAAACCGGGCCCTTAACCGAGGCGTTTCCACTGTACGAATTCCCCACGGAAGGAAGTAACCATGCGTAAATTCACCCTTGCCCTCGCGGCGGCCACGATGGCGGTGCCGGCGGCGATCGCTCTCCCGACGGCGCCTGCGCAGGCGCAGAGCTACGACCGCAACGGCAATTATGTCGGGCCGACCTGGCGCGGCCGCGACGGCCGGCTTCGCTGCCGCCGCTCGAACGGAACGACCGGCCTGATCGTCGGCGGCGCCGCGGGTGCGCTTGTCGGGCGCGAGATCGCCGGGCGCGGCAACCGCACGATCGGCGCCGTCGTCGGCGGCGCGGCGGGCGCGCTGGTCGGTCGCGAAGTGCAGAGGGGCCGCAGCGCGCGCCGCTGCCGCTGACCAGTTACGCGACGCGAGAGGGCGGGGTGCTTCGGCGCTCCGCCTTTTTCGTGCGTTTTGTCGCAGCGCCTTTTTTCGTAACCGGGATCAAGGCGCGCAACCGCCCGCGCCCTCGCATGTTCGCTCCAGGGACAGGAGACAGGCATGCGCATCCATCACCTCAATTGCGGCACCGATTGCCCGCTCGGCGGACGCCTGTTCGACGGGAGGAGCAAGGGGCTGAAGGGCCATCTCGTCTGCCATTGCTGGCTGATCGAGACGAACGAGGGCCTCGTGCTGGTCGACACCGGCTATGGTCTCAAAGATGTCGACCACCCGCACGACAGTGCCGATCCGCGGATTACGCGGACGATGCGGGGCCTCCTCAACATCAAGCTTCGCGAGGAGGAGACGGCGATCCGCCAGATCGAGCGGCTCGGTTTTGCCCCCGCCGACGTGCGCCACATCCTCCTGACGCACCTCGATTTCGACCATGCCGGCGGGCTGGAGGATTTCCCGAACGCCGTCGTCCACCTGATGGACGCCGAGTTTAGCGCCGCCACCGGCCCGCGCAAAGGCTTCGTGCCGCGCAACCGCTACCGGCCGCGCCAATATGACGAGGTGTCGAAGTGGCGCCGCTACGGCGCGCCGGGCGAGAAATGGTTCGGGTTCGACGCGGTGCGCCAGCTCGAAGGCCTCCCGCCCGAGATCCTGATGGTGCCGCTGCCCGGCCACACCTGGGGCCATGCGGGTATTGCGATCGACACGGGCGCGGGCTGGATGCTCCACGCGGGCGACGCTTATTTCTACCGCGAGGAGATGCGGCGCGAGAAGCGCAAGTGCACGCCGGGGCTGAGGGCCTATCAAACGATGATGGAGGTCGACCGGACGCAGCGCATGACGAACCAGGACCGGCTGCGGCGGCTTTCCGTGGAGCGTGCGGCCGAAGTGAAGATCGTCTGCGCGCACGACGTGGTCGAGCTGGAGCGGTGCGTGGCGGGCGCGCCGCTTTAGCGCACTGCGGTGCAGACAAGGGCCGCTTGAGCCAGACACGTCGCCCCGGCCTTTCGACTGCCTGCCAAGGCAGGCGCTCAGGGCAGACTTCAGCCGGAGGCTGAAGGCCGGGACCTCAGCGGGTGAAAAGCGAAGCGGCCGTGCAGCGCGCCCCGTCATAGGTGCTCTGCACAGCCGCCCGCGAATTCTGGTCCTGAGATCCCGGCCTTCGCCGGGATGACGTTCTGGCTCAGCCGCCGCTCCCCTTGGTGCCGCCGCCGGAGGCATCGCTGGCTTTAGACGTGCCGCGCTTCTTCGAGCCGCCGGAACCCGTCGCGCCGCTCTTCGTGCTGCGCCGAGCGGACGCCGTGCCGCCGCCAGCCCCGGAGCCGCCGCCCGAGGCCGAGCCGCCGCTCTTCGCAGGGCCGCCGCCGCGCGAGCCGCTGGAACCCGTCGAACCCGATGCTGCGGCCGTGCCGGTGCCGCCGCTCGACGCGCTCGCTGCGCCGCCTGAGGCGTCGCCGCCCGAGCTTTCGCCGCCGGAGTCCTCGCTTCCGCCGTCACCGCCTTCGCCGCCGCCTTCGCCGGCCATGCCGCCGATCGCCATCATGCGGCGCACGGCTTCCGTCGCCGCGTTGATCATCGCGGCGCCGATCTTGTTCGCTGTGTCGGCCGCGACCTCGGCCGCCGTTTCGGCCGCTTCCTGGCTCTGGCGCGCGCCGCGCCTGGCGGTGTCACGGACATTCTTGTTGGCGGCGAGTGCCGCCGCCGCGGTCACGAGCCCGGCGGCGAGGAGGCTTCGCGCCATCGGGTTCTGGGCGAGGTCGGCCGCCCGCTTGCCTGCGTCGCGCAGGGCGTCTCCGATCAGCGACTCGCTGTCGTCGCGGTCCTTGTTCTTGGCGCCGCCGCTGCCGCTTTGGCCGCCGCCTCCGGCATTCGCGCCGCTCTTGCCGCCGCCGCCGCCGCCGCTGCCGGAGCCGCTGGACCGGCTGCCTGAAGATGCTTTTTTCGCCATCTCGGATCTCCGTTATTTCATAACTGATGCGTAACAGACTGGGGGCCATGCGTCGAGTTCCCTCGCCGCACGCGCCGGTGCGTCAGACCTCGCGTTCTTCCTCCGCGACGCCCTGGCCGCGGTCCTGGTGGGCCTGCTGGTCCTCGGCGAAGTCGTCGCCGTCGCGCTCCTTGTCGAAGCTCACCGATTCGGCGCCGCGGCCGCCGCCCTGCATCTCGTCGAAGCGCTCGCCACGCGACTGGTGCGGGTCGGGCGCAGTGGTGCGTTCGCCCTGCCCCTGGCCCTGATGGTTCTGGGAATTCTGATCGTTGCCGTAGCCGCCCGTGCCGCCCGAGCCACCGGGCGCGGCCATGTCGCTCGCGCCGGGGCCGCCGCCGAGTTGGCTGCCGCCTTCAAGGCTGTTGTCCTGCTTCATATCGCCGCGAACCTCGTCGCGGTCGAATCCGTCTTCGGCCATGTTCAGCTCCTTCTGGTGTTCGAAAGTCTCAGGGTCCCGGCTCCGGCTCGTGCTTCGGCTCGTCCTGCACGCCCTTGTCGGTCGGCGGGCCGCGGCCGAGATCGTCGTAGCGGTAGGGCTCACCGTCGGGATTGACGCCTTCGGAATGCGGCGTGGTGATCGCGGCCGGATCCTGGCCGCGGCCCTTTTCGGCCTCGAGCTGCTCGGGGATTTCGTTGTGGCGCGCTTCGCCGCTGTCCGGGAGGGGGTGGCCGGTGCCTTTGCTCACGATCAGACCCCCTCGTCCGGGTCGATCGGGCGGTCGGCCGCATCGGAGGCGCTCCGGGGCCCCTTCATCGGCTCGGCGCCGGCGCCCGCCATCGGGTCCTTGTCGTAATCCTCGCCGGGATTGCCCTCACCGCCCGCGCCCGAGCCGCTGCCGTGCACTTCGCCGGTCTTGCGATCGAAGGTGGCGCGCGCGCCGCGCTCCGAATCGGCGTCCTTGCCGCCGCCGAAATCGTTCGAGAGGGACTTGCCGCCTGCCATTCGCGCGCTCCTTGCCGAGTCGCAGGAGAGAACGACGCGCAGGGCCGAGCCGTTCCCGGTGCGAAAGGTGGGGCCGGCCTTCCTTCGGGAAGCCGGCCCCTCCCTCGTTACGCGACGCGAGGGAAACTCGTTATATTTGAAGCACTTGCCTCGTGACGGCAGTTCAGCTAGAAGAGCCGAGCACACGCACGGCCGCATGTCGCTTCTCTCGCACGAAGCGATTGCGCGGCCGCTGAACGGAAATGTCAGCGGCCGTTCATCCGCGCGACTCCAGTCTTTGTCCAACAAGCCGGTTACGCGAGGAGCGCCTCGGTCCCATCCGGGTCCGGGGCGCTTTCGCGTTCAGCAATGCCCGCCTCTGCGAACGGGCGGAGCCAGCGTTTCCACGATGCGCGCCCGGCACCAGAGCTCGACCGGCTGGTAGACGACCGAGTCACGCGAGATTTGCACCGCCTCGACGTCGTCCCGCGCGCTGAATTCCTCGACGCTGTCGATCGAGCCGGCGGGATCGATGAAGTAGAGCCGGTAATAGGGCATCGCACCCCCTCCATGGCCGGTGTTCACATGTCGCGCCGGGTGCGCTCGGCGAGGAGGAGCTGGAGCCCGGCCCCCGCCACCGCGGCGAGCGCGATAAGATAGGGGAACGGCTTCAGGTCGTGCTCCGGATCGTCGAGGGCGACGGCCGCCGCGCCCCCCGGCTGCGGCGGGCAAAGCCGCTCGGCCGCACCGCCGCCGGCGATGGCCAGGAGCTGTTTGTACCAGCCGCCGGCCTGCCACTGCGCGGGGACGCCGCTGCGCACGCCGTCGCGGTAGAGCATCGGGAGGTTACGCGTGTAGCCGGCAGGGCGGCTATGCTCGTGGAGCCCGCCCTTCCAGACCACCCGAAGGCCGCGCGGAACCGCCTGCCAGTCCCCGTCCGAGCGAATCATGTCGTAGCGGCAGCGGCGGCACTTCGAAAAGGAATAGCCGCGATTCCAGATCTGCTCTTCGGACGGCGAATGGCCCTGGATGAAGCACAGGATACTCATCTTCATTCCTCCTCTTGGGTGTCGTGGTCGTGGCCGAGCCGCCAGCGGGCGAGCTCGGCAAGAGCGGGATCGCCGCTTGTCGCGGCAAGATCCGGGTTCCAGATTTCGAAGGCGCCGCCCGTGCCGACGAACAGGGCAAGCCCTTCGATGCGGCCCATGCGCCGCACCATCGCGGGCAGGCGGATCGTGCCGTCTTGCGCCCAGGGCGCTTCTTCGGTGAGCCCGAAGGTGCGGCGCGCCCGGCGCGGCGCCTCCGCCGGCCCGGCCTCGCCGGTGAGGCGCAGCCGCTCCGTGTCCGCGAAGAGCATGCGGCGATAGGGCCGGTCGTAGCCGGTGAGGCACGGATCCGCCTCATGCGGCCCGAGCACCAGGGTGCGGTCCTCCGAGCGCCGCACCGCCGTCTCGCGGACGAAGCGCGGCAGCCTGACCCGTCCGTCGCCGTCAACCGGCGCAAGCGCAGAGCCGCCGAAAAGATGATCCAAATGCACGCGATACGCCCCCGCCCAAACACAGGGCCCGTCTGCTCGCGCTGCAAATGGGCCGTTGAGGCGACTCTTGAATGGTTAAGAACTGCTTTGCACGACTGGAATAACCGTGCGGCGCCGATTCGGATTCTACTGAGCAGGCCGACCGCAACATGGATCAAATGTCGGAAGCGGTTCTTTCCTTGACACCTAGACGGGGCGCGGAGTCGCGCGCCCTGCTTCCACCGTAATAGCCGCAAGCTTCGATTGCGGTTCGCCCGCAATCCGGGCGGGTCCCTGCCCCAAGCCACTGGCCGTGCGCCGTTTTCTGAATGGACTGACAGTATTATCCACAGGTTGCGTTAATGGTCCTTAACGCAAAGGTTCCGGACCTGGGCCTTGTTCTTGCGGCCCTCTCATTGGGAGCGAGCGTATGTCGCACCAACGAACTGTGTACCTGGTCGACGACGATGCGGCGACGCGTCGTTCCTTGTCCACCCATCTCGCGAGCCTCGGCATCGAGGCGTGGCCCTTTACGGGCGGCGCCGAATTCGTGGCGATGATCGGTCATTTGCGGCCGAGCTGCGTCATCCTCGACATGGAGATGCCGCACATGAACGGCCTCCAGGTGCTGGCGGAGCTGGTCCGGCAGGACGTCGGCTGGCCTGTCGTCGCCTTGAGCAGCCGCGGCGAGCTGCCGACGGCGATCGACGCGATGAAGCTCGGTGCGGTCGACTTCCTCCAGAAGCCACTCCAGGCCGACCTGCTCGAAGCGGCGCTCGATCTCGCCTTCGAGTCGCTCGAGCGCACGATGGAGGCGAGCCTCGCCCGCCAGCAGGCGCAGGAGCGGGTCTCGCGCCTCACGCCGAGGGAGGTCGACATCGGCCTCGCTTTGCTGCGCGGCATGGCGAACAAGAGCGCGGCGCACGAGCTCGGCATCTCCGTCCGCACCGTGGAGATGCACCGGGCGCACATCCTCGAGAAGCTCAGCGTCAAGAGCCTCGCCGAGGCGGCCGTGCTGATGACCCAGGCCGGGCTCACCTTCGCCCAGCCGGAGGACCACAGCTACCGAAAGCGCTTCGCCCTTCAATTCTGCCTCAGCCGGACGTCAGCGCCCGTCTCCTCCCTGTCACGCGGGAGCGGATCGGCGACCTTCCGGCCAACTGAGGACGGGAGCCCGCCGCCACGGCGGCTCCCGTCCTATCTCTCCGCAATCTCCGCCGAGGGCTGATCCTCCCCATCGAAAGATGGGGAGGGGGACCGCACGAAGTGCGGTGGAGGGGTAGAAGGCTGAGGCCACGTTTCCGTCGCGCTGGATCCGCGGGCCTGCGCCGTTTACCCCTCCACCACCCTTCGGGTGGTTCCCCTCCCCATGCTCTGCATGGGGAGGATTTCTAGCGGTCGCGATACTCCGCCCGGAGCGCGACGCGGTCGATCTTGCCGGTGCCGAGCTTCGGGAGCGGCTCGTCCAGGATCCAGATCCGGGCCGGATGCTTGAACGAGGCGAGGCGGCCGTCGAGATAGGAGAGAAGCGCTTCGGGCGTCAGTTCGCGGTCGATCTCGGAATGGACGATCGCAACGGGGACTTCGCCGAGCCGTTCGTCCGCTATTCCGAAGACCGCGGCTTCCGAGACGGACGGGTGGCCGTAGACCGCCGCTTCCACTTCCGCCGAGGAAATGTTCTCGCCGCCGCGGATAATGATGTCCTTCTTGCGATCGACGATGAAGAGATAATCGTCCTCGTCGATATAGCCGATGTCGCCGGTGCGGATGTAGCCGTCGGCGGTCAGCGCGGCGCGGGTCGCGGCTTCGTCGCGCCAGTAGCCGCGGATGTTCGCGGCCGAGCGGATTCCGATCTCGCCGCGCTCGCCCTGGGGGAGATGCGCGTCGCCCTCGCCCAAGATCGCGAGCTGCACCATCGGCCGGTGCGGGCGGCCGGTGGAGGCAGGCTTGTCCGCATAATTCTGCCAGAAATTGCCGCAGCCGACCGCATTGGTCTCGGTCAGGCCGTAGCCGAGCGCCGGCTGCGCGCCGCCGAAGCTTTCCTGGAGCCGCTTCACGTGGGCGACCGGGCGCGGCGCCCCGCCGGCGGCGACGTCGGTGAGGCTCGACAGGTCGAACGTCGCGCGGTCCGGATGCTGCATCATCTCGAGGCTCATGGTCGGCACCCCGACGAAGTAGGTGACCCGCTCCTCCTGGATGAGGCGCAGGGCTTCGCCCGCATCCCACTTCGGCATCAGCACCATGGCCCGGCCGATCACGAAGCTGTTGAGCAGCACCGGCACTTCGCCGGTGACGTGGAACAGCGGCACGTTGACCAGGGTCTTGGGCGGGTTGGCGGGCCCCCGTCCTTCGCTTTCCATGATCCCGAGCAGGGTCAGGATCGAGATCGAATAGGTGTAGACGCCGCTCGTCACCGCCCGGTGCGTCGAGACCGCGCCTTTGGCGAGGCCGGTCGAGCCCGAGGTGAAGAGGATGGTCGCGTCGTCCTCCGGCGCCACCGACGGAAGCTCGGCTTCCTCGCCGCCGCGCTCGAACAGCGGCGCCAGCGCCTTCCCGATCGGCCGTTCGATGTCGAGCGTCACGACCGGCGCTTCGACTCCGCTCGCCGCCAGCCGCTTCGCGCGGGGCGCGTCGGCGAGGACGAGCTTCGGTTCGGTCAGCTCCAGCGCGTGGCGCATTTCGTCGGCCTGCCACCAGCCGTTGAGCAAGGTGGCGATCCCGCCCGCCTTCAGGATCGCCATGTAGGAGACGATCCAGCTCGGGCAGTTGCGCATCGCGATCGCGACCCGGTCGCCCTTGCCGATGCCGCAGCCGCCGGAGAGCGCCTTGGCAAGCCGCGTCGCCTGCTCGTTCAACTGCGCGAAGGTCAGCCGCTCGCCGCCGGCAACCACCGCTTCGGCCGCGCCGTGAAGCGCGCAGAATATGTCGAACAGCATCGGGAGTGTCGGCGGAAGGTTGGCGACGATCGCGCGGCCTTCCGCATCTTCGCTCAGCTGGATCCGGCCTCCGGGCCCGATCACGGCCGCCAGAACCGCGTCGAACTTGCGGTCGAGCTCACTCGGCATCCTGTCCTCGCTCCTCACGTCTTTGCGTTTTCAGCGGTGCCCTCTATGAGGGCGCGAAGCCTTTGGGGGAAGCCTTGATCCTGCCGTTACTGACATCGATGTCCGCAGCCGCCGCCGCCGCTGGCGATGCAGGAAACTGGATCGACTTTCGCGAGCTCGGCCTGCAGCCGGCCGTTTTCAAACTCGGGTGGTTCACGCTTCGCTGGTATTCGCTTGCCTATCTCGCCGGCATTGCGATCGGCTGGTGGTATCTCCTCAGGCTCCTCGCCCAGCCCGGCGCGCCGATGGCGAGGCGCCACGCCGACGACCTCGTCTTCTATGCGACGCTGGGCATCATCATCGGCGGGCGGCTCGGCTACGTCCTCTTCTACCGGCCCGGCTGGTATCTTTCGAACCCGCTGGAAATTCCGCAGCTGTGGGACGGCGGGATGTCGTTCCACGGCGGCGTCATCGGCGTGAGCCTCGGCATCCTCTACCTTGCCCGGCGCAACAACCTGAACTGGCTGAGGATTCACGACTACGTGGCCTGCTGCGTGCCCTTCGGTCTCTTCTTCGGCCGGCTCGCCAATTTCGTGAACAGCGAACTCTGGGGGCGGGCGACGGACGTGCCCTGGGCCGTCCGCTTCTGCGAGGCCGGCGAAATCGGGCCGGGCTGCACCGTCGGCCCGCCGCGCCACCCGAGCCAGCTCTACGAAGCCGGCCTCGAAGGCCTGCTCCTGTTCGCCGTCCTGTGGTTCCTCTTCTGGAAGACGGACGCGCGCTACCAGCCGGGCAAGCTCGTCGGCTTCTTCCTCCTCGTCTACGGCCTCAGCCGCTTCCTCGTGGAGCTGGTCCGCCAGCCGGACGAGGGGCTGGAGAATCTCTCCTGGGGCCTTTCGATGGGCCAGACGCTGACCGTGCCGATGATCCTGGGCGGGCTCTATCTGATCGCGACCGCGAAGAAGCGCCGCGAGCGGGTGGAGCCGATCGCCGGCGGCGAGAGCGTCGCCTGAGGGGCGATCGCTCCGCACAGCGAAACAGACTCCGTTCGGGCTGAGCTTGTCGAAGCCCTGCCCTTCTTCTAGCGCGAAAAGAAGAACAGGGCTTCGACAGGCTCAGCCCGAACGGAGTTTCACGTGCCCGAGCTGTCGCTCACGGACCGCCTTGCCCGGCTGATCGCTTCCAACGGGCCGATCCCGGTTTCGGCCTTCATGGCCGAGGCCAACGCGCATTATTACGGCAGCCGCGACCCGCTCGGCGCGTCCGGCGACTTCACCACCGCGCCCGAGATCAGCCAGATGTTCGGCGAGCTTGCCGGCCTCTGGCTCGCCGACCTGTGGGACCGCGCCGGACGGCCGCGGGACGCCCTGTACGTGGAGCTCGGCCCCGGCCGCGGCACCCTCGCGGCCGACGCGCTGCGGGCGATGCGCGCCGCTGGGCTCCAGCCGACGGTCCATTTCGTCGAGACCAGCCCGGTGCTCCGCACTGCCCAGGCGGAGCGGGTGCCGGACGCCATCTGGCACGGCGACGTCGCGACGCTCCCGACGGGTGCGCCGCTGCTCGTCGTCGCCAACGAATTCTTCGACGCGCTCCCCATACGCCAGCTCGTCGCGACGCGGCGCGGCTGGCACGAGCGGCTCGTCGCCCATACCGAAGCCGGCTTCGTGCCGGTCCCCGGGCCGCTTATCCCGGCGCCGCTCGAGCCCGCGGAGACCGGCACCGTGGTCGAGACCTCGCCCGCTTCGCTCGGCATCGTGCGGGCGCTCTCGCAGCGGATCCTGGAGCAAGGCGGAGCGGCGCTGATCGTCGACTACGGCCACTCGGAAAGCGCCGCGGGCGAGACGTTGCAGGCGGTCTCCGGCCATGCCTTCGCCGATCCCTGGGAGGCGCCGGGAAGCCGCGACCTGACGGCGCATGTCGATTTTGCCACGCTCGCGAAGGCGGCAGCCGCGGAAGGGGTGCGACTCGCAGGCCCGCGCGAGCAGGGCGAATGGCTCCGCACCATGGGCATCGACCAGCGCACCGCCGCCCTCTCGCAGGCTGCGCCCGCCCGCGCCGCCGAAATCGAAACCGCGCGCGACCGCCTCGTCTCGCCCGAACAGATGGGCAGCCTGTTCAAGGTTCTCGCTCTCGCGGCGCCCGAATGGCCGGAACCGGAGGGCTTCGCATGACCGTCCACTACCGCGATGCCGTTCCGAAGGATGCCGAGGCGCTTGCCGCGCTCGGCCGCGCCACCTTCGTCGAGACGTTCGGGCACCTCTACACGCCTGAAAACCTCGCCGCCTTCCTCGAAAGCCACAGGCCGGAGCGCTGGCGCGATGAGCTGTCCGACCCGGCCTTCGCGGTCCGCCTCGCCGAGGAGGACGGCCGCGCCGCCGCTTACGCGAAGCTTGCTCCGCCCTCGCTCCCGTTCGAGACCGATCGCCCTGCGACCGAGCTTCGCCAATTCTACGTCCTCGGCCCGTGGCAGGGCCGCGGCATTTCGACCGAGCTCATGGCCTGGGCCATCGCCGAGGCGCGGCGACGCGGCGCCCAGGAGCTCTACCTCTCGGTCTTCATCGACAATCACCGCGCGCGCCGCTTCTACGCCCGCTACGGCTTCGAGCAGGTCGGCACCTACGATTTCATGGTCGGCACCCACGCCGATCTCGACCTGGTGATGCGGCTCGACCTGGAGACTGCGCGTGTCGATTGACGTCTTCGAAGCCGCCGCACTGGAGAGCGTGCGCCACGGCTTCCTCGGTCGCCGCGGCGGCGTTTCCGAGGGCGTGTGCGCCGGGCTCAACGTCGGCTGGGGCTCCGGCGACGACGTTGCGAAAGTGGCGGAGAATCGCCGCCGCGCGGTGGAGGCGGTGGCGCCGGGGGCGCGGCTGGTGACGGTGCACCAGGTCCACAGCGGCATCGCCCTTCCCGCAACGGAGCCCTGGCCCGACGACGCGCGGCCGCACGCGGACGCAGTCGTGACGGACCGCCCGGGCCTCGTACTCGGCATCCTCACCGCCGACTGCGCCCCCGTTCTGCTCGCGGACGCGGAGGCCGGCGTCGTCGGCGCGGCCCATGCCGGCTGGAAGGGTGCCTTTTCCGGAGTCGTGGAAGCAACGGTGGAGGCGATGGAGGCGCTCGGCGCGTCGCGCGCCCGCATCGCCGCCGCCGTCGGCCCCTGCATCGCCCGGCGCTCCTACGAGGTGGACGAAGCGTTCCTCCGCCGCTTCGCGGAGGCGGAGCGGGAGAATGAGCGCTTCTTCGCCTCCGGGCGCGAGGGCCGCTGGCAGTTCGATCTCGAAGGTTTCGTCCTCTCCCGGCTCGCGGGAGCGGGCCTGGCGCGCGTGGAGGCGCTCGGGCTCGACACCTATTCGGACCCCGGGAGCTTCTACTCCTATCGGCGCGCGACGCACCTCGGCGAGCCGGATTACGGCCGCCAGATCTCGCTGATCGCCCTTCCCGCCTGAGACCGCCCCGGCGCGGGCGCTCAGGCCATGTTCGCGACGATCGCCTTTGCGACGGACGCCAGCATCGCCTGCCGGTTGCCCGCGGCCTTGGGGCCGGAGATGAGCAGGTTGTCGACGGCCTTGTTGGTGATGAACTCGACTTCGAGGAGCGCGGCGGCGCATTTGTCGGTGCGCTGATGGTTGCCGAGGTTGATGTCGCTCAGAACGGCGAGCTTCTTGTGCTGGGTGAGGCTGTCGGGCTTGATCTTGCGATCCTTGACAATGTGGCCGACCGCCTTCAGCCCGGCGACCGCACCGGTCTGGACGGCCTGCGCGAAGTCCATGTCGTCCTTCAGGTTCACGTTCCCGTTCTCCTTGGCGCCGTAATAGGTCTCGGTTCCCGAGATCTCGGCCGCGCCGCCGTTGAAGTGAAGCGACAGGAAGCGCCGCGCCTTGTGGCTGGAGGCGTGGGCGGCGCGCGCGGCGCCGGCGACGTTCACGTCCGAATTCCGGGTCATCACGACATTCACCCCAAGGCCCGCCGCCGCGGCCTGCTTTGCGATCTCGGCTCCGAGGATGCGGCAGAAATCCAGCGTCAGTGTCTTCTCGAGCGCGCCGCTGAAGCTCGTCGCATTGTTGCAGGAGCTGCCCGGCAGGTTGGCGGTGCCGCCGTGGCCCGGATCGAGGACGATGGTGCCGAGATGCTTGCCCTTCGCAGCCGCCGGAGCGGGTGAAGGTGACGGAGAAGGTGACGGTGCGGGTGACGGTGACGGTGCAGGTGCCGGAGCGGGCGCGGAGCCTGCAGCGCTCAGCAGCCGCTCCGCTTCCGGAAGCAACGCCAGCACCTGGTCCACATAACCGCGGGCCGGGCAGTAGATCGGGCCGACGAAACGCATGAACTGTGCGCCGCTGGCCGAATAGGCTTCCCATCCGCGATAGGGAGCGCGCGCGATGAACGCCCAATAACCGGCGATGAAGTCGTCGAGGGTGGCGAACTTGCAATAATCCTCCCGCCCGTCATGCGCTTCGTAGCTGACTGGTGTCGCGTGCGGAGACATTTCCGGCCGCCATTTGAGGCCGCCGAAGTTGAGGTGCTGAACCGCGAGCGGCGACGTGCCGCGCCCGCTCTCCAGCAGCCACTGGGCGAGCGTCGCGCCCTTGAGCTGCGGCTGTGCGATACGCGCCGCGGCATAGCGGCCGACGAGCTGCTTCAACAATTGATTTTCCGGCATGACTTCCCCCCCGAGTCGTTCCGGTGCCAGTGTGACACAGTGGGCGCGGCAGGGAACCGTTTTTATTACGCCTCCGCAAGGACCACGCTTGGCGCTGGCGGCGCGACTGCGGTCGTGGCATCAGCAGCGCGCTTGCGAGGGGAGGAATATGGCGGGACGCTGGGGGCTCTGGGCCGGTCTGGCCTTGTTCGCGGCGATGCTCGCCTTGCCCGCGCCCGGCGCGATGCCGCTCTCCGCATGGCAGACCAGCGCCATCGTCGTCCTGATGGCGACATGGTGGATGACGCAGGCGCTTCCGCTCACCGCCACCGCGCTCGTTCCCTTCCTCGCCTTTCCGCTCCTCGGGATCATGGGCGCCAACGACACGGCGGCGGCTTATTATTCGCCGATCCTGTTCCTGGTTCTCGGCGGCGCCATCATAGCGTTGGCGATCGAGCGGACAGGTCTCCACCGTCGCCTTGCGCTTGCCATCGTCCAGAGAGGCGGCAGCACGCCCGCCGCCATGCTCTTCGCCTTCATGGCCGCAACGGCGATCCTCAGCCTCATCGTCTCCAATACGGCGACGACGCTGATCATGATCCCGATCGCGGTGGCCGTCCTGAAGGCGGCGCGCGTGCCTGAAGGACATACCGACGGCTTTGCCGGCGCGCTCGCCATGGGCATCGCCTTTGCAGCGTCGATCGGCGGGCTCGGCACCCTCGTCGGCTCGCCCACCAATGCCATCGCCGCGGGCATCATCGAACGCGCCGTGGGCCTGCGCATCGATTTCCTCACCTGGGCGATGTACGGCATCCCGCTCGTCGCGCTCGCCATTCCGCTCTGCTGGTTCATCCTGATGAAGGTGCAGCGCGTCCAGGCGAGCGACTTCGATCCGGCCGAAGCGCTCGCCGGCATCGGCGAAGTCGCGCCCTGGTCGACGGCGGAAAAGCGCCTCGTGCCGCTCGTCGGCGCGGTGGTCGCCCTGTGGATCGCAATACCCTTCCTGACGCCCTATCTCCCGCGCGACAGCCTCACCGACGGCACCATCGCGGTCGCCGGTGCGCTCCTCCTCTTCATCGTTCCGGACGGGACGGGGCGGGCCATCCTCAACTGGGACGAGGCGAACCGCGCGCCCTGGGGGGTCATCATGATGTTCGGCGGCGGGCTCGCGCTCGCCGCGGGGATCGGCGAATCGGGGCTGGCGGACTGGCTCGGCGTGGCGCTGCAGCCGCTTCGCGCCGTCCACCCGCTCGTCGTCGTCTGCATTCTCGTCGGCATCGTCATCGTCATCACCGAATTCGCGTCCAACGTCGCGGCGGCGAGCGGCATCATTCCCGTCGTCGCCGGCATCATCGCCGCCACCGGCATCGATCCCATCCTCCTCGCCTTGCCCGCGGCGTGGGCGGCGAGCTGGGGCTTCATGCTCCCGTCCGGCACCGGCCCGAACGCCATCGCCTGGGGCACCGGCCACATCGCTTTGCCGCGGATGCTGAAGGCTGGGGTGATCCTCGATCTTGCCGGCGTGCCTTTGATGGTCGGCGTCGTCTGGATCATTGCGGCGCTTCTGGGCTAGGGGCCTTTTTCACCCGCTCCGTTCGCCCTGAGCTTGTCGAAGGGCTGTCCTTCTTTGCTGAAGGGGAGAAGGGAAAGGACAGGGCTTCGACAAGCTCAGCGCGAACGGATTGAGGATCACGAAATGCACAGCGAAGACGAATCCGACCTCACCGGCGCCGCCCCGCGCCGCCGCCCGAAGCCGAGCGTGCTCGAAGTCGGAGGCCGCAAATTGAAGCCGTCCACCCTGATGATGGGCCACGGCTTCGATCCGGCGCTTTCGGAAGGCTCGCTAAAGCCGCCGATCTTCCTCACCTCCACCTTCGTCTTCGAGAATGCCGCGGCCGGCAAGCGCCACTTCGAAGGCGTCACCGGCAAGCGCCCCGGGGGCTCCGAAGGCCTCGTCTATTCGCGCTTCAACGGGCCGAACCAGGAGATCCTCGAAGATCGGCTCGGCCTCTGGGAGAATGCCGAGGACGCGCTTTCCTTCTCGTCCGGCATGTCGGCGATCGCGACCTTGCTGCTGACCTTCGTCCAGCCGGGCGACGTCATCGTCCATTCGGGCCCGCTCTATGCGGCGACCGAAACGCTGATCGGCCGCATCCTGGGCCGCTTCGGGGTGAAGTGGCTCGATTTCCCGGCCGGCGCCGAGCGCAGCGAGATCGAGGCGGTGCTCGAGCAGGCGAAGTCGATGGGCCGCGTGCCGCTCATCTACCTCGAAAGCCCGGCCAACCCGACCAACGCCCTGGTCGACGTCCAGGCCGTCGCCGCTGCCCGCAACGCCCTGTTCGGCGAAGGCGAGCGGCCGCCGATCGCCATCGACAACACCTTCCTCGGTCCGCTCTGGCACCATCCGCTGGACCATGGCGCCGATCTCTCGATCTATTCGCTCACCAAATATGCCGGCGGCCATTCCGATCTCGTCGCAGGCGGCGTCGTCGGCGCGAAGCAGTTCATCACGCCCATTCGGATGATGCGCAACACGATCGGCACCATCACCGACCCGAACACCGCCTGGATGCTGCTCCGCTCGCTCGAAACGCTCGAGCTGCGCATGACCCGTGCGGGCGAGAATGCGGAGAAGGTCTGCGAGATGCTGCGCCACCACCCCAAAGTGGAAAGCGTGGGCTATCTGGGGTTCCTCGAAGGCGGCAGCGACGCGCGCCAGGCGGACATCTACCGCCGCCACTGCACCGGCGCGGGGTCGACGTTCTCGCTCTACCTGAAAGGCGGCGAGAAGGAGTCCTTCGCCTTCCTCGACTCGCTCAAGATCGCGCACCTGGCCGTCAGCCTCGGCGGGACGGAGACGCTGGCGAGCGCGCCCGCCGCGATGACCCACCTGTCCGTGCCCGACGAGCGCAAGCAGGCGCTCGGCATCACTGACAATCTCGTGCGCATTTCGATCGGCGTCGAGGATCCGGACGATCTCATCGCCGATTTCGAGCAGGCGCTCGAAGCCGTCTAGTAAGCGGGGCCGTCTAGGAAGAGGGGCCGTCTAGGAAGAGGGGGGAAGAGGCGAGGGTCCCGACAGGGACTCAACAGGACCCTCGCCTCCCCCTTCTCCCGCCGCTGTGAAAGCGGGAGAGAGACCGTAAGCGCCCGCGCCCGGCTGAGCGGCGGTATCCGCTCAGTCGGACGCGAGCTCCCCGCCGGGCGAGAGGGGGGTCTCGGCCGGCAGACGCCAGTTGACGCTGTGCGTGTAGTAGCTGGCGGTCAGATGACCCTCGGCGTCGGTGGCCGGCGTGAAACGGAAGCGGCGCCACGCCACTGAGCAGGCCGTGGAGTCGAGCGCGCTGTTGCCGCTCGATCCGATCACGGTGCATCCGATCACCCGCCCGTCGGCTGCGACTTCGAGGCGCACGACGCTTGTGCCCTCCGCGCGCAGCCTGAGGGCGGACGCGGGATAATCGTTGTTGGTGACGGTACCCGACCGGTGCGTCGGCGGCCGCAAAGGAGGCAGAGGAACGCTTGGGGGCGCCAGCTGCGCCGACACGAGCAAGATCGCGGAAAGTGCAGCGGCCACGTTCATCCCCCGATGACTTGTCCAATGGACCAGTAACAAACCAGGAAGTAGGCGCTTCTCTTTACCGCGTCAAAAGCTAATTCTACGACAGGAAACATCAACGCTCTGTTTACATGCGCTTCTACATTGTAAATGTTTTGTTTAATCTTCAGCAGGCCGAGCCTTCTTTCGGTCGCTCCAGTCCACCACCTCCCAGCCCTCGCTCTCCGCCAGCCGCACCAGGCGGTTGTGCGCGTTGGCGGCGACGGCCTCGTCGGCCCAGCGATGGACGTGGTGATCGGAGACGTGGTCGGAATAGAAGCGGATGTGGACGGCGTCGCGCTCCAGCCCCTCGCGCTGCAGCCACGCTTCGATCATGTCGAGCTTGCCGAGGCCGTAGCAATTGGCGCCGTCGATCCGCGCCACGATCCGGCCGTTCGAATCGCGCATCGTGTCGGTCGCGATCACGTCGTCGAAGCCGAGGCGCTTCGCGATGGCCGCCGCGTAGAGCCGGTAGGAGGCGGTGGCCATGACGAGCCGCCGCCCCGCCGCCGTGTCGGCCGCGATGCTGCGAAGCGCGCCTGGCGTGATGTTGGTCTCGACCTGCCGCGCGGCGAAGCTTTCCACCACCGGCTCCAGCCGCTCGGGCGCGACCCCGCGCCCGATCAGCAGCAGGTAGTTCCACTCCTTGAGCCGCCCGCGATCGATCAGCCTCAGGCCGTAAGCGAGCAAGGTGAGCCCGACGAGCGGCAGCAGCAGCATGCGCCACGGCGCCAGCCCACGGCAGGCGTGGAGCAGGAAGGGCGTATAGGTCGCCTTCCTCGTAATCGTCTTGTCCATGTCGTAAATGGCGAGCGCCTGCCTCATATCGGAGCGGCAAGCACAGGTGCGCAGCGCCTGTCCATCCTTCGCGCGCTTGCCGCCGCCTTCCTTTTCGAGCAGTGTCCGCCTCCGACATGACGATCATGCCCGATTTCAGCCAGTCCATGGAGGGCGACCGCTGCGTCCTGCGCTTCAGCGGCAACCTGACGCTTGCGCGCATCCGCAAGATGACCGAGCGGCTGAATGACGTCCGGGGCACCGGCCTCGTCGCCGACATTTCGGATGTCGACCGCATGGACACGGTCGGCGCGTGGCTGATCTACAAGCTCTCGCGCGACCGCGGTGCCGAAGTCGTCGGCGCCAGCGAAGACCATGCATCGCTGCTCGAGCAGGTCGCGAAGGCCGACAAGCCGGTGAAGGTCCGCCGCGACCGCACGCCCGCCTTCACCCGCGTCCTGATGCAGATGGGCGAAGCGACGACGATGGTCGGGCGGACGCTGTACGGCCTGCTCGGCTTCTTCGGCGGCCTCCTCGTCGCCTTGTGGAGCGTCTTCACCCACCCGCGGCGGCTCCGCCTCAACGCCATCGTCCAGAATTTCGAGCATGTCGGCGTCCACGCCCTCGTCATCGTCGGCCTGATGAGCTTCCTCGTCGGCATCGTCATCGCGCAGCAGGGCGCGGTGCAGCTGCGCCAGTTCGGCGCCGAAGTGTTCACGATCAACCTCGTCGGCCGCTCGTCGATCAAGGAGCTCGGCATCCTGATGACGGCGATCATGGTCGCCGGCCGCTCGGGCTCTGCCTTCGCCGCGCAGATCGGATCGATGAAGCTTTCCGAAGAGATCGATGCCATGCGCACGATCGGCGTCCCGCCGATGGAGGCGCTCGTCGTGCCGCGGGTCCTCGCCACCGTCATCCTGATGCCGGTGCTCGGCTTCTACGCCTCGGTCTTCGCGATCGTCGGCGGCGGCATCTTCTGCTGGGTCGATCTCGGCATCCCGCCCGTCACCTTCGTGCAGCGGCTGCGCGAGGTCGTTCCCGAGACCGATCTTTGGCAGATGCTGATCAAGGCGCCCGTCTTCGGCCTCATTATCGCCATGGCGGGCTGCTTTCAGGGGCTGCAGGTGGAAGGAAACGCGGAAAGCGTCGGCCTTCGCACCACGGCGGCCGTCGTCCAGGCGATCTTCCTCGTGATCGTCCTCGACGCCTTCTTCGCCGTCTTCTTCACTTCGATCGGATGGCTGTGACCGACCTTTCCCGAAGCGACCGACCAGCCGACCAGGCGCCGATCATCCAGGTGCGCGGCCTCAAGAACGCGTTCGGCGCGCAGGTCGTGCACGACGGGCTGGACCTCGACGTGCGCCGCGGCGAGATCATCGGCGTGGTCGGCGGATCGGGCACCGGCAAGTCGGTGCTGATGCGCTCGATCATCGGCCTCCAGACGCCCGTCGAGGGCGAGATCACCGTGTTCGGCGAATCGATGATCGGCCGCCCCGAGGAGGAGGCCAAGCACGTCCGCCGCCGCTGGGGTATCCTCTTCCAGGGCGGCGCGCTCTTCTCCACCCTAACCGTCGCGGAGAACATCCAGGTCCCGATCCGCGAATATTTTCCGCGCCTCGACGAAACGCTGATGGACGAGATCGCGGCCTACAAGATCGTGATGTCGGGCCTCGCCGCCGACGCCGGCGCCAAATTCCCGTCGGAGCTTTCGGGCGGCATGAGGAAGCGCGCCGGAATCGCCCGCGCCCTCGCGCTCGACCCCGAGCTCCTCTTCCTCGACGAGCCGACCGCCGGCCTCGACCCGATCGGCGCCGCCGCGTTCGACGACCTGATCAACGAGCTTCGCGACGCATTGGGCCTCACCGTCTTCCTCATCACCCACGATCTCGACACGCTCTACGCGATCTGCGACCGGGTCGCGGTGCTCGCCGACAAGAAGGTGGTGGCAATCGGGACGATTCCGGAATTATTGGCTTTGGACCACGCGTGGATTCAGGAATATTTCCGCGGCCCGCGCGGGCGCGCCGCTGCGACGGTGGACAAGAGGGAAAGAGCTAGCGCCTGATGGAAACCCGTTCGAACCATATCCTCGTCGGCGGCGTCGTTCTGGCCCTGCTCGCGGCACTCGTCGTCTTCATCGTCTGGCTGAGCCAGGTGTCGGGAGACAAGCAGCGCGAATATGACATCTTCTTCCGCCAGTCGGTGGAAGGGCTCGCCAAGGGCACCGCCGTGACCTTCAACGGCGTGCCGGTCGGGCAGATCGAGGCGATCGACGTCGAGGAGCGCAGGCCCGAGTTCGTCCGGGTCCGGATCGGCGTGCGCGAGAACACGCCGATCATCGAGGGGACCACGGCGACGATCCGCGGCGTCGGCTTCACCGGCCTCAGCCAGATCCAGCTCAACCCGCCGGAGCTCCCTGCCGGCCGGCGGGAGCGGACGCCGCCGCCAATCTCCTGTCCGGAGGCCAACGCCCCGGCGGTCTGCCCCTACGGCGTTCCCGTGATCCCGACGCGGCCGGGCGCCTTCGGCCAGATCCTCAACACCGCGCCCGAGCTGCTCGAACGCATATCGACGCTGACCGACCGGCTGACCCAGATCCTTTCGGACCGGAACCAGGAATCCATCGCCGGCATCCTCGCCAACACCGAAGAGATCAGCCGCTCGCTGGCGGAACGCTCGCCGGAAATCGCGGCGACCTTGGCCGAAGCGCGCATCTCGATCCGCCAGGCGGGCGAGGCCGCGGAGCGCGCCGGGCGCCTGATGAGCTCGACCGAGCGGCTGGTGAACGACGAAGGCCGCCCGCTCGTCAACGATCTCAGGCACACGATCCGCGCCGCCGAGCAGAGCATGGAGAATCTGAACGGCGTGCTCGCCGAAGCCCGGCCCGGAGTCAACGCCTTCACCAACCAGACCCTGCCGCAGGTCGGCGCACTGATCGGCGACCTTCGCGAAACCTCCGAGAGCCTTCGCGCGATCACCACCCGGATCGAACGCCAGGGCGTGGGCGGCATCATCGGCGGCCCGGCGCTGCCCGACTATCGAGGAAGACGGAACAAGCAATGACGATCCGCGCCATTCTCGCCGCCGCCGCGGCCCTCAGCCTCGCCGCCTGCTTCGGCGGCAGCGCCCCGAGCGAGCTCCTGACGCTCAAGGCCGACCAGACCCGCGCCGTCGGCACGCAGCGGACCGCCGGGCCGGGCGACGCGATCACCGTCTCCGAGCCCACCGTCCCGGTCGCGCTGCAGACCAACCGCGTTCCCGTCTACGTCGCGCCGCAGACCATCCAGTATCTGCGCAAGGCCTTCTGGTCGGACGATCCCGCCGAGCTGTTCCGCGCCGTCGTCTCCGAGACGATCGCGGCGCGCACCGGCCGCGTCGTCCTCGATCCCGGCCAATATACCGCCGAGCCCGGCACCCGCCTCGCCGGCCAGCTCATGATGTTCGGCCTCGACGCCGACCGGATGGAAGCCGTCGCCGTCTACGACGCCGTCCTCGAGCGGAACCGCACCTCGATCGTCACCCAGCGCTTCGAAGCGCGCGTCCCCGTCGCCGTCGCCGACGCCGCCACGGTCGCCCCCGCCCTCAACCAGGCCGCCAACCAGATCGCCGAGCAAGTCGCGACCTGGGTCGGCGGCGGCGGGAGCTGATCGGGCATCCGGCGTGATCCCCTCCCCATCAAGGAGAGGGGCTTCCAGGTTCGTGCCGGGCATGACTCAGCCGGGGCTCTTCGAGGCCTGCTGCGGGAGTCGATGCGCTCTGCCGCGCGGCTGAGCCCGAAGGCTTGATCTGCTACACCTTCTTCGAGGCCGTCGCGCGCCGCCCAGGTGAAAGCGCGTAACCCAAGGCGCAGCTCCGAGAGCGCCGACTCCCCACTTCAGGTGCTGCGCAGCGCCTCTGCCTCCACGCGCACGATCCATTCGCTCTTGCAGTCGGTGTAGGCGTGGCTGTCGTCGGGGTGCAGCGCCGCGCAGCGGGCCTTTTCCTGCTCGTACTCGGCCGCCACGGCAGGGTTCGCACGCAGATGGTCGCGAAACGCGAGGTGCCGCCGGATCGCCGGATCGCCCTCGGCAAAGCAGTGGAGCTGGACTCGCCGCTCGCCGCTCTCGGGGTCGACGAGGGTGCAGTAGCGGCGGCCGGCCATGCCGTTCTCGCCCCGCCAGACGAAACCGAACGCCTCCAGGGCCGGCCGTGCCGCGTCGAGCGCATCGAGGCTGCGGCCGACGGCAAGCAGGTCGAGGACCGGCTTGGCGGATATGCCGGGGATGCCGGTCGATCCAACGTGGTGAACGGCAAGGCCCGCCGAGCGCTCGATCCGCGCCGCGTACGCTGCCGCCGCCGCCGCCCACGCCGGATCGTGCGGAACGAGCCTGACGCGGATCGGCGGGAGCATGGCGGCGCTCAGCCGAGGCTCTTCGACGCCTGCTCCAGCACGTCCTTCGACAGGCCCGGCGTGCCCACGATCCGCTCCAGCTCCGTCCGCATCATCGCGGCGCGGGCTTCGTCGAAGCGGCGCCAGCGGCCGAGCGGGGGGACGAGGCGCGCGGCGGTCTGCGGGTTGATGCGGTCGGCGGCGAGGATCATGTCGGCGAGGAAGCGGTAGCCGCGGCCCGACGGCTCGTGGAGCGCGCGCTGGTTGGCCGCGAACGCGCCGACGAGGGCGCGGAGGCGATTGGGGTTGCGGATCGTGAAGTCCGGATGCTCGGCCAGCGCCGCCACCCGCTCCGGCGTGTCGTCGCGCAGCGACAGGGCCTGCGCCGTGAACCACTTGTCGAGCACCAGGCCGTCGTGGCGGTGGCGCGCATAGAAGGCCTCGATCGCCGCCTCCCGCTCCGGCGCATCGCCGTTCACCAGCACGCCGAGCGCGCCCTGGCGGTCGGTCATGTTGTCGGCTTCGTCGAACTGGCGCTTGGCCAGCGCGGCGGCGTCCGGAGCGCCCGAGGCGTCGATGTAGCTCAGGGCGACCGTTCGCAGCCGCCGCGCGCCCTTCGCGGCCGGCGAATATTCGTAGCGGTTCGCGGCGTGCGCCGCATAAGCCGAGCGCCACATCGTCTCGAGCTCGGCGCCGAGATCGCGGCGCAGCGCCTGGCGCGCGCGGTGCACCTTTTCGGGATCGACGATGGCGAGCTGGTCGCCGACGAAGCTCTCGCTCGGCAGCAGCACGGCTTCGGCGACGAAGGCTGGATCGAGCGCCTCGTCGGCGAGGGTTTCGCGCACCGCTTCGACGACCGCGCCGTGATCGGCCTCGCGGCGGTCGATCGCGGCGCGCAGCGTATCGAGCATCAATTGCTGCATCGCCTCGTAGCGCGCGAAGGGATCGTCGTCCCGCGCCGAGAGAAAGGCGAGATCGGCGCCGCTCCGGTCTGTCTCGACGATCACGGGCGCGGAGAAGCCGCGGTTGACCGAGAGGACCGGCCGCTCGGCGAGGCCGTCGAAGACGATCTCCTTCGAAGCCTCCTCCAGCAGCACGAGCTGCTCGTCGATCTTGTCGCCGGAGCCCTCGCCGAACAGGGCGATGCGCAGCGGGATCGGCATCGGCTTCTTTTCGCTCTGGCCGGGCGTCGGCGGCACCTGCTGCTCCAGCCGGAGCCGCGCCCGCGCGGAGCCCGCCTCGTGCGCGAGGCTCGCGCGCACCCGCGGCGTTCCCGCCTGCGAATACCAGAGGCGGAAGTGCGTCAGGTCGACGCCCGAGGCGTCCTCCATCGCCCGCACGAAATCCTCGCAGGTCACCGCCTGGCCGTCGTGCCGCTCGAAATAGAGGTCGCTGCCCTTGCGGAAGGTCTCGGCGCCGAGCAGCGTGTGGAGCATGCGGATCAGCTCGGCGCCCTTGTTGTAGACGGTCGCCGTGTAGAAGTTGGAGATCTCCATGTAGCTGTCGGGCCGCACCGGATGGGCGAGCGGGCCGCCGTCCTCGGGAAACTGCGCGGCGCGCAACGTGCGCACGTCCTCGATCCTTTTGACGCTTTCCGAGCCCTGGTCGGCCGAGAATTGCTGGTCGCGAAAGACCGTGAAGCCTTCCTTCAGCGAAAGCTGGAACCAGTCGCGGCAGGTGACCCGGTTGCCGGACCAATTGTGGAAATATTCGTGCGCGACGACGCCCGCGACCGCGTCGTAATCCGCGTCCGTCGCCGTCTCGGCATCCGCCAGGACATAGCGCGAGTTGAAGATGTTGAGGCCTTTGTTCTCCATCGCGCCGAAGTTGAAATCCGCCACCGCGACGATGTTGAACACGTCGAGATCGTACTCGCGGCCGTAGACCTCCTCGTCCCACTTCATCGAGGCCTTGAGCGCCTCCATCGCGTGTGCGGTCCGGGGCAGGTCGCCGTCGCGCACATAGATGCCGAGCTCCACCTCGCGGCCGGAGCGGGTGACGAAGCTGTCCCGGTTGACGACGAGATCGCCGGCGACCAGCGCGAAGAGATAGCAGGGCTTGGGAAAGGGATCGTGCCATTCGGCCCAGTGACGGCCGCCCTCGAGATCGCCGCCGCCGACGCGGTCGCCGTTCGAGAGCAGGACCGGATAGAGCGCCTTGTCGGCGATCATCTTCACGCGGAAGCGGGCGAGGACGTCGGGCCGGTCGGGAAAGGGCGTGATGCGGCGGAAGCCCTCCGCCTCGCACTGGGTGCACAGGATGCCGCCCGACTCGTACAGGCCCATGAGCTGCGTGTTGGCGCGCGGCGAGATCTCGACTTCCGTCTCGAGGATCGCGGCGTCTCCGGCGAGCGGGACGAGAAGCGAGTCGCCCTCATGGCTCCACGCCGCCTCGCCGCCGTCCACGCGGATGCTCCGGACGGTGAGCGCTTCGGCATCCAGCCGCAGCGGAGAACCGGCGGCGCCGCGGCGCTCCAATTTCATTACCGAGCGCACGACCGTCCGCTCCGCGCCGAGATCAAAGTCCAGCGCGATGTCGGTCACCTGCCAGTCGGGCGGCGTATAATCCTCGCGGCGGATGGCGGCGGCGGGAGCGGCGGGAGCGTTCTGGGCGTCGAGCATGCAGCGCATCTAGGTGGCGCGCCGACCCCGCGCAATCGCGGCCGGGCTCAGGAGCCGAGGCGCGTCGTGTGGATCGCGGCGGTCTGCTGCGCCGTCCGCTGCTCGATCGCGGCCCAAGCCTCGTCCAGCGCGGCGAGGCGATCGGGGTCGGTGACCGGGCGGCCCTGAGGATCGACGAAGACGCCTTTCCGCAGCTTGTAGACCTCGCCGCCGAGCGGGACGTCGAACGTCATCGTCGCGAACGCGATCTTCCTCAGCCCCCAGCGGAGCACCAGGACGAGGACCAGCGCGCCCCCGAACAAGCCGATCATTTCGAGCATTCCGCATCCTCCCTCGAAGTGTCTGCCAGCCTAATGACTGCGCCGCCGCCTGCAAGCCTCGTTGCCGGCGATGCCTTGAAGGGTGTATCCTCCCGCCGGGGAAAAGGGGATCCGCGATGAAGCCGAGTCGCAAGCTCAGCCGGCGTTCGTTCCTGGCTGCGGTCGCCGGCAGCGCGGTGGTCGCGGCCGCAGGCGCCGCCCATGCCGTCCGGCGCAGCGACAACGACACGGGCCCTCGCGCCGATCCGGCCAACCGCGGCACCCGCACCGGCCTCACCGACCAGGACCGTGCCGACCGGCCGGGCCGGGGCACCCTCTCCGGCATCACCGACGCGGACAGCGCCGATCCGCCCCAGCGCGGCCGAAGCTGCAACGATGCCGATCCCGGCGATCCGAACACGCCCGGCGCGCGGCGCTGCTGAAGTCGCCTCACCCGACATATGTCGGAATTTACGTGACGCCAGCGGAACGCCATCCTCCTCTCGACTGCCCAGGTGCGTTCGAAGGGAAGAGCGATGAAGGTTACCCGTAAGCTTAGCCGCCGCTCTTTCCTCGGCCAGGTCGCGGGCGGCGCCGCCGCGGGCGGCGCGCTGCTCGTCATCGGCGCGAGCCCGGCCGGCGCCGGCCAGAGCGATTCGGACAGCGGAGCCAATGCCGACCCGGTCGGCGGCGGACGCGGGAGCGGCGCCACCGACAACGACCCGTCCGACCCCGTCGGCCGGGGACGCGGCGGGCGCGGCGGCACGAGCGACAACGACCCGTCCGATCCGGTCGGCCGCGGGCGCGGCGGAAGTGGCGGAACGACCGACAACGACGCCTCCGACCCGGTCGGCCGCGGACGCGGCGGACGCGGCGGACGCGGCGGCGGCACCACCGACAACGATCCCTCGGATCCGGTCGGCCGCGGGCGCGGTGGCGGGCGGGGCCGGACCGGCCTCACCGACAGCGACCCGGGCGACCCGGTGGGCGGCGGCAGCGGGCGCGGGCGCAGCGGCGTCACCGACAACGACCCTTCCGATCCGGTCGGCAACGGCCGCGGCGGCGGACGCGGGCGGGGCGGCAATCGCAGCTGCAGCGACAGCGACAGCGGCAGCTCCGCGGATCCCGGCGGCCGCGGCCGGCGCTGCTGAACAGGTTCCACGGCGGGCCCCGGCCGGCGTTGCGAGTCGCCGGCCGGGGTCTTTTTTCACCCGGTCCGATATCCCCGGCGGCTCAGCGCCGCGCGAGGCTCTGCGCGAGGTAGCGCCGCATCGCCGCCGCGCCGACCTCGTCCAGGCCGCCCAGCGCCCCGCGATGCTCGGGCGCGAGATGCTCCATCGGATCGCCGTTCGCGCCGAAGACATAATGATCGAGCATCGCGCGCCAGGCCGCCTTCTGTGCGGGGGGCATGCGGCCCAGGACCAGGAAAGCGTGCATCAGCACGTCGAACGGCGACCCCGCCGCCCGCGCCTCGTTCCACCAGTAATTGACGAGCATGTTGAACGCACCCAGCGACTCGACGCCGTGCCACCACATGTACGGGATGTAGACCGCGTCGCCCGGCTCCAGCTCCGCCGTCTCGGCCGCTTCGAGCGCCTCGCGGTAGCGCGGGTAGCGTTCGAAATCCGGCGCGCGCGGATCGACCATCGAGACCGGAGCGCCGGCGGGCGAGAAATCGAACGGGCCGACGTAAAGGTTGGGAAGCTGGTCCGGCGGGAAGAGGGTGAAGCGCCGCCGGCCGGCGACGACCACCGCGATATTGTCGTTCAAGTCGAAATGCGGCGCGACCGTCACCTTGTTGCCGATCCAGACCCGTGGGACGACCGCGGCGTCGACGTGAGGAAGCGCGTTCTCGGCCTCGAAACCGGGGAGGCCGTCACGAACCTCCAGGCTCTGGAGCGCGACAGCCGGGGGACGCGCGGCGCCCTCCAGCCGGATCAGCTCGCCAAGCACGGCGGCGATACGCTGCTTCGAGCGGGCGAAGTTGAGGCCGCTCATGTCCTGGCGGTAGAAGAGATATCCCCCAATCTCCGGCGGGCCGACCAGAACGTCGACCGCACGCCCGGCGTCGAACCGGCCGAGATAGGCCGCAAGGCCGTGCGAGCCGCGACGTGCCGCGGCGACGGCAGGCCAGTCCGCCGCCGCTCCGCGCAGCACCACCGGCCGCCCCGCCGCCTTGATCTCGCCGCGGAAGGTCTCGGCGTCGACGCCTGTTCTTTCCGCCATCGGCTTCATCGCCTCGCCTCTACAGGCGCTCGCCTCCGCCGGGAAGCTGTGCGAGGCCGCTTGACCTTGCGCGGCGCCTTCGTCTTTAGCGCGGGCCATGAGCGCCACCCACGACCGCCTCGCCGAACTCGGCATCGCCCTTCCCGAAGCCGCCGCCCCCGTCGCCGCTTATGTGCCGACGGTGCTGGTCGGGAACATCCTCCACATTTCCGGGCAGGTCTCGTTCGAGAACGGCACGCTCCTCACCGGGCGGCTCGGCGAGGATCTCGGCCTCGAGGATGGGGTGCGGGCGGCGCGCGCCTGCGGCCTGATGCTGCTCGCGCAGATCGAAAAGGCGGTCGGCCTGGACCGCGTCGAGCGGATCGTGAAGCTCGGCGTGTTCGTCAACAGCGCCGGCACGTTCACCGATCAGCCCAAGGTCGCGAACGGCGCGTCCGAGCTCATGGAGCAGGTGTTCGGCGAGATGGGCCGCCACGCCCGCGCCGCCGTCGGCGTGCCCTCCCTGCCGCTCGGCGCCGCGGTCGAGATCGATGCGATCGTTGCCGTTTCGCCTGCTTGACGATCGTTTCGCGCCGCCGCCGCTCGCCGCGAGGATCGACTGGCTGACCGCGCAGCCCTACGCGCACCGCGGCCTCCACGGCGCCGATGTCGTCGAAAATTGCCGCAAGGCGTTCGAAGCGGCCGTGGCGCTCGGCCATGGCATCGAGCTCGACGTCCAGGCCAGCCGCGACGGCGAGGCGATCGTCTTCCACGACTACGACCTGCGCCGCCTGACCGGCCAGGCCGGGCGGGTGCGCGAGAGGACAGCCGACGAGCTGCAGGCGATCGCGCTCTCCGGCGCGGGCGAGACCATCCCGACCCTCGGCGACATCGTCCGCCTCGTCGATGCCCGCGTGCCGCTGCTCATCGAAGTGAAGGCGCCGACACCGCGCGTCGGGCCGCTCTGCGCTTCGGTGCTGCGCGCCGTTCGCGATTATCCCGGCAGGATGGCGATCATGTCGTTCAATCCGGAAGTCCCCCGCTGGTTCTACAAAAACGGCCGCGGCATCACCCGCGGGCTGGTCGTCACCGAGCACCGCCGCGGCCGCCGCGTCCATGCCGGCGCCGAGCGCCGCCTAGCCTTGTGGCGCGCCCGCCCGCACTTCCTCGCCTACGACATATCGAGCCTGCCCTCCGCCTTCGCCCGCGCTCAGCGCGCGCGCGGCCTGCCCGTCCTCACCTGGACGGTACGCGGCGGCGAACAGCGGGCGGTCGCCGCGGCCGAGGCCGACCAGATCATCTACGAGGAAAGGTGAGCGAGCTCCTCGCCCGCATCGCCGACGGGGTCTCGACCTTCGCGGCGCAGGATTGGGACCGCTGCGCCGGCACCGCCAATCCGTTCACCAGCCACGCCTTTCTCTCGATCCTCGAAGAATCGGGGAGTGCCACGCCCCGCACCGGCTGGCAGCCCGTGCCGGTCGCGATCGACGGCGCGGACGGGCGCCCCTCCGCCGTCATGCCCGCTTACGTCAAGAGCCACAGCCAGGGCGAATATGTCTTCGACCACGCCTGGGCCGACGCCTTCGAGCGCGCCGGCGGCGACTATTATCCCAAGCTCCAGATCGCCGTCCCGTTCACGCCCGTCCCCGGCCGCCGCCTCCTCACCGCCGACGGCGCGCTCGCCCCCGCGCTCATCGCCGCCGCGCGGGCGATCGTCGACGAGCACGGCCTGTCCTCGGCCCACGCCACCTTCATCGACTCGGCGGAAGTAGAGCTGTTCGAACGCGCCGGCTGGCTGATCCGGATCGACAGCCAGTTCCACTGGCACAATGACGGCTACGCGAGCTTCGAAGACTTCCTCGCCTCCCTTTCCTCGCGAAAGCGCAAGGCGATCCGCAAGGAGCGCGCCGCCGCCGTGGAGGGCCTCGACATCCGCCGCCTCACCGGCGCCGATCTCACCGAAGAGGTGTGGGACGCCTTCTGGGCCTTTTATCAGGACACCGGCGCCCGCAAGTGGGGCCGCCCTTACCTCACCCGCCGCTTCTTCTCCCTGCTCGGCGAGCGCATGGCGGACAAGATCTTGCTCATCTTCGCGCACCACGATGGTGAGCCGATCGCCGGTGCCATGAACCTGATCGGCGAGGACACGCTCTACGGCCGCTATTGGGGCACCGTCGCGGAGGTCCCGCACCTCCACTTCGAAATCTGCTACTACCAGGCGATTGACGCGGCGATTGCGCGCGGGTTGAAGCGGGTCGAAGCCGGCGCCCAGGGCTCCCACAAAATCGCCCGGGGCTACCGGCCGGTGCCGACCTACTCCGCACACTACATCGCCGACGCGGGTTTCCGG